>CAWCWY010000004.1:0-26672 GCA_963799375.1 uncultured cyanobacterium
AAAAGTGCTTTAACAAAATTAATTAGATATTATTGTTATTTATTACTTACCCTCAGCGGGACTAAGCCCTCATTTGTTTAGCAGCGTTGATTAAATAGCGTTGAACATAGTCTTTAAACATAGGAAGTAGAGCATAATTGCGATTTTCTTCTACTATCAAAGAGTGTTCTTTTAAAAAGCCAATTACCTGTAAAATTTTGTTTTGATGGTGATTGATTTTTTGAAACAATTTGTCTGGAGTATAATTTTCTAAACTAAAAGCTAACCAGTAAATTATTTCTTTGCCAATTTCATCTAGAGAGTTTAACTCTTCTTCAATTATCATATCTATCTCCTCAATATGAGGCGTATATTTATGGTAAATATTAGAATCTGATACTGGTAAATATTCTAAATTACTCACTACAATCTTCATTAGTTCAGGGTTATATTGATAGTAGCTGCATATTGTATTCCAAACATCTTGAGAAATATCTATAGTAATTTCAGGTTTGAATATAGACCAGAGATTTTCTGACTTCATGCCTTTCAAATGTAAAAATTTTACTTGTTTGCTGCTATAGTAGCTTAACTGTTTGATACTATTACGACTACTAGCAATAACTAAGCTTTGATGATTTGCCGTAATCAGACAACGTAAAAACTGAGCATATTTTTCACATCCAGAACGATAATAGGATGCCATTTGTTTGAATTCAACAATTGAATCTAAATCGTCTAAGACAATCAAGCATCGATATCTTTTTAAATATAATGTTAGGTCTGCTAATAGCTTATTGATATCTGAACTAATTTCTAAGTTAGGATCTAAACTGTGCAAACAAAACTTGATTGAATTTTTTAAATCGAGGCTATTACTCATCGACAAATAGATAACACGATGAAATTTCTTTTCAAGTATTTCTGCTGCTTTTATTGCCAATGTCGTTTTTCCACAGCCAATCATTCCTGTCATCAAAACAAAACGGCAGTCTGAGCTACTACTCCATTTTTCAATTAGGGATAACTCTCTATCTCTTCCTTGAAAATCAGATATCTCAGGAGCTATCAGAGAAATACTATTTTCTTTTTGGACATTCTCAGCACTAACATTATCTTGTCTGTCTTCAATGATTTCGGCTCGTTTGTTCGGAGAAAATGTGTTACCAGTAAATCCAGAAATTTGCCTTCTAATAAAACTATTACAGTTACTTTTGTTAACCTGTTGTCCAAAAGCTTGAGACAATAATTTCCATAATTCAGAGCCAGATGTCTTAATATACTCCATGCCATAGTTGTACTCAATAGCAATTTGTGAGTATGTTTGTCCTTCCAAAGATTTAACTAAGATTATTTCTTGTACCCGATTAAGATGCTTGGGATTTATTTTGTTATCTACCAAACTAATAGCCTGTTGTAAATCAAGACTGTTTCTGACCATCATTTAAACTTATACACTTTCTTGTAAAACTTCCTGTTAAATTAGTATTTAAAATTTATAGAAGCATAAATTAAATACATAGTAATATTACTGGAATTCTCATTTTGTAATATAAGGCTCTTTTTGCGCGCTTATATTGAGCATTCTACATCACTACAAGAATAAAACTAGAGATCAAAAGAACTAAAAGTAACTTTTTGAAACGAATATCACAGAGAGATTATCTAGTTTATAGGACAAAAGGTGCTTTATGAACTGCTGAAGTACCCTATATAAGAAAAAATGAGCTTTAAAAGCCATTAACCTTCTTTTTTCACGCTATTAAAGACTATTTAAAGTTTAGGCTGTATTTTTGTATCATTTGTTTATATATTTAAACAAGCTTTAATAAAGTTGATAAAAATAGCTTGTAATATAAGCATAATTAATCTTTAATCGTAATTTATACTTAGAAAGTATATTTAGCTACACTGCTCCACTGTTTTTATTAAAAACAACCTTAATTGTTTTTAAAATAATTTTGACATCGTATAACAAGCTCCAGTTTTTCTGATAGTTCAAATCCAGTCGAACAACATCTTCAAAATTGCGAATCTGCGATCGCCCGCTAACCTGCCATTCTCCCGTCATTCCTGGTCTAACATTCAATCTTTGCCAGGCAGGAATTTGATATTGATCTGCTTCTTCTGGAGTTGGGGGACGAGTTCCGACTAAACTCATATCTCCCTTTAAGACATTCCAAAACTGAGGTAATTCATCCAAGCTAGTACGACGGAGAAATTTTCCTACCTTAGTGACTCTAGGATCGCAATCATTCTTGAAAAAAGCTCCCTGAGCCTGATTAGGAATTTTTGCTCTCATAGCTTCTGCGTTTGTACACATAGAGCGAAATTTCCACATTCTAAATCTTCCACCCAACCACCCACAGCGGGGTTGACTAAAAAATATTGGACCAGGAGAATCGATTTTAATCGCGACTATGATAGGAATAAAAATAATTGCCGAGATCGCCAGCCCAATAATTGCTCCTACAATATCCATCAAACGCTTGGGTACAGAATTAACCGAAGGATGAGAAGATATTTGTTCTTTATAAAAGAGTTCGGGTTTTGGCTGAAGCTGAAATATATCGACCAAACCTGATATTTCTAAAACCTTAATCACTGGGGGTTTTGATTGTTGAAGAACAAGTTGATGATTTCGTTTAGAGGCTGCTTGGTAAATTCTAACTAACGCTCCGACACCACTACTATCAATAAAACTAGTGTTGCCCAGATCCAAAATTAATTCGCCGTCTGCGTGGATACTATCAATTAACTCACAGCAGAAACTTCCAAAAGCGATCGACTCTAGAAGGGTGAGTCTTTCAGGTACTTGAACGATACAGTTACTGTCGGTATTAGTAATCGGAAAACCTCGGTCGGAAATTGCGTTTCTCATCGATTTATCTCGAATACACTATTGAATGAAGACTTTTTTAAAGGTTTTTAGTACCTAAAAATATAAAATTGCCCTTAGCAGCAATCTTAGTAAATATGTTCGCTAATTATTATGATTACTAACTAATAATGCCAGGACTTTCCATTGCCAAAGTACTAACATATCGACCACTTTGTAATTTAAAAGTGTGTAAACTCAACTTGGATTGATAAACTGTACCTACAAAAAAGCCACTATCCTATTTTCTTTTTTGAGAAGTGTCAATATTTTTGTCTTAAATGGGAACTTTAAGTTTACGCAAACAATACACAAACAATACGTAAACTTCACTGTTCGGTTTTCAAAACCCAAAATTTTGTTATGGCTAATTTTTCAATCAGTAAAATAACTGACAATTTACATCAAGATTTGGTACCTCAGTTATCAGGAGACTATCTAGTTTGGCAAAGTGAGATTAATGGAAATCAAGAAATATTTCTTCGCGATCTAAACTCTCGAACAACCAAGCAAATTACCACCAATTCTACCGATAACCAAAACCCTCAGATATCAGGAAACAATATAGTTTGGTCGGGCTGGAAAAATAACAATTATGAGATTTTTTCCTATAACATTAGCTCTGGTAATACGACTAAAATTACCACTAATGACTACAACGATATTCAACCTCAAATTTCGGGAAATAAGATAATTTGGCAAGGTTACGTAAACTCTGAAAATAGCTATGAGGGTTTTGGTGGCAGTTCTCTAGACACAGATCGAGATCCAGGTTCGTATGTGGGTATTCATTTGGGTAATGCTGGAGATGTCAAAAAACTAACTTCCAATACTGCTGCAATTAATCTTGCTCACGATCTTGATATTTCTTGGGGTAGAGCTAGTGGTGGTCCTAAACAGTGGAACTCGTTTGGCTCTCTTTCTCCCCAGAACTTCGATCCCATCGTAGATTATGCTAATAGCAAAGATGTTAATATTTATCTCTACTTAGAATATAGAACTGATTTGGATGGCGGTTCTATTTACGATTTTGACTGGTACAAAGTTGGTCGCACCTATGCAGAATATTTCGGCGATCGCGTGGAGGCATACGGTATTATTAACGAGCCAGATCATGTGGTAAGCGGGAACTCTCCTCAAGAAGTCGCATTTGCCGTAGAAAAATTTGCCGACGGGGTACACTCAGTAAATTCAGACTACGTGGTCACTAGTCCTGGTGTGGGAGGAACACCCATGTCTATCGAACGGACGGACGACTTCTTAGAAGCCCTAACTCCTTTGTTTAATGATGGTACTCTACAGGTTTTGAATCTCCACAGCTATCACGATTCTAAAGCCAAACCCCATTTTTCTAATATTGATCTTAGTAGCGATTTTGCCCCCAGCAAAAACTTTATGCGAGCCAAAGAAGTAGGGGGAATTACCAAAAACATAGATTTTATCGCAGGAGAATTTAACTATCGCAACTGGGAAGGGACTGATGAAGATCGAAGTGTCGGTTTTTTGACGGCTTTTTGGGATCAACTATCTGTAGTGGGGAATGGGGGAGCTGATGACCGAGTCGGTTTATTTTCTGCTCCCTATACCATCACTGGTAGTCACCCTCAAAAACAAACTAGTCTGGCAGACGCTTATTCTTTTGATAGTAATGGGAACTATGTATGGCAGCCCAACGAAAAGGGGCAAGTATTACAAGAAACTTTGACCCTAACTCAAGGGATGGATTTTATTCATACCGATCCTCACGATAAGGGTATCTTAATTCTCAAAGGAAGCGATCGCAAGATGTGGGTGTGGCATAATCGAGACGATTTTTCTAGCTTGAGTAATGATTCTGTAGTGCGGATATCGGGAATTCCCAGTGATGCTACTGGTTTAGCGGTTTATAGATCTGATAGTACCGCTGAGCAACCCTACGCCATGATTGAGCTTGATGGTCAAACGTCCGTTAGCTTTAATCCTGCGGATATTTTGCCTAAAGGTCAAACTTATATGTTGATGGCAAATAGCGATCGCGATAGGGGAAATGTTGGTTCGATTGATTCCGCCACAGGCAATGGAGGAGATTTTGTAGGTCGGGCAAAAGTTACTTTTTCGCCCAATTTAAATGCTGCTTCAGCAGGAACTCCAAACCAGGAAATATTTAACTACAATCTTGATTCGGGAGTAACTACTCAATTAAGCAATAGTTCTAGGGATGAATTTAGACCTGGTATTGCGGGTAATCGTACAGTTTGGCTGAGTGATGATGGCAAAGTATTGACCTCCAATATTGGTTCGGGAACAACTGTTCAAATAGCTGACAATGCTAACATCGAGCAAAATCCTAGTATTTCTGGCAATCGCCTAGTTTGGTCTGGGATGGATAGTGATGGTGACTATGAAATTTTTCTTTACGATTTTGGTTCGGGAACAACTGTAAAAGTAACTAACAACACTGTTGATGATGCCAATCCACAAATATCAACAGATTATATTGTCTGGGATGGGGTTAAAGGTTCGGATAGTGGAAGCGATCGCGAAATTTTTGCTTACCAGCTAGCTACTAAGGATATTTATCAAATTACTACTAATAATGTTGAAGATAGAACTCCAAGCATCTCTGGCGATCGCGTAGTTTGGTCGGGAATAGATAGCAATGGCGATCGTGAAATTTTTTCAACCACTTTTCAAAATGAAGATGTCGAAAACGTTGACCGAGAGCAAATTATCAACGGTACAAACCGAAATGATACTCTTAACGGTAACGACAATAATGACGTAATTAATGGCAAATTTGGCGAAGATACTCTCTTTGGCGCGAAAGGCGAAGATTTACTCAACGGCAATCAAGATAATGATTTTATAAATGGAGGTGTTGATAACGATACTTTAAATGGTGGTTATGGTGATGACACTTTAGTGGGCGGATTTGGTCAAGATAGCCTCGTTGGTGGAAAAGGCAACGATGTTCTCAATGGCAATCAAAATGATGATTTTCTTAGTGGAAATGTTGGCAATGATACCCTCAATGGGGCCTATGGTAACGATATTTTATATGGTAGACATGGCAACGATGTCCTCAATGGCAGCCAAGGCAATGATATCCTACATGGCAACCACAACAAAGATACTCTTAATGGTGGAAGTGGTAACGATACTATTAGTGGCGGAAACAGTGCAGATCGCCTGATTGGTGGACAGGGTGCAGATGTATTTATCTACTATGGCTCTCAAGACAGGGGAGATTTAATTACTGATTTTCAAACAGGAATCGATCTGATTGATGTTAGTCGAATGATTTCAGCCAGTAGTAGCGATTATGGTAACTATTTAGAGTTTGTTCAATCTGGTTCTAATACTGTGATTAAAATCGAACCTGATGGTGATCTCACTTCGTCAAGCTCAGGCTTTATTACTCTCCAAAGGGTAAATGCTACTGATATAACAGCAGACAGTTTTATTTTCTAAAATTTTATCTTTTGAATCGAGCTAAATTGATTTAAATTTGAGCTAAATAGAGAAGTGATGGCAACATCCTTCTCTATTTTATAAATGATGAAAGTTTTCGGAGTCTGACAGAAGAAGGGCATTTTCACCATCCTATTAGGTAGCGACTGTTTTTCTTGAAAATGTTTTTTATAATCTGAGCTATTCCCATAGATCCCAACAACAAACAAAAACCTACAGTCAGCCAAAGGAAATAATTTCCTTCGTAGTAAAAATCATTTTTAAATAATATCCACCTTCCTGAACTCATCAAGATAGGATGAATAAAATAAATGGCAAAGCTTTTTTGAGCTAGCTGATTTAAAGCTTTAATATTTGTCTCTTCATAAGTAGCAAGCCAAGACATTAATAAAAAGCAAATTATTAGCTTTTGAATTAAAATTATATCAATAAAATTTACTGATAAGGTATAGTCTATTGCCAAGAAGGAGCTTCTTTTTAGACTGCCCGAAGCATCCCAAAAAAGAGCCTGAATAAATGCTAATAAAATTGCCAATACCAAAAATAATGTTCTTTTATTTTTCATAAATGAATAAACATTTTTTCTATGTTTAGAAGCAAAAGCACCCAAAATATATGTAGGAAAAAAATAAATAGTTGAGTGAATAGGATCGAGATTAAGCAGAGGACGATGTATAACTAGAGAGACAGTCAGCAAAAAAATAATTATCGGCAGACAATACTTTGAGTTTATAATCCAAATAACTAAAGGCGAAAAAACAAATAAGATCATTCCAGTGGGAACATACCAATAACCAACAAAAATTCTACCTGTTCCTATGTACCATAATATTGATAGTAGGGGATTATCTGCTGCCCAATCAGCTATATACTGTTTTTCATCTAAATATAAAACTTTTACAACGATGGGAATAATAGAAATTAGAAAATAAGGAACAAATACATAGTTTACTTTCTTTTTTAAAAACTTTAAATAGCTAAAATCTGCGTTTTTTACAAAGAATATATGATGAAATAAAAAGCCAGAAATGAATATGAAATACACGCTACCATGTTTCATTAAAGAGAAAAAAGCCCTGTCAAACAAAGTATTTATATTAATTTCTGATAAGCCATAGCTGTGACCAAAAACAATAATCAATATAGCAATACCTCGAAAATAGTTGATTGAATTTAAAAATCTCTTTTTCATTTGCTTAATACCTTGTTCGTGAAAAAATAGAAGTTTTTTTGAATCTTAGAAGACTGTTATGCCGCTTAAAAACTGCAATTTTTTCAAAAAAGTCAATCTACTAATGCCGATATAGCCTTTTTTGATCATACATAATAATTATTATGTGTGATCGCGTTTATAGTAAATTTTGGTATACAAAAAGTGACTAAACATTTGCCTAAATCAAGGTTTAAAATTCATGTTTAAAATCTGTATTCTATGTTACTTAATAAACTTTTAAATGTTGTTTTAAGATAATTTGCGTAAGTTGCCTAATGTTTGAAAGCATTAGGCAAAGTAAGATAGCATTTTTTTTCCAAATAATACTACTACCAAAAAAATACATATCTTTTGCTCTTAAATTAATTCATAAGAAGATAGGATTCCATAATGTATGAAATTCTGATTACTATTTAGACACTATTTACTTACTTATTAAAGGAGATTCAAGCTTTAAATATTATGTAAAGCAAATATAAAAGCAAATCTATCGTTTATCGTATAGTCGATTTAAGTTAGGCTAGATGTTCTTTTTGAGTCATAACGATAAATTATCGTCGAACCATCGTTTATAGCTGTATAGATAATAAAGATCAATCAATAAATCCACTCTACACTCATAAGTTTACTCACTGGGTAAAAATATATTTGTAATAGTTTTATTCCAAACTATTTGTTCAATTTTTTAAACTCATTTTCAATTTTATATATGCACTATACAAAACCGAGGTTGCAAAGCTTTCAGTTTGACCGAGTTAAAAAAGTCCTCAAATATAGCTTTCTAACAGGCTTTATTGCCAGTATCACAATCTACTTCGCATCCTCTTGGGGTGTAAATGTAATATCTTCCTATATTAATCCAGCCTACTATACAGAGATTCCCTTCGGCTATCATTCCCATTGGATACAGCCTTGGAGAGCCTATATGGAAACTATTCCCGCACAAAAGTTTATCGATGGTATTGGTGTAGTTTTTAATATTAATCTTGAAAAAACTAATGTCAACCCAGATTTAGTGGCAGAAATGGTTGCTCGTCATGGGGTCAGACAAGCTCGCGTGGAAATCAATTGGAACTATATTAATTATGACGACGAAACCAAAATTGATAATACCCAAGAAATTACGCCAAAATTATTAGCTCTTCAAAAGCATAATATTCGTCCTTTAATTTTGCTTAATGCTAATCAAGGTGCGCCTTGTCCAATGAAGACATTTCGCAAAACCCTATCTAGAAATGCTGATGTGGGGGATCTAGAAATTAGACTAGACAATATCGACGGTATTGTACCTAACTACAGCGGTTTATCCCACGTTCTTGATAAACCTTGGGCTGCCGAGATTTTAATTACTCAAGTAAATGGAAATTGGATCACTTTATCCAAACCAATACCTGAATTCATTAATGTTGGTACACCAATAGATATTGCCACACTGAAGTACCGTCCTTTTGCTGACCCAGAAAGTGCAGACTATCGAAAAACTATAGCTGGATGGCAAAAATATGTAGCGACAGTAACTCAGTTTGTCACAGAAACTTTGGGAACAACTAACAGCAAAGATAAAGGTTTTGACCTAGAGATCTGGAATGAGCTTTCTTTTGCATCAAATTTTCTCTACATCAATGAATACTATGAAGAAGAGATCTATAAATATAAAAAGAATGATATTTGGCAAAGTATAGTGGTTGATACCGTCAAATATATTGAAAGACATCCTCAAGACTTTTCAGGGGTAGAGGTAAGCAATGGTTTTTCTAACACAACTCCTTGGCCCGCATCTTCACAGATGCCATCTCGCATCAAAGCTATCAATAAACATCCCTATAGAAGTCGTGTAGAATTTCCCGAACAAGAATATCAGGGTAGCCAAGCTTTAGATGCTTTAGGTAACGAAACTAATTTTACTCCCACTTATTCAATTTGGTTTCCTGAATACTTTGCTACTTTTTTGCAGACAGAAACCATCCTTAGAGATATGTCTCCATTTCCTGTTGAATTTGGAGGAGCAACTCATGGACGCAACGCTAGAGTGGTAGATGGTAAGGTATTACCCACGACTATTTGGATGACTGAGGTTAATATTCATCCAGAAGAAGATGATTCTAATGTAGATCAGACTAAAGCTTTAGTACTAAAGGCAAAGGCAGCAATGCGTTACTTTTGTTTTTATCTTAACAAAGGGACAGAAAGAGTATATCTCTATAATGTGCTGGGTGACAGCGATAACAGGGGATATGGAGTGGTACAGGCTAATTTTACTCAATATGCTACTCAGGGTAGCGAAAATTATCCCCAATCCGATCAAAAATATGTATCTCCAACTTTGTTAACTACTAGCCGCATAGTAGAGCAAATGAAAGATGGACTAGATCCAAATCTGGTAAATCTTAAAGAGCTGGAAGTTGTTTCAATCAAAGAAGGACATAATAATTATCAATTCTCAGGAGATGGTTCAATGAAGCATCCCAATCTTTATAACCGAGAGGTGTTTACTTTTCTTCCCTATCAAGTTAATAATAATAAATTTGTCATTCCTTATTATGTGATGACTAGAGATATTGCAGAAGACTTAATTGCAGAAAACTATACAGTGAGTATTAGAGGATTTGATTCAAAAGAACTAAAAGTTAAAATATACGATCCTTTCCAAGATGAATATTTGTCAGATGTTTCTACTAAACAGAAAGGTGATTTGGCGGTTATGAATCTAGAAACAAAAGATTATCCTCGCCTACTCATAGTTGAGACAAAATAAATAAGGGAATTATAATAATTTGAAAAATAAGTTACTTAATTCCTAATAGAGCTATATGAGAAGCTGTTCTATATAAATTAATCTTGCTTTGCTTTGTACTCAATAAATGAGTTGTTTGACATTCTTGTTCAATTTGTTCATAGTTATCGAATACAGTGTAAGGATAGGACAAACCATCTCCTTTAGAAATAGTAAATCCTCTTCCTTTGGTTTTGATTAAGTGAGCGAGTTTCCACAGACCAAGACTATGTAGGAAATACTTGGTTAGACGAATTAAAGGAGAACCATGAGCCAGATGGTTGTTATCTGAAATAAAAATAGATTTTTTGGCTACTCTTAGCATTTCTGATACAGCTATTTCTGGTTTTTTGATATGATGCAATACTCCAAATTCGCAAACTAAATCAAATTCATTATCTTGGAAAGATAAATTAGTCGCATCTCCAGGAATTAATTCATCTTTACTAATGCCTTGGGTGTAGGCAATATCTCTCAATTCAGCGACGGGTTCTATCCCCAAAATTTCAATTGCAGGGCGGTGTTTTTTAATATATTTAATAGTTCTCCCTGTCCCAGAACCAACATCTAAAATTGATTTAACTTCTAAATAATCTAAGGTAGAAAGCATAAATGATAAAGCGAAGAAATGTTCATCATTTTGGTTGACATGAGCCTTTTCATATTCTTGAGCAGTTTGAGCGTAATATTCTCGTTGAATTTGAGCTTCTTGATTAATTAAATCTGCCATGGAAATATTGCTCCTAAATTTTATTGATTTAGCTTATTGAATAGGTTACATCAATTAAATGTTTACCTGAATATAATTCAGATAAATGTATAACTAGCCACAATAAAATTGTTATCAACATGGCTCTTGTAACTCAATTTGAGCTTACTGATAATACATTAAAATTCTAGCAATACCTCTTAACAGAAAAGGTAATTAAAAAGTAACCTACTTGAATCTTGAATGTGTCCGCAGTTGAGATAAACTATCTCTTTCAGAATCGAACAATAAATTGTACTAAATAAATGGAGAGGTTAATAGCTAAAAACATTTCATTTGTTTAGTCTAATGATATTAAACTTTGATTCCAGTTAAATACATCGACTCATGGCTATGTTTTGCAGGGTCTTAATCGCCGAGTAAACCTTTACCATAGGTAACTTCCTTAATATTACTAAATCCAGCCTCCTTCATCAAAACAGTTAGCAATTCTGCATCGTACATAAATTTATGTCCCCATGCATAAATTAGTAAATTTTCTGCTAATATGCGATTGTGAACTTTTTCACTTTCAGGAAAGTTGGGTTGATGATAAAGAGCTAAATTAGGAACGCTTACACGAATACATCCACCTGTTTTCAAATAAGCATAGCAATTTTTTAGAGCTGTGATGACTAGTGTTGAAGGAATATGTTCTAAAACATGACTTATTACAATTCCCTCAGCTACATTTGACAGATTTTTATCGTAATAAGTGACATTGAGCAGCAAATCGTAGTCTAATTTTCCTAAAGCAAACTTTAGGATTGAATTACCAATCAGCAAGTCTGTATCGACACAATTTGAATCTTCGCTCTTACTTCCCTGACAACCAATATTGAGAACTATTGGCTTATCTTGCAATGCTGAAATCTTTTTTTTGTTGTAGCCTAAACGCTGTATCAGTATCGTTGCATTTAAACCTAACCATGTTCTTAGGGACGATACAATAGAGAGCAATCCTGGATCGGGATAAATCTTGTCTGATATCTCGTTAAATTCTTCCAATAATCCCTTTGTTTGCGATTTTTTTGAGTCTACATTTTGCATTTCTAAGTTGTTCATGCTAATTGACTGTTTATAGAAAAAGGTTTATATGCTGGATTCAACTTAAACGAAAACATACAGTACTAGTGAGTTTTCAAGGTAAGCAAAAAGTAACCTTAAAAACTAGAGTCTAGAACCTTAAAGCAGTTTGTAAAAGCCGATCTACCTGCTGCTGATTTCTTTCTAAGGTAAAGCGATCGCTTGCCAATTTTTGTCCTGATGCAGCTATCTTGGCGGTATTATCTGGATCTTGCTGACACTGGTTGATAGTTTTTGCTAGTGCTAGATAGTCTCCCGAAGGGAAAAGCCAACCCATTTTGCCTTCTTCTACTAATTCCATTGTTCCTCCGTTTTTACTGGCGACTAAAGGTTTACCAGACAACATTGTTTCTACCAAAACTCTAGAAGCTGGCTCTGGTGCAGTGGAAGTATGTGCGATTAGATCGCAGCCTGTCATTAGACGGGGTACATCGCGACGAAAACCTAAGAATCTAACTCGTGAGGTTAAATTTAACTCTTTTACCTGTTGTTTTAGCCGTGCTGCATATTCTTCCTCACCAAACAGTGCATCTCCGACAAAAACAGCCACAACATTGTCGGGACATTGGGTTAAGGCTTTCAACAATACATCTTGACCTTTCCAGGGGGACAATCGACAAAAATGTCCCACGATAAATTTATCATCAAAACCCAGCTCTTGTCTTACGGCATCTCTTTGGGATTCATAGCCTTGAAATTGGCTGGCTTCAAAACCGTTATAGATCACTTCGACTAACTCGGCTTTTCCTCCTGCTTCAATAAAAGCCTCTCGTGCTGCTTGGGATACTGCGATAATCTTGTTGGCAAAGCGGTTAGCTAGGGTAACGATAAGGCGGCGGTTAGTTGTGCTGAAATGTTCGGGAGTCAGAATATCGTGGAGATGATAAACAAAAGGGCGATCGCTCAAAGCACTAGCCAAAGCTCCAATTACCATTGCTTTAGGGGTATTGGCATAAATCAAATCGTAGTCACGGCTTAATTTAACTATTTTTAACAGCAGGGGAATGAATTTACCCAAGCTGCTGACTCCCTGAAGTAAACTACTTTCTCTTTTTACTTCAATGGGTTTACTAGCCAAAACAGTTACAGGAGTATTTTGTTTGGTTAGTAATTCTTGAAATGGGCCATCTTCAAACAAGCCTACTAAACATTGTTGTTTGTATGGTTTTACTAAATCTAATAAAACTCTTTCTGCTCCTGCAAGTTTACCAGTTTGATCTAAAAATAATACTTTCATTTTGATATGTATATTTATTGTTTTCAATTTGATTGATTGTAAACAGAACAAAAAAATAAACTTACATGGTTTTTTGCAAAACTTTGTCATGCAAAGGCATAATGCCAAATTCTTGCTTGATATCTTCGGATAATTTTTGGGATTTAATTCTTTTATAAAAGTCCCCCACGATGAATTTAACCTGCTCTTTTACAGGGCGATCGCCTTGAGTAAAAAAGCTTTTCTGTAGCCAAATATTCTCTTGGTTGTCGGTCATATAAATTGAACCAGGAAAAGGCAGAGGATCTAGGGGCGTTCCTTTTTCCGCTAAATATTTACCAAACATTTGGTGACGTTGATAATCTCTGGTGATAGCGTCAAATTCAATCCATTGGGGAAATACTAAATCGAATCGAAAAATGTAGCTCGTTCCGCATTTTTGATTAAATTTTTGCTGTCGTAAAAAGATTGTATTTTTACCTTCTTCGTATTCATAACCCTGGTCACAATACCAACCATTGCTATCAGAATCTTGCTGTCGCACAAATTCTACTATACGGTTACTAATACAGTCATCCGCATCGACAAACATAATATGAGAAGGATTAAAATTCTTGGCTTCTGCCAAACCAAGCCACATTTTACGTCCTTTGTCAACACATTGATTGTGATTTTCTGAGCGCACAAAATTCTTTTTATTCCAGTAGGGAATAGGAAAATCAACCTGTAAATAACTGACGCAAGGATGAATAAAATCAATCTCTGGCTTTTCGTGACATACACAAATAACTTTGAAGTTTTGGTTGGTTTGCTGACATATCGAACGTAGGGTGCGTTCAAATAGCTTACAAACTTGTGACCAAGAGTTAGATACCTGCGCGCTTTTAATTGGGACAATAAAGACAAACATAAGTGGTGAGAAAAAGAAAGGGAGAAAGGAAAAATCTATGTTACGAATTAGTTTTTTTGGCTAATTGGAGTTATTTCTGATTGAGTTGCTTGTATATAATCAGAATCCTTGAGATCGAGTAGTCGATGGATAAAATCGCGAAACTTGGGAGCAATTACCTTATAGTCAAACCGTTTAGCAGCAACTTCGACAGCAGCAGCTTTTTTGGCGTTAACTTCCTGCCAGCCTAGATTATCGAGCCATACAGCACATCGATCTAAAAACTCGCGATCGCTTGGATGTCCTTCTGGTAATGCCCATCCTCCTTGGGCTGCATAGTCATAAAAGGCAGCAGTGGGATTCATGGCTACAGGAACACCACAGGCTAAGTATTCAGGTAGTTTGGTAGTCAGACGGTACTTACCCATCTCACCAAACAGAGTTACAAAACCAATGTCCATGGCATTCATGGCTTCGACTACTTCTGATTCTGGTAAACGCCCTGTGAAAACAATGCGATCGCGTAATTCGCTGGGGACAACTTTTTCCATGCGCTCTTTACCGTCGCCATCACCGACAACCAAGAAAGAAATATCTTTGCGTTTAACTCGTTGCAGAATTTCCCCTAATTCATAGCCATAGCAATAAGATTGAGGCGGCACCCAAATCAAACTACCCACCACACCACACACCAAATGATCTTCAGAAATGCCTAGTTTTTGGCGAATTGCACGACGCTTTTCTTGACTGTAGGGATAAAAAATATCCGAAGCCACTGCTCCTTCTACAGTTACAGCTTTTGGTGCGCCCATTCTCATCGCTACTCCTGTTAAATAAGGAGTCCAGCCGATAAAACCCGCACTAAAACGGTAGAGCAAATGCTCATAAATCTCAAATAAATTACCGATTAAATTGCCTTTAGTGGTGCGGAAAAAACCAGCAATAGGATCGCCTGAAGAGACTACATAGGGTTGTTTTCGGAGTAGGGAAGCCAAAATAAGGTTTGCGCCACTGGCTATTCCTGTACCTTCTTGATAAACCAAATCCCAAGGCTGATTTAATACCCGTCGGATATCTTTAGCCGACTCAATTTTAGATTTGCTGCGATCGATAAAGTAGTAGGTGATATCAATATCTGCCTGAAGCCATTTAGTCAGGCGATAGATTCTGCGTTCATCTTGACTCCCTTTGCCTGATGTACCAATACAAAGAATTTTCATAAAATTATCGATATTTAAAATATTGTTTTTGTTTTAAGCACCAAAGCGATAGCCAAAATTTTCGACATCTTCGGTGTATCTTTGCTTAACCAAGGCTAAAAGTTCGGGAGTATAAAATTCGGTATATGCGGGATATTGAGATAATTGGCGCAGTTGAGCAGGAGTATAGCCCGCATAATTTTCTGTCGATAGATTCTTCTTAACTTCTGCTCTTTTACTACGATTCGCCCAGCCTAAGTCTGCTTCAACGCCAATTTGTTCGGCGATCGCACCAAAGTCTGTACCTAAAGTTTCGATCCGACCAAGATAGTCAAATTTGTTTTGGTTGATAAACATCGATTGGGGTTGCCAATGTCCATCAATCTCTTTGTTTTGGTGAGTTAATAGGTATTCAATAAACTCTTTAAAAGTAATGCCCCTAGAGTAATCTACAGGGAGATCTTTATCTTGATAATATGCTTCTACTACCTGTTTGCCAGGAGAGCTAGACTGCTCGATGTCTATGGGTTTGACAAATTTATTTAGATAAGCAGAAGTCAATCTGTCCCATGGATTTCTCACGATCGCAAATTTAAAATAATCGGGGTTGTCCAACAATGCCATTGCTGTTTCTCTCTGATGCAGATAGTTAGCAAAAAAAGACAGGTTGTGGTCTACATAAGCGTGGAATAGCTTGGGAGGAAGGTTGAGGACTTCTTGCTTATTTTCTAAGTCGCTCAACTCCACGGCAAAACGCTTAAAACTAGAACAGGCTACTTTAGGAATGGGACAGTAAACAAACTTGTGCTTATGGTTAGCAATATAGGCTTTTTCTGCCCAAGGCTCTTCTAACCACCCAGGTTTGGTTTTAAAAATTGCCTTATCGGCGATCGCCTTAGCAGCAACGGCATAGTAGTTAATTGCCTGTCCGATTTTTCCTTCTCTAGCAAAATTATTGGCTAAATAAGCAGGGGCTTTACTACCAGAATCATTAAGCTGTAGTAAGCCAGTAATGGCATTAATTTGGGTTGTTTTTAATATGGGCATTGGTTTTAAAAGTGATGTTTATATAAATAATTGAATTTATGAGAGCTAATTTCAAGAAAACCCTAAAGAATCAACCTGACATAATTTTTTTCTCCCGATTAATATATTGCTCTTGCATCTGTCGTCTGATTAGAGTTTTTTGATTTTGATGATATTGATGGGCTGCCACACCTATCCCCAGAAAAGCCCAAAAAATAATTCCTTGAACCCCTGCCAGAGGACTATTAAGGGGTAAACGAGCGATAATGGTCATCACAACCCCTCTCGTAGCAGTGGCAAAGGCATCGTTGCTACTAGCAGATTGATAAAATAGGTTAGCAATCAGCAACAACATTCCTCCCATGTAAAATGCTGTACCAACCCAACCCAGGTTCATCAATAAAGCTAGTAAAGTACTGTCATATTGCTTCCCACCAAGCCCATCACCAAGCCAGTTAGTCAAAGCATCACCAATCACTTCTTCATAGGTATCTTGTCTTGCACTAGCACTACCGTCATTTTCCAAACTGCTAAAACTGCTAAATCGCTCGGTAATTCCTGAAAACTGTTCTATTTGAGTCATGGGAACAATACATAGTGCGATCGCTAAAAAAACGGCAATTAGACGAATTTGAAACTTTTCTTTAAGGGAAAAAATCAAAAAGAAAAAGCCTACCGCCCATCCCAACCAGCTTGTTCTTACCATTGCCAATAAGAAAGACAAATAGCCAGTAATCTGGGCTGGCATACTTAATTTACTGGTGCTACACAAAAGTAATAGCAACCCCGCAGCCATAAATCCTGCAAAGGGTTCAGGAGAATTGAGGGTAGAATAAACACGACATTTTAAGGCTTCAAATCCTCCATCACAGATACTATCAATGGGAGCATTTCTTAACCAATTGACCTCCCATTGAGGTAATAATAAATATTGAATTACGCCATAAGTACCAACAATTAGGACACCATATAAAAAAACTCGTTCCAGATTGCGCTTATATTCAGGATATTTACGCCAGTTAACATAAAGATGAAAGCCAAAAATAACTGGAGTAAACCAGTCTAGGGAAGCAATGACAAGCTGCGAAGGGGTGCGAGTTAGAATACCTACCAACAGACTGTAGGATAAGCCCATCAAAGACAAAATAAACGGCGTTCCCAGTTTTCCTAAGCGATTTAGCTTTGGTATTTGCTTGTATAGGGTAATTAGGCAAAGGGTAGTAACTAAATATGGAGTTAATAAAAGAGGACTAGGTTCGGTATAAACCCCTCCCATGTCTGCCAAGCGACGAACGAAGGGAGTTAAAAACCACAGCCACCAAGTGAAACCAACATATAAAATGGGATAGCTATTGTATAAGAAAAATCCGACACACAATGATGTCACAGGAAATAGCAGGGTGACAAACCTGCCAAAAGGAGGAATAGAGCCAATTAATGCCATAAATATAAGACCAATCATGGCAATCCAAGCGGGGGCGGGTTCTAGTTTAAAAGATAATCTTTTGGTTGAATTAATCGCCATAATTTCAATTAACCTGGAGGAGTTTGGGGCTAGAGGCTGGCTGTTTGAGCAAATATTGCTGTTCAAAAAGGTCGAGATATTTGCTAGCGGTACTATTCCAGCTATGATTTTTAGCGATCGCCATTCCTGCTTGACCCATCGCTTTACCCAACCCAGGATTAGCTGTTATTTGAGCTATAGCATCGGTTAGAGCATCCACATCTTCTGTATCTGATAAGACAATTCCCGATTCGGGAGTCACCAAAGCAGCTACCCCCATTGCTTTGGTAGTAATCACGGGTAAACCACTTGCCATTGCTTCTAATACCACTAGTCCAAAAGTGTCATATCTTGATGGCACGACAAATAAATCTACCCCCCGCATAATTTCGGCAATATCCCGTCGAAAGCCGAGAAAATGAACGCGATCGCTTAGACCTAATTCTTCAGCTAATTTGGGATATGGGCTGCCTGGCAATTTTCCTGCCACTGCCAAATGAACGTTTGGTAAACACTTCAAGGCTTGCAGTAAGGTTTCGAGGTTTTTTCTGGGTAGCTTAATATCTCCCACAAACAAAGCTAAGGTCACATTTTCTGGTAGCCCTAGTGTTTTTCTGTCTGCTGTGCCTGGATAAAATTCTGTTAGCTCTACTCCATTATTGATTACACTGATTTTAGATTTATCAATACCCTTTGCTATGAGTGCCTGACGCAAAGTTTCTGATACTGCCACTATTGAAGGTGCTGGGAGAAAAAGTTTGTTTTGCCAAAAAGAAAACCACTTACCAACAATTAAATGATAAAGACTATAAATCGTTGGTCTAATTTGCCAGGGGTGAAAAGGCGATCGCAACCAGGTATCAAATAGAAAATGACAGGTAAAAATGTCTGCCCCTGTCCATAATCTAGCATCACTAACATGAACCAAATCGAATTCGTGACGATGTCGATCTAACCATTTAGTTGCTCGATAGCCAAAACCTGTAAAGGACAAAATATGAGTTGGTAAACCTTGGGCGGGTAATTTAAAGCAGGATACGCGATCGCTTTCGAGTAGCTCAGGGGCAATATTTCTAGCTAATAGGGTTACTTCATGACCTCGACTAATAGCTTCTACTGCCACTTCATAATTAACCCTACCTTCCCCAACATTTTTAAAAAAATTGACTGCTACTAAACAGATTTTCATTTTTATATATTTTTAAATAATAAAAGCTGGCTGATTATCAACTGGTTTTTTCCTGTTTCCTGCGGGCTGATTGAAGAATGAACACCAAATCTTCCTTATTTAATAAAAGACTAGGAGGCTTAACCTTCAAGACAAATCCATAGCTTAAATACACCAAAACTAATCTAATCGAACTCGAACACAGTAATGCCATTCCTGCCCCTTCCAAACCATAAATAGGAATCAGCAAAAACATTAGAGGAACACTAACTGCAACCCCTAAACCCTGAAGTAGAGTAACAAATCCTGGTTTGCCCACTGCCATAAAAGCCTGGAGAAAAACCCAGACAGTGCCACTGACAATAATTTCTACCAGTAAAATTCTAAATACAGCGATCGCTGCTAGAAATCTTTCCCCATACAGGGCATTCAGCACTAAGGGGGCAAGTAAACCAACTACAACTCCAGCACAGCAAGTCAAGGCTAAACTAGCTCTTACAGCCCGACCAGTTGAGGCTACCACCTCTTCTTTGGGACGACCAGCCACCGAAGGAAAAAGCACCGTCACAAAAGAAGTCTGAAACACACTCATCATGCGAGACAAACTAAGGGCAACGACATATATGCCTAAGTTGTTGCTGCTTAAAAGACCGACAATGACAACTTGGCTGAGTTGACCAGACAGAGTTTTGACCAACTCTACTCCATAGGAGCGAATGCCATAACCTACTAGCAGTCGATAGGCTTCTTTTAAACCCATCCACCGAAACTTGAATATGTTTCGTAAATAGCCAACTCTAGTTACAAATACGACAATTCCAGGCAAAACATATGCCATAGCTGCGTTGTAAGAAGTCATGTTATCAGATGCCACAAAACCCATAAGCATAATCAACGTGCCTACTGGCATCATGTATTTTCCAATATTGGAAATAGCGAATTGAGAAGAAGCCTCTAAAGAAACAGCAAACAACTGAGCCAAGAGAAAAATTGGCACAATGGGCATAAAAAACTGTGCAGTACGAATCATCCCAGGAGGATATTGAGACAGCCATTGGGGTAAGAATATAGCACCCACAATTGCCGAAATGACACCCAACACCGTACAAATAATCACCGCAGCCGAAAAGAATTTGTTTCTTTGTTCTGGATAGCGTCGCAAATTGTAAACCAAAGCCGAAGGAATGCCTAGTGTGACCACGTTAGCGAGAAATTCTGGCCACAGAATCAAAGCTGCCTGCTCCCCTCTTCCAGCAGGACCAAGGGTTCTAGCTGTAATCATTCCCGTTAGGACATTGATGCCCAAGATTCCAATCATCGTCATCATGGTTTGGGCAGTAGCAGCGACAGTACCTTTTCCTTCAATTAGCCACCTGGCTTTTTTGCTTAAATTTTGGAGCATTTAATATTGATTTCTTAATAGTGACTGTAAGATAGCTAGGTGACGTAATTTAGTTAGGCACTTAGTTGTTGAAATCAGTGCATCGCACAGGTTCTAAAGTTTGACAATTTTGCGGACAGGATCTTTGGCTTGAAACGATCGAAGTAAAGCCAGAAAAATAATTTTCAAGTCAGATAATAAAGACCAGTGGCACAGGTAGCTATAGGCTTTGGCTGATATTGCTCTTAAATCTGTTTGTGGCGATCGCCAAGGAGTAGTGCTAATTACCCCAGGAATACTATTTAATACTTTGCGCTGGGTAGAATTTAGATTTAAAGTTTCTTCTATTGAAAAAGGATAATGACCGACTAAACTCATTTCTCCCCGCATTACATTGATTAGCTGAGGAAGCTTATGTATTCCTAACCTAAATCCTTGACGACTCCAGAAACTAGGAGAATTATTGTCTGCCCAATCAAAAGTCTGGAAGATTAAACCTCTTTTGCCCACGCACCAACGCTTCTCTAAGACAGGCTGACCTGATAATTTTCGTTTAAAAGCGATCGCCAATCCGAAAGGAGAAAGCAGCATCAGTATTAAAGAAACTGCAACTAAGTCAGCAAGTCTTTTGATTTTCCAAGCTATAGTGCGATGTATCAGAAATATATTTAGATCCGAGCTGATTTTTAAAAACACTTGCTTGCCAGATTTTTCCCCTGCTACCACCCAATTTTTCACTTCTGTTTCACTTAGATTGGGGGTAACACGGATACGCTTAATGGGAGACTTTTGGAGACAATTAAGCAACCACCAGTCTGACTTTAAGGCGATCACATCTACCGAATTGAGGTCGCGATCGCTTTTAACCATTAACATCTTGTCGCGCCATTTTAAATGGCATTGACCCATGGAAGAAGAACTTGTGCCAATCTCTTGGTTAGAGCCGATAGTTCTGATTTGAGTTATCTGTACATAGTTGACCATTATTTTTACTTCCTAAATTATTTAAGTACTTTTAAACCTGGGCATAGGGTAGATAACGCTTGTTTTTCAGGTATCTTTTTTGGATTTCTTTGGAGTCGTTTGCCACAATTCCCAGAAGATTTAGGCGATCGAGCAGATTGAATGTTTCGGAAACCTGGGTAAAACTGGCTTTTTCCAAACGAGCTACTACCACAGTTCCACTACAGCACGAGGCTACCTTGATGGCGTCTACCATGCCAATAGCAGGAGGAGTATCCACAAGCACCAAATCGTACCTATCTTCGACTTTCCAAATAAACTCCTGTAGTCTTTCTGAACTAAGTAATTGAACAGGGTCAACCGTAATCGAACCAGAAGTCAAAACATCAATATTGAGATTAGAGAGGGCAACTGTCGATGTGTTGGGGGTTTTAGTTTTTCCCGCCAATAAATCCGACAGTCCAATATCATTAGTAATTCCCAACTTGTCATGGATACTGGGACAACGTAAATCTCCATCAATTACTAAAACCCGTTTGTGACGACGAGCAGCGCTTAAAGCTAGTCCCAAAGTGATCGTAGATTTGCCTTCCCCTGGAATTGCACTAGTTACCGCTACAGATTTGACCTTGGAATCTTGCTTGGTTAAGCTATTTTGAATGTTTTCATAGACCATATCGAGAGATTCACGAAATGGTAGCCACTCAATGATTTTAATAGGTAATTCTTCAGAGCGATCGCTAGAGAAAAAGGGTAAGCGAGCTACAAATCCATCCTCTTTTACTTTGGGCAACCCAGGAGTAGTGCCCAGCAAAGGCAAATTAGCTTTATTTTGCAGTTGTTTGGAACCACGAATTTTATTATCAGAAGCTTCAATAACAAAGACGCTAACCGAGCCAGCAAAAAAAGCAAAGATAGTAGATAATGCTATATCTTTTGGTAAACTAGGTCCAATTTTTTCTCCTAATTGGGGTGGCTCAATTACCTCCCAGCTAAAACCACCACGATTAATAATAATGCCGATTTCTTGACGGTATTCAAGCAGTTTTTTCAAAGTTGCCTGATTTACTTCTACTTCCTGCTCCAAGCTATTGTATCGGGCAATTAGATTGGGAAATTCATTAAGTCTTTGCTTGAGCTTTTGCTCGGTTTCTGCCAAACTTTGTTGTCTAGACTCCAAAGCCATCAACTCATTTTGGGCTGCACTTAAAGCCTGTACTTTTTCTAAATCTCCAGGATCTAGAGGGCGACGATTTTCTAAGTTATCAATTTCTGCCAACGCTAACTCATCTGAACCCAAAATTTTCTTAGCTTCTTGTTTTAGCAGTAGTTGTTTATTAGCACGCTGACTCAATAAGTTTTGAACTATCGGGCTAGATTCAGTAAATCTGCTTCTTTGTTCTTCTAGCTGTAGATCGACTTTTTGTAATTCATCCAACAAATTTTGATAGCGAGTTGATAAAGTCAATCTGGCATCAGTTTCGACTTTTGCCCCTGCATCTGAACCAGCCAAATCCTGTTCCAGCGCACTTTGTTTACCTTTATATTGGCTGTACTGAGCTTTGAGTTCTTCTCTTTTTTGTTGAATCTCCTTCAACCCCTGAGACATATTAAGAGCTTCTGTTGAAGGAGCAATCAAATTATATTCAGTTAATAGCTCTTCTAAATTCCTTTCAGAACTAGTCAGCTTGGCTCGAACTTCGGGTATTTGCTCGTTAATGAAGCTTAATCCTTCTTTGAGTCGTTTATTTTGCTGGTCTAAATTGTATTCCAAATAAACTTTTTGAATTGCTTCTAAAACTTTAAGAGTTTTCTTAGAGCTATCACCTTTAAAATTAGCCTGGAAAATTTTAGTTCCGACTTCTTTTTTATCTTCCTGTTCTTTCAACTGGGATACCACCAAATAATTTTTAATATCTTCGGTGGTAATGTCAGGATAATTAGATTTCAATTCTTCTACCGCCCGACTAAGCAACTGAGAACTACGCATCAAATTGACTTGAGTCGCATAGTCAATCTGTACTGTTGATTGAGTAGGAATTGAATTCATCGCTATCGTATTTACTTTGATAATTAGGCTCAATCAACAACTGCATTAAGCTTTCATATTCTGGTTTTTGAGCAAAGACAAAAGGTAGAGTAAGGGCAAGAATTCCGCTAAAAACACCAAAAAAATAAGACCTTCGTCGCCAAAAAATAGAGAATAATTCTGCGTATCCTAGTTCTGTAGAATTTTCTAAATTATAAATATCTTGATTCATGCAATCATTAATCCTTAATATAGTTGTTTAATTAGCAGAACATTCAAGACCTTTAGTTGAAGATTCCTAAAGCAGAAGAACCGTAAAATTCTCCAACAATTTGTTTAACTTTGCTAAAAAATACTGGCTCGGAAAAGTTGTCAACTGCGTGGTTGCGAATTTTCTGATAGTCCCAATCTGTTTGCTCTGCTTTGCTTAAAGCATTGTGCAAAGCTTCTGGAGTTTGAGGAGAAAATAAAATTCCTGTTTCACCGTCAATCTGCGTATCGAGAACTCCGCCAGCACCATAGGCAATCACAGGAGTACCACTAGCATTTGCTTCTATGGGTACTAAACCATAATCTTCCAGTGCCATGACAACGACACCTTTGGCTTGCGACATCAACTGATTGCGAAAGTCGTCTTCAACATAGCCTAGAAATTTGACGTTCTCTAAAGCCAAAAATTCTAATTTCTCTCTTTCTGGTCCATCACCGATAATAATTAAGGGCAAGCCCAACCAGTTGAATGCTTCGATGACTATATCAAGTCGCTTGTAGCTAATCATGCGAGAAGACACTAAATAGTAGTCATCTTTGACATCAGAAAAAACAAATTTGTTGGTATTGATGGGATAGTTGACTGTCAGAGCATTTCTTTTGTAGAGTCGTTCGATTCTTTCCGCAACAATAGTGGAGTTAGCAATGTATAGATCTGGCTCTTTGGCATATTCCACATCAACCTTTCTTATTACGTTAAAAATTTGGTTAATTAGAGGAGAAAATGACCTAAAACCGCTGTTTTCCTGAAGATAGGTTCTAGTATCCCAAAGAAAACGAGTAACATTGTGACAAAAACAAATGTGCATCGCTCCTGGTTTTTTGCGTACACTTTTGGCAAAACAAGAGGTGCTACTAATAATGAGATCGTATTCCTGTAGGTCTAAAGAACGAAATGCTGGATAGTAGAAAGGAGCAAACAAGCGAAAGTAATTAGTCACTCCTGGGATATCTTGAAGAAAAGTTGTGTTGACTTCCCTTCCTTCCATGTCTACTGTTTTATCTTCACTATATATAGATGTATATATATCTCCTTGAGGAAAATAAGAGCAAAGCATGGCAAATATTCTTTCTGCCCCACCTTTTTGCGTCAAGTAATCGTGAACTAAAGCTATTTTCATAACAGAATCAACCTGTGGATGTTTATTGGTTAGAATTTGATGTCTATCTGACCCTTCGGTTGCATTATTTTTGGCATTTATAAAGATATGATGAAGTTCCTTATTTGGAGTATTAACCAGGAATATCAGGAATATCAGGAATTTTTGTAAATTTGTCTCAAATTTGGTTGAGAAAATAATATCTTGAATGACCAATAGCTTTAGTAAGGAGGAAGTAAGGTTTTAGTAATTAGGTAGTACTGCAAACAATTGTGGGGAGTACAAAAAGATTTTGTTCAATTCTTGAAGCACAGGACTGAATAATTGTTCGCCAATCGTTGATAATTAATTAGTGACGTTCGTAGCAAGAAAATTAATGGCAACAATTAACGATAACTATCTCAAATTAAAGGCAGGATACTTATTTCCTGAAATTGGTAGAAGAGTCAGTGCTTACGCAGCAGATAACCCTGATGCACCGATTATTAAATTAGGTATCGGCGATGTTACCGAACCCTTACCTGCTGCCTGTCGCGATGCGATTATTGAAGCCACTAAAGAAATGGGCGATCGCTCTACTTTTAAAGGTTATGGACCAGAACAGGGATATCTGTGGTTAAGAGACAAAATCGCTCAACATGACTTTCAATCTCGCGGTTGTGATATTGATGCTTCAGAAATCTTTATCTCAGACGGATCTAAGTGCGATTGCGGTAATATTCTCGATATTTTTGGCAAGGATAATAAAATTGCCGTTACCGACCCTGTATATCCCGTGTATGTCGATACTAACGTCATGGCAGGACATACAGGAGATGCAGACGAAAGTGGCAAATACGAAGGATTAGTTTATCTGCCTATCAGTGCGGATAATGATTTTACTGCTCAAATCCCCAGTGAAAAGGTAGACTTAATCTATCTCTGTTTTCCTAATAATCCTACAGGGGCGACTGCTACCAAAGAACATCTCAAAGCTTGGGTAGACTATGCCAAACAACATGGCTCTTTAATCCTGTTTGATGCAGCTTACGAAGCTTTCATCACTGATCCAGATTTACCCCACTCTATTTATGAAATAGAGGGTGCAAAAGACTGTGCGATCGAATTTCGTTCTTTTTCCAAGAATGCAGGATTTACAGGTACTCGTTGCGCTTTAACCGTAGTTCCCAAAGGTCTTACAGGTAAAGCCAAAGATGGTTCGGATGTAGAATTATGGCAACTGTGGAATCGTCGTCAAGCGACCAAATTCAACGGCGTATCCTATATTGTGCAAAGGGGTGCAGAAGCAGTTTATTCAGAAGCGGGACAAAAGCAAACCAAAGAATTAATCGCTTTCTATTTAGAAAATGCCAAAATTATCCGCGAACAGCTAACCGCAGCAGGAATCAAAGTATATGGAGGCACAAACGCTCCTTATGTATGGGTAAAAACTCCCAACGGCTTATCTAGCTGGGACTTCTTTGATAAATTGTTGTTCAACTGCAACGTAGTCGGTACGCCTGGATCTGGTTTTGGCGCAGCAGGGGAAGGTTATTTCCGTATCTCTGCATTTAATAGTCGAGACAATGTTAACGAGGCGATGAAACGCATTACAGAGAAGTTTAAGGCTTAGGTTTTTAATAAAGCTATTAGCTATAAGCTTTTAGCCATTAGCTTTATAAGAGATCGCTTTTGAATCAAAAGCGATCTCTTTCTTGTATTTAATTCTCTGTCTATAGTAGGTGTTTGTTTGAAGTTTTTTTGCCTAATTTAAGTTATAGACACTATATATTCATTTATCTTTTAATGATTACTGATATT
>CAWCWY010000005.1:0-100612 GCA_963799375.1 uncultured cyanobacterium
TGAATTCAGAAAAGTTGTAAATTCAAAAATTAGCAATCAATGAATCTAAATGCGATCGCTTGTGAGTAGCCATTATTGACAATCTAATACGGCTTGTTGGCACTGTGGGAGGGCGAATTGCTGGGGCGAAAATGCCTGCGTTTAATAGTTGCTGGGATTTGTTTAAGGCTGCTTCTGGGGTATCTAGATTGAGGCAGAGAATGGGTGACTCGGAAGGTAGAAGGTTTTCACTTGGTAGTTGTTGTTTGAGATAATTAATATTCTGCCAAAGTTGTTCTCTTCTGCTGGCTTCTTGTTTAATTATCTCGATCGCTTTTGTGGCTGCTGCGGTATCGGCGGGGGACAATGCGGTGGTGTAAATCCAGCTTGCTGCGCGGTTACGCAGGAAGTCAATTAAGGATGCGCTACCTGCGACATATCCCCCCAGACTTCCTAATGCTTTGCTGAGAGTACCAATTTGAATTAGTTTTTTTCCCGTACAGTTGAAGTGTTCGACACAACCCGCACCAGTTTTGCCCATGACTCCTGTGGCGTGGGCTTCATCTACCAATAGCATACATTCAAATTCTTCTGCGATCGCAATTAATTCTGGTAAAGGACATAAATCCCCATCCATACTAAATACGCTGTCGGTAGTAATTAAACAACGACGATACAAACTGCGGTTATCGATTAGCTTTTGGCGTAAATCGGCAACATCATTGTGTAGATAGTCAATTGCTGTCGCACCACTGAGAATTGCCCCTTTTTTTAGACTGGAGTGGTTGTATAGATCCCCCAGAATTAAATCTCTTTGTCCGACTAAAGCCGAGACTGCGCCTAAATTAGCCAAATAACCCGAACTAAATACTAGTGCATCTTCTGTTTGTTTCAAAGATGCGATCGCTTTTTCTAAGTCTTGATGTAAATCTTTGTGTCCACTGGTTAATCTCGAACCCGTGCTACCAGTACCATAAGCCTTTGTCGCATGCAACCGCAGCTTCAATTAATCTTGAGTCCCCTGCTAATCCTAAATAGTCATTGCTGGCAAAATTAATTACAGGTTTACCAAATAATTCTACAGTCGCCCCTGGTTTACCTGCGATCGCTTTTACCGAACGATACCAATTAGCACGATGTATCGTCTCTAAAGATTTATCTAACCAACTATAAGGATCTGCCACTGTTTCTTAGAAAGCCAACAACGTTATTTATAACGCGAACTTACAGTTGCTACTGATACAGGCTTTACGAAAAAGAACAATGCTGCCAAAGCTAAAACATGAATTGACCAATGAGCAATTACCAAACCCCAGATTAGACAAATAACCATCATTCCTGCACCAAGCAAAGCAAAGATGTCGTTAGAAGTACGAAGATAAATAACGATACTAGCTATAGCAGTGACGAGTAATAAAATAGGAAACATAGGGATCGCTGTTTTAGGGGTAGTTAGTAGTTAGTTATGGATGTAAAATGCTAGCTTTTTGATTTGCTTGGCTGATTTACTTTTGTCATCGGAAGAATTATTAAGATAATTTAAACTTATTGCTTCAATAACCTGAATTTATCATTCACTCTTTCAATGTAGCGTGCGATCCCCAAAATATTTTGTTTTTTCTGAGTGAATTACAGATATTGTAAGTTTTCTTAATAAACCGTTATTTTTAGATATCAAACAGGGCAGTGGCAATAAGTATTTACAACCAACGACTGTAGGGGCGAATGATCGTTCGCTCCCTACTAACTATTAACAATCAATTGATTTCTTTGATATTCTAAAAAATCCAATAGCCAATCTTTTAAATAACGAGTTGCGCGACAATCATCCTCGTTGTAGCTAAGGATTAATTCTAATAAAGTTCTGTCCTGGGTACTCAACCATCGATCGTACCAACATACAGATTGATCGCCACTTCCCGATGTTTCTCGCCAGTAAAAACCAATCCAGTTAGCTAAAGCTTTTAAAGAATAGCTTTCTACAGGAAAAATGGTCGATTCTGTTACCCATAAATGTAAATCTACTAAGCGAGATACTAATTCTTTAGTAACGTTTTTAGGCGTATCATAAAGCCTTCCTAATCTTATAATTGTGTCAACTTCATATTCAGAATAGTGAAAGATTGGTGCGTCGGGATAAAGAGCCATAAAGTCTAAAAACTCTTGCCAAATTTTACCTTCGTCTTCTGGTTTTTCTGCCACAAAAGCGTAAAATGTTTCAGTGCTATTGATGCGATCTAATAATAATACGCCCAGTAAATAATCAATTTGTCTTTCTGGTTCGGCTTCAATATCAAAATAGATTTCATATACCCCTGAAGGTATGGGTTGAGTATCAATTAAATTAAAATTAGAACGGACTACAGGGCGATCGCTTTGAATAGAAATAGCCTGTTGTTTTAATTGACGAGCAATATCATCAGTGAGTACTTCTGCTAAATTAGTTTCAGGAACTTTTACCAAAGATTCAAAACTATTGACCCCAATATTTTGCATATATTCGTATCGTTTGGGAGTTACTCCTGGTACTAAAGATAGATGATTTTCTGATTTAGCTTGCTCGTAGCAATAACCATACCAACTGCAAAGGCTACATCTTTGACGAGAGATAAATACTTCTGGCTTTTGCTTCGTTGCTAACATGATGAGGCATTCAACTATGACTGATTGAACTTTAGTTAGCCAGATATCTAAGTTGACAAAATAATCATTATGATCTTTTAAAATTAATTGCGATCGCGTGGGAATCTTGCCTTGAATAATACTTAAAAGTTGACTATGAAAAGCGGAAATTAATTTATATTCTGGTTTAGCACGACGACCTAGTTTAATGCTGACAGAAATATATTCCCAATCGCCAAAGATTGATTCTCCTGCTTGCTTAATTAATAAAGTTGGAGCAGCGGTAAATACAATTTCATTTAAAAATTCTTGTTGCCCAGATGTTAGTTTTTCTGCAAAAAAATCATCTTCTAATACTGTTTGAAATTGAGCAAAAGTAATACTTAAAGTACCCTGAAAAATATAGTCTGCACCATCTTTCATCAACTCAATAGTCTGGGCTGCATTTAATTGCCAATCTCTTCGTGAAGCTTGAGGCTTCTGGCAATTAAAAACACTACCATCTTCAGAATCAATCCAGCGATTCTGAATCACATTAGCAATATGAGTTTTATTCTCTCGTTTTAATTTAATCAGAAAATCTTTTTCAGGATCTCTTTTGGCGCGATCGCCATATATTTCTAGAAAGGTGCGACGGTTACAACGCTTGTAGTTAAGTAAAAGATGGTCGGTGATTAGCATTTACGAACCAAGAATCCCCCGCATTCATGCGTAGGGAGTGTCAATTCCCCGAAAAACGTATTGCTGAATAGGAAATATCGATATACTAACAAAGGTTTGCCACAGAGGAGGATATTATTTATGAATGATAGTTTATCGTCAACCAATCTCCAAGAATATCGTCAACAATTCCCAGGATTAGTTAACAAAACCTATTTTAATTTTGGTGGTCAGGGTACGATGCCAGAAGGTCGCATTGTCGGCAATCATTGATACTCATAAGTATATCCAAAAGATAGGACCTTTTTCTGGGCAAGTAAATGACTGGTTAACAGATAGGGTAAACGATTTGAGAGAAGCGATCGCCTTAGAACTCAACACAACTCCTCAAACCATTACCATTACTGAAAATGTTACCGCAGGATGCAACATTGCCCTTTGGGGAATAGATTGGCAAGCGGGCGAGCGTATTTTAATGACTGACTGCGAACACCCAGGTATTATTGCCACAGTCGAAGAAATAAGCCGTCGCTTTGGGGTAGAAGTAGCTATATGCAAGATTATGGATACCTTAAACGATGGTAATCCAGCCGAAATAATCCGCGATAATTTGACAGAAAATACCCGCCTGGTGGTTTTGAGTCATTTACTCTGGAATACGGGACAAGTCTTACCTCTCAAAGAAATAGCCCAGGCTTGCCATAACTATCTCTGCCAAACATAAAGTACGGGTGATGGTAGATGCTGCACAGTCAGTAGGATCGTTACACCTCAACCTACCAGAATTAGAAATAGACTACTACGCTTTTACGGGACATAAATGGCTTTGTGGTCCTGCGGGAGTCGGTGGGTTATATGTTAGTCAAGATGCTTTTAATGACCTAAATCCTACCTTTATTGGCTGGCGTGGGGTAGAAATGGATGCTCATGGCAAACCGATCGCCTGGAAACAAGATGGTACAAAATATGAGGTGGCCACCTCGGCATATCCCGAATACGAAGGCTTGAGAAATGCGATCGCCCTACATCAGTCTTGGGGTACTTCTCAAGAGAGATACCAAAGAATTTGTGAACTAAGTGCCTACCTGTGGACACAACTACAGACAATTGAAAAAGTTAGCTGTCTCAAACACACCCCTCCCGAAGCAGGATTAGTTTCTTTTACCGTAGAGGGGACAAAACATATCGATCTAGTTAACGCTTTAGAAGAACAGGGCTTTTTCTTAAGAACAATTGCCGATCCAGACTGCATTCGCGCTTGTGTTCACTATCTTACTTTAATGGAAGAATGCGATCGCTTGGTTGCTGCTATAAAATCAGTAACTAACTCTTAAGCAGACAAAAATCTTATAAGTGGGCTAATTAACCAGACAACTAAGCAATTGCCAATATTTGTCACATAAATTTATACTTGTAACCTTCCGTCTAGAAAAAATTAGGTTAAATTTAGAGGTGTCTTTTTACGGGGATCGACAAGAGTGAATACCAAATCATCAGCACGTAACATTGCTAAAACGAACGCTAAGGCAAGAGAATCCAACATGACATTCTTCGATCCGAGTCTGATTAAAGCAGCTAGAAATATCTACCGAAACTACTATAGCTTGAGCGTGCCAACAGATCTTGAGCCAATGGGAATTATTATCAACCGAGATAGTCATAGAGGACAGTTAGCATTTAAGCACAAGCCTGTTTTGTTACCCAGAGAATGTTTTATTCCTTTAAAGCAAATTGAATCAGAAGCCTATTGAAAATTGAAGCTAACTAGTAGATCGTCTTAAAAGATATCTGTCTACAGTCTTTATTATTTAAAACTAAATTATGGAAACGCTGGTTACAGCAATCGCTTTTATTCTTGCTTTTACTTTTGGAGCTTGTATTGGTAGTTTTTTAAACGTAGTTGTCTATCGTATCCCGCACCGAATATCTCTCATTCATCCACCCTCCCGTTGTCCTAAGTGTGGGCATCCTTTGGGAGTGACAGAAAACGTACCTGTATTTGGCTGGTTATGGCTAAAAGGGCGTTGTCGATGGTGCAAAACAAAAATTTCTAGCCGTTATCCCACGGTAGAAGCCACCACGGGATTAATCTTTATGCTGGTTTTTTGGCGGTTTGGCTACAGTATTGAAACTATTGGCTATTGTGCTTTTCTATCCTGGTTATTGTCATTATCTCTAATCGATCTAGACACGATGACACTGCCTGCACCTTTAACCAAGTCAGGATTAGTTTTGGGACTAGTATTTCAAGGAATATGGGGTTGGCAGCTAGCCCAAGGAAAAGGAACTGCTAATCAATTAATGTTTGGCATTGGTGGCGCGGTGTTAGGAATTTGGCTACTAGAAACAATTGCCTTGTTGGGTTCGATTATGTTGGGACAACAAGCAATGGGAGATGCTGATGGTAAGCTGATGGCTACCATTGGGGCTTGGATTGGCTGGAAATATGTTTTAGTCTCTAGCTTTGTAGCCTGTGGTTTGGGGGCAGTTATTGGCGGTGGCGCGATCGCTTTAGGCATTTTGGGAAAAAAACAACCCATGCCTTTTGGTCCTTTTTTGGCTTTGGGTGGGGCATTGAGTCTATTTTGCGGAGATGCAATTATTAATGGCTATATGAATACGTTTTTCAATTTTTAATATAACCATCTTAATTGTCCAACTGCCCTAACTGCCCTAACTGTCCTGACATGTTTTCTGCCCTAACTGCCCTATCTGCCCTAACTGCCCTAACTGTTTTTAGCTTCAGGTAAAATCAACATCGCATCGCCGAAAGAATAGAAACGATAATCTAAAGCGATCGCTTTTTGATACAAATTCAACAAACGCTTTCTGCCGATTAGCGCACTCACTAGCATCAATAAACTAGAGCCTGGTAAGTGAAAATTAGTAATTAAACCATCAACTACTTGCCATTGATAACCAGGGTAAATAAATAAATCTGTCTTTCCCCTAAAGGGTTGTAATTGAGCCGAATCAAATTGTTTTGCTGCCCCCTCTAAAGCTCTAATGGCGGTTGTACCCACTGCGAAAACCCTACCGCCTCTTGCTTTTGTTTCGTTGATTTTATCTACGGTTGCGCGATCGACTTCAATCCATTCCTGGTGCATTTGGTGATTGAGTATTTCTTCCGTCTCCACAGGGCGAAAAGTACCCACTCCCACATGAAGAGTAATATAGGTTTGATCTACTCCCTGCTGCTTCAATTTATCCAATAACTCAGGGGTAAAATGTAATCCTGCGGTGGGTGCTGCGATCGCTCCTGGGTGTTCGGCGTATACTGTTTGATAACGTTCCCCTAGAGAATCATTTTCGGTAATATAGGGCGGTAGGGGTAATTGCCCATAATCCTCCATAAAATGCCATAAGGTCTTACCCTCTGGTAGCTCAAACTGTAACAATCTACCTCCTGTTGCTTCATCGCGATCGACTACTGTGGCATTGAGTTGATAATCTTCTGTAGTGAGATTATCCTTCAAAGGATCGAAGACAATTTTAGAGCCAGTGGTAAACTTCTTTCCTGGCTTAACCAAAGCCAGCCAACAGTTATTTAGCTTCTCTTCTAACAGCAAAATTTCGACGCTTGAGCCAGTAGTTTTATGACCATATAGACGAGCAGGAATTACGCGGGTATCATTAAGAACTAATAAATCGCCCGATCTCAGCCATTTGGTTAAATCTTGAAAAACCTCATGCTTACAAGAGATAGGTGAATCTACTATCAGTAGACGGGAGCTATCTCTTGGAGTCGCAGGAGCTTGTGCAATCAGCTTTTGAGGCAATTCGTAAGTATAGTTAGAAAGTAAAAAATCCTCGTTCATTCTAGGTTATAAGTTCATATTGGACGATCGTATTTGGGTAGTATCCCCTATCGTAAGTTCAAAAAATCGGGTGCTTTTCCCCAAGCGTAAAAGACACATTTATTGTCAGACTATAGATACGGCTTCTGAGAAAATGGTGTTTATGGACTATCTTTATTATTTGGCAAATGCCAGCGTAACTCTAAGAACAATTGATTATCTCCTTAAGATGGAGCATACAGCAAATGCTTCTTTAACTGTAATTCATCAGATTGACGGTTGGATTGTCAAAGTTCGCTATCCTCAAGCTCTTGAACCTAAGTTACACGGTGATTTCCAAGCTTTCATGTCTGAACTGGGAATTACCTATGAGCCAGAAATGCGACTCAAAATGGTCTTTTGGAGTTTAGAAACTGGACAATCTCCTGTAGAAGTAATGCGTCGCTATCAAGTAGCAGTAGTTTCTCATGGAAAACCCGATGTGAAAGATATTGAGGCATTCCGCCAGCAATTTACTAAAGGGCTAGGCTACTGTCCCGAAACATTAGCTTAGTTACTCTTTAAATCTTTTTGCTTTCTTTTATTACTAAACCACGTTTGGAGTTGTTGGCGACAAGATTCTGATTTGATTCCTGCTAAGACTTTCAACCGATGATTGGAACAATAGCTGTCAGGAAGATTAATTACGGTGCGAATCGCCCCTGTTTTTGGCTCGTCTGCACCATAAACTAGCAATCCCAAACGTGCTTGTATAATAGCCCCAGCACACATTGGGCAGGGTTCTAAGGTGACATAGAGGGTGCAGTTTTTTAAATAGTAATTTTGTTTGATTTTGCTAGCAGCACTAATTGCTAGCATTTCAGCGTGAGCAGTAGCATCTCGATTTCTTTCTTTGTGATTGCTCGCTTCGGCAACTAAATTGTTTTGTTCGTCCACAATTATCGCAGCAACGGGAATTTCTCCCGCATTTCCTGCTGTTTGGGCTAAAGCGATCGCATATTCCATCCACTGACAATGAATTAAATAAGCATCATAATTTAATTCGGCAAAGGTTTCTTTTACAGTTCGATAGTGGGATTTTAGTTTTCGATTCATCTAAGCTAATTCGACGATGATATATAAAATTGCAGATACATTCGATTATTGAAAACTATTAAACTGAATGTTAAATACAGCCGAAAAAAACATTTATTTATAAGTTATCAGATGCAACTAACCGAAATTCAACCCGTTTTAGAACGACTATTTGATGCACAAGATATTAAACACGATGTAGAAGAAGCTTGGCAAGTCAAAAATTCGCAAATTCATTTACTAGTTTTGCTTTCTGAAGATCGTAGCTGGTTGAGACTTTTGACTCCCATTGCTACTGCTGCTGAAGCACAGTCTTTATTACCCCAGATATTAGAAGACAATTTTGATGCTACCCAAGAAGTTCGCTATGCCATCAATCAAAACGTTCTTTGGGGAGTATATCACCATCGTCTAGAGAGTTTGGTCACAGAAGACTTGGAAAGTGCGATCGCATCTTTAGCATCTTTGGCGGAAAAAGGTCTATCTAATTCCTTCAATCAGTTAATTGAAAAGCAAATAGTTCAAATAGTAAAAGCAGCCAAATCTCAAGGACAAAGCAAAGAAGCTACCTACCAAACGATAGATCGTTTTTATCAAGAAGGGGTTATGGGAGGAGTGGATCAAGATCCTGCTCAAAGAGAGCAATTTTTAGCAGCCTGGAAAATGCAGTTGGATCGTTTATGGGCTGAAGTGGAAGTTTAAAATAATGAACAATGAACAAAAAGATTTAGTATCAATTTTAAAAGCAGATTATCAAAGATTTCCTGATAATCAGACTTTTGATATATATGCAGAAGATGTTTATTTCAAAGATCCGTTGAATAAATTTCGCGGAGTCAAGAAATATCAGGCAATGATTGGGTTTTTAGGTAACTTCTTTGGCAATGTTGAAATGGATGTCCATAACGTAACTCAAGAGGGAACAAAAATAAAAACTGAGTGGACGTTAAACATGACTTCTCCTTTACCTTGGAAACCCCGCTTATCAATTCCTGGCTGGAGTGAATTAGAAGTGAGCGACAAAAATTTAATTGCCTCTCATGTTGATTATTGGCATATTTCTCCCTGGAATGTTTTGCGTCAAAATTTCACTTCTAGTCGAAACAAGTCACAATAATAAAAGATTAAGTAATGTATCTATTTTTTATTTAGGATCTAAATCTTTTATGCGTGTAATTTTAATGACTGGTAAGGGTGGTGTGGGTAAAACCTCCGTCGCTGCTGCAACTGGTTTGCGCTGTGCGGAGTTGGGTTACAGAACCTTGGTACTTAGTACCGATCCCGCACACTCTTTAGCCGATAGTTTTGACCTAGAATTGGGACACGATCCTGTAGAAATTCGTCCTAATCTATGGGGTGCAGAGCTTGATGCGCTGAGGGAATTGGAAGGTAACTGGGGTGCGGTAAAGCGTTATATTACCCAAGTTTTACAGGCTAGAGGTTTAGATGGCGTACAGGCTGAAGAGTTAGCCATTTTGCCTGGGATGGACGAAATCTTTGGTTTGGTTAGAATGAAGCGTCACTATGATGACGGTGATTTTGATACTTTAATCATTGACTCTGCACCTACAGGTACAGCCTTAAGGCTCTTAAGTTTACCTGAAGTTGGTGGCTGGTATATGAGACGCTTTTATAAACCGCTACAGGGAATGTCCGCAGCGTTACGTCCATTAGTCGAACCATTTTTCAAACCCCTTGCTGGCTTTTCCTTACCCGATAACGAAGTAATGGACGCTCCTTATGAGTTTTACGAGCAAATCGAAGCTTTGGAAAAGGTTTTGACTGATAATACTAAAACTTCGGTACGTTTGGTGATGAACCCTGAAAAAATGGTAATCAAAGAATCCTTACGCGCCCATGCTTACTTGAGTTTATATAATGTGGCTACAGACATGGTGGTGGCTAACCGAGTAATTCCTGATGAAGTTCAAGATCCTTTTTTCAAACGTTGGAAAGAAAACCAAGACGTTTACAAAAAAGAAATCTATGATAATTTCCATCCCTTACCCGTGAAAGAAGCTCCTCTATTTCCCACTGAAATGTGTGGTATGGAAGCATTAGAGAAGTTAAAGGAAATTTTATACAAAGACGAAGATCCTACTCAGGTTTACTATAAAGAAAACACGATTAAGATAATCCAAGAGCAAGGCAATTACAGTCTGCACTTATATCTACCAGGAATTCCTAAAGAACAAATTCAGCTCAATAAAACTGGTGACGAACTTAATGTCAGAATTGGTAATCATCGTCGCAATTTAGTATTACCTCAAGCCTTGGCTGCACTAGAGCCATCAGGGGCAAAAATGGAAGAAGATTATTTGAAAATCAGCTTTAAAGATATGGCGAAAGTTTAAAGACTTGATTTAGTTGCTAATAAAAGAGCGATCGCACATATTTTACAGGCGATCGCTCTTTTGCTATAGTTATATAATTAAATCCCAATTTTTATTGATGGAATTATTTAAAAATATTGTCAATAATAGCAATACTATCCCTCGGAAGATAAAGACTTAAAATTTAGACGATCGCCTTGAGGAACAAGTTCTTGTTCGATATATTCTCGACAATGATTGTGTTCGTCAGCAACTATTACTTTGGCTTGATGTCCATGCTGCATTACCAAAGCGCGATCGCGATATTCATAGGCAATAATAATTAAAAGATCTCCAGGCTTACACAATAATGCTGCACCACCATTTGGGCAAATTCCGCCTTTTCCTGCTTCTCCTGCGATCGCATAGGTAGACCAACGTTTGCCGTTATCGAGATTAATTACATCTACTTCTTCTAAAGGAAGAATGCCGACTTTTTCCATTAAGTCTTGGTCGATGGTAATACTCCCAACATAATTTACATTAGCTTCGGTTACTGTTACGCGATGAAGCTTGCCGTGCATTAATTTGATCTGAGTCATCAATTTTTTTTGACTTAACTATTTATATGATAAACCCGTTTAAGGTTGGTAATTGGTAATTAGTAAATAGTAATCAGTAATCAGTAACTAATTTTTGGGAATACTGAGTATCAAAGTCTAATATTGCTGACAGTAGTATTGCAGAGAAGTAGAAAATATTCAAAGATATGCTCGATCAATTTCAATCTGTTGAATTGCTACAGTTAGTTGCAGATCGACTACCTCAAACAATTTTTTGGAAAGATCTAGATTCCAATTATTTGGGATGCGATCGCTCTTTTGCTGAGATAGCAGGATTGCGATCGCCTCAAGAGATTGTTGGTAAAAGTGATTACGATTTACCTTGGACACCAGAAAAGTCAGATTGGTATCGAGAATGCGATCGCCGTGTGATGGATAACAATACTCCTGAATATGGCATCATTGAAACTCAGGTAAATGCTGATGGTAAATTAACCTGGCTAGAAACTAACAAAATTCCTCTCCACGATGCCAATGGTAAGGTGCTCGGAATTTTGGGAACTTTTGAAGATGTTACGGTTAGGCAAGAAGCAGAAGCAAAAATTAAACAGTCTTTAAGAAATCTGACGGACTTTCAAGAGGCTTTAACTCGTTCGGCTATTGTTAGCATCATAGATACTGAGGGAATTATTACTTATGTTAATGACGGCTTCTGTAAGTTTTTTCAATATTCTCCAGCAGAATTGATTGGTAATACTCACGAAGTAGTTAGTTCTAATTATCATTCAACCGAATTTTGGCAACATTTGTGGACAACTATTAATAAGGGAAAAATTTGGCAAGGCGAAATTTGCGATCGCGCCAAAGACGGTCGAGAATATTGGGTAAATGCCACAATCATTCCTTCCTTGGATGAAAATAACCAGCCAATTCAATATCTAGAAATATTACAGGATATTAGCGAACGTAAAAAGACAGAAGCAGCACTGGAATATCAGCTACAAGAAACTAGGCTGCTCAATCAAATTACCCAAGCCATACGTCAAAGTTTAAACACGGGAAAAATTTTTCAGACAGCTACCAAAGAAGTACGTCAGTTTCTTGAGGTAGATCGAGTGGGAGTTTTTCAGATTGGGGATGATTTTGACCAAGGAGAGGTATTAGATCGAAGTTTGGGGAAATTTATTATTCAAGATCGAGATGTTATCGAATCGAGACAATGCTTTTGTGAGCGATCGCTTACAAGAATGCCTGTTTGATACCTATTTAGCTGTTGAGTATGAAGAGGGAGAGGCTTTAGCAATTTGTGATACTTATACAGCAGACTTGAGGGATAGTCATCAAGAAATTTTGTCCTCTCTCAATATTAGAGCTTATTTGGTTGTTCCTTTGTTTCAGGGCGATCGTCTTTGGGGTTTGCTGTGCATCTATCAATCATTGCATCCCCGTCAGTGGAAGAAAGCCGAAATTGAATTTATGCAAAAAATTGCGACTCAACTAGGTATCGCACTACAGCAGGCTCAATTGTTAGAACAGGAAAAACAGCAGAAAATTTTGTTAAACCAGCAAAATCAACATTAAGATCCTTAATGCAGGTTGCGATGATTTTTTGAGCAAACCAATTAAAGACACCCTGCTGTTTGAAAAAATTGCCAAACACTTACCTGTTGGCTATATTTACGAAGAAACACAATCTGCCAGAATTGATGATATTCCCGATAGTCAAAGTATAGAAATAGAATCAGATGATTTATCTTTTATGCCTCCTCAATGGCTAGAAAAAGTCAATCAGGCAGCTTCTCAACTTGACGAACAACTTTTATTAGAACTCATCCAAGAAATTCCCAATGACCATGACTTTATTAAAAAAGCCTTAGCAACTAAGATTTCTAATTTTGATTTCGACATCATTTTAAAACTCACGCCACAAATGCCATGAATCAAGTACAGGAATTAGCCTATAAAATTTTGATTGTGGATGACGTGCCTGACAATCTACGATTACTGTCTACAACTCTGACTCAGCAAGGATATCAGGTACGCTGCGCCAAAAATGGTTCAATGGCATTAATGGGAGTGCGAAACGATTTACCCCATCTGATTTTGTTGGATATCAATATGCCCGATCTAAATGGTTATCAAGTCTGCGAACAGTTAAAAGCAGATGAGACAACTAGCTCGATTCCTGTGATTTTTTTGAGCGCGCAAGACGACATTCAAGACAAGGTAAAGGCATTCACTACTGGGGGGGTGGACTTTATTAGTAAACCTTTTCAGGTAGAAGAAGTATTAGCCCGCGTGAGCAATCAGTTAGCACTGCAATCAGCAAACGATAAAATTAGAATTTTGAACGAAAGGTTAGAACGGAGAGTCAAAGAGCGTACATCTGAAGTAGAATCGGCAAATCGCGTCCTCAAAGAAGAAATATTACAACGTCATCAACTCGAACAAAAGCTGCGTCACGATGCTCTTCACGACAGTTTGACAGGACTGCCCAATCGTAGTCTGTTTATGCAAGAAATTGAAAAGTGTTTGGATAATGCGATCGATCGCCCTTTTGAGTTTGCTGTTTTATTTATCGATTTAGATCGTTTTAAAATAATCAACGATAGTTTGGGACATTTGAAGGGGGATGAACTACTAATTGACTGCGCCCAAAGACTACAAAAATGTATTGGCGAACAAACCGTTTTGGCAAGACTGGGAGGAGATGAATTTACTATTCTCCTGAGAGGAATTGAGCGATGTTGAAGATGCAGTAATTGTAGCTCAGAAAATCTTACGGGAATTTGCTACACCATTTAACCTTGGCAGTCGCAACTTAATGATTACGGTGAGTATTGGCATTGTGGTGGGGAATGGTGAATACCGCCAGGAAATAGATTTACTCCGTGATGCTGATACTGCTCTATACAAAGCTAAAGAATTGGGTAAAGCAAGATACGAAATTTTCACCCAACAGATGTATCTTGATGCAATGCACCGTTTGGAATTAGAAAACGAACTCAGAGAAGCGATCGCTAATCGAGAATTAGTTCTTTATTATCAGCCAATCGTATCCCTCGAAAACCAAAAGATAAATGGTTTTGAAGCATTGGTACGCTGGCAACATCCCACCAGAGGAATAATTTCTCCAGGGGAATTTATTCCCTTAGCAGAAGAAACGGGCTTGATTGTTCCCTTGGGAGAATGGGTGATGTATGAAGCCTGTAATCAACTCAAAATTTGGCAAGATAATTTGCCCCAAGCAAAGTCTCTCACCATGAGTATTAATGTTGCAGGAGAACAACTACACGATCGCAATTTTATCGATCTTATCGATCGCATTATTGCTCAAACTCAGGTTAACTCAAGCTGTCTTAAATTAGAAATGACCGAGAGTATGCTGATTGAAGATACAGAACAGTTGATTGAAGTTTTGCAACAGATCAAAAATCGTCAAATTCAACTCTCTATCGATGATTTTGGCACTGGATATTCTTCTTTAAGCTATTTACCTCAGTTTCCTGTTGATATTCTTAAAATTGACCAATCTTTTGTCAATGCGATGAACGTCGAACAGCAAAACTTGGAAATTATTAAAACTATTATTACCCTCGCTCAAGTTTTGAATATGAAAATAATTGCCGAGGGAATTGAAACCGATGTTCAATTAAACACTCTTAAGCTTTTAAACGTAGAATTTGGTCAAGGATTTTTATTTTCCAAACCTTTGACCGCAGAAGAAGCTGAAGCTGTGATTATTGGTAGTTAAAGATAAGTCATGCCTTATCTGTACCGTTGTTAGCACATTGGCTATTTGGGCAAAGATACGGTAAATGTTGTTCCTTTGTTCAATTCTGACTCTACAGTTATTTTTCCTTGATGAGCATTGATAATTTGCTGACAAAGATATAGTCCTAAACCTTTTCCTGCTCGTCGGTGATTTCCTTGGTGAAATCTTTGAAAAATAGTCTCCATATCTTGCTTAGATATACCGATACCCGAATCTTCAACCGCGAGCGCAACTTGAGATTTGGTTTGAGTTAGAGATATTTTCACCTCCCCCTCATCGGTAAACTTAAGAGCATTACTGATTAAATTAGTAATTACTCGACGTAACTCAAGGCGATCGCCTTTTATTTCCAAAACCGTAGGATCTACATCTGAAGTCAACTTTATTTCCCGATCAATTGCTAAAGATTGAAGCTCGGTAACTACATCTTTAATCAGTTTGCGAAGATCCACTTCAATAAAACTGAGAGCTTTTTGTCCTAATTCATATTGATGGGTTTCTAATAAGGTATTGAGCATCTCCAGCATATTTTGATTGCTGCTGACAATATTGGATATTGCTTCTTTTTGCTCGCAGGTAACATTGCCAAAAGCTGCCTGATTAATCAAGTCTAGCATTCGGTTAGCAGCTACTAGGGGAGTGCGTAAGTCATGAGTTAAACAAGAAACAAAGTTTTCTCTTTGATCTATGGTTTCTTTGAGACGTAACATAGATCTTACTCTTGCCTGCAATTCATCTAATTGAAATGGTTTGCGAACAAACTCATCTGCACCTGCATCTAATCCTTCTACCAAACTAGATTCTTCTCTGGCTGTAACTAAAAGTATCGGAATGAAAGGAACACTTGTATCTTCACGAATACGGCGAGTGACTTCATAGCCATCCATGCCAGGCATCATTACATCAAGCAGTATAAGGCTTGGAGGGCTTTGTTTGATATATTTTAGGGCTGTCTCCCCATTGTGTGCCAATACAACTCGATGACCTTCTTGTTCTAAGGCTAACTGCACCAACAATAAGTTATCTGGAATATCGTCAACAGCGAGGATATAGTTTTTTTGTAAAGTTTGGGACGCTAACATTATGAATTAAAACAAAGCTGATGTTAAACTTAATATAATACGTAGTTATTTCAAGATTCCACATCTTTCTTACGAGGGATTTTGATTGTAAAAGTCGAACCTCGATCTAATTCGCTCTTAACTAATATTTTTCCTCTCATCATTTCGATCAAAGATTTGGTGATAGCTAAACCTAAACCTGTTCCTGAATGTTGGCGAGTAAAGCTTTGATCTGCCTGTCTAAATGCTTGAAAAATTGTATCCATATCCGCTGAAGCAATACCAATTCCCGTGTCCTCAACCGAGATTGCAATATGAGTAAGATCTATTTCCCAAGCTTTGACTCTTACCTCTCCTTTTTCGGTAAATTTGATGGCATTAGAAATTAGATTAATTAAACTTCGTTTGATTAAATTAGAATCTTGAACTATCAAGGGATCTTTTAGTTCGATTTCGGTAGTTAAACTAATTCCCTTTTGCAGAGATAAAGAGTTTAATTCTTCTACAGTCCTGGCAATCAAAGAACTTATATTGAAAACTTGAGGATGACAGTCTAATTTCCCTGCTTCTATCTTAGAAAAGTCGAGCATTTCGTTAATCATGTCAAGCAAGTTTTTGCTGTTGTTGAGAATGCGCTGAATCAGATTCTCTTGTTGAGGAGAAAGAGGATCGGGATATTGGCGTAACAACAACTGCGAAAAACCCATTATGGCATTCATCGGAGTCCTCAATTCATGGGACATGGTTGCCAAAAATTCTGACTTTAACTTATAGGACTTTTGTAGTTCAATGTTTTGTAATTTAATTTGTTTCTGCTGTTGTTCTAATTCTTTATTTTTTGATATAAGTAATTCATTACTAGCGCGAAGACGCTGATTTGCTAATTTGACTGCCGTTTCAGCCTGATGAATTCTAATCGCACTATTGATGGCTTTAATCAAATTATTTGGTTCAATTTTGGCTTTGGACAAATAGTCGGCGGCACCAGCTTTCATGATTTCAACAGCGATCTCTTCATCGCCTTGTCCTGTAAGCACAATGATGGGTAGACTTAAGCGTAAGGTTTCTATTCTAGCGATTAGATGCAAACCATCTATGTCAGGTAAGCGATAGTCAAGCAAAACTAAATCAATAGTTTTGGGGGAATCTTTTGGAAGAGAATTTAGATTACCTTTTCTTGTCTGTAGAATTGCGACTGCCTCTTGTCCGTTAACCGCTTCGAGCAGCTCAACCGCAAAATTAGCTTTCTTAAACGCACGTTTGACCGTCATGCGATCTACTTCATCATCATCAACCAGTAAAATGGAAAACTGCTGCTCAATATTCATTGCTTAGGGCATCTCACATAGAGTCCAATACTTGTTGAGGGCAACCATAACCTCAGCAAAATTGTTAAAGGTAACAGGTTTTAAGATATATCCTGCAACGTTTAAATTGTATGCTTCAATCCTGTCTTTGTCTTCATCTGAAGTGGTCAAGACAATTACAGGAGTTCGCTTTAACTTGTCATCTTGCCTTAATTCTTGAAGAAATTCCAAGCCATTCATTTTGGGCATATTGAGGTCTAGTAAAATTAGCCTTCTAGATTCAGGGACTTCAGGCTGTTCGTCATTTTGCGATCGCAGCATTGCCAAACCTTCAATCCCATTTCCAGCAACATACAATGGATTAGTAATCTTATATTTTTTGAACGCTCGTTTCACGTTCATCACATCGACTTCGTCGTCTTCCACTAACAAAATATTAATCACTCTCTCTTCCATGACTTTAGAACTTAGATCGTTAAGTTTGACAAGATAAAATAATATCAAATATATTTAACTCACAACATTATTTTAGGCTTTAGCTTTCTTTAGTCGATCTACTAAAAGGTATAGATAAAAATAAAAAAGTCTGAAATAGCTAATAAAATATATTAGCTATTTCTTCCAAATAAAATAACAAACTGTTTTTAGATCTAATTACAACAAATTTATAATGGTCTTGATGTTCGACGATGAAAAAGATCGTTTCCACGCGATCGCTCTTGCGATCGCGATCGGCAGACGGCATTATCAATTAAATTATTAAATTTTTGTTATAAAAGTACAGATTGCTTAACAAAAACTAGCATTTTTGCTCAAATTTCTTTTTCAAACTGCGAAGAAATACATATATATTAAAGTAAATTTGATATCCTTATGAATAGGCGGTCTTAGCTGTCAGTCAGCAGAAGATATACATCTTAAGAATGATGAATTGAATAGTTCAATATTGGATAGTTTTAGTTATCGGTAAGTAATCTTAGTAATATTTTTATAATTTAGTCAAAATGAGTAAAGTCAGCGTTATTTTAATCGAAGATCACGACTTGAGTCGCATTGGTTTATGTGCTGCTCTCAAACAATACAATGATGTCGAGATACTCGATAATGCTGCAAATGGAAAAGATGGCATCAACAAAATCAAAACTCATCAACCAGATGTCGCACTAGTAGATATTGGCTTACCTGACATTGATGGCATTGAAGTTACTCAACAAATCAAAGAATATCAGGCGCAAAATCCTGATTTTAAAACCAAAATCTTGATGCTGACTATGCACGACAGCGAAAATTCTGTCATGGCTGCTTTTGCTGCTGGTGCAGACTCCTATAGTCTTAAAGATGTCAGTATGGATAATTTGGTAGAGGCAATCCGCAACACTCATGATGGCAATGCTTGGATCGACCCTGCGATCGCCAGAATCGTGTTAAAACAGGCTCAATCTACCAAGCCTGCAAGTCCGTCAGTAGAAATTAGCAAAGGGGTTGAAGAGGATACACAGGCAATCACTGCCGTGGCAGGGGAATATCAACAGCTAATTGAAACCTATCCTTTGACAGATCGAGAATTAGAAGTTTTAGAATTGATTGTCGGTGGCTGTAGCAATGCCGAAATATCTGCCAAACTATACATTACTGTTGGCACAGTCAAAACTCATGTATGTCATATTTTAAACAAGCTATGTGCTGACGATCGCACTCAAGCAGCGGTGAGGGCATTGAGGGCAGGTTTAGTCAAGTAGATATTCCTGGCTTAAGTATATATAGGCATCTAGGCTATATTGAAGTGGTTACTTTTAAAGACTTCAAAAATATAGCTCAACTTTTTTCTTTCTGTTTTATTGGTAATACAAAGAAAGAGTTGACCAAACTTTAGAGATTATTTCGTCTTCTCTCGGCGGAGTAATTTCTAGCCTGTCTTGTAACAAGCCAGTCCTGCTTATGTGCTATGACACCACAAGAGGAATGCTTTAATCATTTTTCTCAAGGAAGACATTAGAACTATGGTAGACGAGTATAAGCAAAATATTTGTGAATTATCTAGAATTATTCCTTTAATATTGATCGTAGATGATAATCAAGACAATCTGCTATTTCTTTCTTGTATATTAGACAGTTTGAATTTAAGGTTTGTTTCAGCTATCACTAGTGGTGAGGCAATTAGTTTGGCAATAAACAAACAACCCGATCTAATCTTTTTAGATATGGTGATGCCTGATATTGACGGAATGGAAATAACTCGTAGGCTCAAACATCATTCCTTTACCAAAGATATTCCTATAGTTGCAGTAACAGGTTTAACTTTACCCAAACACAAAAAAGCAATTAGGGAGGCAGGATGTGATGCTTATATTTGCAAACCTTTTTTGATTGAAGAAATTGAGAAAACGCTTATTTCCTTTCTCAATCTTTGTTTGATTTGAATTTCAGAACTGCGATCGCACCTGTAATGTCATTGTCAATAGTTGTATCGCTCATAAAATCTATTACTTCTACATCCATCACTTCTTCTATAATTTTTTTTATCTGAGGATTGATAACATTATCAATTGATGTTCTTACTTGCTCTACTAACAAGGAATGCTCTTTCTCTTTTAATAGCTTTTCAGGCAAGGTTATTGTGCCTTCTAATATGACAACCAAAGTGCGATCAAACAATTTATAAGATACATTATCTAGGTCGTGTTCTAGTTGTTCTTGATAAATATCTCGAATTTTTTTTGATAACAAATATTCAATTTTGTTAAGTCTAATTTTACCCATAATTAGGAAATATTAAGTTTTTAAATAAATCAAGCCAATCTAAAGCAGTATAATGACTTCACAACGAATTACTAAAGAATACCTTTCTTTTATTTAGCTTATTATTTCAATTATTGCTTTTAAGCTTATTCTCCGTATTACGAACCTTAGGAGTTTCCTGTAGAATTACAATAATACCTGTTCTTCCAGTCTCCAAGGTAGCATCACTAAGAATATCTGCTACCTCAACTTTAGTAATTTCTTCAATCAATATCTTTAAGTCTGGTTGGATTGCACTATCCAAATTCAAACGAACTTTTTCGGCTAAATCACTTTTACCTTCATCAAACAAGATCTGTTCTGCATTGGTAATTGAATCTTCAATAATTACCGCCAATTTAGTATCGAATAATTGGCAAGTTACCTTGGATGGTCGATGACCCAAATGAGAGCGATAAAACGCTTGAATTTTCTGAGAAAGCTCTCTTTCTAACTGACCGCGAGTATGTAAATCTTTTGCCATTTTAACTATATCCAAAAATTTGAACTATTGTTCGTAGAATTGAGTCAAACCTTTCAATCTACCCTAAATGGCAAACTAAATCACGAACTAATAGTCCAAGCTAGTTTTCTTACACAAGTAAAGAATATTAGTTTTTTGTGTCGTTGCTAAACTTATCATTCAACTTTCAACACTGTATCCATCCGAAGGTATAGATAAGTCTGCAATATTAAGCTACTCAACAAAATATTCATAAATCTATCCTTTGACAGAGTTGCCAATCTATAGCAAGAAAGATGTGAGTACAAGACAACGAAAGGTAAAGTTATTGTCAAGTTTAAAAAAAGGAAAGCAAAATTTATGAATTTATTATTACAAGTTGCTAGTAGTGAGCCTCATTTCCCCTACGCAGCAGTGGCAGTTGTTGGATTAGGTTTTGTTGCAGCAGTAACCATTGGCTCGATCGCCTGGTACAATTCCAAACGTCCTGCTGGTTGGGAAGGAAAAGAACGTCCTGACATTGTTCCTAATGTAGATAAGTAATTTATTGCTTGAGTAGATTGTCGATTAATGCACATTCTGAGGAAAAGGGAATGGAAAACAAAACGCCCGATGATGCCAATTATGACCGCGCCATAACTTCTGCTGAAACAGCAGCTAGAAAAGAAAGAGAAGGGGATGAATTCAAAGATGCCTCTGAAGCTGGTCAAACAGTAGATCGAGAAGGTCTAGCTAACAACTACGCAGTTGAGCCAGAAATGTATTACGAAGAGCCAGGCGATCGCAAAGAGGTCAAAGAAAAAGAAGAAGCTGAACGTGAAGCAGAGCTGAAGGACGTAAATACCCCTGGTGGCAAAGGTCCAGGCATCATCTAAAGCCTCAAAGTACAACAAAATAACCTGTATTAGCTTCAAAATAAACATTCTGGAGCTAAATTTTTGTGTACGTAAGACATACTCCTTATTTGTACAAGAAGGTTTAAGTATTTCTTTCTTTAATTCCCAATAAGTTTTTGGCATGATGGACGGGAATGCTTTTTACAACACGAACTTATGGAATTAATTCAACAATTAACTCAAGGTCTAGCAGTAGATGAAAGCCAAGCCAAAGGCGGTGCTGGACTTATTTTTAAAATGGCGAAAGAACAGCTTGGAGATGGTGATTTTGCTCAGGTTGCTAGTGCTGTACCTGGAATAAGCAGCTTAATCGGCGAAGCTCCTACTGGTGGAAAGGGCATGGCTGGTGCAATTGGCGGACTAGCTGGCGCGCTTGGTGGTGGCAGTGGTGGACAATTAGCTAATATGGCTGCATTGGCTGGTGGTTTTAGTCAATTGGGTTTGAATCCTGGAATGGCTAGTAAGTTTATTCCGATCATCTTATCTTTTACTCAAAGTGAAGGTGGCGATCGAGTTAAGAATATTTTGGCTGGAGTTTTAAAGTAGACAAATCTTTTCATAACTGACTTTTTAAATATCTACTGAATTTGCACAAGACGTTCTATTGAGCGTCTTTTTTTAGGTAGTAGGTAGTGGGTAGTAGGTAGTAGATTATTTTTCTTTAAGTTTTTTTGTAATTGTCACTAAAATTTTAATAATTACCTCTATCTCTTTTAACATATCAGAGAATTTGATTATCGGTACTAAATTATTTTCGATCATTAATTCAATCCAATACTTTGTTTCAGAAGCCTCCTTTAAAGCTATTAAATATTTCGATAAAAAGTCTTTTTCTGATTGGGCATAAATTCCTTCTGATATATTCGCTCCAATACTAGTACCGCTTCTCAAAAACTGTTTTGACAAAATAACAGAAGCACTATTAAAGTGATTTTTTTCGTTTATTTCTGAATACGCTGTTATTACTCTACTAGCGAATAGTTTCGTTCTTTGTTGAATCGTAATGCTATTATTGTTCACGAGTAAAATAGTTAGTAGCATTTCTATTTTATCTTGTAACAGGTATCAATTACATACACCTACTACCTACTACCTACTACCCACTACCTGAATAAAAACCCATCAACAATAAAGCCTAAACGAGAAGTATTTTAACCAAAGAGGGTTTCTATTTTGTGATGAGTATATCTAAAATAAGAGTTATATGTTAAGAAATATGAAATAATTTTATGGCAAATGAACATCGTGTAGTGGTTGTAGGTGCTGGTATTGGTGGATTGACAGCAGGAGCATTGTTAGCCAAAAAAGGGCATGAGGTAACTATTTTTGACCAGGCGATTGTACCTGGGGGATGTGCTTCTACATTCAAACGTCGTGGTTTTACATTTGATGTGGGGGCGACTCAGGTAGCGGGTTTAGAGCCTGGGGGAATACACCACCGCATCTTTGAAGAGTTGGGAATTGAGCCACCGAAATCTAGCTTTTGCGATCCTGCCTGTGCAGTGTTTTTACCAGGGGAAACCGAACCGATTAATGTTTGGCGCGATGCAGATAAATGGCGGGAGGAAAGACAACGGCAATTTCCTGGTAGCGAACCATTTTGGAATTTGTTGAATCGGTTATTTAAAGCTAGCTGGCGATTTCAGGGAAGAGATCCTGTCTTACCTCCTCGAAGTGCATGGGATGTGTGGCAATTGGTTTCGGCAGTAAGACCAGATACTCTAATTACTGTACCTTTTACTTTGATGACAGTGGCAGATGCTTTAAAACTGTATGGTTTATCTGGAGATAAACGTCTCAAGACTTTCTTAGATCTTCAGTTAAAGTTATATTCCCAAGTAGGTACAGAGGAGACGGCTTTGCTATATGCAGCTACAGCTTTGGCAGTTTCTCAATCTCCCCAAGGACTATTCCATTTGGAAGGAAGTATGCAGGTATTAAGCGATCGCCTTGTAGCTGGTTTGGAAAAATATGGTGGTAAGCTGTTGATGCGTCATAGTGTGTCAGAAATCCATACCGCATCAGGAAAAGTTACGGGGGTAACTGTTTGCAACCATAAGGGGGAGACTTGGACAGAAGAGGCAGAAGAGGTTGTGGCAAATGTAACTACCCAAAATTTGGTTAAGCTGACCAAAGACAAGGCATTGAACAACTATCAACGTCGTGTAGATAAATTACCCCAACCATCGGGGGCGTTTGTAGTTTATTTGGGAGTTAAGCGAGAAGCAATTCCCCCAGATTGTTCTCCTCACCTACAGTTTTTGTATAACCAAGACGAAATTATTGGTGAAAATAACTCTCTGTTTGTTTCTGTCAGCAAGGCTGGAGATGGACGCGCCCCAGTCGGACAGGCAACTATTATTGCTTCTTCTTTTACCGATGTGGATCTGTGGTGGAAAGATGAAGAAACTTATAATGCTATTAAACAACAGTATACAGATGAAGCGATCGCTCGTTTAGGGAGAATATTTCGACTTCACAAGTGACAATTTGATCTACATTGAAGCTGCTACCCCCAGAACATTCAATCGTTACACTGCAAGAAATAAAGGGATTGTGGGCGGTTTGGGACAGCGAATCCCCACTTTTGGTCCTTTCGGTTTTGCCAATCGTACTCCGATCGAGCATCTGTGGTTAGTCGGTGATTCCACTCACCCAGGGGAGGGGACAGCAGGAGTCAGTTATTCAGCATATACCGTCATGAGGCAAATTGAAGCACTCAAATAAAGTAGAAATGAGTAAGAAATAAGTAATTAATTTTGTTTAACTACTTAGCAATCAGCTATTATTCTTTTTCTTCAATCGTGAAAGATTCAGACTGAGGATTTTTGAAGTATTGATAAGCGATTCCCGATGCTTCTTGAATAAATTCTTTAGCCTGTTGGGAGTTGTCTGGACGTTTAACCAACATCGAAGCAATATAGCGTTTGCCGTTGGGCATATCAATCGTTCCCACATCACCTAAGACTGATTTGATGTCACCCGTTTTGTGAGCAATCAATGCCCCAGACTCTAAGCCTTGAGGGAGGAGAGTATCTCTTTCCACCTTGCCCATGATGTGTAACAAGCGATCGCGCGATCGCAAGGAAAGCAATTCTCCATTATCGATTTTCATCAGAAGATTACCTAAGTCTTCAGGGCTAGTGGTATTTGTTCCAGTCAAGTCTGGAAGGGGGCTGCTTAACTGGGTATTAGTTAGTCCCATTGTCATAAATCGCTGGTTTAATTCTGCCATACCCCCCAAGCGATCGATCATCATGTTGGTTGCAGTATTATCGCTAATTACAATCATTTTTTCCGCAGTTTCCAAAGCTGAGAATTTTGTTCCAGGCTGTCCATGCTGCATATCCCCAGAACCACCAACCATTAATTTTTTGGTCATGGTAAGCTGTTCGTCTAGCTCGACCTGTCTTCGATCTAAATCTTGGAAAAATGCCACCAAAATGGGCAATTTGATTGTGCTGGCAGAAGCGATTTTATTCTTTGCTCGAATGTCAACAAAGTCTTTAGTATCCAAATCTACTAGAAATACTTCTGGTTCGAGTTCGGGATATTTTTGTCCTAACTCTTCTAATTTAGTCTTGAGTGGTTTTATTTCCTGACCTAAAGTAGATAAGTTTAATATTTGTTGTAATTTAGTTTTATTGGCTGAACTAGCTACTTTTTTGCCGTTTACAGCCGTATTTTGTGCTGTAGCTGATGTTTTAAAAGAACTAGCGATGGAAACTGTTGTACCCAAAATAGTACTTAGTCCAACAATAACGGCGATCGCATAAATTACAAACAACCAAGAAAATTTAGGTTTTGCAACATTCAAGTTACGTTGGTTGCCAGTAACGCCAGATTTATTTATGGTATTTTTTTTAGCTAATAAATTGCGTTTTAGCCGAGGATCGTTTTTTGCCAGGGTATTTAAGGCAGATTTTTTATTGCTAGATTTGCCTACTTTTTTGGTAGCCAAAATGCTTTTCCTTTTAGATTTGGATGGACTACGATTCTTAGCTGAAGGAGGATTGCTGCGATTTATTTTATTTTTCGCTGTGCCAAGGGGGGCTTTTTTGCCTTTACGGTTCATATGCGTAGCGGTATCCTTGTTTGACACCTGACTCCATTTATCATTGAACATTTGTCATTCACGATGGAATAGATATCTATCGTCTTCTGATGCTTGTCAGTTGGTTATTCGTTACCGATTGCCAACAATCTATAGTACTGTCACAAATAGTATGTATTGTTTGTTCTTCAAATTACATTGATAAAATTACTGATTTTTTGAGAAACTCATGTATCAAAATCGAGACTTTTGGTACGAACGTTTAGAATATTCTAGTTAACTAAATTTAGTCATATATTATAAGTGGGAAAAAATAACCGACAAGTATTAGAAATAATTCTTAGTTTGATTGCCATAATTGTTGCGGGATCTATATTCCTCAAGGCAATTATTGATATCGACACGAACTATGATGTCGGTTGGTATCACTTGCCCTTTGCTGCCAGAATTTGGGGTATTGTACCCAAAGATATTTATATTGCAGAAAATTTAATTGAGCATCGTTATGACGGCTTTCCTTTGCTAGCGCATTTCTTTCAGGGCTTGTTCTGGAAACTTACGGGACGGATTCAAGCGACTAATCTAGTGGGATATTTAAGTTTGATTGGTTATTTTGCTATTCTGCGTCAGTTTTTCCAAGTACCTTTGTACCTCTCTGTAATTGCTATTTTTACTATTCCTGCGGTACTAACTCATTCTGCTACTAGTTTTGTGGATCTGCCAGGAAATGTAGCAGTATCAGTGTTGATGATGATGATCTATTCATTATTCAAACAATCTCAATTACCTAGTAAAACAAAATTACTATTTATAGTTTTGAGTGCAGCAGCAGCAGCAAACACTAAGCCACAATTGCAACCTCTGGTGTTTTTGCTTTATTGGATAGCAGGATTTAGATTAATCTGGCTTTATTTTAAATATAGCGATCGCTCTAAACGTAAACTATGGCAAACTGTTATTTTAACTATCTTGGCTTCTGGTTTAATCTTTGCAACACCCATCAAAAATGTGGCACTGTATGGCAATCCTTTTTACCCAATCAAAATTGAAGTTGCAGGCATTGTTCTCAATCATAAATTGACCCCCGATACATACAGCGAAGGAAATAGACCTCAGAAATGGTTACAATCGATTCTAGAAATTAATACTCCTGAATGGACAGCCGATCAGTGGAATAAAGGAGACGAAAGACTATTAGATCGGGCTGGAGGCTTCTTTGGGGCTTATGTAGTATTTAATTTATTGTTACTGATAGGCTTAACTATCGCCGAACAGTTGCACAATAAAAAATCATCTTTGAATAAAACTCATAATGCAACCACCGCTTTAATTACGGTTTTGTTGATGTCTTTTTTTACCGCCAACTTTCCCCAGTCTCATGAGTTGCGTTACTTTATGTTCTGGATGATTACTCTAGTATCTTTAAATTTGTATCTTGTATCTTCATGGCATCACTCAGGCCAGAAATGGATTCAACCAAAATATTTGGGGTTGGTATGTCTTTTGTTCTTGGTTACAGTGGGTATCAAGATCGACGATTACTTTATTAGACCAGTCTTTAATAGTTTTGAACCCTATTTAAAAGAAACTGTTAAAACAGAGCTTTTAGACCAAATGATCCCCAACGATCGCACCTGCATGATCGCTCGTCATGCAATTTCCGATCCCACCAGTGTTCCCTTTGCTCAAGTTCACAATGCCTTCTACTACAATTCTTATTTTCATCCAGAAGTTAAATATCCCTACAGTCTTAAGGTTGTTGTCGATCCTAGAGACTGTGGCGATCTCAAAATGATTCCTCCTAACGCTCAAGATTTTATTGAACCTTGATTTGGGGACTTGGAGAAAAGTAATAAGTAATAAGGGCATTACTGATTTAAAATATGACAAATTGTACTTTTTCTTAAACCTTACCCTTTACCCTTTAACCTTTTCCCAGTCATAGGAGATTAATTTGTTGCTTAGGAGTTAGTTATTGAAGTCCATCGGGACAACACAGTCATCAAAGTTTTGTTAAGACTAGGGAAATAAAACATTACTCCAATGCCTAGAACAACTAAAGCCGAACCGATCCAAGTCAAGGCTGTTACCCAAGCGGGTTCGCGTTTCACCTGTAATGTAGACTGTTGTAAATCCCCAGGATTCCAAGAAGCTTGAGCGATTTTCCAACCCTTATACCAAGTGGGATGATTCATCCAGACTTTACGCTGTTCGCTGTTATCATTGCTAGGATCTTCAATGCGAATCTTGCTCGTCCACATGGCTACTGACTGCGAACCTTCATTGCGATCAACAATAAAGTCTTCTAACTTGATGCCAAAAGGTATTTCGTATAGTTTGGGACTAAAAGCAGCATAGATGCGATCTTGACCATCCTCTATAGCACTAGCTTCTCCCCAAGGTAGCCACGTTTCTTGTCCAGAGGCAGTCTTAACTAATAGTGCTGGCGCACCTTGAACCTGTTTGTCGTCTGTAGGAATAATTTTTCGCTGCAATTGGGCATGGGGCAAGTATTCTTCTAAAGTAATCTCAAAATCAGCCCAACCAGGTGTTACTGTTTGTCCTAATGCCAAAGTTCCAGATTTGAATTGACTAGAAGATTTGGCAGCGTAATAAAGTTGATTTTCTGTCGTAATGACTTTGAAGTAGTCTCTAACCTCTGGGGGTTGAACTTGATAGTTTAAATTAATATCTTGGCTAGCCTCTCCTGAAATGAGAGTTTTGACGGGGGGGAAATCTCTTGCAAAGATGTACCAGCGTTCTGTGCCAATGGTAGAAACCACCTCCAAAGCGATCGCGGGGTTGCGATAATTCTCTGATGCGGTAACGGGTTTTTTAGCACCATCGAGGCGAAAATCGGGATAAAACCCAGTAATTGTCACTTTGGTTTTTCCTACCTTAACCCTCTTACGATTGATTGGATTTAACATCAATGGTACGGCTTCTAGATGGTGTGGCGATCGCCAGTTCTCCCCAAGGATGTTTGTCCCCCTGACTAGGATTTAATAAACGCTGCAATTGTAGATCGTCTTTTGACCTTAACCAATTCTAATTCCGCAGGACCTAAGCTAACCTGACTATAGACAGGAGGGGAAACTACTAAAGTGCGATCGATAGTTTGTCCCATGCGATCGCTTGCCAAGCTCAACCTAACTCCTGGGTTATTATTCGTTCCTCCATCAACAAAGCTTATTTCCTGTACTGCATTGTCTGTATAGGCTTCTAGTTCCAAACCGCCAACGTATTTTGGACTTACCGAACCGTCTTGCTTGATAAATACACTACCCTGTTCGACTTCCCCCGCAGCGTTGACCACTTCTAATAAATCTCCTTGGATTCTCAGGCGATCGCCTGCATCGCTATTTGTTCTGACGAGTAACATCCCTTCCATGCCCAAATGAATCACCGCAGCCGAACCTGCAATAATCACAATCAATCCCAAATGAGTCAGAGCAAAACCAACTTTTCTCGCCCCACGCCAGGGATAGCGAGACATTGCAGAGATACCCAAGTTAACCGCCAGCATAAACATCAATGCCCCAAACCAGGGACTTTTGTATACTTCCTGCTGTACGGTGGTTGAGCCTACCTGAGATTCATAAAAAGTAGCCCAGATAAGAATGCCGATAATGCCACTAAGTAAGGGTACTGCGAGTTTTATCGAGCCAGCAAAACGGACAATGCGATCGAGCATGAGTTATTAAATATATTTAATAAAGTGTTTTTATTAAATTTGTTTTCCAAATTTATCAGGCAAAGTAGTATATTAATACTTGTTAGAAAATATCACATTATTATTTTTATCTAATAATAAAATAAACATTTATCGAGTTATTAATCTACCGACATTTCAATATTTAGCTTTTGAATAAGTTTAAGTATAAAGTGTTGTCAAAAAACAGTATACTTTGACTACAAAACAAATGACGAAGTTGTTATTATTATAAAGATTTAAGAATCTCACTATCTAGCTTGTTTTTTCTTTATTCCTTGCAAAATAAGAGCTTTGTGCGATTCTATTTAAGTTAACAAATCGATAAAGTTGAGGTTAAAAGACAATTATAATGCGAAAAAAGCATTAATTTAATTCTAAAATTAAATATAAATTCTTAACTCGTATATTTCGCTACTAAACAAGGTTGAGAGTTGTCTTATAAATCTATAAATGGATATAGATTTAATTTTATCAGACGACATAAATGATGCAATTGTTCTGATTTCCAGACAAAAAAAGATAAATACTGCTACTTTGATTTATACGCTTATAAATTGGAAAATACTTTTTTACAAACTTAAAATAACGTCAACTAATATTATTGACTTCAAACTAGCTTCATAACAAACAGAAAAAAGGAGAACAGTAAATAATGTCTTTACAAGTTGAATTGCTAGAAAATAGTTTTGACGAAATAAAGCCCCATGCAAACGGATTTGTATCTAGCTTTTATGAAAATCTATTTACAGCTAATCCTGAAGCCAAGCCTTTATTTGACACTACTGATATGGAAGCTCAAAAGAAAAAGCTTCTAAGCTCTTTAGTGTTGGTAGTAGATAATTTACGCAAGCCTGATGTATTGGATGGTGCGTTACGAGGTTTAGGTGCGCGTCACGTAAAATATGGAGCATTACCCGAACACTATCCCCTAGTAGGCGGTGCATTGCTGACTACTTTTGAGCAATACCTGCAAGAAAAATGGACACCAGAAGTAAAACAAGCCTGGGTAGATGCTTATGGTGCAATCAGTGAGATCATGCTTGATGGTGCAGACTATTCTCAGGCAGAAATTTCTTTACCTGTGGCACAAGCACAAGCCGCCCTAAAGGATGCACCGCGGATAAAGCAGGTTTACAGGTAGAGCTTCTAGAGGAAAGTTTTGAATCAGTTAAACCCCATGCCAACGAATTTGTTGGCAGTTTTTACGAAAATTTATTCACTACACACCCTGAAGCAAAGCCACTGTTTGAGCATACTGATATGGCATCACAAAAGAAGATGCTGCTAAATTCTTTAGTTATGGTGGTAGAAAACCTCCGTAAACCAGATGTTTTAGATAAAGCATTGCGTGGTTTGGGTGCGCGTCACGTAAAATATGGAGCATTACCCGAACACTATCCCCTGGTTGGCGGTGCATTACTAGCTACTTTTGAGCAATACTTGCAAGAAAAATGGACAACCGACGTTAGACAAGCTTGGGTAGGTGCTTATGGTGCAATTAGCGAGATTATGCTCGATGGTGCAGACTATTCTCAAAGAGAAATTGCTTTAAAACCAGAACCTAGCAACACAGAAATTGCTCCTCCCCAGGCTCAACCTTTGAGTGATTTAAAAGATTTAAAAGATTTAAAAGTTCCTAAAGATAGCCCTTCTTCAAGTACGGAATTAGAAAGCTTTTCTCATGACTCTGGCAAAGCAACAATGGCTGCTTTTGCTGGGGGTGGAATCATGGGCATTATCGCCACTATTTTGCTATTGCTGTTTTAGAGAGAGAAAATGGCAAGAAATGTACGTCGTAGTTTTCGACCATTAGCTTTATTAAGTTCAAAATTCGCCATTATTATTTCAATGATGATATTGGTGTTGTGGCTAGGATCTGCTTTTGCTCTCGATAGTCAGAGTGTCTTTTTACCAGGAGAAACTTCTGATGGTCATGTTCTGTTTGAAACTTCTTGTAAATCGTGTCATGAAGGTTTTAAGCCTGTGAGTAACGATACTTGCAATCGTTGTCACGAAGCAGAGATGGAAAAAGATCTACACGGGGCGAAAAAGTTTCGCGATCCTCGTTGGGCAGAATTGCGAGAAAACATTGACGTGCTTACCTGTACTGCCTGTCATCGAGAACACGAACATATGTTTGGTCGCGGAGTTAATTTACAGCCAGATTTATGTATGGCTTGTCATCAAGGAGTTATTGAAGGAGAGTTGGCTAGTCATGATGACTTTGAGGCTGATGGTTGTTGGACTGCGGGGTGTCACAATTTCCACGATCATCGTTCTATTTCTACTGCTTTTCTGCGTACTAATCTCGACCAACCTTGGATGTTACCCAAACCTGGATTACCAAAAAGAGTCGTGACAACGGAGGTAAAAACTGCTCCCAAACCAGATTTAAGCCAAGAGTTTTTGGGAGGAGAGACATGAGGAGGAAGGAACGAGGAACGAGGAACAAGGAAAGAATAACCGTTATATTGTTCTGCTGTACTTTTACTTTCTCTTGGTTTTTTGATGGTATCGCATTAGCAAATAATGTCAGTCAAGCTCAATTGCAAAAAATCGAGCAGCAATGGCAAACTAGCGCACACGCTTTGGCAGAGGTGAATTGTTCTAGCTGTCATCAAAATGAAGAAACGAATCAGTTTGTGGCAAAGCCGACAGAAGAAAGTTGTAGAAGCTGTCACGAAAATAGCGTTGATACTTTTTTGTTAGGCAAACACGGTATTCGTACCTTGGAAGGTTTGTCGCCCCTGACTCCCGCTATGGCTCATTTACCAATGAAAGATAGTTCCTTAGATCAACAAATGAACTGTAATACCTGCCATAACGTACATACCGTCAATACCTATCAGGCATCTGTTGATTCTTGCCTAACTTGCCATGCTGACAACCACTCTTTAAACTACAAAAATTCTCCCCACGCCAATATATTCCGTGAAATTGGTACGTTACCCCGTCCTAATTCCGACTCTGTTACTTGCGCTACCTGCCACTTACCCAGACAAGCCTCTGGGGATGATGTGCTGGTTAATCACAATAATACCTATACACTCATGCCACGCGATCGCATGGTTCAGGAGGTTTGTATGAACTGTCATGGTGTAGAACACGCCTTCAATAGCATCTTCGATGATGAACTTGTCGAAGCTAACTTTGCTCGTCCCCCTACTCAAAAATTGCGAACTTTTCAATTAGTGCGCGATCACGAAAAGAAAAGGTCGAGCAAAGGAAATTAATTACATCGATTCCACAATACTCAACCACAAATATTCAAAACTATCCTAACAATGAACAACATCATTCAGAGAGTAAAAACCAGAACAATTGCTTTAGTGGCATTAGCGGTAACAATCTGTTTTACGGCGATCGCCTGTAGCGGTGGTGGCTCAACCCAAGCCACAGCAGGGATTTCTCCCGAAGTAGCGGTAGATTATGTACACACTGTATTGCTTGCAGACAGAACGGCATATACTAAGCACGTCGTAAATAGATTAAAGAAATTAGAAGGGAAAGATAAAGCTGATGGGGTAATTCCCGCCGAAGCGACAGAAGGTTGGGAACAAGCTGGAGGTGTACCCCTTCCCGCTCAAATGTTCCGTTTGGGTTCAGAAGTGGCAGCCGAAACTGCTGACGAGAAAGGCATTGGTTTTACCTATAACCTAATTTCCACCTGGAACATCAATGATAGCCACGCGCCCAAATCCGAGTTTGAGAAAAAGGCGATGGAGGAAGTTAATAAAACAGGCGAACCATACAAAGAGTATCAAGAAATTGGCGGTCAGAAATACTTCTCTGCTCTTTATCCTGATAAAGCCGTAGCAGAAGCTTGTGTTACCTGTCACAATACCCATCCCGTTCATCTGGAGCGTTATCCCGACAAAAAGTTCGAGATGGATGAAGTGATGGGCGGTATCATCATTAATCTTCCTATCGAAGAAAGTTAAAACAAATGGCTTTTGGTGGGCAACACAACATTTGTAGTCAATACCAGATTTGTTATTATTGCCCACCCTACCATCTTTAAATGTTCAATGATAAATGTTTAATGCCTAAGAAAGATGCGGACACACGAATGTCCTTTCTCGCTTCGCATAATAAATGATACATGAAACCCAAGTTTTCCACATTAATCATACTCACTTTAATATCCGCAGCAATTCTTGCTCCTTTTGCGGTTAGCCCTATATATATACCTATCTTTAGAGACAAAGCTTTTGATGTTTTATACTTTCTCCAAGCCAGTCTCTATAAACAAATTACAGGCTATATATCTTTAGCATTTGTGATTGCAGAGATGGTTTTAACCGTCGTAAACGGGGAAGGGGTTGGAAAATAAAGCTATCCGTACCAGGATCGATGCAATTATGGCGCAGACTGCATATATTTCTGGGAGTGGGTTTATTGGCAATAGTTTTAATTCATACTATCGGAGTTGCAGGAATTAACTTTAATGCTATCTTTCTCTGGGTATTTTTTGGCGTTAGCATATCTGCATTAGTAGGGATAGTCGCAGAAACAGGCGTTGTTGAGTCATCTCAAAAGCGTTTTTTTCCCATGCTAAAAACTGTTGCTGCTGATGGCAAAAAAATTCCTGGTATTTCTAAAGGAAATATGATTCGTGGGATGCGCTCTTTATGGCTAAGTACTCATATTATCTTGGTGGGACTCTTCTTTATAATGTTAGTTTTTCACATATTTCTAGCCTATTACTATCAATAGCATTATTTGATTTACTAGCTTGATTTTATACGCTTTTAAAAAGATAAATGACCTTAGATATTCAGCTTTTAGAAACCAGTTTTGACAAAGTTAGAAATAACGCAGTTGAATTTTCTGCTAGTTTTTACAGTCACCTTTTCACTCATCATCCTGAGTTAAAACCTTTATTTGCCAAAGCCGATATTGCTGCTCAAGAGAAAAAACTGGTTGCGTCTTTAGCAATTATTGTCGAAAATCTTCGTAATCCCGAACAATTAACTATGGCTCTCAAAAGTCTTGGTGCATATCATCATGAAGTCGGCACAATCTCCGAACATTATCCTTTTGTGGGACAAGCATTAGTCGAAACTTTTGCTGAATATCTTGGTAGTGAATGGAATCTCCAAACTCACAAAGCTTGGTTAGATGCTTACAATTTAATCGTCGAAATAATGCTAGAAGGAGCAAAGAATCCAGCAGCCTATTTGGGAGGAGAATTAACTTTCTATGAATGGTTAGATTTATATGGAGAATCAAGTCCCAAAACACAGACAATGATTGCCAACACTACTCACTTTAAATACCGTAACTATAAAGCTCCTAGCTAGGGATTAATGGTAAATTATTTGATTAAATATTAATTAAAATTAATTATGAAACGTAGAGAATTTATTAATTGGGCGGGGTTGGGTATGATTGCTAGCTATCTTCCTGTTGCTTTAGTCGCCTGTTCTAAAACTAGTGCCGATGCAGAAGATTCTAATACTTCTGATAGCAAAGAACCACTCGCTGTTGGTACAGTGGCACAACTAGATGAGACTGGTTTTTTGCTTAATGAAGAATCCAAAGTGATGGTAGTCAAGGATAGCAGTGGTAAACTCATGGCGGTAAATCCTACCTGTACTCATCAAGGATGCACGGTAGATTGGGAGCAAGATTCTAGTACTTTTGTATGCCCCTGTCATAATGCCAAATATGCGATCGACGGCAAAGTATTAGCCACACCCGCCCCAGAACCCTTATCTACCTATGAGGTAAAGGAAGAGAATGGCAAAGTTTTGGTTACGTTAGTTTAATTACCCAAAATGACATTATTTTCTCCAGAAATAGTTTTACAAAAGATTGAAGAAGGATGTGAATTTAGACAGGCAGAACTTAGCCGACTTAAACTAGATTCTGCTAATATCGATCGCGCTAGATTTATTGAGTGCTATCTTCGCGGTGCAGTTTTTACCAATACATCTTGCCAGGAAACTAATTTTAAGAAAACTAATTTGGCTTTTGCTCAGTTTAATAATGTCAATTTGACTCAAGCTGTTTTAGAAAGAGTTGAATTAAATAGTGCTGTTTTAAATGATGTAATTCTCAACGATGCTAATGGCTACAAAGCTAAATTGTTTGGCATCAAACTTAATAATATCAAGGCTGCTCACCTTAACCTATCTTTTGCCGATTTACGACAGGCTACGGGGGAAAATATTTACTTAAGCAGTGCCAATCTTAATAAAGCTTTTCTGAGTAAAACAAAATTTGAGAATATAAATTTTGAGCGAGCTATAGTCACCAACGCTGGCTTACAGAGTGCGATTATTAATGATTCTCGCTGGCACAGGGCAAACTTACAAAATACTAATCTAAGTAAATCTGAAATTACCAATGCTTATTTTAATGATGCTAGTTTGGTTAGCTCCCAATTTAGAGAAGCCAAGCTAAATAATGTAGATTTTATTGCTGCCGAGCTATTAGAAGCAAGCTTTTATGATGCAGAACTAAGTAATGTTAATTTTACAAATAGCGTTATTTTATCTGCCAATTTTGAAGGGGCAAAATTATCCAAAATAAATTTTACAAATGCTAATTTACAAGATGCTAACTTTGAAAATACTGTTTGGAAAAACGTAGATTTCTCTAACTGTAATGTCAGTGGTGCAGTCTTTTCTAATGCTCGTGGTCTAAGTGATGAACAAAAACAACTATTAAGAAAAAAAGGTGCTTTAAATGTTAATTGATTCTCCTGAAAAGACGATAGAAAAACAAAATATTCCTAACGAAAAAACACCTTTCAAAACAACCAAAGTGGTTAAATTTATTATTGGTTTAGCCTTGGCAATTCTGGTTTTAGTAGTTCCTATAAATCAATTTTCAGCTTTACCCATCGCACCCTTACAAGATTTGGCAGTTCAATTAGATGGACGCAAAAAGCCATTAGATACGGTGGCGAGGGAAACCGTGGCACAGATACACGGCAAAACTAGCTACACTGCCACTGATGGTACAAAATTAGACCTATTTAGATACCTATCTTTCATTGTGGTTTAACGATCGCGACTGGAATCAAGAAGAGTTTATTTTGTTTAGCTATCGTCCCCTCAAAGAACAACTGGGACTAGATCCCGATCGCAAATACTTCTCTTTTGCTCAATTAATGCAGTCGGATCTCGGTGAAGTCATTATGACCACCAGAGAAAAGCAGGAGAATAATATAGACCTTGACCGAGACGACAGAGAAGCCCTAACCATTGAAGATCGATTAGCTTTAACAATTGCCACGGTAGGGGATGTTCGACTACCCTTAGTTCCTCATCCTACAGATATCAAAGGTACATGGGTAGGAATCAACGATGCAGAACAATATTATTCCCCTGCTAAAGTTGCTCCGATCAAGTTGGACTATCAACAGCTAAAACAAGCCTATCGCGATAATCCCCAAGATCTAGTTAGTTTGGGGGGAATAGCTAACAAGCTACAGACAGATTTAGCCTCTCTTAGCCCAGAAGTTTATCCTAGCCTGGCGACTTTAGCTAGAGAAGTCAGATTTTACGGCTTACATCCCTTTGCTAAAGCCTGGATGCTTTATGGTTTAGCATTTGTGGCAATGCTAATTGTAACTTTATTTGAGTCAGTACAATTTTATTGGGGCGCGATCGCCATCTTTAGTACTGGTTTATTAATTCATGGTTACGGCTTTATTGAAAGAATGCAAATTGCTGGTCGTCCTCCCGTTACCAATATGTATGAGTCGGTAATTTGGGTCGGTTTTGGCATTAGTGCGATCGCTTTGCTGTTTGAACTAATCTATCGTGCTAAATATTATCTACTGGCTGCTGCACCCCTTTCTATAGTCTGCCTATTACTAGCCGATAGCCTTCCTGCCATTCTCGACCCCACAATTAAGCCTCTTGTGCCAGTATTGCGGGATAACTTCTGGTTGAGCGTTCATGTGCCAACCATTACCCTTAGTTACGCTAGTTTTGCCTTAGCTTTTGGCTTGGGTCATATTCTCCTGGCACAATACCTATTTGCATCCAACAACACCAAACGCATTCGCAGCCTATCCAAATGGAATTATGGTGTTTTGCAGGTAGGCGTACTGTTATTAACTACAGGCATTCTCTTAGGTGGAATTTGGGCGCACTTCTCCTGGGGTCGTTTTTGGGGTTGGGATCCTAAAGAAACCTGGGCGTTGATCGCTTTGATGTGTTACGTTGTCCCTCTACATGGGCGTTTGGTAGGCTGGCTTAAAGACTTTGGCATGGCTGTTACTAGCGTGGTGGCTTTTAATGCGGTTTTGATGGCATGGTACGGAGTTAACTTTGTTCTAGGTACGGGTTTGCATAGTTACGGCTTTGGTACGGGAGGATCGGAATTATTTATCGCGGTTTTTGTTGGTTTAGATTTACTGTTTGTCGGTATTACCGCATTCAAAAGTGCGATCGCAACTACGTAGAAAAGCAGATAAATTTAATCCAGTTCTATCAAGATTATGGAACTGGATTTCACAATCTCTACCCTGCATTTAGAATGAAGTTGTCGGTCTTAAAATCCCAAAGCAAAGAAGATTGATCGCCCGATCTAATTGTCAATTGAGAGCCTTGAGTAATTTTTCCAATTGAGTAACAGGCAATATTTCTCTCGCTAAACTCTTTGTTGACCTCATTCAAATTATGGGGCTGAATCGATAGCAAAAATCCATAGCTAGGAAAGCAAAGTAGCCAGGTTTCTAAACTTACGTTTGCGGGACTAATAATGCTGTCCAAATCTAAAACTGCACCGCATTTAGAGGCTTCTATTAACATCAACAAAGTACCAACAATTCCTCCCATGCTGATATCTTTGCCCGAGTTACACAGATTATGTTCTGCCAAGTAGGGAAGAATGGCTAAGTTTTCCTGTAGCCGAACTGGATCTGCTTTGGTAGCAGCATTCCAAAAAGGGAATTTCGGGTGCATCTCTCCCTGGAAATCGACCGCAACAACTAACAAATCTCCAGGTTGGGCGGTAAAACTGCTAATCAACTCTTTTGCTCGTCCCAAAATAGCTACACCCAAAGCACTATAGGCACTATGAAAATTAGTGTGTCCGCCGACAATGTTTACATCAAAAGCTAAAGAGGCAGCTTTCATTCCTTCCAATAAAGGTTTGGCTTTGGTGATATCTTCTGTCCAAATCGTATCCACAATAGCGATCGCTTTTCCTCCCATTGCTGCAATATCGCTGACGTTCACCATCACCGCACACCAGCCCGCAAACCAAGGATCTTCTTCTACCAGTACGTGCCACATTCCCTCTGCTGCTAAAAGCAAGTAACCATCACTATCGGGGATAGCAGCGCAATCATCACCAACCTGGATCTGACTATTTTGTAAATCCAATACTTGACTGGCAACTTGTATATCTTGCTTCTGGATAATGCCCAATGACTGCTTGAGTTTTGCTGCTAACTGTTCTAAATTGATAGAACCGCGATCGCTCATAATATAGATAATTGATTTTAGTGACTGCTTTGTTCTTTAATAGAGCATTTGGTTTGATTAAACCTGAAATGTTTTTTTCGATTAAAGGCAATTCAGGCTCTATTTATATTGATAGTAACTTTATATTATTCTCAGATGAGGCTCAGAATCTTTCCAGAGAATAAGGATCGTTAAATAGCAACTAGGTTATGCAAGTAAAATTATGAATTCAAAAAATTTGTTGAAAATAGTGAGTATCTCCTCCGTCTTAATATTAATTATCGGAACTTCTAATATTGCTAATGCTGAAGAACTTACTATACCCATTCAATTAATTGATGAACAAGGAGTAAGTCAAGAAATAGGCAAAGTAACTTTAGAAGATAATGAATATGGTCTGTTGATAACTCCCGATTTAACAAATATCCCGACTGGAATTCATGGTTTTCATTTACATGAAAATCCTAGCTGTGATGCAGGAGTGAAAGATGGTAAAGTAACTCCTGGCTTGGCTGCGGGAGGTCACTTCGATCCTGAGAAGACTGATAGTCACGAAGGACCTTACGGCGAAGGTCATTTAGGCGATTTGCCTCCTTTGATCGCCAGTTCAGATGGAACGGTTACTACACCTATCCTAGCTCCCCGCTTATATCCAGACGATCTCCAAGGACGCGCTTTAATTGTCCATTTAAACGGAGATAATTTTTCTGATAATCCTCAAAAGTTGGGAGGAGGAGGAGCTAGAATCGCTTGTGGAGTTATCGAATAGAAATTTTGTCTTTTATTAAAAGGCTTTATTCTATGAAACTAGCTTGAGAAACTAATTGAAATGCGATCGCTAATATTCTAACTGTCATGTGTAGAGTTTTCTGGTAATTTGGAACTGTTTTGCTTCAATCAGGATTATTAACTTACAGCGATCGCAGTACTAAAAAACGAAACTATTATTTTCTTGACCAAAGGAATTTCCTTTCAGATTCTTTAATCGGTACATCATTAATGCTGGCTTCCCTTCGCTTCATCAAGCCATTCTCGGCAAATTCCCAATTCTCATTGCCATAAGCCCGATACCAAAAGCCTCCGTCATCATGCCATTCGTATTCAAAGCAAACAGAAATTCGATTATCGGTAAAACTCCAGAGTCGCTTTTTGAGGCGATAGTCTAATTCTTTTGCCCATTTCCGTTGCAGAAAGGCAATAATTTCATCTCTACCACTAATAAACTCAGCGCGGTTACGCCATTGGGAATCAATAGTATAGGCTAGTGCAACTTTTTCAGGATTACGTCCATTCCAACCGTCTTCGGCAGCTTGGACTTTGGCTTTAGCGGTTTCTAGGGTAAAGGGTGGTAGAGGTGGTTTGGTTTCCATTGATCTGATTATTGATTGATTGTCAAAAAAAGGGATGTTAAATATGCTTTCTATCTTTCATCCCTTCAATAATTACCATTTCTTATAGGGTAAGAATTTGCCACACATTACTATCTGAACGCGATCGCCTTTAGGATCTTCGACTTTTTCTACTTCTACGGAAAAATCAATTGCACTCATGATACCGTCGCCAAATTTTTCATGGACTACGGCTTTGATGGGCATTCCGTATACCTGCATGATTTCATAAAAACGATAGATCAATGGGTCGGTGGGGATTTGGGGTTCTAGGGATCCTTTTAGAGGTGCAACGGTTAAAGGTTCAGCCATTGATTCTGGTAAGCCCAAAGTAGTGACAATTTTAGTGGCTTCTTCCATAGTCTGCACTGGCTTGACGATAGATAACTGAAGCAATCCAGGTTTCATCTCGTCCTACTGCTTTTTCTAGGTCTTCAAAGGTGATTCCTTTTTCTTTTTTTGCTGCTAATAGTTTTTCGGTGATTTCTGAAATAGGCATTGTTTTTGCTCCTTAATTACTTATTACTTATTGCACTTATTACTTCCTACTTAATCCTCGCTTCCTCGACTGCCCTAGTCTCTCTATATAAATGGTCTTCCATCTCTTTTTTCAACCTGGGATAATCGGGATGACTTTCGACGGTAGCGCGATCGCGGGGACGGGGGAAGGGTACTTCTAATACTTCGTCAATTCTGGCTGCGGGACCTTTGGTCATCATTACAATGCGATCGGATAGCAATAAGGCTTCTTCGATGCTATGGGTAATCATGATCGCAGTTTTGCGCTGTTGTTCCCAGATTCGCTCGATTTCGTCTTGAAGAAAGCCACGGGTAAGGGCATCTAACGCCCCAAACGGCTCATCCATGAGTAAAATTTGCGGATTTATGGCTAAAGCTCTCGCTATGCCAACTCTTTGGCGCATTCCTCCCGATAGCTCGTGAGGATGTTTTTTTTCTGCCCCTGTTAAGCCCACAAGCTGGATGTTTTCTTTAATGATTCGCTGTTGCTGTATGGCAGGCATCTTGGGATAGACAGTTTCCACCGCAAACTTGATATTATCTTTTACCGTCATCCAGGGCATGAGGGCATAGTTTTGAAACACCATACCGCGATCGGGCCCAGGTTTGTCTACCATTTGTCCGTTAATCAGTACTTCGCCACCAGTAGCCGAACTTAAACCAGCAATGATGTCTAGCAGAGTAGATTTACCGCACCCCGAAGGACCAATGATCGAGACAAAGGTATTATGTTCGATATCGAGATTGATATCTTCGATCGCCATAAAGTCGGCCGAAGCTTGTCCAGTAATTTTGTTTAACCAGCCACTTCTGCCAGGGAACACTTTGGAAATATGACGCAAAGATATTTGAGCGTCGTCGACACTATCTGTAGTCACGGTTGATTTGTTAGAAAATGAGGTACTCATGATTGCTTACCAAAGGAAACTAGTTTTTCTAGATAGGCAAAGATTTGGTCGAGAACAATTCCCACAATGCCAATAATAAAAATCGCTACCAAAATATTCGGAATGTACAGGTTGTTCCATTCATTCCAGATAAAGTAGCCCAGCCCACTACCTAAAAGCATTTCCGCAGCCACGATTACTAGCCAGGATATTCCCATGCTGATGCGTAGCCCAGAAATAATATTGGGCAAAGCAGCAGGAATAATTACTTTGAAGATGGTGCGCCATCGAGATGCACCAAGGGTTTTTGATACATTGAGATAGCTAGAATCTACATTAGCTACCCCAAAAGCAGTATTGGTCAAGGTGGGCCAAATGCTGGCGATGGTAATAATGAAAATTCCTGTTACCTCCGAGTCGCGAAAAATATACAGTCCTAAAGGTAGCCAGGCTAGGGGCGAAACGGGTTTTAAGAGTTGGAAGTAGGGGTTAAAGGCTTTGAAAGCTACTTTGGAAATGCCTACCAGAATGCCCAAAGGTACGGCGATTAAAGAAGCTAAGGTATAGCCGATCGCAACTCGTCTCAAACTAATTAGTAAATTCCAGCCGATACCCAAGTCGTTAGGACCATTTTTATAAAAAGGATGGGACACCCAATACCATAATTCTGTGATGGTTAAGGATGCAGTGGGCATTCCTTTGGAAAATATTTTCATCTTCGCCCCCACTTCCCAAAATAATAGGAAGATTCCTAATGAAAGCAGAAATAGCAATAACGCCTTGACGTTTTCATTCTCAAGTAAACTTTCTTTCTTCTGCTGATTTTTAATTGCACTTTCTCGAACTGCTGTCATTTCATTTACCATTTATCATTTATCATTCACCATTTGGACGTTCAATGTTCACCCTCGACAATAACCTTATCCGAAGGTGTATCCTTTAGGGCAACGGGGGAAACCCCCGCAACGGTTTTGTCTCGCAATGTTCAATGTTTACCCTCGACAGTCGCTACAATGGGGGAAACCCCCACAACGCGCTGTCTCGCAATGTTCAATGATTAAACGCCATATTTTTTAATCTGTTCATCAACGTATTCCTGTGGTTTGGCAGGATCGAAGCTGTCAAATTCTAGGGTTTCTGTGCGATAAATATCTTCTGGCGGATTTAGACCTACTTCTGAGGCTAATTCCCTGGCTAAATCGGTCATAAACACTTCTTTGCCCACCTCATCGTATTTTCCATCGGCGATCGCCGTTTGTACCTTGCCATCCCCCTGTAAGTCCCACCGCACTAGCTGAGAAGAAATCCAGTTAGCAAAGCTTTGCCAAGGATAGGGATCGAAATCAATGCGATCGGGAATTGAAAGATTGTTGCCCAAACCATCTTCAAAGTTACCCGTTAATACGGCTTCCACCACCTCTACAGGCTGATTAAGAAATGCCCTTTCCGATATTGCCTTGGCAATTTCAGGACGATTAGCAGGATCTTTGGCATAGCCAGCAGCTTCGATAATCGCTTTATTTAACGATCTAAAGGTGTTGGGGTTTGCTGAGATCCATTCATCACTAGCAGCAAAGGCGCAGCAGGGATGCCCAGGCCACAATTCTTTAGTTAATTTATGAATAAAGCCCGCTTCTTCGTATACCGCCCTTTGGTTAAAGGGATCGGGCATTAAGTATGCGTCAATATCTCCTGCAACTAGTTGAGCAATACTATCTGGTGGGGGAACATCGCGAATTTTGACATCCTTATCTGGGTCGATACCGCCTGTGGCTAGATAATAGCGCAGCAGTAGGTTGTGCATCGAATAAGGAAACGGTACGCCGATGGTAAAACCTTTAAAGTCAGCAGGGCCATTGATTTTACCCTTGTATTTATTAGCTACAGTAATTGCCTGTCCGTTGATGTTTTCAATACTGGCTAGCTTCACCCCAAAAGAAGACGAACCTAGTCCTAACGTCATGGCGATGGGCATCGGTGCAAGCATATGATAGGCATCTAGTTCCCCTGCGATCGCCGAATCTCGAACCGCGCCCCAGCTAGGCATCTTCACTACTTCGGCATTAAAGCCATATTTTTCGTAAAATCCTAGAGGTTGAGACATAATAATTGGCGTGGCGCAGGTGATGGGAATGAAGCCAATTTTTAAATCTTTTTTCTCTAAATTCTCTGCACTTGGTGCTTCTGAACTCTCTCCCGCAGGTTCTTCTGACTGTTGTGGGGCGCAGTTAGTTAAGGTAACTAAAGCTGCACCTACAGCTAAATTTTTCAAAAAGCGACGACGACTAAAATCACCAGCACGAATGGAATCGCCAAAAAATTCTCCCGCCTTCTGTCCAAATGCAGCAGCAAAAGCATTGTCTATGCCTCCCGCCTGTTTGCAGAGTTCCAAGACTAATTTTTCTCGTTTAGGATCGCCTTTGCCTGCAACCTTTAATAATAAAGCCTTGCGTAAATCGGCAGCGTTTACCGCATCTGCCATCTTAAAGGCGTTGGGTTTATAAATTCCCATTTTCGCCAAGTCACCGATCATATCCACGGGATCTTGGGGCATATCTGCCATGAATTTCCAGTGATCGTCCGTTAGATGCAAACCACCACAATCTCTGCATGGTGAATTCAATCCACTCAGATTAACTCCTTTATTTATAGAGCTTGTATTTAGAGAAATTACCATAATTTTAATTAATATCTTGCTGTTAAGTAATTAGACCGTTTTATCAATTTAAATTTTGTAGCCATTTTTACGTAATTTAAATTAAGTTTAATATAAGAAAAAACAAATTTTCTAACCGAAAAATTAAAAACTAACGAACAATTACAAAGTCAATAGTTGCGTTCAAACACTTAATTTAAAGGCTCGATTTATTTTCTGTTGCCAACAATAGCAAATCTAATTTGATACTACCAGCAGTGTTGGTAATTTGACATTGAACTAGTTTTAGCAAAAGTAGGATTTTTTATCGATCGCGACGTGAAGCTAATTCTTTAAAGTTGGTAGAGGAACTTTTATCTGAACTTTAGTACCCCGATCTATCTGACTGCTGATGTTTATCTCGCCATCTAGAATATCGACGAATCTTTTTACTATGTTCAAACCTAAACCCGTACCTGGAATATTGCTAACATTTTTACCGCGATGAAAAGGTGCAAAAATTTTTTCTATATCGCTCTTGGGAATGCCAATTCCACAATCTTTAATCGTAAAAATAGCGCGATCGCTCTTTAAATAAAGCTCGAATTGTATTAATCGATCCCTTGGAGAATACCTGACCGAATTAGTCAGAATATTAGTTATAATAGACCTCAATAACTGGCAATTTATTTCAGCTTTCAAGGAAAGTATATTGCTATCAAATTTTATTTGATGAGTAGGATAAGTCTGCTTGAGTTCAGATAATAATTCTTGACAAAATTGAACTAAATCTATTTTTTCGGAGCTAAGATTAACTCCTTCTGTCTCAATTTGACCGATAACGAGCAATTCATTGGTCATTTGAGTCATTCGTTCGATGTTGGTTTCAACATCTGATAAATACTCAGTTTTTTCCTTTGCTGAAAGTTGGCGATCGTAGCGTTTCAAAGAAGATACAGAAAAAGCGATATTATTCAAAGGATTACGGAATTCGTGGCATACCATCGAAACAAACCGCGAACGATCTTCATTCAGTTGTTTTAATTTTTCGTTAGCTTTACTTAATTCTGAGGTGCGTTCTACAACTCTTTGCTCTAATTCTTCATTTGCTCGTTGTAAAATAGACTCGCTAAGTTTGCGTTGAGTAATATCGCGAAATGTAACCACAGAACCTACCAACTGATTTTTTTCATCGTGCATTGGCGTGCTGATATATTCTACAGGAAAGTTAGTACCGTCTTTGCGCCAAAAGACTTCATTATCCACACGACGCACAGTACCCTCTTTGAAAGCAGCGTAAATATGACATTCCTCACGGGGATAAACAGTACCATCAGGTTTAGAATGATGCAAAATAGCGTGCATCGATTTGCCAATTAAATCGTCCATTTCCCAGCCAATCAATGACGCAGCAGCAGGATTGACAAAGGTAACATTCCCTTCCACATCTAAGCCATAAATGCCCTCTCCTACAGAATTAAGGATCGATTGATGTTGGCGACGCAAGTTTGCTAATTCAATATCAGTTTGTCGATTAAATCCTCTGTTTCATAGCCTTTTAAGCGATCGCGCTTTGAATTTTCGTAGTAGTCATTGTATCTTTAGCTACTGCTTGATGCCCGATTTAAGTATTTATTGGAAGTAACAAATTAAATTTTAGTTCAGAGATTACGATCGCAAATGAAAACAATTTTAGTCATCGAAGATGAGGCACAAACCAGAAAAGTCTTGCTTAACTGTCTAAAATTTGAAGGATTTAAAGCGATCGGTGCAGACAATGGTAGGACAGGATTAAAATTAGCTCAACAACATCATCCAGACTTAATTGTATGTGACATTATGATGCCAGAAATAAATGGCTATGATGTACTGTCTATTCTGCGTCAAAAAATCTCTACTTTGGCAATACCTGTTATTTTTTTAACGGCAAAAGTCTCGATGTTCGACTTAAGATTGGGTATGGATTTAGGGGCTGAAGATTATTTGACCAAACCTTGTAATGTAGAGCGTTTCCTAACAGCAATTACTACTAGATTAAGAAGAAAAGAAGAGTTGCAAAAAAGCTACACTGCGAACTCTAAAACTTCTAGATCCGAATCTTTTTTCAATCGCGATGAGTCACCTAAATGCAGCAAAACAACAAAAGTATTTGAATTTATTGAAGAGAATTTTCATCGACCCCTTGAGCTAAAAGAAGTTGCATCTCAAGTTGGTTATTCTCCTGCATATTTAACCAACTTTATGCGACAAAAAACTGGACGTACAGTTAAGCAATGGATTATCGAACGACGGATGGATAAAGCTCGTCAACTGTTGCTTGATACAGAGCGATCGATTGCCCAGATTGCGATGGATACGGGTTATGTGGATACGGGCTATTTTATTCGCCAATTTAAACAGCTACACGGAACTTCTCCTAATTTGTGGCGCAAGAGTCCTAAAAATCAGAGAAATTATCAAGTCAAGGCGACGTTTTAGAGTGATATTCTAAAATATCGGTAACAGAAATTAATTTATCGATCTGGTATCAAGCTGTACTGAAAAATGAATAATTAGAGCTGTATTGTCAATAATACAATTTGAGCTCGTTATTTGGCTGCGCCAAAGCTAAACTAGATGAAAGCTTCTAACCTAACTATTATCAAAGACATTCCTCAAACAAAGCCAATTAAAGATAATTATCCAGAGCTAGATAGCTTTTTGAATATCTTGCGCTTATTAATTCGCGAACCTTCAGTTGTGGGTTGTGAAGATTCTTTTTTTCGCGTATTAAGTCGAGAATTGGAGGAAATTGGGGTTGAGGTGCAATACTATCATGGTGTTTTGGTAGCACAGGGCAGCAAACCTCACGAGCTAATGCTTTCGGCTCATATAGATCGTCATGGCTTATTATGTACTGGAGCAAATGAATTTCAATATGCTGCTTTTGTTGCGAGCAATCGTAGCGACTTGACTGGAGATTCTGTTTCCGAACAGATGATGCACACGATTGAAAATCGATTTCAGGGACAGGCGGTACAGGCGCATTTACCCTATGTCGGGACATATTTGGGTCAAGGATATATTACCAATTCCTATATTTGCCCCACTAGAAACAATTTAATTTTTGAATTAGACGGACTAGATTTCTTACAGCCAGGTACGCCTGTATCTTTTTTGGATCGCCTTAAAATAGAGAATGGCTGTGTTTCGGCACAGATAGATAATGTAATCAGTGCAGCAATTATAATTTATCTTTTTAGACAAGGCTTTCAGGGGACAGCACTCTTTACCGCACAAGAGGAAGCGGGAAAAAGCTGGCGTTATGCCCTTTCTTGGTTTCAAAGACAGCAGATAACTACCCAGCGTTTATTAATTTTAGATACTAGTCCTTATCCAGATCGTGAGGCAGCAGAGGCACAGCAGGTTGTATTGCGCCATCAAGATGCTAGCGGTGTGTTTGCTACGGGAATAACTGCTGAATTAGCACAAAAATGCGAACAGATGGGAATTACTTATTCTTATAAAGATACTTATATTCAAGCTCAAAATAAAATAAACAACACATCATACTCATTAGGTAGAACTGAGTTAGGGCGATTAGTCACCGCAACAGAGGGAGATATCAACGGCACTACGCTACAAATTCCTTCCACTGAATACCATACTCCTAATGAAACTGCATCTCTCTCATCGATAGATGCAGTAATTAAGCTGTTGATTTCTTATGTAACTCCTTAGAAACAAATTAATCTGCTATGACTGGGAAAAGGTTAAGGGGTAAGGGTTAAAGGTTAATTTGTTTCTTTCTGACATTACGAATCAGAATTATTTAGACGCTGATGTTACGCAGTAGTAGGACAGTAAATTTATAGTTTCAACAATAAAGACAAACAGAACAATATTCCCTTTAACTTTTTTCCCAGTCTTGAGATGAATTTAATTTTGCACAGATACTTACCTAGTCTCTACCCAAGTATCTTTACTACCACCACCTTGAGAAGAGTTGACCACTAATTGTCCTTCCTCCATTGCTACCCTCGTTAGCCCACCAGGATAGACATAAATATCTTCTCCTTGATGAACAATGTAAGGACGTAAATCTGTGTGTCTTCCTTCTAGGCGATCGCCAAATACCGTAGGGATGCTGGAAAGATGAATTGTCGGCTGCGCCATATAGCTGCGAGGTTGAGATTTGATTTTTTCGGCGAATGCTTCTCGTTCTGACTTACTAGAGTTGACACCAATCAACATTCCGTGTCCACCTTCTTCGCTGGCTGCTTTTACCACTAGTTCATCGAGATGTTCGAGAACATACTTGCGATCTTCTTCTTGCCAGCATAAATAGGTAGGCACATTAGGTAAAATTGGTTCTTCACCCAAATAGTAATTAATTATTTGGGGAACGTAGGCATATATGACTTTATCATCTGCCACTCCCGTACCTAAAGCATTAGCCAAAGCGAGTTTCCCCTGCTGACACAGATCGGCGATCGCAGCAGTCCCAGAATCATAGTTCCCTCCCAATTCTAGAGAATTGAAAAGTTCTTGGTCTCCCCGTCGATAAATAACATCAACTCTCTTTTGCCTGTTAGCAGTGTGCATCTGCAAATAGCCATCCTCCAGGGTTAGGTCCTTTGCCTCTATTAGATGAACTCCCATTTGTTTGGCTAAATAAGCGTGTTCAAAATAGGCAGAAGATTCTTCACCAGGGGTAAGAATGGCAATAGTCGGCTCGCTCACTCCATCGGGAACAGAATTCATGAGAGATGTCAAAAACTGTTGAGGATAATCATCTACAGGGGCGATCGCAAATTTTTCCAAGAGCTGAGGCAACAATTTCTGCATTACCTTACGGTTTTCCATGGTGTAAGACACTCCTGAAGGGACTCGCAGGTTATCTTCCAAGACATACCATTCTCCAGAGCGATCGCGTACTAGATCCGTCCCGCTTATGTGACACCAGACTCCCCCTGGAGGTTTTATCCCCCGACATTCGGGAATGAAATTTACGGCAGAATTAATAATTTCACGGGGAATTATCCCGTCGTCAACTATAAGCTGGCGATCGTAAATATCGGCACAAAACAGATTAAGTGCTTTAGCTCGTTGCTTGAGTCCTTTTTCAAGCTTGCGCCATTGGGCTGCGGGAATTACACGGGGAATTAAATCGAAGGGAAATACTCTCTCTTGCTCTCCCACCCTAAAGGTAACATCTCTCTCTGCTAAGAGTTTTTGGGCAGTTTCTTGCTGATGCTGAAGTTCGACCGCATTAAGTCCCTGTAGCCACTCCACTATAGGAACTACTTGCGATCGCGGTTCTCCAGAAGCAAGGATATATTCGTCATAGCAATCTTTTGTATCGTACTGACTTAGTCTCATTATCTTAGACAAACTCTAACTAAACTTTTTTGAGAGGGGAGGATATAAAAACTTGGATTTTTCCTGAGACAACCCAAATTAAACACTGTAGTAAATGTCTTTATTTCCCTATTGTTTATTTTTAATCTTTGCTAGATACAAAATTTGTTCTTGGTAAACACTAATATTAAATATTCAAAAACAGACTTTAAATAAGATTAATATAGATTATACCTACAATAAAAAACCGCCTTAAAAATAAGACAGTATTTAATAACTAATCGCTATTATTCAGTTTTCTATTAGGAATAAATAATTAATCCCATCCCAATGGTTTTTCTACCGCAGAGGGAACAGAATCAGCTTCAGTTTCCGAAGCAGAATTTTGTTGGTCGAGAATCATCACAGTGGTAGCTTGAGGTCCCATTTCTCCTTCTGTTTCTTTGAACCTAACCCCGTTACCTACAGATAGTTCATCGAAATTTCTATTGGCAACACTATTGCGATGGAAATATACTTCTCTGCCAGTATCTATGGTTTTAATGAAACCATAATCTTGGTCAGTAAACAATTTAGTAATAATTGCGCCGATCTCTTGTTCGGGGTGAGTTTTGCGATCGCCTTTTTGTTCTGTGGTGATACTTACTAACTGGCGACGTGCTGCTTCAAAAGCATCTCTAATTACTGCTTCTAAAGGAGGATATTGCTTTCCTTCATCGGGATTATGAGTTACTGCTAGTTCTCTTCCGTGAGGAATAGTAATATCAATACTAACTCTGTAGGGCGAACCACTACTAGGATTTTTGTGGGCTTTTTCTAATACGACGCGACAGCTAGTAATGTAGTCACAAAATTGTTCTAGTTTAGCTATTTTCTCATGTACTAAAGAGTCTATTTTGTCTGTTTTATCAATATCGCGATAAGTTATTTCTGGTGGTATTTGCATTTTTTATCTTTTATTATCGATTCAAATTTATCTTTCTAACTAACTTTGTGTCCCGCTGCAACGATCAGCTGCTTGAAAGTTTCACTAGATGCTTCAGATTCTATGGTTACTTTCTTAGAATCTAAATCTATGTTTACGTCTGCATTAGGCTCAGAAGTTACAATAGTTTTTTTAAGATTTTCTGCCTGATCCTTTGTGTCTAATGTGGATACTTTAAATTCCATCTGAAAATTACCTCTAAAACATAATTCTTTACCATATTATGGGCGATCGCACTCCTTCTTCACCTGTCTTAAGTAATAGATATAACTATTTGGTGACAAAATATTTTTAAAAATCTACCTTGTGACATATTTTATTTTGAGCTTTTTTTCTTAGATTAACTGTAGCTGAACCCGATTGGCATAGTTTGAACAACGCAAAATGATTGAGTCATGTTGTTTGAATTAGTCGTGCGATCGCGTCATCTAAAAATATTAATTACATATCAAGAAAAGAAATAATGGTTATCTCCCCAGATCAAATCCCCGCACAGGAGCAAAACAAGCAGCCTGCAATAGAATCAGAAATGAACCCCCAGCCTCAGTACGATCGCGAAAGTTATAAGGGTAGCGACAAACTAAAAGGTAAGGTAGCTCTGATTACTGGTGGTGATAGTGGAATCGGTCGCTCTGTATCCGTGCTATATGCTAGAGAAGGCGCAGACGTAGCAATTGTCTATCTCAACGAACATGAAGATGCCAAGAAAACTAAAGAATTAGTTGAAGCAGAAGGACAAAAATGCTTACTACTTCCTGGAGATATTAGTGGCGAAAAGTTTTGTGCAGAATCAGTCCAAAAGACAGTGGACGAATTAGGTAGATTAGATATCCTAGTTAACAATGCTGCCGAACAGTATATGGAAGATCCCGAAACTTTAGAAGGAATAGACTCAGCACGTTTAGGTAGCATCTTCAGTACCAATATCTTTTCCATGTTCTACTTTTGCAAAGCAGCTATCCCCCATTTGAAAGAAGGTAGTTCGATTATTAACACTACTTCAATCAATGCTTACAAAGGCAATGCACCATTATTAAGCTATTCCACAACCAAAGGGGCAATATTGGCGTTTACTCGCTCTTTATCTCAATCCCTACTCAAAAAAGGTATCCGTGTAAACGGAGTCGCTCCTGGTCCTATTTGGACTCCTTTCATTCCCGATGCCTTCCCCGCCGAACAAGTAGAAGGCTTTGGTAAGCAAGTTCCCATGAAACGTCCTGGTCAACCTATTGAAGTTGCTACAAGCTTTGTCTTCTTAGCTTCAGATGACTCTTCTTATTTCGCAGGGCAAGTATTACATCCCAATGGTGGAGTCGTAGTAGGAGCATAGAAAGAGCGATCGATAATGGGCGATGGATAATTAACAATAGTTCTCCATTGTCCATTATTCATTTTTATATTATCAATTATTCTTACATTATCAATTATGGAAACAGTTAAAAAACTATTTACAAAACTAATTTTAGAAAAGAAGCAGACTTTTAGAATTCTTTTGGCCGTACTTATGGTGCTGGCTGGACTATCACATTTCTTTGCAGATGGTGTCTATATTAAGATAGTCCCTGGTTTTCTGCCCTATCCTGCTGAAATTGTCTACTTTACTGGTGTTCTAGAAGTTTTAGGTGGAATTGGTTTATTAATTCCTGGAATAAGCCAAGTCGCTGCATGGGGTTTTGTATTGCTTTATATTGCAGTTTATCCAGCTAATATCAATATGGCGGTCAATAACATTCACATTGACAACATACCCGACGGGAATTGGTTTCAGGCAATCAGATTACCTTTTCAGTTTGTTTTAATTGCCTGGGCTTGGTGGCTCACTCGCTCTGATATCAATCTATCAAAAAGAGAACAAAGCAATACTATTTCCAATTAAAAAAATATAGAAGTTTTAATATTCGAGATGTCTAGTCATGATTAGAAGCAAAACTAGATAAAAGGCAATAAGCATAAGTAGTACTCATCTTACTTTTTGGGTAAACAATCAAAAACAATGCTTGTCAGCAAAAGAATGAAACCCGCCGTAAATAAAAGCATTTATGACGAGCTGTCAACTTATCAAATTGATTTTAGATGGATCAAATTTAGCTAGTCATAATTTCTACCAACTCTTTCAAATTTGATAGTGCAGATTCTAAAGATTCATCTCTAGTTCTCTCGTAAGATTCCAATAAAATTTCAGTTTTCACCCAATTTTGTTGGATTTTGCTTTTTTCAACATTTACATCCCAAATAATGTTGGTCAATTCTCTAGCTCTTACCATTTGTTCCAAATTGTCGATGGTACTAATAATCAATGAAGATAACTGTTCTCTATCATCAAGATATGACATTATTTTGCCTCCACATTGAAGTATCTAGTATTAACATTAGCTCTTTTGCTCATCCCAATTAAACATTCTTTGAGGTGGTTTAAGTTGAACCATTGATGAGCAACGGGTTCAAAGCCGTTTTCTCGGTCGAATTTGCTATCAGAAAAATTGCTGGCAAATTTGTATTTCACTTTACGTTGTGACTCATATTCTGACTTTCCTTTCTCAGACAAAAAGGAATGGCGTATTTGTTCGAGTTCTACAGCCTTAGCGACTGAGATATTAGACAAGTCCATTAATGAATTCATAATAAATATCCTCTATACAGAGACGACGAAATAAGTAGTAATCAATTAATCAAGCGAGTATTCTTTTTTTCTTCAAGCAGCGCATCAAATCAGGTTCGGTAATTTTTATGAGCAAAAGCTCTATCTGGAATAAATACGTCTACTTTATAAACCCTTTATCTAAACTTCATAAGAACTTTATAACCGCAAAAACTTTAAATGCCCAGTGAAAATACGTAATTTATCACTTTTTAAATAAAGAGACTTAAGGTGAAATGTCCGTATAATCACTTAGAGAAGGCGTTTGAGGTTTTGCGATTGGCAAAAACTAATTTTTATTTGAGAGATACGCAGTTGATAAAATGATTGCTTTTGTTTCGTGAAGAGAAATTATTTTTATGTTTGTATCTTATTAGCGATCGCACATATACAATAAATATGTACTATATTCATTTCAATTTATAGAACTACATAAAAAAACAGACTGTTCACAACTGATAAAGGAGATGCTCCTGTTACAATCGATCAATCGATCCATTATTAATTTTAGCGATCGCGACAGTTAAAAATGAAAAAGTACTAAAGATTAATTTGCCCCTCAGTACCTTAAATAAATTACTTCTGTTCATCAGATTTGCTATCGTCATTTTCTGGCTTAACCTTCTCCTCTTTATCTGTTTTAGATTCTGCTTCCTCTCTAGCGCATTTTCTAGCTTCTTCTAAAGTCACCACGTCTTCAATACATTTTTCATATTTCTGCCACTTATCTTTAACGAGGTGTTTAATATTCTGGTGACGAGATACACCTTCATAGGCAAAGCGATTTAGATTATTATCAACAATCAACTGTTCCATATACTCAATCCTTTGTTGGCTGTTAGGATGACTAGATAGCCATTCTGGTGGTTCAGAATTCTCTTCATCTTCTTGATGAGATTTGTGCAGCTTTTCCATCAAATTGCGCACACCATCAGCAGCATAGCCAGAGTTGACTAAAATTCTCGTTCCAAAAAGATCGGCTTGCTTTTCCATTCCTCGGCTGTAGTTCATGACAATCAAACTAGTCGCTGCATTACCCACATAAGGAATATATCTGACAACGTTAGCGGTAAGATTTCCTTGGGTAACTAATTGAAAACCATGAGATAAGGCTGCGTGAGAAACTTCATGTGCCAATAATCCTGCTAACTCTGATTCTGAGTCGGTTTTCATAATTGCACCTGCATTGACAAATACTTTTCCTCCAGGGAGTGCAAAGGCGTTTAAATCATCATCCATAATGACGAAAAACTCATATTCAAAATCTTCTCTACCCGATGCAGCAGCAACTTTCTGACCGATTTTATTTACATATTCAGTAATTTCTGGATCTTCAATTAGAGGTAGCTGTTTCTTGGCTTGTACGACGCTTTCTTTCCCCATCGCCGATTCTCCCCGTAGCACCATAGAGGTAGTTTCTAGAGCAGAAAGAGGACCAAACAAACTGCCTGTTAAAGCAAAACCCACCGTACCAGCGATCGCATTTCCTATTGCATTAAAAGCTATTTTGGACTTGAGATCGCTTCGATATTCGGCTAAATATTCATCCGCTAGTAAGTCCATTTTTTTTGCTTCAGGCAGATCGGGATTAAATAAAGCAAATTGACGGGCTAATATCGAAGCATCTAACCATTCTTCTGTGGCAATATGATTATCGATTCTGGCTTTAACTAGTTTAGGCTGGGTGGGATAACGACTAGCTGCTTTTTCTAATACTTTTTTAGCCTCGGCTTCTCTTTCATATTGTTGCAACATTTGGGCATAATGAATATGACCAGAAATAAACTGAGGCTCTCTAGTAGTTAATAACTTTAAAGCACTGACAACCTTACTCTGCAATCCTTGTTCTTTGCCTTTTTGATAGTTACGCCAGAATACTTTACCTGCGGGACTTAATTTTGCAGGATCTTCAAACACTTCTATTGATTCATCATGTTTTGCTGCTTGTTTTTCAAGTTCCCAAACTTCTTTGGTATTGCGGTATAGTTTCTTTGCCTCACCTTTATAGCCAGACAAATATAGCTGATCTGCCGTGGCTAGTTTTTTTAAGCGAGCAATTTCTTCTGGAGTAGGTTCGTCTGCCTTTTCTTTTTTTTTCGACTCATCATCTTCCGACTTAGAATCTTCTTCTTCTTGTTCTACCTCGCCCTCTGCTTGAGTAATTAAATAAGTGCGATTACCCGCAGGGTACGCTTCGCGATCGCGAGTATTATTTTGCGGTAAAGACTCGGCAAAAGCAAAAGTGGGAAAAATAAAAGCATTTAAGCTAATCAAACATAAACTGATTAATTTCATCTTAAAATTCCTTAAATATAAAAATATTGGTTAAAGACTGGCGGGGGTCAAAAGTCTTGCTTTGTATCTAGTTTTTTTAAGTTGGCAACGTTTTAAGTAATAAATAATCAAAAAATATTAACTATTACCTTTAATTTTACGATTTGTGCATCTTAAAGTAGAAAATGTTTACTACTAGCTAAGGCAAAAATAATGACTACTCACTTTATTACCGCTGAAATAGATCTTCAAGAAACTCCCATCAAACTTCAACAAGAAATTGAATCCCAACTAGAAAAAGAGGGTGAACCCCTACGCTGGGCTGTAACAGCGGTGGACAAAGATAAACAAACAGCAACGGTAGAAGCCATTGTCACTAAAGAAAACTAGTTTTTTTAAATGTCGAACTTTACTGTTGTTCTTATTGTTCCCACAGGAGTCGGTGCAGCTATCGGTGGTTATGCAGGAGATGCTCTACCAGTAGCTAGGGCTGTTGCGAGCATTAGCGATCGCCTGATTACCCATCCCAATGTCCTCAACGGCGCACAGCTATATTGGTCTTTGGATAATACTTATTATGTCGAAGGCTATGGCTTGGATCGTTTTGCTGCGGGAAAGTGGGGCTTGAACCCAGCACGACAAAACAAAATTGGACTGTTGCTCGATCGCGGTATCGAACCCGAATTACGTCTGCGACATATCCAGGCAGCAGATGCAGCCAGGGGAACATTGGGGCTAAGTTTGACAGACTATGTAGTGACGGATGCTCCCTTAGAAGTAGAGTTGCGTACTGCTGATTCTGGGGCAAGCTGGGGGACAATTGGCAATCCAGGTAGCCTATTACGGGCTGCGGATAAACTAATTCATCAGGGTGGTGCAGAAGCGATCGCTGTAGTGGCGCGTTTTCCCGATGATGATGACAGTATAGAACTACAAAACTATCGTCACGGATCGGGTGTAGACCACCTTGCAGGGGCAGAAGCAGTCATTTCTCACTTGATTGTGCGTAATTTTGGTATTCCTGCTGCCCACGCTCCCGCACTCATGCCCTTAGCCGTCGATCCAGATGTATCGCCCCGTGCTGCTGCCGAAGAATTGGGCTATACTTTTCTTCCCTGTGTGTTGGTGGGCTTGAGTCGCGCCCCTCAATTTGCTACTAAGGCTAAATCATTTACCGCTGATACTATTTTGTCAGAATCGGTGGATGCTGCGATCGTTCCCTATAGTGCCTGTGGTGGCAGTGCCATGTTGAGCTTTGCTAATTCATCCACTGAAATAATTGCCGTAACCAATAACACAACTCAAATTAATGTTCCTCCAGAGCCTTTAGGCATCAAAGTAACCAAAGTCAGCTCCTATTTAGAAGCCTTAGGAGTTTTAGTTGCTCGTAAAGCTGGCGTTAATCCTCAAGTATTTAATCCCGATATATCTTCCCTTCGTTGTTTATAAAAACCTGTGGTAAATCCTAATAATCCAGAACTCGAACCCCTAAGCCGTACCCAGATATTAGTATTTATGGGTATCACTGCTATTTTCTTGCTGGCGATCGCAAAAATATGGCAAAAACTAGGGGCTGTTCAACTATTATCGATCCAGTTCAATTCCCAAGCCTTGCTATGGAGTTTAGGGCTAGCAGTAGGAATTACTATTACCAGCGGTATCATATATCGTCTTTGGCCAGAGTATCGCCGTAGTGCCGATATGTACCTTGAATTAGTAATTAAACCCCTAATGTGGACGGATCTAATCTGGCTGGGACTATTACCAGGATTGAGCGAAGAACTATTATTTCGGGGCATAATGTTGCCAGCGTTGGGCTTAAACATCGCTGCTGTGGCACTATCGAGCGTCTTATTTGGCGTACTGCATCTCAGCGGTGCGGGACAATGGCCTTATGTAGTCTGGGCAACCATTGTCGGCTTTGCATTGGGATATTGTGCCTTGATCACGGGAAATTTGCTTGTTCCTGTGGTGGCTCATGTTATTACTAACTTAGTCTCTGGTTTACTCTGGAAGATGAATAATAGAGAAATAAGCAATGAACAATGAACATTTATCATTGAACATTTATCATTGAGCATTAAACATTGAACATTTAATTCATTCGTTGTGATTTCATACATCCAATCAACAGCGTTGTAAAAAGATAGTTATATATTGGGTCATATTCTAGAAGATACATCTAGAATATTTGGCAAGCAAGCATTAACAATTAACTATTAATAAATGAATAACATTGACTGGAAAAAGCTGCAAAACGGTTCGGATATTCGCGGTGTGGCACTAGAAGGTGTTGAAGGTGAATCAGTGAATTTGACTCCAGAAGTCGCTCACACCTTGGGTAATGCTTTTGTTAATTGGCTGAGTCAGAAAGCGGGGAAACCCACCACAGAATTGAGTTTTGGTATTGGACGAGATAGTCGCCTGTCGGGGGAAACTCTCAGCCAGTCAGTAACAGAAGGAATTGCGATCGCAGGTTCTAAAGTCTATAACTTCGATATTGCTTCTACTCCCGCGATGTTTATGAGTACTATCACAGATGGATTTAACTGTGATGGGGCAATTATGCTTACTGCCAGTCATTTACCTTTCAATCGCAATGGCTTGAAGTTTTTTACTCCCCAAGGTGGTTTGGGTAAACCAGATATTTCTGATATTTTAGCGATCGCTCAATCGGGTAAGACAATTAGTAGCGATACAAAAGGGAAACTAAAAAGCGATGACTTTATTGCGGTTTATGCAGCCAAACTAGTTGATACTGTTCGCAAAGGTGTTAATCATCCCGACAACTATGAGAAGCCTTTGATGGGATTGAAAATAGTGGTTGATGCGGGTAATGGTGCAGGGGGTTTTTATGTGGATAAAGTCTTAAAACCTTTGGGTGCAGATACTACTGGAAGCCAATTTCTTGACCCTGATGGAATGTTTCCCAATCATATTCCTAACCCAGAAAACAAAGAAGCAATGGCAGCAATTTGCAGTGCGGTTATTAATAATAAAGCCGACTTTGGCATCATTTTTGATACCGATGTCGATCGCGTTGCAGCAGTAGATGCTCAAGGAAATGAAATTAATCGCAACCGCATGATTGCTCTTATTTCGGCAGTGGTTTTACAAGAACATCCAGGTTCTACTGTTGTGACAGATTCTATTACTTCCGATGGTTTAACTCAGTTTATCGAACAGCTAGGGGGCAAACATCATCGCTTTAAACGGGGTTATAAAAACGTTATTAATGAATCGGTTAAATTAAATAATTCTGGTACAGAATCTTGGCTGGCGATCGAAACTTCTGGACATGGGGCAATGAAGGAAAACTATTTTCTTGATGATGGGGCATATTTAGCTACCAAGCTATTAGTTGAGTTGGCTAAAACTAAACTACAAAATAAGTCTTTAACCGATTTAATCAGTAAATTAGAAGAACCATTAGAAAGTGAAGAGTTTAGATTGAAAATAAACACCGACGACTTTAAAACCTATGGTAATGAAGTCATCGGCAAGTTAAAGGATTTTGCCAATACTCAAGATGATTGGGCGATCGTACCTAACAACTATGAAGGAATAAGAATATCCTGCAATTCTTCTGAAGAAAAAGGCTGGTTTCTCCTACGTTTGTCTCTCCACGATCCTGTGATTCCTTTAAATATTGAATCTAATGTTGAAGCGGGGGTTAGTAAAATAGTCACTCGGTTGTTAACATTCTTCCGAGATTTTGAATCTTTGGATTTATCTTCTCTGCAAGATTATTAATGCTTCAATGATTTTTGGTGGGCAAAGAGAATCTATTATGAGTAACAAACAAATTTATATCGTATTGCCCACCCTACAGTTAATTGTTTATTGCGTTTTTATTCTCGCCCAAAAACCTTTTCTTGCCAGCTTTTGTACTAAATTTTGAGCATTAGCTTCCGTGCTAAATATGCCAACTTGAATTGTATTTCCTTTGATAAAGGCAGCGGGTTCAATATCTTTCACCTGCTGCAATAATTCTTTCTCGCTACCATAGACTTCTACCTTATAACCTTGAACTTTTACTAATTCTTCAGTGTTAGATATTTTTTTACTGTCAGGTGCTTTAAAAGTGTATTCTCTCGAGTTAGCCTTGCCGTTTGATTTGGGATTCTGAGCTAGATAAACAGAAGATTTATGATCAGCATCAAAATTATTTTCTATAGCATTTGCTGGTATTAACACGATCGCATTCAAGCAAATGCCGCCCAACAACAATATGCAGGATTTATAGTATGTAAAATTCATAAGATTAAATGGTAACAACGAGAAAATAGTTTTTATTTGGCTGTTAGAAATAACAGCTCAATCTGATAGACCAGATATTCTACTAATAGTATTATTTATTCCTTTTGTCTAGCCCCTAAAATTTTGTCCATCTAAACTTCATAATTGGCTGACAAATAAAAAATCAGGCAAATATGAAGTTTTTTTATCCTAAATTGAGGATTTTAAGAGATTTTTTCCAAAAGCTTATTAATCTGGTTGCATTTAGCTAAAAGTGCAGATCGAAAATAAAATAAGATAATCTATATGTAGATAGTTTGCGTATTTTTAGGGAGATTAATTTAATTATCCTCCTTAGGTGGTGCGATTGCTCGCATCATAAAAGACGTAAAACTATATATTTTAGAAAGTACCCCAGTATTCAAAGAAGTTAGCATTTACGAGTAGAGTTCCATGAATAAGGTCGTTGTCGGCTTATCTGGTGGCGTAGACAGTTCTGTCGCTGCTGCCGTATTACATCATCAAGGTTACGAAGTGATTGGTCTTACCCTCTGGTTAATGAAGGGTAAGGGTCAATGCTGTTCTGAGGGAATGGTGGATGCTGCACGACTATGTGAAGAATTAGACATCCCCCATCACATTGTGGATAGTCGAGATGTCTTTAAAGAAAATATTATTGATTATCTGGTAAACGGTTATGAAGCGGGGGTAACTCCTCTTCCTTGTTCTCAATGCAATCGCGCGGTGAAGTTTGCGCCGATGCTGGAATATGCCAAAAAAGAACTAGGAACGGATAAAATAGCTACTGGTCATTATGCTCGCATTAATTATGACGAAAAAAGCGATCGCTATCAACTATTAAAAGCTGTCGATCCTAATAAAGATCAGTCTTATTTCCTTTACGACTTGACTCAAGAATTGTTGGCAGGTTCGGTATTTCCTTTGGGTAATCAAACCAAGGAAGAAACGCGCCGAGTTGCTGCACAATTCGATTTAGCTACAGCAGAAAAGCCTGAAAGCCAAGACTTATGCTTAGTAGAAGCTCACGGAAATATGCAAACCTTCTTAGACCGTTTTATCAAGCAAAAAGAAGGAGACATTGTGGATATGGCGGGGAATGTATTGGGCAAACATACAGGAGTTCATCACTATACCATCGGACAAAGGAAAGGTTTGGGGGTTGCTGCACCAAATCCCTTATATGTGGTTAAGTTAGATGCGGTGATGAATCGAGTGATTGTCGGAGATCGCAATGCTGGCGGACGTACTGAATGTACTGTTAATCGAATGAACTGGGTTTCTATCGGTTCACCTACTTCCCCTATTAGCGCAGAAGTCAAAATTCGCTATCGTTCAAAACCTGTTGTGGCGCAAATAATTCCTCTAGGAAACTCCCGCATCAAAATTATGTTTGACGAGCATCAATTTGGCGTAACTCCTGGTCAAGCAGCCGTATTATATAGCGGTGACATGGTGCTTGGTGGGGGAATTATTGAAGTGGAAGCTAAACAAGAACATGCGTAATTTTATTAATCAAAATTGCTAAGATAAAAGCGATCGCTTTATTTGTCTACTATTAATATTAGTTCGATATTATTAGCGATCGCCCTGGTTTTTGCGATCAACAATTAATCAGCAAAAATCGCAGCTAGAGGATTATTATCCACAATGATCACTACATCTTGTAAATCGTAAGCGGGACTTGTTTGATCGGCTGTGCCAAGTTCAACTAAAAACAATTCCTCATATTCATTTAGACCATCAAGCATACTTTGAATTGATTCTTGCTCGTATACTCCTGGTATATTGGGTACTGAATCATTTGGAGCTAGAACACGCTGACTAGGAAGAGACAAACTACAGCCAGTATTATTATTGATGGCACTATATTTAAAGGTCAAATCATTAATAGAATCGACATTTAGTAAAACCTCCTCATTTACTGATATGGTTTCAACTAACTCTTGATTCTGATAAACCTCAACTTGAATGTTTAAAAAATCTCCACTAGCACCACATTGAATTTGAGAAGCAAAATATAAAAGTTCAATCATAGTTTTTAAAAGATACAGTTTAAAATGATAAAATATACCCTACATTTAGTAAGTGCTTTTAGTTGACTAAATACATATGTAAGATTAATTACTATAATCACTTATTTTTGAAACTTTTAAATGAACTTATGAATAAGAATCAGCATTTTTAAATGAAAATAAGATAAACTCTGTAGAAAATTTCAACTAGATAGAAATATATTAGAGCAATATAACGTCTTTTAATTGCTAAATAACACTGAATTTTATTATCCTGATTGTGCAGCATAAAATAATTATCAAACAGTATGGAAAGAGGATTGTTATGGCTACCTTTATTAGTCGCTTTTATTTGGTTGGCGTGGAGTGGTTGGAATGAATATCAAAAGCTAGAGGCTTATAAAGTTTGGGCGACAGATTTTGATAATGCCAAATTTGATATTTACGCAGTTTTGGGTAAGAAAGGAAATAAGATTACTTGGGGAAAGCCGACCCGTAAAGGAATGGTGGAGTTAGATAGTTTTTCTGTAGATGATGTAGAAGAGATTAATTTATTGGTAGGAGATGATGCGGTGGATTTAGACAATCTTCCCAACAAGGGTAAACCATATTTAGAGTTTACCTTTAACGATCCTACCCTCGATACGGCTAAACCGCGTAATGACAACGGACTGTCTCGCAAACCCTCTATAAAAATTCCCTTCACTGATATTACCTTGGCTGCAAAATGGCTTAACTATATATATAAGGGATGAAAAAAGATATTTATGGGATTATTAAGCCAAGTTCGATCGGTATTTTCATTTTATCTACTGCGATCGCTTTATTTCTTACTCAAAATAAAGTTTTTAGTCAGGCTGATTTACCTTTAACAGACAAAATTAAATTCAAAGGAAAGATTGTTGAAGACAAAGATATTAGTGCCATTGGCTTTGTCGATCAATATATTCTGATTGGAGCAGATGAAGGGAATACTATTCAGGTTTTAGAACCCAATAAAAAGAAATCAAAGTATCGAGTAGCTAGAAATATTAAGCTCTTAGAAAATGGAGGGAAAGCAGAAGTTGATGTTGAGGGAATTGCAGTTTTTGGCAATACTGTTTATGTGGTGGGTTCGCACTCAAACCAGCAAGAAACTAAGTCAAATGAAAACAATCGCAAAAATGTTTTTCGTTTGCAGCTAAATCCTGATACGGGTAAATTAGAATCTTCAATAGAGAAAGAAAGCTTGCAAACAATTCTGTCGCAAGATAAAGTATTGAGTCAATTTGCGACTATTCCATACGAGCGAAATGGAATCGATATTGAAGGAATTGCAGTGAAAAAGGATCGCCTTTATTTTGGATTTCGCACGCCAATATTGCAAGGCAACTATGTTCCTGTAATAGCAACCAAATTTGAAGACATAAATCGCACCGATAAGTATGAGTTACATTGCATCAATCTTGATGGTGGTGGCATTAGAGATATAGTTGCAGTAAATGAAGGCTTCCTGATTCTGGCTGATGTAGTGGGAGATAGTGAAAGTGATTATCGGCTTTATTTTTGGGATGGCAGTGATGAATTATCAAAGTCAGACAAAACATCAGCCGTAAAGTTATTGAGCGAAATTCCTGCTAAAAAAAATACTAGAGCAGAAGGATTGACAATTCTAATGGAGACAGACTCAAGCTATCGTATTTTAATAGTTTACGACGGGGTAGCAGAAGGAAATCCCACTACATTTGAAATTCAGAAATAAATCTGGTGCGCTGGAATGCTACTAAAAATTTCTACAACATATTTCCCCGTATATAGCGATAATTTGCAAGGAAGTCCTTGAAGATCGTTAAGTTTATTCATGTTTTTTTACGTATTTGTATGGAGATCGGCGAAAAGCAAAGGACTTCGCTAAAGTAACAGTAGCTTGTAATTTTAAAAGATTACAGCTTATAGCTATAACAGTATTACTATCGATTCGATCTTTAAAATAAGCAAAATATTATGAGTAATAACTTATATCAAGATATTCGAGAATTTTATGATGCTTCTAGTGGACTCTGGGAGCAAATTTGGGGCGAGCATATGCACCACGGTTACTATGGCAAAAATGGTAACTACAAGCTCGATCGCCGTCAAGCTCAAATAGAATTAATTGAAGAGTTATTGCTGTGGAGCGATTGCAATAGCGATAATCCTCCTGAAAATGCGCTCGACGTTGGCTGTGGTATTGGTGGCAGCACTCTGCACTTAGCCGAAAAGTTTGGCTGCAACGCTACAGGGATTACTCTCTCTCCAGTACAGGCATCAAGAGCAAAGGAAAGAGCAAAAGAAGCGGGTTTGGATAGCAAAGTCAACTTTGAGGTGGCTAATGCTTTAGATATGCCTTTTGCCGATAATACCTTTGATTTGGTATGGTCGTTGGAAAGTGGCGAACATATGCCAGATAAGGCTAAATTTTTAGCTGAATGCTATCGCGTCTTAAAACCAGGAGGAAAGATGATTTTTGCTACTTGGTGTCATCGGGAAACTGATTCTTTGGCGGGGGATTTAACCAAGAGTGAAATTGCTCATCTCAAAGAGATCTATCGAGTGTACTGTTTGCCTTATGTAATTTCTTTATCTGAGTATAGAGCGATCGCAACTGAATGTGGTTTTAAAGATTTAAAAGAAGATGATTGGTCAACTGCGGTTGCGCCTTTTTGGGATGTAGTAATTGATTCTGCCATTACACCTCAAGCAGTTGTGGGTTTGGCACAAGCGGGTTGGCAAACTATCCAAGGAGCATTATCACTTAATTTGATGAGTCGTGGCTATGACAGAGGATTGATTCGCTTTGGTTTAATTACTGCTACAAAATAGACAGCCTAGACAGTTACACTCTTTAGAATTTTATGAAGATCGACCGCGTTCATTTCTATACTAGAGATGCAGCAAGAACAAAAGACTGGTTTATTCGCAACATTGGTTTTAAAGCGATCGCTAGGGATACTAATGAACATACCCACAGTGAGGTGATTTCTCTAAATTCTGCTTGTCTGGTTTTTTCTTCGCCTTTAAATAGTAGTAGTCCAGTTGCTAGCTATCTTGATGCTCATCCTTCTGGAGTTGCCGATATCGCCTTTCGCGTCAATAACATTCAATCGATTATCGATCGGGCAAGGGGTTTGGGCTTAAAGATTTTACAACCTCTTCAGACTTTAAAATCATCTCAGGGTGAATTTAAACAGGCTCAAATTCAAGGATGGGATTCTTTACGACATACCCTGATTGAAGAAACGATTGGCGATTTGGATTGTGGTTTATCTAAAGGAACAACTGTAGATTCTGCTGATTCTCAAATTACCGATATCGACCATGTTGTACTTAATGTGCCTGTTGGTAAACTAAATTCAGCGGTCGCACTATATCAGGCTTTGTTTGGGTTTAAGATTCAGCAAAGTTTTAATATTAAAACCAAAACATCAGGATTATATAGTCAGGCTTTGATTGATGAAAGTGGCAAAGTTCAATTTAACATCAATGAACCTACTTCCAATAATTCCCAAATTCAAGAATTCATCGATTTAAATGGCGGATCGGGAATTCAACATTTAGCATTGCGATCGCAAAATCTAATTAAAGATGTGGCTCGAATGCAGAGAAATGATGTTGCTTTTCTCCGTATTCCCCAATCCTATTATCAGCAGCTAGACAGTGCTTTAAGTTTGAATTCTGAAGAGCATAAAGCGATCGCGCTAAAGCATATTTTAGTCGATCGCGATCGCGCTAATCCTCAATCTTTGCTAATGCAAATTTTTACCCAACCTATTTTTGAACAGCCTACTTTCTTTCTGGAATTTATTGAACGAAGACACCAAGCTCAAGGTTTTGGTCAAGGTAATTTTAAAGAGCTATTTGCAGCAGTTGAAAGAGAACAAACTAAACCCAATCCCATTTTCTAGATTTAGTAATTAGCATGAATACAAAAAGATTTTGTTTAATTCTTGAAGCACAGGACTGAATAATTGTTCGCCAATCGTTGATAATTAATTAGTGACGTTCGTAGCAAGAAAATTAATGGCAACAATTAACGACAACTATCTCAAATTAAAGGCAGGATACTTATTCCCTGAAATTGGTAGAAGAGTCAGTGCTTACGGGGCAGATAACCCTGATGCACCAATCATCAAATTAGGTATTGGCGATGTCACCGAACCCTTACCTGCTGCCTGTCGCGATGCAATTATCGAAGCGACTAAAGAAATGGGCGATCGCTCTACTTTTAAAGGTTATGGACCAGAACAGGGATATCTGTGGTTAAGAGACAAAATCGCTCAACATGACTTTCAATCTCGCGGTTGTGATATTGATGCTTCAGAAATCTTTATCTCAGACGGTTCTAAATGCGATTGCGGTAATATTCTCGATATTTTTGGCAAGGATAATAAAATTGCCGTTACCGATCCTGTATATCCCGTGTATGTCGATACTAACGTCATGGCAGGACATACAGGAGATGCAGACGAAAGTGGTAAATACGAAGGATTAGTTTATCTGCCTATCAGTGCGGATAATGATTTTACTGCTCAAATCCCCAGTGAAAAGGTAGACTTAATCTATCTCTGTTTTCCTAATAATCCTACAGGGGCGACTGCTACCAAAGAACATCTCAAAGCTTGGGTAGACTATGCCAAACAACATGGCTCTTTAATCCTGTTTGATGCAGCTTACGAAGCTTTCATCACTGATCCAGATTTACCCCACTCTATTTATGAAATAGAGGGTGCAAAAGACTGTGCGATCGAATTTCGTTCTTTTTCCAAGAATGCAGGATTTACAGGTACTCGTTGCGCTTTAACCGTAGTTCCCAAAGGTCTTACAGGTAAAGCCAAAGATGGTTCGGATGTAGAATTATGGCAACTGTGGAATCGTCGTCAAGCGACCAAATTCAACGGCGTATCCTATATTGTGCAAAGGGGTGCAGAAGCAGTTTATTCAGAAGCGGGACAAAAGCAAACCAAAGAATTAATCGCTTTCTATTTAGAAAATGCCAAAATTATCCGCGAACAGCTAACCGCAGCAGGAATCAAAGTATATGGAGGCACAAACGCTCCTTATGTATGGGTGAAAACTCCCAACGGCTTATCTAGCTGGGACTTCTTTGATAAATTGTTGTTTAACTGCAACGTAGTCGGTACGCCTGGATCTGGTTTTGGCGCAGCAGGGGAAGGTTATTTCCGTATCTCTGCATTTAATAGTCGAGACAATGTTAACGAGGCGATGAAACGGATTACGGAGAAGTTTAAAGCTTAGGTTTTTAATAAAGCTATTAGCTATAAGCTTTTAGCCATTAGCTTTATAAGAGATCGCTTTTGAATCAAAAGCGATCTCTTTCTTGTATTTAATTCTCTGTCTATAGTAGGTGTTTGTTTGAAGTTTTTTTGCCTAATTTAAGTTATAGACACTATATATTCATTTATCTTTTAATGATTACCGATACTAAAACTACTAGCAAAAAAACCTTACTTTGGCTACCCAAACAAGTCTTAGTTACCCCCCCTGCTTATGATGAACCTTGGGGACAACAAATTATTGATCGCGTCAAAAGCTTTGATATTCCCGTTCACAAACTATCTCAAAATAGGATAACTGGACTGCGGGGGGAAAATGAACGAGAAACCTATGCGATCGCAAAAAACACTTTGGCAATTGTCAATGCTCCTGCTGGTCAACTAAAATTAACTCCTATTCCTCCTTCTGCCGACTGGCAATTCCATTTAGCTCAAGGTTGTCCCGCACACTGTCAGTATTGTTATCTTGCAGGAAGTCTTTCGGGTGTGCCTGTAGTCAAAGCCTACGCCAATTTACCGCAGATTTTAGCTAATTTGAGTAATTATGAACAGAAAGATCAAACCACCTATGAAGTGAGTTGTTATACCGATCCGTTGGGGATAGAGCATTTAACTGGTAGCTTGGCTGAATGTATTCGTTACTTTGGCACAAGGGATAAAGCCTATTTGCGTTGGGTAAGTAAGTTCGATCGCGTAGAATCTTTATTAGATTTACCCCATAACAAGCACACTCGCTGTCGTATTAGCGTTAATGCTGACCCTATAAGTCACTCGATGGAAGGGGGAACAGCTACAGTAGAAAACAGGCTAGAGGCTTTACGTAAGCTAGCTTTAAATGGTTATCCTGTGGGTATCGTTATTGCTCCAATTATGGCGATCGCAGATTGGCAACATCACTATACTGAGTTATTTAATCAAATTGAACAGGCGATTAATATTGAATGCGACTTGACTTTTGAACTAATTACGCACCGTTTTACACCCAAGTCGAAAGAAGTATTGCAGACATGGTATCCCAACAGCAAATTAGATTTAAGTAACGAAAACCGTAGTCAAAAGCGTAATAAATTTGGTGGAGTCAAATATGTCTATGAGCGAGATACGATGAATGAATTAAAAGATTTTATTCAGACGGAAATAGATACACGCTTTCCCAAAGCAAAAATTCTTTATTGGACATAAATAATGAATACTATGTAAAAGAATTAATTAAATTGAATATTGCGATTGAATTGCTAAAGTCATTTTTTTATGTCCTCTGATATTTACTTGTGTAGTTATTTATTTCTGGCAAAAATCGGGGTATTAAAAAAGCGTTTAATCTATAACTTATATATTCAAACTCGCCAAATACAAATACAAATACTTATGGCGAGTCGTCGATATTATTCAATCGATATTTATGACTGAGATTATATAGTCATGATTTGTACTAATTCTCTCAAATCCGATAGAGCAGCTTCTAGAGGTTCATCTATAGTTCTTTCATAGGATTCGAGTAGAATTTCCATTCTAGTCCAGTCCTGGTCTGTTCTATTAGTTTTGACATTAATATCCCAGAGAATATTAGTCAACTCTCTAGCTCTTGCTACTTGTTCTAAATTATCAATAGCACCAATAATCAACGACCATAGTCGTTCTCTATCATGATATGTCACAGTATTCGATCTCCATACTAGCTTGTTCAGTTAGGCGTATTTATGCGATCGACAATGTTGGTAGCACTTTGATAGTTGTTTCGGTAGTTTCTTCTATCAATCAATCGCTTGATACTTTCCTATTAAATTTAGGCGGTTTACGCCTTGATTACTGCTATGCTCAGATATTTGAGATATTTAACTGCTATGCTTGAGTATTTGAGATACTTCATTGATTTTTTACATTTATGAAGTAGGTTTATTGTAACAAATTAATGAAGCTGGTTGTTTTTAAATGAAGCTGGTTGTTTTTAGTATTATCCATCCAAATCCCCTTCCATAACTGTTGAAAGAGCTTTTTGGGTATTGTCTTTAAATTCTTTGACATCAACACGATCCAAAAATGCGATCGCAAGTAACATACTCAAGGCTTGAATTACAAACACTAGACTATAAGACATCAAAGGTGTAGCAAAAATATTTTTGCCAATATCTAAAATCACTCCACCAATAAAAGTTGCCAAACCCCTAGACATTGCTTGGGCTAATCCCCACGCACCAATAAAAGTCCCTGCTGTTTCTGCTGCGGTGAGATCTAACATCAGATTAATTCCCCCAACAGTAGCCATTCCTGCTGCGATACCAAAGAATACCATTGCAGATTGCAGCATTTTTGGTTGTTGAGTAAAGCCAGCCAGGATAATCAAGCCAAAACATAGCGCGACTGCAATACAGCCTATCTTAGTCGTATATTTTTTACCTAGAGTAGGAATGATTTTAAATCCCGTTACGGCATAACCAAACAAAATTCCCATTCCCCAAAAAGAGTTTAGTTTAGTTGTTTCACCGATACTCATGCCAAAGACTTCTCCTCCATAGGGTTCGAGTACAGCCTCCTGCATAAATAAACCGATAGTGAGAATTGACAAGAAGGTAAAAAAGATTCCAGTTTGGCGACTGGTAGTTAGTACTTTTATCGCCCTGGCAATAGTTATGCTGTCTTCACGGTTGCTTGTGGTACTATTGCTAGCAAAACGAGAATATTTCTTTTCTACCCCTACAGTGGCAACAAAAGCCAAAGCAATAACCAAAAAAGGTACAATGCCAAACACAGTATTAATTGATGGTTGCAAAGCTTCCAGGGGAATATTACCTGCGGTTACTCCTTCTGCTTCGATCTTCTTGAAGACTATACTTCCCGTAACTCCTCCAATCACAATACCTACCATTAACATCGACCAAACGATCGCAATTAATTTCGAGCGTCTAGATTCTTCGGTAATATCTACCAGTAAAGCAGTAAAAGGTGTCGAGCTACAGCTAACTGCTATGCCATAAATAGCCATGATCAGAGCTAAAACGGCACTCCAGCCAATAGTTTGAGCATTCCATAACCAGCCACCATTATCCCTAACTACTGCCCCCAGTTGCCACATTACCTGTACGGCTAAAAAGACGGCAAAACCAAATATAGCTGTCCCTAAAAGTACATAGTTAGTACGATGTTTACCAAACAAAGGCTTGCGATCCGATAGTTGTCCAAACCATACCCTTGCAGGAGACACAAATAAAGATGTGGCTAAAATTCCCCCTGTAATGGTTGCAGGAATACCAAGCTCACTAATCATGACTCGATTTAATACCGCCAAGGTTAGTACCGCCATGAGTCCCAATCCCATGTTGAATAAACCGAGACGGAAAATAGTTAGCATTCCTACCTGACGTTTCGGTAGAGCAATATTTGAATTAGATGGATTTTCAATAGTCATTTATTTATCCTAGTTTTTTTTAGGGAAATATAAAAAAGATTTCATATAAATCAAGCATATTCTATTCGTGAAATCAGCAACAGCAAAGATTAAAGTTTTTGTCAGGCTAATTAATAAATATTTCCCTAACTGTATAATTTTTAAAATATAAGCGTATATATACGTAGTAGCTTTTATAATTTATTCTCATGAAAAACCAATATTTATTATCCTTAGCAACATCGGTGACAGTCACTCTTGGCATAATTTTCATTCCTGACAAACCTGTTATCGCAACAGATGTAGAATTTCAGTGCCTATCAAACCAAGAAACACCAACTACTATAGCCAAAACCACTAGTGGTGCGGAGCAACCCATTTTTCATTGGAATCTCGATCCAGCAAGCGTTTCTAATACCCCAGAAGAATTGTGTAATTCCGTGACTCAAAAGCTCAATAACTACATGGCAGAAGGAAACGATTTATCATCTTTAACTTTCAACGCCTCGGTAGTTTTTAATGATGATGAAGACATGACTAGCTCACCTGCTGTATGTGTATCGGGTGAAACTGAGCCATGTGAACTACCATTGTTTACTCTTGTCTCTGCTGATGAAGATCGAGATAATCAAGCAGTTGCTAGCACCGCTTTAGATTCAATTCTCGATCCAGCCTTACAATCCACTGCTGTTAAGCCTAAAACTAGAGGATTTCAATCAACTAGTTATAAAGTCAATTTCTGGGATTTATTAGGATTGTAAAATAGTTAATCACCGATTGTTTTCTAATTTTCTACTAGCCAAAGACATGGCGTAGCAGCAGATAAAATAAATCGCTGCTACAAATAAATATACTTCTCCGTAGCGTCCTAGATATTTAGGATTGGCAATAATTGATTGAGACATACCCAGTAAATCCGTTAGACCGACGATCGCCAGCAAAGATGTATCTTTAAATAAGGCGATAAACTGTCCTACCATACTGGGTATTACGGTTCTGAGTGCTTGGGGAAGAACAATAAAACTGAGGGTATAAACTGAATTTAGTCCTAATGCTTTGGCTGCTTCGGTTTGCCCTTTGGGAATGGCTTGTAATCCACCTCGAACGTTTTCAGCTAAATAGGCTGCACTATAAATTGTAAACCCTGCGATCGCTCTAATTACTCTGTCTGGACGGACATCAGGAGGCAATACTAAAGGTAGCATCACCTGCGCCATAAACAGGATGGTGATTAAAGGGAATCCTCGCACCAATTCAATATAGGCGATCGATAGCCAACGAATTACGGGTAAATCGCTTTGTCTACCCAAGGCTAGCAAGACTCCAAAGGGAAAACAAAGAACAATACTAACTACAGCTATAGGAATAGTTAACATCAAACCGCTAATGCGATCGAGCTTTACATTGTTGCCGTTAAGCAACAGCCAGACATTTAAACTAAAGGCTAATAGCCATAATAAAGGCAACCAGCTACCAATACTGGGCAACTTCTTACCGATTTGTTTGCCAACCACAGCAGCAACAATTAATAGTAATAACATTCCGATTAAAATGAGGCTGGATTTAATTCCCCCTGGGATAGCTACTGCAAAACAAGTCGCAGCAACAATTCCTAAAACAATTAGAATACGTCGATCAAATAATTTCCTCGCTTCATTAGCAAATATGCCCCAAGAAATTCCCCCTAAACCAACAATCACTCCCAACGTTACCCAAGCACGCCACAAAGATTTTACGGGATATCGTCCGACAAAAAACAGTCGCCAATTAGCTTTTAATACCTGCCATTGTGCTTGAGTACTTGCCCAGATAATTAGATTAGAAACAACCCAATAAATCAACCAAAGACTAACTACAGTCAAAATGGAGTTGTACCAAGTACTAAAAAGATTTCTTTTAATCCACTGTCCAGGGGTAATCTTATTTACAGGAGGACGATTTCCTGGTTCAATATTCGCTACATTCATTTCATTAAACATTTATCCTCCTTCGAGGATGTAGTCATTAAACATTTATCATTGTCGTAGTTGTCCAATATATGCACAGTCTAAATAACAATAAATATGCGATCGCACTCCATACTAGTACACCACAACTGGGAATAGCTATTAATAATTGCGAGACAGTCCGTTGCGGGGGTTCCCCCCGTTATAGGAACTGTCGAGGGTATGATGGGGATAGTCGCACTCAGATATGGGACTTAGGCAGAGGCTTGGCATCGGGACTACATCAGTATTTACAAGAAATTCTCGCTCCTCAAACTTGGCAGGATATTGAATTTATGGCGGTAGCAAAAGGGCCAGGAGGCTTTACAGGGACTAGAGTTGGAGTAGTTACTGCTCGTACCGTGGCGCAACAGTTGAATATCCCTTTGTTTGGTATTTCCAATTTAGCAGCAGTAGCAGCAGCCAAAAACAACGGGGAGAATGATTTACTCGCTGTAGAAATGGATGCGAGGAGAGGACAAATATTTGTGGCTATTTATCGGTTTGATAATAAAGGATACTTACAAACCTATTTAGAAGATAGCTTGATGACTGGTGAAACTTGGCAACAAACTTTAAACGATCTCAAGTCTTCCTATCAATTGATTAAAGCAGAAGGCGACATTGCAATTACTGTAACTAACGTAATGGATTTGGCTTACGCTAGTTGGCAGCAGGGTAAATCCCCTCATTGGTCAGAAGTAGTGCCTTTTTATGGTCAACATCCAGTTGGCAACTAATTCTGTTTTTCTTTTGGATTATAAATTGTCCAAAGTGGAAGCATCTTATAAAAGTACCAAGTAATTATTAGGCGTGCAGAGAAAACAATAAGTAAAATTCTTTTTTGCACAGAGAAGCTATTGTCGTTCAAGCTGATATTTATTTAAAAAATGTATATAAAATTTGGTCGAGAAGTTTGCGGTAATTTGGATATATCAGACAGTCGAGAATGGTTGGTGACTAATGGAATTGGTGGCTATGCCTCTGGTACGGTATCGGGATTATTGACTAGAAGCTATCACGGACTACTATTGGCTACACTTCAGCCACCTGTAAGTATAACTTTGATGTTAACCAAGCTCGATGAAACTATTACCTATAAAGACGTTACCTATCCTCTTCATACTAACCGTTGGGCAGATGGCGCGATCGCACCTGAAGGCTATAAACAGTTAGAAAGTTTTTATTTGGATGGTACAACCCCCGTCTGGGTTTATGCTTGCGCTGATGCCTGTTGAGTTACAACTCATTTATATGATGGAAAAAAAAGCTTACCTTTAGATATTGAATTATATCAACATGGCAATTCGTTGCCCTCTGGGAAAAAAATCAGAATTCAAGAAAAAACCAACTTTAGCCTTAGAACTAATCGAGAAAAGTTTAAATCGAGGATATCGACCAGGAATAGTTTTAATAGATTCAGCCTATGGAAACAACACCTCTTTTTTAAGGAAACTAGAAGAAAAGAACCTAAAGTATATAGGAGGCATTGCTAAAAATCGTAATTTGTTGTTTAAAACCTCGTCAGGGAGATTAGACACTATCAGAATAGATGAGTATGTCCAATGGATATCGGATGAAGAATTTCAGGAGATTCAAATACAGGGAACAAAACCAAGAACTGTGTGGGTAGCAATCATCGAAGTAGAAATATCACGTCTTGAAGGTCAAAGAAAAATCGCAATCGTCATGAATGCGCCAGTCTTTGAAGAGGCAGAAGATATTGATTACTTATTAATTGAGAAGCGGATTTGGATGCAGCAGGGAGATAATACTACATATATTCAATACAAGATGCTGCGGGGTAGTAAGTCTTTAAGTCTCTCTCTCAAGGCTTTGGTTAATTATCGCGATCGCCATAGTACCACCGAAAGTACAAACCTCAATTATGAAATTACTAATCAAAAGCAGGGTATTAAAATAAAAGCATCTTCTGATGCTGTCGATCTGTGTTTATCAGGATTTAAAAATCAAGAGATAATTGCTTGGGAAATTAACCATGAGTGGTATAAGAATTTTGCTTTGGCGATCGAAAAGTATCGAGGACTAAATCATATTGAAGATCATCTATATGCAGGAAACTGTAGGGTAAATCTTGAATTGGGAGAGTCGGTAACTATAGTTGCTAGTGCCGAAGATTGGGGAAGAGAGGGATCTCGAAGACTAGAGGACTGAGGGATAAAGAGTTAATCGATCTGTTTTATAAAGAAAGCAAATTTAAAACTGTCCCTAGCTGGATCGAACAGTTAGTATTAGCAGCAGATCGATTTATTGTAGATCGCCCTTTAGCAGATGTACCGCAGGGTAAAACAATTATTGCTGGTTATCCTTGGTTTAGCGACTGGGGTAGGGATACAATGATTAGTTTACCAGGATTGACTTTAACCACAGGGCGTTTTGATGTGGCGCGGGTAATTCTCCAAACCTTTGCTAAATATATCGACAAGGGAATGCTTCCCAATGTATTTCCCGATCGCGGGGAGACTCCAGAATATAATACTGTTGATGCTAGTCTATGGTATTTTGAAGCAATTAGAGACTATTTTGCTCATACTGGCGATAAACAGCTATTAATTGAGCTATATCCTGCTTTAGTCGAAATTATCGACTGGCATTGTCGAGGAACAAGATATAATATTCACCTCGATTCTGATGGTTTGATCTATGCAGGAGAAGCGGGAGTTCAATTAACCTGGATGGATGCAAAGGTGGGTGATTGGGTGGTTACTCCTCGTATTGGTAAACCTGTAGAGATAAATGCCCTGTGGTATAACGCTTTGATTATTATGTCCCAGTTTGCTAGCTATTTAGATAAATCGGACAAAGAGTATTTAAAGCTGGCAGATAAAACTAGAAAAGGTTTTCAGCGTTTTTGGAATCAGGATTTAAAATATTGTTACGACGTATTAGATTCTCCTGATGGCGATGATAATTCTCTACGCCCCAATCAGATTTTTGCTGTATCTCTACCTGTATCTCATCCAGACAAGAAAATTGCACCCCTATTAAGCGATCGACAACAAAAACAAGTGGTGGATATTGTAGCTGGACATTTATTAACTTCTCATGGATTGCGATCGCTCGATCCTAATCATCCTGATTATGTTGGCATTTACGGCGGAAATCGTCTCCAGCGCGACGGCGCATATCATCAAGGTACTGTTTGGGGTTGGTTAATCGGTCATTTTGTTCAAGCACACCTCAAAATATATCAAGATCGAGAAGTCTGTAGATCTTTTCTCAAACCAATGTCAAACCATCTCACAGGGGGCTGTGTGGGTAATTTAAGCGAAATTTTTGATGGTGATGCACCGTTTATTCCTAGAGGTGCATTTGCCCAAGCCTGGACGGTAGCAGAAGTTTTACGGGCATGGAATTTGGTAACTAGAAAGTAGAGACGTAAGCTTTATACGAAGCACCCCATCCCATAGTAAAAACTCTAAAGTATGTGGCAGTCGTGGTGGGAGAAAAAAGAAATGCTAGGCTTAAATTAATTAAATTATGCGATCGCAAATTTGGAGTAATGACACACATTAATATTGAACGTTTAGATAAAGATTTGAACTAAAGACTTTCAACGATTTAGCGAGGTTATTGCAGTACATCCAGAAGATGTAATCTAAACATTAGCGATCGCTCTTATATAAAATGAATACTCAATGATAAATGATAAATGCTATTGGTTACGCAATGCTCATATTCCCAGCTGTCTGATAGATATAGATAATGTTCGAGAAACTAAGGAAGGTTTATGTTTAGTCGATCTTAAAATAAATCAGGGAAAGATCGAACAAGTTGTAGCTGCAAAAGAATTAGAAACAGAAGAAAATGTATCTAGTTTAGATTTAGCCAAAAAGATAGTCTTACCCTGTCTAATTGATGTTCATACCCATTTAGACAAAGGACATATTTGGGAAAGATCCCCCAATACCAATGGTACTTTTGATATGGCATTGAGTAAAGCGATCGCCGATAGCGAACAGCATTGGCAACCAGAAGATGTTTATCGTCGGATGGAATTTGGCTTAAAGTGCAGCTATGCTCATGGTACACAGGCAATTCGTACCCATATCGATTCTTTTGGCAAGCAAGCAGATATTAGCTTAAAAGTATTCCAAAGTTTGCAGTCAGCTTGGCAAGATAAAATCACATTACAAGCAGTCAGTTTAGTTAGCTTAGATTACTATCAAACTCCCCCAGGAATAGAGTTAGCGGATAAGATTGCCAGCATTGGAGGAGTATTAGGAGGAGTCGGGTGGCAAAATCCCGATTTGGATGCGCAACTGGACACTATATTTAAGCTAGCCCAAGAAAGAGACTTAGATTTGGACTTTCATGCCGATGAAAACGGCGATCCTAATTCCATATGTCTGCAAAGAATTGCTCAGGCTGCTTTACGCCACGACTTCAAAGGTAAAATAACCTGCGGACATTGCTGTAGTTTGGCAGTACAGTCTCCTGAAGTAGTGCAGGAAACTATTGAATTAATTAAACAGACAAATATCGCCATTGTCAGCTTACCAATGTGCAACCTCTACCTACAAGATCGTCAGATAGCAACTACTCCCCATTGGCGAGGCGTTACCAGAGTCCAAGAATTGCATCAGCATAATATTCCCGTAGCCTTTGCTAGCGATAACTGTCGCGATCCCTTTTTCGGCTTTGGCGATCACGATATGTTGGAAGTACTCGAACAGTCAGTTAGAATTGCTCACCTGGATACCCCTTACGCTAACTGGATTGAAAGTGTTACTACAACCCCTGCTAATATTATGGGTTTAAACGATGTTGGCAAAATAACTCCAGGCAATTCAGCAGATCTTATTATCTTTACTGCTCGTTACTTTAGCGAATTACTATCGCGATCGCAACACGATAGAGTTGTTATTCGTCAGGGTAAGGAAATTGATGCTAAATTGCCTGATTATAGTGAGTTAGATGATTTGGTGATTAATTAATATCAGCCCTCTTTACCCCCAAACTTTGGGGAACAAGCGATGTCCTTCCTACACCATAATTTTAAATCCGCCAATTTAGTGGATACTTTCAAGATATTGTTCAAGAGCTTCGTTAACTAACTCTATTTAAATTGATTCCCTTTTGTTTTGCTGCGATCGCAACTCTTCGATGAAGATCGCTTCGGGTTCGGATATTGAAACTGCCTCTTAAAGGGCTGCTTCGGGTTCAATATTCTGAGTTGCGAGCAAGCTCTAAATAGTCTTCTACTGCTTCATGAAAACTTTTTTGCAAAGATTCTACATCATGACCTTCATAGCTTATGAGACTGCGAATGTACTTTACTTGACCGTAGAAAATCTTGTCTTCGTCATTATAATTGACCGAGCCTAAATAGCCTTTGTATTCCATTAAGTTCTTCATATCAATTCTTCTCCTGGTAAAATCTCAATTATTTGCTCTATTTGATATCTTTTTAAAATATTGCCAGGATGGGGTTTATAAAGAGTAATAACGACATTATTAGAATCAATAAATCTTCTCCTCGAACCACCCGTTTTACCTTTCTTCACCGTCTGTAAATCCCAATCCAAACTATCTATAAAGTTTCTTGAATGCTAGCTCTTACTTCGGCGATCGCTTTCATTAATAAAAGAGGATCGCTTTTTGATTTAACAAAACTAAAAGACAGATAGAAATCACTGATGCGATTAATTGTCTATTATTAATTGCTCACTGCCTTTCCATAACTCCTTTGCTTTATTGCGATCGTAAGACTCTTGAGAAGAATCAATCATTTCAAAACCGCTAAAATACTTTCCTGTCACATTTTCCAAATCTTTGTCCAGCACTAATCTAGCTAAAGCCTTACCCGCATTTTCCATCGTGTTGACATTAGGCACAAACCGACAAAGAATTGGCAAAATATTATTCCAGACAAACTTAGCTGTGGGAGTGTAATCATCTGCAAGTCCACTACCTGGCATCAATCCAGGATTAAAAACATTAACCGTAATAGGTTTTTCTGTAGCTTCCATTCGGCGGGATAACTCATAGGCGCAAAGAACATTACAAAGCTTTGAGGTAGTATAAGCAATACGTCCAATCTCACCAATGCTTTTGCCTTTCAATGCAGGATCTTGTTCGGGATGCGCCATCAATTGTGGATCGCGGAAATAGGGTGCTGGCATTCCTGTCGTTTTGCTAGAGTCGTGGGTGTCACTGCTAACAAAAACAATTCTGGCTGGTGTTGCCAATTCTTTCAAAAGTAAATTGGTTAATAGGAAATGCCCCAGATGGTTGACCCCAAATGTCATATCAAAACCGTCTTTGGTATAGGTTTGTCTTTGGATAAACTGTACCCCTGCATTACAGACAAGAGCATTTAGGGGAGGGCGATCGCCTTGCTTAAATTCTGCTACAAAAGAACGAACAGAATCAAGACTGGCTAAATCTAGCTGCATTACTTCTATTTGGTTGGGTTTAGCCGACTTTTGTAATTCTTGTACTGCTTTATGACCTTTTTCAAGATTGCGACAGGCAAGAATTATTTGCCATTGGGAATCTTGAACAATTTGTTGAGCGCAATGATAACCTAGTCCGCTATTTCCCCCTGTAATTATTACTGTTTTCATAATCTTTTATTAATCATTTATTTTATTGAGGTTTTTAATAGAAAAAGCGATTTTAATCGGTCAACGGTCGCAATTTAAACTAAGATTACACATAACAATAAAATACACACTCTTTTGCTTATTTAATATAGAATGACAAAGCTCAATACCCATTCATTTTAAGTATTTTCCGATGGATGCCAGACAATATGCTCCTGCAACTCAACGTAACAGAGAATTAATTCTAGAGGTATTAAGCAAAAATTTAGCACCAGATAGTAATATTTTAGAGATTGCTAGCGGTACGGGGGAACACGCTGTTTTTTTTGCGTCTCATTTCAAGTCGTGGCATTGGATTCCTAGTGATATTAATCCCACAGCAAGAGAAAGCATTGTTGCCTGGAAAAATGAAAGTAATCTCAATAATTTAGCCTTACCTTTAGCTGTTGATGTAACTCAAGATAATTGGATTGACCGAGTTGCAAAAAAGAAAATTGATGTAATAGTTAATATCAATATGATTCATATTTCTCCTTGGTCAGCCTGTGAGGGTTTGATGAAGGGTGCGGGAGAAGTTTTATCTTCTGGAGGGATGCTTTATTTATATGGTCCATTTAAACGCAATGGAGAACATACTGCTAGTAGTAATGCAAAATTTGACCTTTCTTTGCGCGATCGCAATCCAACCTGGGGAGTCAGGGATTTAGAGATGGTAGTTGAAATCGCAGCCAATGTTGGTTTAAAACTACAGCAGGCGATCAAAATGCCAGCAAATAATTTATCAGTTATTTTTATTAAATCCTAGCCTAATTTTATGACGATCAGAATTCTTCTGGCAGACGATCAATATCTTGTACAGGAAGGGATTAAGTCGGTCTTGAAAGACGAAACAAAAATAGAAATAGTTGGTACTGCTAAAAATGGAGTTCAAGCGATCGCTTTAGCTAAAAAACTTCAGCCTAATATTATTTTATTGGATATTGAAATGCCTAAAATTAATGGTATTGAAGTAGCAAAATATATTGACGAACTACTCCCTAGCACTAAAATAATTATGCTTTCTAGTCATAATAATCAAAAATATATTGCTCAGTCTTTGCAAGCAGGAGCATCTAGTTACTTATTAAAAGAAAGTTTTGTCGAAGACTTAAAACAGGCAATTTATTCCTTGAGTCGAGGCTATTCTTATATTGAATCTAAGTTATTGAATCAAGCGATTGATAAAATTGAAGCTAATAATATTGTTGACTCCCGAAATAAAACAGCTAATATTAAAAAATATCGTAAATGTATCTATATTCCTGCCAAAGCATCTTTAGACGATCGACATTCTGCAACAGAAACATTCGCCAAACCGAACCTAAGCAAGGGTATTGATAAAGCTAGTCTCGCACCAATATTCGATTTATCATTTTTCGATGAAATAGAAACGGCTGATGACCTTACTGCTAGTTTGCAAAAGATATCTGCGTACAAAACTAACCATAAAAATACCGCTCGGCGATCGCTATACGGTAAAAAGCTTGCTATATGGATTTTTGCGATCGCTAGTTTTATCTTATCTATAATTATTTTTTGATTTACCTATTAAAACTCAGTTAATTTAGAAGCAAGAGCGATCGCATAAACTAAAAAACTAGCTAGCATTCCTGGTAACACTTCATAAATTGAACCAGAAAGCCCTAGCACTCCATTCCAAACAGCAGCAGTGGCAACCCCAACTATCATCATTACTACCCCTGTTATTGAACCTATAGGTAATTTCTTAACTCGCAAAATCAAAATTGGTGCTAATCCAGAAGCCAATGCTGACCAGGCAAATACCCCCAATGCAAACATATTTTTATTGCTGGCTAAAGCGATCGCTAGTACAATAGTAGTGACGATTAAAGTTCCTATTTTAACTAACCTATAAGAACGACCCATCTTAGGAAACAAATCTTGAGTCAATGCAGCCGAACAGGCTAATATTTGTGAGTCGGCAGTAGAAATTACGGCAGAAAAGATTCCCGCCAAAATTACCCCAACAAGAATTGCAGGTAACAACTGCACCGCCATTTGGGGTAAAGCTAATTCAGGATCGCCATTAGTTATTAAATTCGGCAACAATACCCTCCCACTCAAGCCAGCAATTACTGCTGCGGTGGAGAAGATAACGTAAGAAATAGCATATATATTGCGAGTAATTCCCATATTTGATGCTTTATCTATTACCATCGCCCGCACCATAATGTGAGGCTGTCCCACTACACCCAAACCCGCAACCAACCAACTAAGCATAAATAAACCAAAGCCAAACTTCAAACCTTGAGGAATAGGATCGATTAGGCTAGAATCTATGCTTCCTAGCTGTTGCCAAAGCCCATTAATGCCACCACAGGCAGTTACAGCAACAACTACTAAGACAATCATTGCCACCATCATTAAAATTGACTGAATTGCATCTGTCCAAATAGATGCCCTGATCCCCCCTGAAAAGCAATAGGAAACGACGATTATTGCCCCTAATACAATTCCCAAACTATAATCCCAGCCAAACATTGCATGAAGGGCTTTACTACCCGCTAATAGTTGCGCTGCTGCATAAGCACCTAAAAAAGCAATGGTAATAATTGCCGATACTCGAGCAATTCCTCGGTTCTTTTTGTCTTTAGCTATAAACTCACCGATAGTTTCGCATGACTGTTCTTCCGATATTTCGCGCAATGGTTGATGGACAAAAAACCAAGCTAGATAATCCCCCAAAAACCAACCCACCAAAAGCCAGACAGAAGATATGCCCACCTGATACGTCCAGCCAATCGTACTAATAAACATCCCGCCACTATGGGCGGTGGCAAATGCAGATAAACCAGTCAACCAGGGATTTACATCACGGTTAGCCAGTAAATAATCGGTGGTAGTATTTTTTTGACGAGATGATGAATAAATACCAACTCCCACAAACAATAAAAGAAAAGCAATAAAGCTTAAAGCGATCGCAATTTTAGCGGACATACTTTATCAATTAATAATGAATTAGATAAAGACTACCAAACAGGTTGAAGATCGAGAACAAATCCAGGTAATATACTTTCCCCTGATAGACTATTGGGCGCGTTTAAGATTTCAACCTTTTTTCCTTTACGGTAAATTTCTACTTGCTTTTGATGGCGATTAATTAACCAGCCTAGTAGCATTCCATTGTCAAGGTATTCTTGCATCTTTTCTTGAGTTTTAATCAGTTTATCGCTAGGAGAGAGTAATTCAATTGCAAAGTCGGGACACAAAGGAAGAAATTTTTCTTTTTCCCCGTCAGTTACTCCATTCCATTTAGCTATTGATATCCAGGAAGCATCAGGAGATCTGTTTGCATTGTTGGGAAGTTTAAAACCTGTTGAAGAATCAAAAGCTATCCCAGATTTATTGTGCCGACTCCAAGCTTGAAGTTGATAAGCGATTTCAATATTTCTATTTCCTGTTTCTCCGCCAGTTGGAGGCATAATTAATAAATCTCCATTCGCACTCATTTCAAACCGCAAGTCACGATTGTTGATGCACAGTTGATAAAACTGCTCATCTGTTAACTTAATGGATTGTAAATCGAGAATAAGAGTATCCATTTTTTCATCGTGTAATATATCAGGTTTTGCAGGGGTTTGATCGCAATTGTAATCTTGTGAACGTTCTAAGGATTGTTCGTCATAATGCGATCGCCATTTTAGCGAAAGTAAGGTGAACATTTGGCAAACCAAACAATTTGCTCAAAGCCTGATCGATTTCTTGGGTTGAAAATTTATAAGCGAAGCGCAATACCCATTCAATTTCTAAAATTACTGTATCACTAATAAATATGTCTCTTTCTTGAAATAGCTTAAAACTACTTTGAAATTGTGACTTATCATCTTTGGTTAACAGTCTGACAACAACATTAGTATCAACTGAAATCATTGCGATCGTTCTGCAATACCTTGGCGAATTGCATCATTCATTTCATCTACAGTTTTTGGTTTACCTTCATATTGCAAATGTCCAGCAACATCTTCTAATTTAGTTTCTGGAAAAGGCTGTTTGGGTTTTAGTAGGACACCATCCCCTGTATCGATCGCGATTAATTCTTGTCCCGCTAACCAATTATGGGTGTCTCTTATTGTTTTAGGAATAATTACTTGACCTTTACTTGATAGCCTAGTGGTTTCCATAAAAGAATAGGTAAGATTATAGTAAGAATTATAGTCGTAAACCAGAACTGTTTAAAAGTTTGTCATAAATCTCTCGATGTTCAGCCAAGAAAGTCTCTTGAGTAAACAATTTCAAAGAACGTTCTAGAGCTTTTTCTCCATATTGCGATCGCTCTTCTTCATCCATCAATAATAACTTTAAGATCGCGGATGCCATTTGTTCGGGTTGGCTGGCGCGAACTAGCAACCCTGTATCTGCGATCGCTTCTCGCACTCCTCCTACATCGGTGGAAACAATAGTTGCTCGACTAAGCATGGCTTCAATGATGGCAAAAGGAAACCCTTCAGAGATGCTTGCCATAGCTACTACATCAGCTTCACTATATGCCCGCCAAGGTTCGCTAGTAAAGCCTGCAAAGTTAATTGTGTTTTCTAATTTATGTTCTTTTACTAATGCTTTACACTGGGCAAAATAGTTTTCATCGGAAGCTTTGCCATAAAAAACAAACTCCACATCGGGAATTTGTTCGCGGACAATTATTGCTGCTTTAATTAAATCTAATTGACCCTTGAGGGGAAAGATCAACCCCATATTCATTACTTGGGGACGTTTTTTTTTAACTGGTGGAGTGGGATGAAATTTCTGAGGATCTGCACCGTTATAAATTACCTTAATCTTTTCTTGCCGAACTCCCCACCAACGCTCCCAACGGGCATTAAATTCACATACAGGAGAGATTAAATCGGCATAGTGGAAGTTAACTTTAACGATCGCACCCATCAAGCGATATAAAAACTTACGCACGAATAAGGAAGGGATACTTTTGTTTAAGTTAAGGTACTGTTCGCGGATATTAATACCATGTTCGGTGAGTAAGTATGGCGTACCTCTTTGTAGTTTGGCAATGACGCAAGGAAGTCCACAAAAAGCTGCTGCGGAGGAATGGGTAAGATCGGTTTGGGGTACGGGGATATGGATAGTAATTAAAAACCGATATAGCAAACGCATCGCTTCGGTTAATTCGGTTAAGGTTACTCCCGTAAGATTTTCTTGCTGACAATAGTCCCAGGCTAAATGTTTAAAGGTTGACCACACCCCAGGAGAATTCATTGTCTTGTGGTAGTCATAAACTAAGAAATATTCGTGGAGAGATAAAATTAACTTTCCCAAAGATTTTGGTTCGGCTTTAGTAAAAAGTACTGCTCTAATAAAGGACTCCCACAAGGGTAAAAATTTGGTTTTGATTAATTTGGAAGTGACTTCTTGTTTACTGTTGAGAGCAGACGAAAAAGGCGATCGCCAGCTATACTCAACGGGGTCATCCATTCCCCATAAGGGTATTTTAAATACTTCTAGAACATTAGGAGTAAGGTCATAGCGGATCTCCTGATACGGATTTGCCACTATAGCCAAAAGTTTGAAATCGATTTCTGGTAGCTGGCTCGTTAAGACATGACACCAAGTACTAACTCCCCCTTTAGCAAAAGGATAAGTCCCTTCCGTGGCTAGTAGTATACAAGGTCTTGTCAATTTTACTTTCCTCCAGCAACCGTCTGAGGCATAAACTGCACCTGAGCCAATTGACCAATCAATAAATCGTCAGTTGAGTTGGTAAATTCAACTTCAACTAGATAATCTAACTTTTCGGTGGGCAAAGGATTTACAGTCGCAATCTTACCCTCAAATTTTTTAGCTGTCACTCCCGATCCTAATTTTACGATCGCTGTTTGTTCAGTTGAAAGGGCATTAATTAGGCGGGCGTTAACTGGTACAGTAATTTTTAGCTGTTCTAATTTGGCTAGCTCTACTACTGGATTACCACTATAGATTTGTTCTCCCACTGCTACGGGTAACTGTGCCACAACACCTGCTTCTGTGGCTGTAATTACCTTATGAATTTCGGGTACTTGGTATTTGTTTAGCTGGACTGCTTGTTCCCGTAATAAAGCTAATTTGGATGTTGCTTGCTGATATTCTAAATTTACGGTTTGCTTTTGTTTTATCAGGGATGCGATCGCGTCTTCTTGTTCTTGGAGAGTTAGCTGTGACTGTAGCTGGGATAATGCTCTTTGGTTTTGGGCTAATTCTTGATTGGCTATGGATGCTGCGATCGCCATATTGTAGTCTAGTTGAGCTATGTCTAGCTCTGACTGTGCCTGTTCTAGCTTATCGAGAGAAATTGCTCCTTCTTTATATAGGTTTGATAAGCGATTGAAATGTGCTGTTGCTCTTTGATAGACAGCTTGGGTTCTCGGTACAGAATCTTGACGTTGACGTAAAGGTAGCTTATCGGCATTACTTTGGGCTAGGGATACCTTAAGATTAGCCTCGGCAATCTTTGCTTTGAGGGGAGTTAAATTGTATTTAAGACGATTAATTTGTTGCTCTAGCTCTAAACCTCGTTGCCCTGCTGTTTGTTGCTGTTGCAGCACTATTTGTTGCTGTTGTTTGGTAAGCTGTTGCTCTTGGATGATTTGTTTTTTCTCAGCTTCTGCTGCCAAGTTTTTAAGAGTCAACAAAGTTTGACCTGCTTCTACTTTTTCCCCTACCTGGACATATACGCGATCGACTACTCCAGGATTAATCGCTGCTATTTTAAAAGTTTTTGCAGGTACTAATTTACCTCTAAACTGCGTATCTGACAAAGTTTCAGACTGTTGAGTATGGCTTAGTGCTGGTAGAGGTTGTCTGAGCCATTGGCGAAAAGCGTATATTCCTGTAGTGAGTCCGATCGTAACAATTAGCCAAGCTAAGATTTGTTTTTTTTGTGAGCTTTTATTGTTGGCAGTTTCTTCTTGCTGGGATGGAAGAGCTAAAGAAGATGTAGATGCAATTGTAGTGAGGGTTAATTCTTCTTCAATTGGTAAGTCATCAAAAGAAGCCCGATTTACTATGGGCAACATTTTAGCCAATAGTCCCGCACCCAGATGAGTGCAACCTCTATGAACAAATCTAATTGCCTGTTCGATCTCATCATCCGATGAACCTTTGAGCAAATATCCTGTTGCTCCTACCGACATTGATTGAGTCACATATTCTGGTTTGTCGTGACTGCTCAATACCAAAATTTTTATTTTAGGAAAATCTTTAGAAACTAGCTTAGTTACCATTAACCCGCTTATTTCAGGTAATTCCATGTCTAATAAAACAACATCAGGCGGTCGCAATTTTACTTTTGCGATCGCATCTGAACCATTTTCGGCAATTCCAATTACATTAAAATCCGCGACTGATTGTATTAAGTATTCGAGTCTAGCGCGTACACTTCTTTGATCGTCAACGATTAAAATATTAATCATAGTTGTTATATTTACCTGAATGTTTAAAAGATATATTTATAAGATTTTTTATTAAATAGCTCGGTGACTTCTCGGTTTTTACTTAGTTGATTTCACTGAGTTAATACTAATTTGTCTTATATATAGAACATTTGGGTAAAGTAGCTATGAAATATTTATGAAGCCTTTAGTAATTTAAAAATAAATGGTTTTTATAACTGCAAATTCATTTTGACTCTATGTCGTTAGTTGTCGCCAGTTCTTGGTTGAAATAATAGCATCGTCGATCTGTATCGCCTTTTGGAAATAACAATTGATGTTGGGTTAATACTTTTAAATCTCTTTGTAGAGTACGTCGAGATACTTCAGGAAAGATCGCCTCGCAGTTTTGAATGGTTATTTCCGAAGCGTTTACAGCATAGTCTAAAATTAAGCTTTGGCGATCGCTAAGTTCGTAGATATTAGTTAGCTTCTCTATCGGTTTAATATCTTTATTTATCGCTTCATCTCCAAGATCTTCCTGTAGATACGTTCTAAGTGAAACTTCGATCTCGCAAAATATTTCTTGACGATGAATGCGATCGCTGCGTAAAGCTAATAGCAGTAAAGTATTATGTGTGTGAACGCATATTTCTGCGAGTAGTTGGCTGCGTTTGTTTGATAAACCCCGATTGCGAGTTTGAAATAGTTTGGCTGTAAAATCGATCGCTTCTTGAGTAAAGCCGACGTCAATATTTTTGAAGATTGTTGGTGAAGTAAAAAATTGAACAAAAATAATTCGAGAAGTAGGTTGTTCAAATAGTTTCTGAAACTCAGTAACCATAGTATGAATAAAGTCAGCAAACGGCAAATTAACTATTTCAGGACGCAGTAACCTTTCCCAGATGACATAGGTTCGTTCGACATGACGTAACTCCAAAGCATTGAAAATAGCTAGCTTGTCAGGGAAAAACTGATAAAGAGAACCCACTGCGGTATCTGCACGAAAAGCGATCGCATGAGTCGTAGCAGCTTCAAAACCCACTTCATCAAATATTTCTGCTGCTGCATCTAAAATTTTTTCTACCCGCTCTTGACTGCGTTGCTGTTTGGGTTGACGACGAAAAAGATTTTCTCGCTCTTTCATATTGACAAACATGACTTATATGTCATATATTAAAAAACAATAGAGGTTTTAAATACTTGTTGTTTGTGAGTTAAAAATGCCTACCTTAGTTCAACTTTGCTTGAACAAAAACATATTGTTTATCAATAGCAAATAACATTATTTTAACCCAAACAATTAACTTGCGACATATCATATTTTATTGTCGCTAATCAAGCTGCGTATTTCTAGCATTATTATTTAAGAAAATTCAATATGTCTATGTTAAAAGGTGCGCCTTGGCTATTGGCGCATAAATCCATGCTACAGGTAAATAAGCCTCAAAAAGTATCCCTTTATGGCGAAGATTATGTTATTTGGAAAGATAAAGCAGGAGAAGTAAATGCCTTATCTAATATATGTCCCCATATGGGTGCAATGCTGTCGGAGGGATGGTGTGTAAATCATGATGATTCAAGTGGGGTGGTATGTCCATTCCACGCTTTAGAATTCGATCGCGATGGTTGCACTATTCTACCAGGTACGAATAATAAGACTTTACCCCAGTTAAAACCTTTAAAATTAATTGTTAAAGATGATTTTATTTGGTCTTATGGTGATTATGAACCTAAAATTCCCATTCCCAATATTTTAGAGAAAATCAGTCAAGATTACGAATTTGTTGGCTTTACTACGGATACTAGTGTGGAGACAGACTTGCGATCGATGCTCTTAAATATGCACGATTATAATCACCAAAATGGTACTCACGAGACTTATTTGAAATTACGGAAGTGAGGTTTGAGAAGTTTATTGACAATGGCTATCATTCCGAAGCCTTTTTCAATACTCCTACTGCACCAAAAACTTTCTGGCAAAAGCTCAAAACAACCAAATCAATTTTTAATTCCTGATGTAATTCAAGCTCATTTAGAAAACTTCTTTCCTTCTTTAGTTATTTTTCACGGAAAAAGTCTATTTGGTAAAATAGTTCAATGTCATATTTTTGTTCCAGAATCATTAACTAAAACGCGAACTTATGTTTTATGCTTTGGGGAAACAGGCAACCCGTTAGCTAAACTTTTTAAAAAGCAATTTTTAGAAATAGTTGAAGTTGTAGTAGAGCAAGATGCTGGTATTTTAAATAAAATTTATGCCGATGCACCACAGAAGATTAGGCTGAATAATGAAATAGGAATGGATTGGGTCAAAAAGAATTTTAACAACTGGGAGAAAGAATCAGTAATGTTAGTCCTAAAGGATACCGCTTCGCACATAATCATAATCAGTAATTATTTACTGGCAATGCTTTTCTAATAAATCAATAGCTAATTCATAACTATTAGTTTGAGTTTGGACTGTGTAAGCTTCTTTTTCCAATGCTTGCTTGTGAACATCTGTATATCTTTTGAAAAAAGGTTGAGCCTGCTTTATGGGTTTAATATCTAGCTCTAAAGACTGTAAACTTCCATTTCCTTTGCAATATTGTGCAGCATGAACTGCTTCGTGAATCAAAACTGGGCGATCGATTCCTAATTCAAACACAATTGGATTAATCCAAATTGATTTATCAGCAGCATTTAATAAGCCATAAGGCTTTCTCAATCTTCGTCTTTGAAAGTCTGTTTGTTGTTTGGGTAGTTGAACATCTGGTGGAATAGCAATGCTTACCCGAAATCCATAGTCTTGCAGTTGATTTTTGAGTTGAATGAAATTAGGATCTGGATTAACTGATTGGCTAATTAATAAAACAGAATTTAACAATAAAGATTTAAACATTGAAAAACAAATAGCAATATAAATCTCTATTATGCACAATCCAAATTAAATTTGAATCTTTATCTTAAAACTAATTAGTTACATCTTGATTCGGAGTAAAAATCAAATTGCCAGCTTTTGCTTGCGCTACTAGTAAATAGCCAGCAATAATTAAAGCAATTAAAGTCAGAACGCTACTCGCAATTATCCAAGTACGCATCTTTTTAAATCGTTTATCTACATCACGAAAAGATGTTCTAATCGGATTGACTACGTTTATTAATTCGCGACGATTTTTTGATTCATATTCTTCCATAGAAGGGCGCATTTCATCCCTTTGTACTGCCCATTCTTGTAAAGCTGCTCTTTGTCTCGACCAGTCTTCTAAAGCACTTGATAACTTTTCATCTAAGTCTTGTTTGAGATGATTAATTTGCTGATTAAATTGAAGATTTAAATTGCGATTTGCCTGGTTAAATTGTCCATTAACATTAATTAGCTCTTTACGCACTGATTCCCAACTAGACTGGTTCTTGTATTCCAAGTCACTTATTTTTTTAACTTGCTTGGCGTATAGTCTGTTTTCAATTTCCTGAAAACGCTGTTCGTATTGTTGTTCTATATCTTTAAAGCGATCGCTTTGTCCAACAGTATTTTCATACTCATCTACCTGATTTTGTAGCTTTTGTTTATAGGTTTCAATTAACTCTTCTAATTGATTTTGTAGAGCTTCCACAGATTGTCCATTGGTACTCAAATTTGATAAATTAAAATCATCGTAGACCGAACGTATTTTAAGCACTAATTCTTCTGCGGTAGTGTTTTTCGGTAAATATCCCTTTGCTCCTGCTTGCAAAGATTTGCCTGAGTAAGCATCGTCATCGTGACCACTTAGAAAAATTACTTTAACTTGAGGAAAACGCTGAGAAATAATTTTAGTTGCGCTCAAGCCGTTCATTTGTGGCATATCGATATCCATCAAAACAATATCAGGCTGGAGTTTTTCCACTTGCTCAATGGCTTCTTCTCCATTGTGTGCCACCCCTACCACTTGCAGATCTTGTTCGATATCGAGCCAAGTTTTTAAGACTTCGCACAAGAGAGCTTGATCGTCAACTAACAAAATATCGATCATTTAATATACCTACAATAATTCAATTAGTTTGCTTCTAAGATTTTTGATTTCAATTTATATTAATAGATCGTTGGATAAAAAAATGATTACACATCAACTCTTCAAAGGATTGTAAAGGACTATTTGTACTCAATGGCAGTAATAACTAAATGTGTAAATGATATATAGCAAAAAATATCAGTTGTTAATCATATATAAATTAAAAAACGCCTTTTAGGAACATTTAATATAAGCGTTTCGTATCTTAATTTTCAACAAGTTGGTATTATTGACCTTGGATTATTAATTTCTTTATTTTATTCTCATAAAATGTCTGGTAGCGAACTAAAAGCAGATTTGTGGATCAACGAATACATAACCCCTTGGGACATTTACACCCACGGGGTAACTAAAATCTTAGCTTATCAAAAAACCCTTTATCAGGAGATGTACATTGTAGAGACGGGAGCTTTTGGTAAAGGATTGGTTTTAGACGGAAAATGGCAGTCTTGTACGGTAGATGAATTTATTTATCACGAAGCTCTAGTACATCCTGGTTTAATTGCTCACCAAAATCCGCGCAAAGTATTAGTCCTTGGTGGTGGAGAAGGTGCAACTATCCGCGAAATATTGCGGTGGAATACAGTTGAAAGAGTGATGATGATTGATATTGATGGAGAAGTTGTAGAAGCTTGCAAGAAACACCTCCCTGAGATGCACCAAAATGCTTTTGACGATCCTCGTGTGGAATTGGTAATTGCTGACGCGCTTAAAGTTTTGGATACGACGGAAGAAACTTGGGACATGATTATTTCCGATCTTAGCGATCCGATTGAGTCTGGACCATCTTTTCCTTTATTTACTAAAGAATACTTTGCTAAACTCAGGCGGGTACTCAATCCTGGAGGATATGTAATGGTGCAAGCAGGACCTATTTCTCCCCCAGAAGTTCAAGATCACGCTCGTTTAGTAAGTACCCTCAAAGCAGTGTTTAGTAACGTTACATCTTTATCTGCACCAACTCCTTCCTATGGACGCTCGTGGGGATTTGCGCTTTGTTCTGATACGGCTATTGATACCCAACCCCAGCCAGAATTAGTAGATGAATTATTGTCGAGTAAAACTACAGGAGGATATCGTTTTATCGATGGGGTGACATTGTTAGGTATTTTCCAAACTCCATTGTACATCCGTTCTGCGATCGCAGAGTCAACTACGGTTTATACTCTTAATGAGCCTCCTAAGTTTTTTGGTACGGGTGCGATGGAAAAGGGATGAAAGTAGAAATTTTCCCCTGAATCTTTTAACGTAATTGCCTCAATAGCTACTAAAAGCATTTACCAAGCCCGATCAAATAAAGGCTTCAGCTTAACCAGAACTTACGTTAACATAAAAAATTGGCAACAAAAAACCCTGTTTAAAAGCAGGGTTTTTTAAATTAAATTGTCGAACAATAGTTATATAGCAATACGAGCTTGCGTTAGGACACTTTATCGCACTTACTAGTTGGTGCTACCTACTTACCTACTACCTACCCTTCGGGAGCGGAGCATTCCCTTGCGCCTGACGGCGACGCGGGGTCTCCGCTCTACCTACGAACCAATTTATTTGGATATCCTAATCTAACTTTGTACGGCTATATATCCGAGCTACCGCCACCTAACATATCAGACTCCGTTACAAAGCCATGATAAGCTTCCATACCGTGTTCGCTGATATCTAAACCATCTAATTCAGCTTTTTCTGGCACTCTCAAACCAAAGACAACTTTAACGAAAAGCCAAGCAGCAGCACTAAAGATAACTACAAATGCTCCGACTGCGAGGATTCCAGTCATCTGAGCAATAACTTGGTCTAATTTACCACTATAGACTAATCCAGATATAGGATTTTCTAAACCTTTCTGTAGTATGTTTTTAGGATTAGCAAATAGTCCTACAGACTAAAGTTCCCCAAATACCACAGACTAAGTGTACGGGTATTGCTCCAACAGGGTCATCGATTTTGAGACTATCTAAAATACTGGTCGCAAAAACTACCAACATCCCTGCAATCAAACCAATAATTACTGCACCGAAGTAGTCCACAACATAACAACCTGCGGTAATACTGACAAAACCTGCCAAAATACCGTTAATCATCATTGATAAATCTGGCTGGTCATCTCTTAACCAACTAACCAGGGTTGCGGTTATTGCAGCAGCCATTGCAGCCAGATTACTAGTTAAGACAATATAAGGAACAGCTTCATTAGCAGCCAGTTCTGAACCACCGTTGAAGCCAAACCAACCAATCCAAAGAATAAAGCAACCTAAAGTAGCAATACTCATATTATGACCAGGCATAGGGTTGACTCTGCCATCTTCTTGATATTTACCTTTTCTTGCACCGAGCAACATCGCTCCGACTAGTGCAGCCCATCCTCCCACAGAGTGAACTACTGTAGAACCAGCAAAATCGTGAAATCCTCGAGCAGCTAGCCAACCATTTTCGGTAAATATCCAATGTCCGACAATGGGATAGGCGATCGCAGTTAGGAGTAGACTAAAGATAGCATAACTAACAAATTGAATTCTCTCTGCCACTGCACCCGATACAATGGTTGCAGCCGTACCAGCAAATGCAGCCTGAAACAAAAAGAAAACCGCTACAGGTAATCCTTTAGGGTAAGCTTCTAGTCCATATACCGCAGGATTGGAAGCACTCAAGAAAAAGCCTTCATTTCCAGCAAAAGGACTATCAACACCACTAAACATAATGGCAAAACCGATTGACCAAAATGATACTGTGGTCAAGGCAAATACGAGCAAGTTTTTGGATAGGACATTAACCACGTTCTTGCGACGGCAAAATCCCGCCTCCAGCATGGCAAATCCAGCATTCATAAAGATAACTAGAATTGCTGATGACTAATACCCAAGTCGAGTTTAACGCACCTTGAACGCTTTCTAAAGTTAGAGGGTTGACCATCTTGAGCCATTGCTGCGGTATTCCAAGTAATTAAAATAATTGCAACCAGAGGAATACAGGCTATCCAATAGGGTGAAACACGAAATATAGTCGATCTACTCCTCTTATTGGGAGGATTTGCTTTAGATTTAAAGATAGAGGAAAACATATAGAAACAAAGTTTAGACTGTGTTGATCAATTTTCATCTAATGACATAATTAATCTGTCTTAAATATTTATAGTCATCAAATGTTAACAAGTCTGTTTTAACCGAAAAAATTAATATCACAAATAGAAAAAATACCATAGTTCTACTTGTAATATTAAATATGTTTGCCTCAATTTACTGACTTTATAAGCCCAAAATGTTATCTAAAATGCTTATTTACTTTACTTAAAACAAATGATTTTTGAGAATATATGTTTTAAATCAAAATATCAATAATATTATTTTTTAAACGATAAAGGTAATTAAGCTACTCATTACTTGTTACTTATCGTTATAGGAAATCATTTGCTTTTCTATCTTAAGCAGTTTATAGGCTACTGCACTTTATGCTTTCCTAACACTTTGAACTGTTAATTGGATACCCAAAAGAAAGATGCCGATCGCAACTACACCAAAAACCCCTGTACCTAGTGCGACAATTCCCATCACCATAGTTCTTACCGCAGCAGTCAAATTAACCACAATAGGATTATTGGAAGTAACTGCTTTGGTTGCATAGGTTTGCACAATAGAGTTGAGCAACAAATACAACAAGAAGGCGATCGCTCCAGAAAGAATTGAAGCAAACAAACAACGTAAAGGAGTTGCATTTTGCTTTGACAAATCTAATTCAGAATTATCGCTCTTAACAGGTTCATTTGATGTATCTTTCATAAATATTTTTGTGTAGAATCAAACCATTTTTTTTGATAAGGGAATAAACAATCGGAATCTATTACCCCCTTATCTTTCATCCCTTTAAATACTTACAGGAGATTTGGACCAACGACCAACAGCATTGCCTATTACACCTAATTCTCCCATCAAATGCTCAAAATCTTTAAATGTTAAAGATTGTGGTCCATCAGAAAGGGCTTTGGCAGGGTTTGGGTGTACTTCAATCATTAAAGAATCCGTTCCTGCTGCGATCGCAGCTTTTGCCATTGGCAGGACATATTTAGCTACTCCAGTACCGTGACTGGGGTCAATCGCAATGGGTAAATGAGTTAATGAACGTAAGACAGGTATCACCGCTAAATCTATGGTGTTGCGGACATACTTGCGGTCAAAAGTACGAATACCACGCTCACACAAAATCACGTTGGAATTACCCGCAGCCAAAACATATTCTGCTGCCATCAACCAATCATCAATAGTTGCCGACATACCGCGTTTGAGGAATACAGGCTTATCTTGTGCGCCTACTTTTTTAAGTAAAGGGAAGTTTTGCATATTTCTCGCCCCTACTTGAACAATATCTGCCACTTCTGCCACCTTGTCTACATCAGCAGTGTCCATTACCTCTGTAATGATGCCCAAACCACTAGCATCTCTGGCAGCAGCCAATAATTCTAAAGCACTTTCCCCATGACCTTGGAAAGAATAGGGACTTGTGCGGGGTTTGTATGCACCACCCCGCAAAAAACTCGCTCCAGCAGCTTTTACTGCTTTGGCAGTCTGAATAATCATTTCTTCGTTTTCTACCGAACATGGACCAGAAATGACCACGACAGGGTGATTTTGTCCGAAAGTAACATCCCCACTAGGAGTAGATACAGTAACGTTGCTGTGTTCCCCATTGCGATAATCTAGGCTAGTTTTTTTATAAGGCTTCTCTACCCGCAATACGTTCTCAATCCAGGGACTAATTTCTTTTAGCTGCATTGGATCTAAAGATACAGTTTCTCCCACCAAACCCATGACAACTTTGTGTTTGCCAATAATTTTTTCGGGCGTTAGTCCCCATTCCTGTAATTCTGCTTCTATTCTCTGAATTTCCTGCTCTGGAGAACCGACTTTCATTACTACAATCATGCTTAACAACCCAAAATTATCGACATAATACTTATTCAGTTATAGTAGTCAATTTTTTTGCAAAATGGAAAAAGGCGATCGCGATTGTTAATCTCGAACGCATTTGATATATTAACCAGAAGGAAAATATAGGTACTTAGATGATGTCAGAACAATCAATCCTAAGACATTATAGTTGCTATGGGTGGAGGAGGATGGAGTTGTCCTACACTTTATTGGCGAGCCGAAGGCTACGCAACAGCGTAATCGTTTATATAAAATTGTATCTTCTCGTTCAACTGCGATGGCTTACTATTTAGAAGTTATAGAGGGTGAAGTGAAAGAAAATCTTCTTCAACCTTTATATTTGGGTGACTAAGTTAGCAATCCATATCATAATTAAAAGATTTAATTCTATCGCTACAAATCTTGTTAATACAGGATAAATTTTCTTCACCAAAAAAATCTTGCCAACTCATCTTATTATTGCCTTTTGGTTGGTATTGTATATTTAATTCTTTTGAAATATCGCGTTTGATATCAAGCCCCACTTTTTCTGCCAGACTAATAATTTCAGCATTCTTATCCTTGAGAAAATCTTCGTAAGAAATATAAATCATATTATCCAGATGTTTTAGATAAACATCTGCTGCAATATTCCAACGATAGGCAAGCTTTTCAATATAATTATGACCATAAACTGATGGATATTTACCTTCCATTACTAATCTCCATCCTAAAGTCATTTGCTTCAATTGGCGATCGCTGAGACTAGCAGTATTTCCTGGTATATTCAAACGATTTAAAATACTACGAATATTATCGCGAGGATCTCGGCTGATAAAGATAAATTTTGCTTCTGGAAAACATTTCCTAACTTCTTCATATAAAAAAGTAAAATTTGGTTCTTTAATTAGCTTAAAAGAGAAATACTGTTTATTGTTTTCAATAAAATCTTGCAAAGTATAAGTATTTTCATAAATTCGTTTTTGCAAATCAATTTGATTCTGTATATCTAATTGATTTTGTATTTGAAACCATGGATCTATGACAAAAGTTTTCTTGGTAGCTTTGCCTAAAAGTGAGGCAATTGCTGTTGTTCCACTCTTTTGATTTCCCAGAACAATTATTGGTGCGGGATAAATTTTACTATGCTCGATCGAGTAGTTGTTCTTGATTCTTCTTAAAGACTCGCAAATCAATGTTGTTGGTTTTTTGATTAGATGAGGCATTGACTGCATGAAACTATCTTGGCTTTGTTTTAATAATTTTTAGCATTTATAATAAATTTTTGACAGCACAAAGCTAGCTGATTAAAAACCTTATATTAACTTTTAATCAACTACTACATCACTTGCCAACAGTCAGCCGTTTGCTTTTTTTGATGCTTTCCAAGCGTCTTTAGTTCTTCCCAGATTGACCTTAAACTCATCAAAACCCATCAGAGTACCTGCGCGATCCTCGTCCCAACAGGCAGAAAAAAGCCCGTAGCTTAAGCCCAATACCCCCAAACCTAGAAATCCAAAGGAGACTGCAAAAGCAAGGTAGGGAGGCAGTTGCACAACGTCTTTTATCTTTAACCAATAGAAGATAAACAAAGACGACATACCCAGCGTAGAGGGAATACCACAAAACACTGCCATCCGTTTTCCCATACGCTTACTAACTACATCTGGAATCGCTGAAAGATTGGAATTCCGACGAGAATTTCTAGGACCAGACTTTTTCTTATTGCTTTTAGAAGCTACGGGAGTAGATTTTTTAGGTTTTTTATTAGAAGTTTCTGGCTTAACGGGAGAAGTTTCCCGTGAGTCTTTTTTCTTTTGATCTTTTTTATTATTACGGGGTTCAAATGGTAAGCGACCCCGTTTAGAATCTGAAGGCATGAATTTGTCCAGTATTTAACGACGAATGCCAAGACGTGCAATCAATTTTTGATAGCGTTCAAAATCTTCTTTCTGGATGTAAGATAGAAGACCTTTACGGCGACCAATCATTTTAAGTAAACCACGTCGGGAAGAATGGTCTTTTTTGTTGGCTTTCAAGTGTGCGGTCAACTGATTGATTCTTTCAGTTAAAACGGCAATTTGTAAGTCAGCAGAACCAGTGTCGGTTTCGTGAACTTGGTATTCCGTCATCAATTCTTGCTTGCGTTGTTGAGTCAGAGTCATATTTCTTTAGTCTGGATTGTCTGAATATATTTAAACCGCGGAAGGCGGTCAACGCAGGCACCGTCGTTTTACGGCGGCGTAACGTTGACTGCAAACTATTATATTATCACCGATTTTTCAAATCTTTCATCACTGACAAAAACTGGCGGTATAATCACAACGAACAGTTTCTATCTGTAATAATAAGCAAGCTCTAATTCAAAAAGCATTTATCTAAAAGTGAAATCATCCCCCGATCCTAATTCCATCTCTACTGTCTCTCCCCCCCCCCAGGCTTCGGGTTTGGGTACATTTGGTGGCGTTTTTACTCCTTCGATCCTAACCATCTTAGGGGTCATTATGTACCTCCGCTTCGGCTGGGTGGTAGGCAATGCTGGATTAATTGGCACATTGATTATTGTTACCATTTCTACTGCTATTACCTTTCTTACCGCTTTATCAGTTTGTGCGATCGCTACTGATAAGGTAGTTAGAGCAGGTGGGGCATACTATATGATTAGTCGCTCCCTCGGTATTGAGACTGGTGGGGCAGTGGGTATCTCGCTTTATTTTGCTCAAGCTGTTTCTGTGGCACTTTACACCATTGGTTTTGCCGAGAGTTTGGTCAGAGCTAAAATTGACATTTTTGGTTTAAGTATTAATTTTCAAGATTTTGGTTTAAACCAGACTTACGTAGCCTTAATAATCACTGTTTTAGTTGGTATTTTGGCAGTAACATCAGCAGAGTTAGCCATTAAAGCACAATATTTTATTATGGCTGCGATCGCTCTTTCTTTATTGATGTTTATACTGGGTAGTCCCCTGCCTGGGGTCGAACCTCAATGGTTATCAGCACCACCTGATACAGCATTACCTTTTTGGACTGTGTTTGCGGTGTTTTTCCCTGCGGTAACGGGAATTATGGCAGGGGTTAATATGTCAGGGGATTTAAAAGATCCGATTAAGTCTTTACCTACTGGTACATTAGCAGCAGTGGGAACGGGTTATGTCATTTATATGATTCTGCCTATTTTCATGGCGATGCGAGCAGATTCGGCAAATCTGATTGATTCAGATGTCTTTGTGATGCAGGAAACTGCCCTAAAAGGCTTTGGTTTTACCATGTTGCTGGGAGTTTGGGGCGCAACTTTGAGTAGTGCTATCGGTAGTATTTTGGGCGCACCACGAGTATTACAGGCATTGGCAAGAGATGGAGTATTGCCCCCACTGTTTAACTTTTTGGGCAAGGGACACGGCAAAGACGATGAACCCCGCAACGGTACTTGGGTTAGTTTGGGAATTGCGATCGCAGCGGTGTGTGTCGGAGATTTAAACCTAATCGCACCGATTCTGTCGATGTTCTTTCTCACGACTTATTTGGTATTAAACGTCTCCGCTGCCATTGAAGGTTTTTTGCAAAGTCCTTCTTTTCGTCCTAGCTTTCGGGTACATTGGTCTTTATCTCTTTTAGGCGCAGCAGGCTGTTTGGGAGTAATGTTCCTTATCGATCCTATTGCTACTATATGTGCTGCCATAATTGTTTTGGGCATCTATATTTGGTTGCAACGAAGAGAACTAGAAACTACCTGGGGTGATGTCCGTCGCGGGATGTGGATGGCATTGATTAGCCAGGGGATTTTTCAGATAGAAGAACAAGACGATACTAAAAACTGGCGACCTCATATTTTGGTTTTATCGGGCGCACCCCAAAAACGCTGGTCTTTGATTGAACTAGCCGACGGTTTTAGCCACAATCGAAGTTTGATGACCGTTTCCAGCGTTCTTCCAAGTGGTTCTCGCGATCTCAAGCAACAGTTAAATCTAGAAAGAACTATCCGCGACTATCTGCAAAAAAGAGGTGTCAAAGCTTTAGTCAGAGTGGTAACTGCTGACGATCCTTTTGAGGGTGCAGTACGTTTAGTAGAAACCTATGGTTTGGGTCCTTTAGTTCCTAATACTATCGTGATGGGAGACAGCGAACAACCAGAACGTAGAGAAAGCTTCTGTAATGCGATCGCTGAAATTCATGCAAGTAAGAGAAACTTAGTTATCTTCCACGAAAATCACTCGTCAGGCTTTGGTTTTCGTCGTAATATTGATGTTTGGTGGGGCGGGATGCAGTCCAACGGTAGCTTAATGTTGCTACTGGCGTATCTATTGCGGACTGACATCAATTGGCGCAACGCTAAAATTTACATGAAGTTGGTTGTTGCCGATGGCAATGGTGCTGCTGCTGCTAAAGAAAATTTGGAAGAACTCAGTAAAAATTTGCGTATTGACGTTATACCCAAGGTAATTGTGGCTGAAGGTCGTCCTTTTGATGAGATTCTAGAACAATCTTCTCGTAACGCCGATTTAATCTTTTTGGGGATGGCTGTACCATCGGAAAACTTTACTCAATATTATGAAAAGCTACAGACACGAGTAGCAGATTTACCTTCTACTATCTTTGTTTTAGCTGCACCTGATTTTGCGATTGACGATGTGTTGAACGAGTAAGGCATAAGAGATAAAGAATTTAAAAGTCATTGTTTTGTAGTTTCCTGTGATTCTTCAATTTGACTGATAAATTTTGCAAGTCTTGTCTGACAGATTCATGGGTGTATTCATCGTTGGGATGGGGTGGTTGTCCTGGTTGCTGAAAATAGGGACGTTCATCGTACATCTGACCCCATTTGATGTCTACCTGTCTGACTAATTCATAAAGCAGATTGGGATTATCCAAAATCGATTTTAAAATCTCCTCTAAAGCAACTAGGGGAGTTTTTTTATGTTTGCTCACTCTAGGATCTACTTTTACCCACTGATGAAGAATTGCCTGTAGTGCAGCAGAAGGATCGCGGAGATTGCGATCGATAAACGTATTAATAGCAGTAATTACCTGAACGAGTTTGGGGACAGTAGATTCCCCTTTGAGAAAAGTTCCTCCTTCTCTGCCAATAGCTTCGGCGATCGAAAAAGGGCGACTGTCTAATATGTCTTGTTGCAGCAGCAAGTCTTCATCATCTTGATTTTGGGTAACAGACATAGTGGCCAAGAGTAAAGATTGAGAACAGAACCCTGTTGAAGAGTACAGTTAATCAATTTAGATTTTGTCAAAATTGTAGCAGTTTATTACAGTTTGAAGATTTGAATTTTTGAATTTTAAGAGTTACATATAAATAAACAGTTGCGTGCAAGAGCAAAAAATTAAATTAAACAAACATAGATCGCCAGCCTGCGATCGCCAATATAATACAATCAATTAACCATCTAAGAGTATTCACTTTTATTATATTTATATTTACCACAAAACTACTCCGTGAGAAAAACTATGAAAAAGAACCTATTAACACAAACTATGGTAGGAGTTAGTCTTCTAGTAGGAGCGATCGCTATTAGCGCGGAATCAGCAGCAGCCCAGGATCGCTTTGCCTGTGATGCAAATCAAATGACCACAACC
>CAWCWY010000006.1:0-133161 GCA_963799375.1 uncultured cyanobacterium
CAAGTTTTAATCAAAAATGTTAAATTATTTCTATTTTTTTCAAGACTAATTAGTCTATCTGTAGATCATTACAGTCAATATTTTCTTGCAAGACTTTTCTGCCGTTTTGTTCGATATAAACCTCTAGTTTTTTATTTGGGGTTGCTTCAAATAAAAGTCTTTCTAAGGGAAAAACGGCTTTTTCTAATCTACAGTTATTTTTATCGCTTAATCGAACAAGCTGCATTTCACGAGTAGTATTAAAGTAGCAGCAAAGAATTTTCAGAGTCTGTCGATTAATTAATGGGTAAGTAGGCAAGAGCATATATTTTCCTCGTTTCGATCTAATTCAAATATAGTTTCCAAACTTGAAGAAACTGTGAGGAACGTGAAGAAAAACCAAATATCATTAATTTTTTCTGGTTAAGATATATGACAACTATTGAAGACCTCAAGCAAAGGATAAGGACAGTAGGCAAGTTTAAGTCTGTAGTCAAAACAATGAAAGCTTTAGCTACTGTGAGTATTCATCAATTTGGCAACAATGCAAATGGCAGAAAAAAATATAGCGATCGCCTAAACGAACTTAACACTCAGTTTAATCGCCAGGGTCAAACTATTATTACGGAGGAATTATTAAATATTGTGGCAGGGTTTGAGTCGTCAAGTGGGTAGAGTACCGACGTGACTTGGTTCGTCGGTACGTAGTTAAAGATTACTGCCAGCCAAGGAAGCCAGAGATTTGACTAGCCAAGGTTAAAGAATCGAAGGGTTTGTTGATCACTCCTTTTGCTCCTGCGCTATAGAAACGACGACGATCGCTTGCTTGGGCTTTGGCAGTAATAAAAATAGTTGGAATATCTTTAGTTTCGGGATTGCTCTGTAGCTTAGCTATAGTCTGAATGCCGTCGAGTTCGGGCATCATGGCATCTAAAAGAATGGCATCGGGTTTTTCTTTCTCGGCGATCGCAATTCCTTCGTTACCACTAGAAGCACTTATCATCGACCAACCAGCTTCAGTCTCTAGACAAAACTGTGCCAGGGTTTTAATGTCATCCTCATCATCAATAAATAAAATACGTTTTGTTTTCATCTCGCTCACAACTTACAGACTATAAGATTTTACCCATCAAATATGATTATTTTGTGATGGTTTATTGTTTTCAAGCCTTATACTACAGTATTCGTGAAATTAGAAATTAGAAGATAGGTAAAGAAAAGAAGAAAGTACTACCCTTACCGTAAGTACTCTCAACCCAAATTTTGCCCTCATGTTGCTCGATGATATGGTGACATATAGCTAAACCCAATCCCGTACCGCCTTTTTTACGAGAATCCGAAGCATCTACCTGTTGAAAGCGTTCAAAGATAGTTTCTAGTTTGTCTGTAGGAATACCTCTGCCTTTATCTTGAACTGAAAACAAGATGTTATCTCCCTGTAATTGGGATGAAACCGTAATCGTACTATCAGCGGGAGAAAACTTGATTGCGTTGCTGAGAAGATTGATAAGGGTTTGAATTAAACGATCGCGATCGCCCTGGAATTCAATTGAATCAGAGTTGGCTTTCAAGGTAATTTCTTGTTCTTTTGCCATTGAATATACAGTGTCTATTGCCTGCTGGATCAAATTGGCACTTTCGCAAGTAGTTTTATTAATTTCGTCTCTGCCTGACTCCATGCGTTCTAAATCAAGAATATCGCTGACTAGATGTGTCAGGCGATCGCTATTTCTTAAAGCCATATCTGCCATCACTTTACCGCGATCGGAGAGTTCTCCTAAGCGACCCGCACAGAGCAGTTTAACTACGCCATGAATTGAAGTAAGAGGAGTTCGCATTTCGTGGCTGGCGATGGAAATAAATTCGCTTTTCATGCGGTCTACAGCTTTGCGTTCGGTGATATCATCAATCATTGAGAAAAACCCTTTGACCTGTCCGTCAGCATCCAAATCGGGAATATAGGTCGCACTCATCCAATAGGAACTGCCATTGGCAGCAATGGGTTGACTTTCAAAGGTAACGGCTTTTCCTGCTAAAGCGGTTTCGATGTAGGGCAGCATTTTTTGGTAGTTGTCTTTGCCAACTACCGACTTAATAGTCTTTCCTCGCAAAGTAGATCGTGGTTTACCATACCAAGTTTCATAGGTGCGATTGTTATAAATATACCGTTGTGACTCATCTATGTAGGCAATCAATACTGGTAAAGCATCGGTAATCAAGCGTAGCTGTTCTTCGCTTCGTTGAAGAGATTTTTCAGCCTGAATGCGATCGCTCACGTCCATGATAGTCTCAAGTACCCTAAGAATTTTTCCCTCGGAGTCGAGGGTTGCTTCACCTCTACTTTCTAGATACTTGAGCTTGCCATTGGGGTATAGCAAACGATAGGTGATTTCCCAAGGTTCGCCCTGTCCGTGACCTGCACGTAGGGTATTTTTAACTAGACGAAGATCGTCGGGATGAACCAATGCTAGAATTTCCTGGCAAGACGGTATGGGCAGGCTACTATCAAAGCCCAAAATATTAAACAGCTGTTCTGACCAACGTCTTTTGTTAGTTTCATGGTCGTATTCCCAACTGCCGATTTTGGCGATTTTTTCCGCCTTTGCCAGCAGGGCTTTAGAAGTTTCTAGTTTTTCTTGAGGTCTGTTGTCGTTCGCTAATGTCTTTAAGCATAACCGTAAATAACATTCCCGATCTAGTTTGTAGTTTTGCCACAGATGCTTCGGCGGAAAATTCATGACCATCTTTACGACGACCAAAAACACTACTATTGCGCTCTGCCATCTTGCGAGATTGTTCTGCTGTTTTACCAAATTGGCTGACATGGTGACGATGCACCTGACGGAATACTTGAGGTAGCAGAATATCTAGTGATTGTCCAATAACTTCCTCTGCCTGATAGCCAAATATTTCCTCTGCACTTTGATTAAACAATTGAATCTGCTGCCGTTCATTGATGGTAATAATTGCCTCGCCAGCATTATCGAGAATACCCGCTAGTTTATCTTGATTTTCTCGTAATTCTCGCTCTGTTTGTTTGCGTTCGGCAATTTCTAACTGTAATAGCTCGTTGGTAGTAGTTAACTCTTTGGTACGTTCTAATACCAGCTTTTCAGCATAATTAAATAGTTCAGCCTGAGATAGTGCCACACCAAGGCGTTCTGCTAGCTGATTGAGTAATTGAATTTCACTTTCTTGCCACTGTCGCGGATTATGACATTGATGAGCAATTAAAAGACCTTTTAGTTCGCCTTGAGCTAGAATCGGCACGACTAGTTTTGCCTGAATCTGAAACTGTCTGTAGTAGCTGCTTAATATCTAAAGAAACAGGTTCAATAGCTAAATCATCAATCGCCAATACTTGTCCCTGATGATATCTGGCTAAATGTTCTCCCATTAATAGAGGATCGGCAAGTTCATAACCCAGCATGGGTGTCAAATCGGGTAGAATTGCTTCACTAATAGGAATAGCAGTATTGTGAGAATTTATTTTGACAATCAAAACGCGATCGCAAGCTAGAAGCTGCTGTACCTCAGTAACGGTAGTTTGCAAAATATCATCTATAGCGATCGACAGCCGAATTTTGTCAGTTATTTCGGTTAATAGCTTTGTTTGTCGATATTGAAATTCCAGCTTGTTCCATACTCTTCGCTGTTCGGTAACGTCAATGCCTGTAGCAATAATAAATTCAATTTCTCCTTGTGGATCAAACAGTGCCGTATTCGACCAAGAGATTAGATTTTTACTGCCATCTTTAGCAACCCAGTAGTTTTCGTATTGGCTATGAAACTGTCCCCTGAGTAATCTTTCAAATACGGCTTGAATCGTGGTCTTTTCCTCTGGGGGAATTAAAAAATCCCAGACTTGCTTACCTTTTATTTCTGCAAAGCTATAGCCCGTAATTTTTTCGCAGGTACGATTAAAGCTTACGATCCTTCCTTGTCGATCCATCACTGCTACTAATGTCCCGACAGTATTTATCACCGCCTCAGAGAAATCTCGTTCCTGCTGAAGCTGAAACTCCGCCTGTTGGCGATCGGTAATATCTGTATGAGAACCAGTCATCCTCACTACTTCTCCCGCTTCGTCCCATAATGCTTGTCCCCGATCTAAGATCCATTTGTAGCTCCCATCTTTGCAAAGTACCCGATGCTCGGAAACATAAAAAGGCGTTTTACCTGCAAAGTGGTCTTGAATTGTTTCTGTTACCCAGCCCAGATCGTCAGGATGAACCCGCTTCGACCATTCCTCTAAAGTATTATCAACTTCATTTTCGGCAAAGCCCAACATCTCTTTCCAGCGACGAGAGAAGAACACCTCATTCGTCTTAACGTTCCAATCCCAAATACCATCATTTGCTCCCCTCAGAGCTAGCTCCCACCTTTGTTCGTTTTCTTTTAGAGCAAGTTCTGATTTTTTGCGGTCGGTATTATCTAGACCTACTGCATAAATTGTTGATGCCGATAAATCTGCTTTTGCCGTCCACATTAGCCAACGGTAATCACCGTCTTTGGTTAAATAACGATTCTCAAAAGAAATACTGGTTTTCCCTGCGGTCAAATATTCAACTTCTGCAATGGTGGCAGCGCGATCTTCTGGGTGGATAAAACGAATAAAGGGCTGCGCTAATAATTCAGCCTGTGTATAGCCAAGAATATTGCTAAAAGCTGGATTGACTCGCTTGAAGTAACCATCTAGCCCCGCAATACAGAGCAAACTGGGGGTAAGATCGAAAAATGGTTTTAGCTGCAATCTGCTACCATCTGGCTCGTTAACAATGCGCTCTCTATCTGAGTCTGAAATATGCCCAAAACGAATCACACTCAAACAATCAACAAATCCAACTAGTTTTTGCTCATCATCCAAAACTGGCGCATGGTCAACTGAATGCTGCTGGAATAAAGACAAAACTGACTTGTAATCTTGGCACTGATTTAAATTAAGAGCGATCGCAGGCTGAGTCATTACCTCTTCAACAGTAACAGTGGCTAGGTCTACATCCTCAGCAACTAATCTCACCACATCTCCTTGGGTCAAAACCCCCACAAACTTTTGCTCTTTGGCGATCGCAATACATTTTATAGAATTATTGCCCGATTTTTGGCTCATCAAAGCTATTGCATCTTTAAGCAGAGTATCGGTTGCGATAGTTATGGGATTAAAGTCAATGGGTTGGTCGATACTCACTGCCACACTCTTGTCTATTCAATAATTGGAATTGTCTTGGTTGAACGAAGGGAAAAATTAAGTTTGTGCTGTCTATATAATAATGCTAGAACTATTATGCTTATCTGATTGAACTATACAATTTAATTTTACCTCTCAACCAACAACCATATGTGGAGCGGTGACGCAACGTAATCTTAATCTAAAACTTCATGATGTTTATTGCAATAGTCTATGCAATTAGTGGCTTGTTTGGTAAGAACGCGATTGGGATGTACTGCACACTTGAGGAACAAATTTCTATTGTAAAATTTGCATTTTCTGCAAGGAGATGAGGAAAACGAAGCGAAAGATATATCTTTAATTTTTGCTGCTCCTAGTTCTAGAATAAGCTCAAATAAAATCCAGCCAATGACACTAATAATTCCTACCCAGATAGAAAAGATATGAATAGAGTTATCAAGTTGATTTGCTGTAGGAGATACAATTTTTGATTCTACCTCAATCGCAAAACTTGTACTCAAGTTCTCTGGATGGTAAATTTGAATATTTAAATTGCGATCGCCCAAAGCAGTATTCTCAAAGTCCATTTTGAATACCTCGTAGTTTAGGTATATTCAAGATCCCTACTGAAGAAGTTAGTCATAAATATCTTCAGTAGGAGTTGATTGTGGGTGCAAAAAAGCGTTTAGATTTTCTGAAGCTCGGTATATTGTTTTAGTTTTCGACTTGCAGCTTTGAAAGCATCGCGGATGGCAATATAAGCATTTTCAGGAGATCTACCCGAAGCATCTTGATTAATAACTAATTCTTCACCTGGCAAAGTTAAATTAATTCTGATGTGATAGGGGTTTCCTTTGTGATGATGGTGATGAGGAACTTCCACTATCACTTGACATCTGATAATGCGATCGCAAAAATGACACAGCTTGTTTAATTGCTGAGTAATCCTAGAAGCGATTGCTTCGGAATGAGGAAGATTACGGAAGGTGATTTGTAGGGGAACTTGCATATTATCTCGTCTCCTCAATGTAATTGATTCTTGAAGCTAGTTATCTAGCCATAATTTAAAAATAGGCTATAAACTTGAGGAATTTGTGATGATAGACACGATTACTGACTCGATTAACTTCTACTGCGTTTTAGACGATTCAAAATACGATTGGCAAGCACTGAGCCAGTTATGGGTTTACAGATATAATCATCCGCACCAATATTAAAAGCTTGATTCTGGGTTTGTTCGTCTTGGTGTACGCTCAAGAATAGAACTGGTAAATGCTGCCAATAGCGATCGCCTCGCAAAATTTGACAGAGTTCAATGCCATTGAGATCGGGCATATCTATATCTAATATTAAAATGTCTGGCTCAAAACTTTCTAGAACTTCCCAAAATTGGGTCGATTTGTCCAAAGTGGTTATGACAAAGCCCCAAGGTTCGAGAGATCTTTCCAAAGACATTAATACCTGAGAATCGTCATCAATGATAAGTATTTTAGCAGCATTACCAAGATTTTCTATTAGCCCCAAAACTGCTGAAATCGCTGTAGTTGCTTCGACTGGATACTGCAAAATTAAGCTTCCTCCTTGGCGAGCAAAGTTTAAACGATCTAATAATTGGGGTGATTGGGCGATCGCAACTGTAGGCACATTCGGTTGGCGTTGATGTAGCTGTTTGAGAAATTCTAAGTCTTCACCATCAGGAAAAACTATTTTGTGCAGCAAAGCATCGATAGATTCTCGTGCCAATATAGTTTCAGCTTGAGCCAAATCGGTGGCAACATGGGTTTTCATGCCTCGATCGTTGGCTTCGGTAAGCAACTGGCGATCTAGATTGTCATCATGATTGCGATCGATAATTAATAGAGAAATATTTCTACTCAAAGCATCTTTGACAGTTTCTTCAAAAGGCCGATGTTGTAATTCGGTATTGAGAGAAGCAATAAGTCTGACGATCTTTTCCAGGTCAACTTGAGGGATGGGACGAGAGGCTAATAGTTGTTCGACTTGCCTAGCAATTCTCGAACCTTCTGGAAAACCGAAACACCCCAAAGAACCCGCAAGTTTGTGAGCAGAACTTTTGGCTTGTGTATGTAATTCATCAGTCTGGCTGTTTTTATGCGTAGCGGCGTCCTTTAGGGCTACTGCTGCCACCGCAAAAGTTTCCAAATCCGCTAATCTTAAGAATGCTTGCTCTTTGAACCTCGACCAAATTTCAGCAATAGTTGCTGATTTGTCTTGTTCTTTACTGGGTGTAGATAGCGACTGCGGAAGGCGGGGAACGGTTGACTTATTTCTTGGCTTGACATCATCATCGGACTTGAGGCGATAACCCACGCCATAAACTGTTTTGACTGTATCTTTCGCCATCCCCACAGCCTTGAGCTTTTGGCGCAAACCTTTAATGTGGGTTCTGACAGCTTCTTCTCCTGGAGGATCTTCCCCCGCCCACAGGTTATCGATGATTGCCCCAGGACTAAATACCTGCTGGGGATGACGCATAAATAACTCGACCATGCCATATTCTTTAGGAGTCAAAGGCAAAAGCTGCTGCTGATGATGTACCTCATGAGTTTTAGGATCGAGGCTTAGGTCCTGCCATTTTAAAATAGGTGAAGAGACGTTAATTTCGCGGCGCAGTAATGCCCGTATTCTGGCAGTTAGTTCATCAAAATCGAAGGGTTTGACTACATAATCGTCTGCCCCTGCATCTAGCCCCAATACTTTGTCATTTTGGCGATCGCGCGCAGTCAACAGCATAATCGGCATGGTGTAGCCTTCGTCTCTAATTTGCTGACAAAGTTCTACCCCATCAATGTCGGGCAACATCCAGTCAAGCACTACTAGATCGAAGTCAAACAGCATGACAAATTCCCAACCCATTTCACCATTATTGGCAATATCCACAGCATAACGCTGCTCTATAAGCTTGCGTGCCACAACCTCCATTAGTTGTTCATCATCGTCTATTAATAATATTCTCACGCTTTCCGACCTAACTTCTCTGCTATATATATAACTATATTTTTATTTATTGCTATTCGCAACAAGCCCAATAACAAGCTCTATGATTAATATATAGCGCGTTGGTTTTGTTTATGAAGCGATCGCCATCTCTAAAACAGTTTTCCAAATTGGCTACAAATTGGCACGATCGAGATGTAGCAGGAATTTTGAAGGAGTTAGAAACTTCCAAATTAGGACTATCTACCGCAGCAGTCGAACAAAGCTTAGTCAAATACGGTGGGAATATCGTGACAGTAGCACAACCTCGTTCTGGTCTGGTTGTTTTTCTCGGTTACTTTTGGTCGATTCCCGTAGCTCTTTTAACCTTAGCTGCAATTCTTTCTGTCGCTACAGGAAGTAAAGTTGATGCCCTAGTAATTATGGGTGTAGTAATTATCAATGCTGTTTTAGGTTACGTTACTGAAAGCAAATCCGAGCGAATCATCCTTTCTTTAAGAAACCTGGTAAATCCGACTGCTTGGGTAGTTAGAGATGGTAAAGAAACGGAGATCGAGTCTCAAACAATTGTGGTGGGCGATATTCTGATGCTCAAGCCAGGGAGTTATATTGCTGCGGATGCCAGAGTAATTGAAAACCAAGATCTGAGGGTTGATGAATCTACTCTTACAGGAGAAAGTATTCCTGTGACTAAAACTTGTCGGGTTCTAATGGGTCAAGATATTCCCCTGGCTGAACGCAATAATATGATTTACAGCGGTACTTTTGTGACTGGGGGACAGGGTTTAGGCGTTGTGGTGGCAACAGGGCAGCAAACAGAAATGGGGCAAATTCAGGCTTTGGTTACAGAGACTAAAATTCCTCAAACTCCTTTAGAAATACAGTTAGAACAGGCTGGTGGTCAGCTAGTTCTATTGTCTAGTGGGGTATGTGTTTTAGTCTTAGGGTTAGGAATATTGCGCGGTTATGGTTTTGTGGAGATGCTGCAAACCTCGATCGCTTTAGCCGTAGCAGCAGTTCCTGAAGGCTTGCCTACTGTAGCAACAATTACCTTGGCACTGGGCATCAATAAAATGAGACAGCAAGGGGTTTTAGTGCGTCGTCTCGATGCGATCGAGGCTTTGGGTGCGGTGCAAACTATCTGTCTGGATAAAACTGGTACGCTAACTACAAATGAGATGTCGGTAGTCGAGATTCAAACCCTTAACAAGCACAGTTGGTTAGAAGAACTAGAGCTAGAAAGCAATTGCCATGGCGAATTATGTGGTGAACTACTACAGCTGATTAAGGTTGCCGTGCTTTGTAATGAAACTAAGCTAAACCACAGTAGCAAGGGCGAATTAGAGCTAGAGGGTTCGACCACCGAAAATGCTTTGATGCAGATGGCTATTGATGCCGATTTGGATATAGCTACGATCAAAACTTTGTATCCCCTTCAAGAAATAAATCATCGGGCTGATGGTCAAAACTATATGGCGACGGTTCATCAGTTCGATCGGTTTCAGAAATTTATTGCAGTTAAAGGCAATCCTTCAGAAGTGTTAGCACTATGCCAGTACAAGCTAATTGACGATCGGGCAGTTTCTTTAAGCCAGCTAGATCGAGAAGCGATCGCTCTAGCTAACCAGCGCATGACTGATAACGCCCTGCGAGTATTAGGAACAGCTTATTTAGAGACAGATGCGACAGCTGAAATTACCCTCGACAGTCTAATCTGGTTGGGTTTAATTGGCATCACTAACCCCATCCGCAAGGGAGTCAAAGAATTAATTGGGGATTTCCATCGAGCAGGAATTAATACCGTAATGCTGACGGGAGATCAGGAAAATACTGCCACAGCGATCGCACGACAGTTAAACCTGAGTTACAAACAAGTAGGGTTAGATCGTGATTCGCCTCTACTAGAAATCAATAACACCAATGTCTTCGCCCGCGTAACCCCTGCCGATAAACTACAGATTGTCCAAGCCTTCCAAGCAGCAGGAAAAGTAGTAGCCATGACGGGAGATGGCATTAATGATGCCCCTGCACTCAAAGCTGCTGAAGTCGGTATTGCGATGGGCAAGACAGGAACAGATGTAGCGAGAGAAGTGGCAGATATTATCTTGCAAAATGATAATCTCGAAACTGCGATCGCAGCGGTTAGTCAGGGTAGAACTATCTATAACAACATCAAAAAAGCTCTACACTTTTTACTTGCTACCAATCTCAGCGAAATCATCGTTATGGTATCAGCAAATTTATTTGGTATTGGTCAACCCCTTACTGCAATTCAGCTCTTGTGGCTTAACCTAGTTACTGATATCTTTCCAGGTTTGGCACTGGGTTTAGAAGCCCCCGAACCGAATGTTTTAAATGTTCCGCCTCGTCCGAATGATACAGCCATTATCGACACTGCCGACTTTAAACGGCTTGGTTTTGAAGCAGGAATAATTTCTATATTTACCCTAGCAGCCTATAGCTATGCTTTGACTAACTACGGAATCGGCGATCGCGCTAGCACTATCGCATTTATGAGTTTGGTTTCAGCTCAATTACTTCATGCTATAAGCTGTCGAACTGACCAACCTTTATGGCAAACAAAGTTACAGCCAAACAACTATTTGACTCTAGCTTTACTAATTTCTTTGAGTTTACAGTTCATCTGCCTAATTATTCCTAGCCTGGGTAGTTTACTTAGTGTGACAGCAATTAGTTTTCTTGATGCGTTGATTATTGTCATCAGTGCTTTGCTACCTTTGATGATTAATGAAGCTACTAAAAAAGTTAGTAGTTAGTAGTTAATGCTATATTCCCCAAAAGCTTTTTCCTCACAAGTTCTTCAAAATCTTAAATTAAGCTCAAAATTGAAGCAGATCGCTAGAACATAAAGTTGTTTTTTTTTTACTTCGATTGCCCACCTTATTTATCCAAACCAAAAGAGCGATCGCCACACTTTAAAACTAAACAATTTTCATCAGAACACAAATTAAAATTTAGGAGATAAGGTAATGATTGACTGGAATGTATTGATAAATGTACACGAACACAGGTTTAGTCGCGCCTATTTGCTGTTTGGAAAATTTGGCAAGGTATATCAAAGTGATTTTGAGGATATTCTACTGATGAAAGTAGAGAGTATTCCTGATTTTCTAGAAACTTTTAATCAGCGAATGTTAAAAGATTCTACTTTAGAAGTAGTTGCATCACGAATAGTCCCCGTCACTTCAACCTTTGTATTTCAATCCCAGGAAGAATTTGAAACGAAAGCAAAGGAAGCAGTCTTAAACTGGATACCAAAGCTCGCTGGTAAAAAGTTTTATGTGAGAATGCACCGTAAAGGCTCGAAAGATCAAATAGACCGTCATGAAGAGGAAACTTTCCTCGATCTGATTATTCTGCAAGAATTGGAAGCAATAGGCAAACCAGGAAAAATTGCTAGTGTAGATCCAGATATATTAGTAGCGATAGAAGCTGTATCCCATCAGGCTGGACTCTCCTGCTGGACTCGTCAGGATTTACAAAAGTATCCTTGGTTGAAATTGCGTCAAGAAGTTAGTTGTTAGAATTGCCAACGTCTAAATACTTCAATGAAAATAATACTTATTTGAAGGGTTAATATTGTCTTGTAAGATACTTTTTGAATATTTCTCAGGTTTAGTTACACAAGTATTGAGTAAATGAACTTAAAATATTCAATGAAGTATCATTTTTGGGCATAGTGCAGCAAAATACTCTCTTTGCTTTAGACCAGGTAATCGATCGCCATCCCTTGACGGTAACACCTAAAACTTCTTTAACTGAAGTCATTAGGTTAATGCAGGAGTTAGGCAGTAGCTGTAATCTTGCGGATGAGCCGACTGCTGCCTTGAATACTAGTGCCAGAAACAATAGCAGCTGCGTTTTGATTGTAGAAAATTCTCAGATTCGGGGTATCTTTACCGAACGAGACTTAGTCAAGCTAATTGCTGCGGGAACAAATACCAAAAGTTCCACTATCGAAGAAGTAATGACCCAAGATATGGTGTTGTTAACGATCGATGAATCTCAAGATGTATTCTCGGTTTTAACCATGCTGCGATCGCGGGGCATTCGTCATTTGCCTGTGGTAGACGATGGCAATAATTTATTGGGACTGATCACCGCTAAAACTCTACGAGAAAAGCTGCAACCCATCAATCTGATGAGGTGGCGCACGGTTGAAGAAGTCATGGAAACGGAGATTATTTACGCTGCTCCTGATGACTCAATAAGATATATAGCCCAATTGATGACGGAAAATCAGACAAGCTATGTAGCGATTGGTGAATCAGCATTAGATCCAAACAGTAATAGCTCATTTATTCGCCCTTTGGGAATCATCACCGAGCGGGATATTGTTCAGTTTCAAAACCTCGACCTCGATCTGACACAACCCGCGCAAAATGTGATGAGTTCGCCTTTGTTCTTAGTCCATCCAGAAGATACCCTTTGGTCAATTCACCAACAGATGCAGCAACGTCGAGTCAGGCGTTTATTAGTCGGTGATGCTAAAGAGGCACTGCTGGGAATTGTTACTCAAACTAGCTTACTTCAGATATTCGATCCGACAGAAATGTATGGAGTAATCGAAGCGTTACAGCAACAGGTATGTAGTTTAGAGATTGAAAGAACTCAGTTATTAGCCAGTCGGCAAGAAGAACTAGAACAGGAGGTACAGGAAAAGACTACTACTTTAAAATTCACGAAAAGCCAACTTCTAATCAAGGTCAAACAACAGCAGGCAGTAGCAGAATTTGGTCAATTTGCCCTAGCAGCCAACAATTTAGCACCTATTTTAGAACGAGCTGTAAACTTGGTAGCTTCAACTTTAAATGTGGAATACTGCAAGGTTTTAGAACTTCTTCCCGATGGCAGAAAATTATTGCTAAAAGCTGGGGTGGGTTGGCACGACGGCACTGTCGGGACAGCAACCGTAAGAGCGGATACTAACTCTCAAGCTGGCTATACTCTTCTCGTTTCAGAACCAGTAGTAGTCAATAACTTACAAACAGAAACTCGTTTTAATAGTTCAAATTTACTACTCAATCGCCAGGTAATCAGCGGAATAAGTATTGCTATTCAAGGCAACGAGCAACCCTATGGTATTTTAGGTGTTCACACAACTCAACAGCGAGATTTTAGTCAGGACGATGCTAATTTTATTAGTGCGATCGCTAATATTATCGCTCAGACCAACGAAAGAATATTAGCTGAAAACTCATTGAGAGTAAGCGAAGAAAGATATGCTCTAGCGGTTGAAGGTTCATCCAATGGTTTATGGGATTGGAATATTTTAACCAACGAAGTATTCTATGCCCCCCGTTGGCAAGAAATCTTGGGCTGTAACGATGTAGACTTACCTCATACTTTTGAAGCTTGGTCAACGAGACTGCATCCAGAAGAACACGATCGCATTGTGGCAGCCTTGCAGAAACATCTTGAGCATCGAGTTCCTTATAACATCGAGTATCGTCTATGTAAGCAGGACGGATCGTATTGTTGGGTTGAGGCTCGCGGTCAGGCTATTTGGGATGAACAGGGGCAAGCTATCCGTATGGCTGGTTCAATCGCGGATATTAGCGATCGCAAGCGTCGCGAAGAGATTCTCAAAGATATTGCCTCTGGAGTCTCAATTAAGGTAGGAGAAAGGTTTTTCTCAACTTTAACAGAATACCTCAGCAAAACACTCCAGGTAGATTACGCATTTATTAGCAGATTAATTCAGTCTGAAGAAAAGCGGGTTGAGACACTGGCAGTCTATGGCAAGGGGGCGACTATCGCTAATTTTGCCTACGACTTAGCCAATGCGCCTTGTGGCAACGTAATTAACACGGGGCTATGTATTTATCCCGAAGCAGTTCAAGAATTATTTCCCGATATTCCGCCCTTACAAACAATGGAGGCAGAAAGTTATGCAGGAATGCCGATATTTGATGGTGCGGGAAATGTTCTAGGTTTAATTGCGATCGTTGATACCAAGCCATTTAAAGATATTGCTTTGATTGAAGAAGTATTAAAGATTTTTGCTTCTCGCGCTACCGCCGAACTAGAACGCCAACAAGCAGCAACAGATCTTCAACAAGTAATCAAATTTTACAGGCAATTAGTTCGCTTCAAACCCAATTTTTGACCGATGCCGAGCCTGGGATCTTGTTTGATGGAATGTTAGAGAGTCTTCTCGAATTGACCGAGAGTGAGTATGGCTTTATTGGTGAGATTAACCTGGCAGCAGACGGTAGTCCGCTTATGGAAGAAAGCTACATGAAATTTCGTGGCAGACCCTATCTTAAAACCCATGCCATTACTGATATTTCTTGGAATGATGAAACCAGAGCTTTTTATGCTGAAAACGCCCCCAAAGGGATGGAATTTCATAATCTACAAACTCTTTTTGGTGCAGTGATTGTCACTGGCGAACCAGTAATTGCCAATAGCCCTAGCAACGATCCTCGACGGGGTGGCTTACCCGATGGACATCCTCCTTTAAATGCTTTTTTAGGCGTGCCTTTTTATAAAAATGGTGAAATGACGGGGATGATAGGTGTTGCCAATCGAGAAGGCGGTTACGATCGAAGATAACTACACTATCTGCGACCCATACTAGATACCTGTAGTCGTATCATTGAAGCCTATAAAAGCGATCGCCAGAGAGTATCGAGTAGAAGCTAAAAATAGAGAACAGGCAGCTTTATTAAATTTAACCCACGATACGATCCTAGTTTGCAATTTGGATAACACGATCGCTTTTTGGAATAATGGTGCAGCAGCAATGTATGGCTGGTCGGAGCAAGAGGCTTTGGGCAAAAAATCCCACGATCTACTTCAGGCAAAATTTTCTCAACCCATAGCAGAAATTGAAGCGGAACTATTTCGTGATGGACATTGGGAAGGGGAACTAACTCAACAAACGCAAGCTGGCAATACTCTGACAGTAATGGGTCGCTGGTCGTTATTGCGGGACGAGTCAGGAAACCCCCAGCAAGTTTTAGAAATTAATCACGATATTACTAAGCGCAAGCAGGCAGAAAGCAAGATACAAGAACAGGCTGCTTTGTTAGATGTAGCAACAGATGCAATTATGGTTCGAGGATTAGATGACAAAATTTTATTCTGGAACAAAGGTGCAGAGAACTTATACGGTTGGACAAAAGCAGAAGCATTAAATAAAACTGCTCATCAACTCTTTTCTCGAACATCTCCTACAGAATTAAGTAAAACCCAGCAAATAGTATTAGAGCAAGGGGAATGGCAGGGAGAACTCAAAAAGGTTACTAAAACAAATCGAGACATTGTGGTTCTCTGCCGTTGGACTTTAGTAAAAGACAATGCAGGACAGCCTCAAGCGTATTTAGTAGTAACAACCGACATTACCGAGCAAAAGCAGCTAGAGGCTCAATTCCTCCGTACTCAACGCTTAGAAAGCTTAGGAACGTTGGCTGGGGGTATTGCCCACGATCTAAATAATATTCTCGCTCCTATTTTGGGCTTTTCCAAGCTACTACCCCTCAAGCTGCCCGACGTGGACGAACAAACTAAGGGTTTCTTTAAAATTATGGAAACCAACGCCAATCGAGGCACGGCACTAGTCAAGCAAATTTTGACCTTCTCACGCGGATTAGAAGGCGATCGCGGTACAGTTCAAATTCGCCATTTGATTAATGAAATTAAACAGGTGATTGATGCCACTTTTCCCAAAGAAATTGAGCTAGAAACGAGCGCACCCAAAAATCTTTGGACAGTTGATGCCGACGCTAACCAACTGCACCAGGTATTAATGAATCTATCAGTAAATGCCCGCGATGCCATGCCCAACGGGGGTAGGTTGAAAATCACTGCCGAAAATTTTCCCATCGATGCTAAATTTGCCAAGAATTATCTTGATGCCCAGCCAGGATCTTATTTATTGATAACTGTCTCTGACAATGGGGTAGGAATTGCCCCAGAGGTAATCGATCGCATCTTTGAACCATTCTTTACCACTAAAGAAATTGGTCGCGGTACGGGGTTGGGTTTGTCTACGGTAATTGGCATTGTCAAAAGTCACGGAGGCTTTGTGGATGTAATTAGCGAACGCGCTAGAAACAATAGCGGGACTCAGTTTAAAATATTTTTACCCGCCTCGGAAACAGCAATTTCTGCTACGGAAGAAACAGAAGAGATTCCTCAAGGCAACGGCGAACTAGTCTTAGTTGTTGATGATGAAACGGCAATTTTAGAAGTTACCAAAGCTACCTTAGAAACTTATAACTACCAAGTATTAACCGCAGGCAATGGCATTGAGGCGATCGCCGCTTATGCTCAAAATCGAGATATCAATTTGGTAATCATAGATATCATGATGCCGACGATGGATGGCAAAACAGCGATTCTTACTCTCAAGCAAATTAATCCAGAAATAAAAATTATCGCCGTCAGTGGACTAATTACCAGTCAGGAAATTATAGACGAAGTAGATGAAAACATTGCTGCCTTTATGGCAAAACCCTATAGTAACGACGATCTGTTAAAAACCGTGCATGAGATTGTTAGTGCTTAATTGACTGACTACATGAGATCGTTTTGTTTGAGGGCGATTCTTTGAAATATTAGTTAATCATTTAAAAATTTATCTCATTCTTCTTGAGGCATAAAATATCCAATAAGTAAGATCATGAGAAATATGGGAATGACAATAACCGCTGCCAAAACGCTTGCCAGCCATTTGAATACTTCAATAAAGATCGCGCTCTTTGATTTTATTTTCAATACTATTTTTAGAAAACTGCTGAACAACATAAAGAAAAAATACTTCAGGAAACTTGTTCATGAGAATTAATGTTTATAACTTTTGAGGTTAATGATTAAAAATGAGTTTCTTGTGAAGAAAAGCTTTTTTAAAGTGCTACTTATAAATGTTTATTATCAGCAGGTAAATCGATCCGATTTAGAACGTTAATGGCGATCGAGTTTGTAACATAAGTTTATGCTCCCCTAACGGCTAGTTGCACTATGAAAATGGGTTTCATACTAAATCCAATTACCAACACGGGGGTTTAAATTTCACGGTGACTCTTCTGACTTCACACAAATTTTTGGTTTTATATGCAGGCATAATTGAGTATTAATCGTTGGTAGTATCTATGTATAGTTCGTGTTGAAAACTATTTTGCTTGAAATTGTGTTGTTGTCTCGACCGATCCATTTGTTCAATTAATTTTGGATCGATCTGAAGAAAATCATCTTTAAAATAACGTTCTGGATGATTGAAGATTTCTATTTCGCGTTCAAAATCTTCTCTACCAGTTTGGAAAAAATTTTCCGCCTGAGTAGGGGTAAACAATCCGTTGATTGCATCGTAATAATCTTGTCCTTTAGCTGTGCCAATCGCAGCCGTAATTACAATAGCGATCGCAACTGCTACGGCGTTAAACCAGTTGAAAACAAAAGGTGAAGTGTTGTTAGTTCTCATTTTGCCCTCCTCCAAAATAGGATGGCTTTATCCACCTCTATTATAAGAAATTTAGCGAGACAAGAAACTATTTCTCAACTATTAACTATATGTACTTTGTGCATTAGTTGCGAGTCAGCGCGTTGTCTTAAAGGAAGAAACGATAAAAAATTGGTACGGTAATGAAAAAAGAAGCTACGTTAGATATAACACTGCTGCTTAATAATTTCAGAGAATTAATTTTCAGGTTAACCAGAAATATTTGCATACATATCCACTCAATTAATACGGTTGAAAAGTATAAGCAAATAACGGAAATAGATCTATAGTTGTTTAGAAAATCAATCGTCTCACGATAGGAAATTTCATTTCCCATAATAGAAGATATACTCTCAATGACAACAATCAACAAAATGCTGATTATAGAGGAAGCCCCATTAGCACCTATGATTATCTTGAGGATAGGATAAAAATCATAATTAATATTCAAATATTTGATAATAACAAATGCTTCCAATAGACAGATGATAGGAAAAGTTATTACAAAGAAAAATGGACTCACTATAAATAGTGGGAGCATCATAGTAGCTAACATATTTCAAAAGCGAATGCTTAACTAATTTATGGTTTTGGTGTTTAAGTGACGAACATTACTTCCTACCCATTGATAAGACACAATATTTAACAAGATTCCAATTAAAAATAGCAACAGCATCAGCACAATTTGATACCAAAAAATAGGATCGACTGTTAAATCTGCAACCAGATGAATCAAATTCAGAACCGTGTAAACTAAAGTCAGTCCAAAATGGAACGTTCGATAGTACTTAAACTGATAAAAAGCTGTAGCAACGATCGCCAAAATTGGTAATGTAAAAAACAAGAGCATTCCCCACAAAATAGGCTGTATTTCTGCCATAGTCGCTGCTTCTTGGTGCAAATGGCGCATCATTGCTACATCAATTCCATGAAATAAAGGCATCAAAGCTAATTGAGTATGGAACAATGTTCCCAAAAGAAATACCGTCCACAGCGCAATAATCTTTTCTCGATAATTAATGGGATTTATTTTAGTCACCTCTATAATTTACTAATTACTAACCTCACTAACAACCGCCAACTCATCAATGTCAGAGGTTTTGTTTCCTTGAACTACCAAAATAGAACAGGGAGTATGATGAATCACATAGTTGCTGACGCTGCCTAAAAATATCTCAGAAATATTTTTATGACCCCGACGACCAATTACCAAAACATCTGCTGACCAATCCTTAGCGCGATCGCTAATCCCAAGATTACAATTGCCTACATGGCATTCATGCTTACAGTCAACGCCAAACTTATCCGCTTTGGCGACCAACGTTTTGAGCCAATCATTAACTATATCAACTTCTTCTTCTAGACGTTTACGACCCCAATCATAACGTTCCCCTGATATATCTAAATCATATAGAGTGCCAATCCCAATCCAAGGAGATATATCCTGCATCTGCCAGTCTACAAAATGGACTAACAGCATCTCTGTTATTCCAGGTTCAGCTATAGATAGAGCAGAATCTAAAACTGCTGCTGCTTCAGATGAGCGATCTAATGCGACTAATATTTTTTTGAACATGATTTCCTGATTTCCTCTTTTTAAAGTAAGGAGTTTGTTAGGACTAACTAATACCTACTAACTGTCGATTCCGAATTAATTCCCCTGTCAGCAACTCGGCCACATCCATGCCGTTGCTAATTACCCCAGGTACGCTCGGATAACCAGCAGTGGCACCAACCAAAAACAGATTTGGCAATTCGGTTTTATAGCCCAATCGATTTAAGCCAATCTGTTGGGGAACTAGTTTTGCACCATACATATTGCCTTCAGGCTGTCCTAGAAAATGTTCGCTAGTGGTGGGCGTACCAAAGATTTTCATCCGAATATACTTATCAAGATCGGGAATTATGTCTCGGACACTTTTCATTACATCTTGATATACTGCACGTTTTTGAGCTTTATAGGCTGATGCATCTGTTTGATGAAGTTTTTCAAAAGGTTCATAGGGACATACCGTAGTAATTTCTAAAACATGATGCCCATCGGGAGACATTCCAGGTTCATGAGACTTTAAAGTAGGGCAAGACAAAAAGATCCAGGGATGGTCTAAATTGCCTTCAAGCTGCTGCTGATAGGCTTGGTTCAAATTGCCGTTAGGATAATACCAAATGTTCCAGTTACCGATGCCATAAGCATTTGGATCGAAGCTGGCATCTAAGCCAAGGTAGATATTAAAGGCACTGGCAGAGTATTCATAATCTGTCAGACGATGGTATTCCTGTCTGCTTAATGCCGTTGAATCGTGCATTAACTTAACCGTTAGTTTTGGGTCGAGGTCACTGATATAGGCGTTATCTGCTTGATAGGTTTCACCTCCTGCGGTAACGCTTACTACTTGATGATTTTCTATTTCAATATGCTGCACGGGAGTTGAAAACTCCACCACACCACCTCCTTCAGTAATAACGTCAACAACGCTATCGACTAGATGTTTAAAATGATGTTGGGGATAGTAAGCACCTTCTGAGTAATCCCATACCAAAGATGTATGAGTAATCAGCGCGATCTCATTTGGAGGTAAGCCGTAATCGCCACTCTGTCCTGCTAGTAATGCCTGTAGCTTTGGCGATAATCCCGCATTATCGTAAAGATCTTGCAGCGTCCAGTTTCTTTTAGTAAATATATTCCAGTATTTTGGTATAGAAAGCCAGTCAGACCAATTAAGATCGTACCAATGTACCTCTGAGGTTAGCTGTTTTAGTTCTTGGTGTAGCTGCTTAATTTCATCGCAATAAATATTGATGCCCCTAGTTTCTTCAGGGAAAGTAGCGATCAGGCGATCGCGAAATTTCTCCCAATCTAAGGGAATCCGAAAATCAACCTCTGGCGTAATCACCCGATCGATACAGTCGGCGTTGAGAGAATTAAAAGGAACATCGCGATCAATGTAGTCTAGAAACTGTTTGACCGCCTGTCCTTCTCCACATTGATAGATATAGTGAACATCAGCACAGAAATTATAGTTGCCGTAATTGAAAGTATGACAACAGCCTCCAGGTAAATAATGTTGTTCCAATACTGCAACTCGATATCCTTGACGAGTGAGACAGGCTGCTGCGGATAGTCCACCTAAGCCTGCACCTAAAATTACATAATCAAAATTTTTCATTCTCCTTTCTCCCTATCAAAGAGTCATAGTATTAATTACTACTAACTACTAACTACTAACTAACAATCATCATTCCGAATACTTCCATCAGGCATAATTGTCTGACAAAACTTGGCACCGTTTAAATCAGCACCTTTGAGATTGGCATTAAGCAAATTCGCAGAACTCAGATTCGCCCATACCAAGTGTGCGTGTTCTAAATTGGCATTTCTCAGATTTGCTCTGCTCAAATTGGCATGATTTAAAATGGTGTGGCTCAAGTTGGCTTTTTCTAAATTAGCCTCGATTAAACTAGCCTGATATAATCTTGCTTGCTTTAGATTGACAGCATAAAGCATAGCTTTGTTTAAATAAGACCTTTCCAGATTGGCTTTACTTAAGAAGGCTCTATTGAGATAGGCACAACTAAGGTTAATATTGGCTAACTGTGCCTTGTGCAGACATATCTTTTGCAAGTGAGAATGAGAAAAATCTTTTCTGCCCAGTTTGTACGCTTCTTTGAGTTCTTCTGCCGTCATTGCCGTCTTGTAGAACAAATTTTTTACTATCTGTACCATCGATTTTCCACTCCCTAATCTTCTGACCATTTGTCTTTGGGTAAAAGATCGCAGATATGATCTCTTAATAAATAATCGTTTCTTTCCAATTCGCATTCAACGCAAATCCATTCTCTTGGGGGAATAAACTGACAAAGAACATAAATTGGTTGATGAGAATCTATCTTTCCAGTTTCAACTAGATGACGAGCTTCATCTTTTATTTCATTAAGAGAAAAATTTACCGTAGCAACCATGATTGACCTCACTAGTTAATTAAGTTCTCATATTCAAGATAATCAACAAGCTTGAGGAAGTTGTGAGCAATATATAACAGCACAAACAGAAAATCATTTTCTTTCTTAGCGATCGCATCTTTCAGAAATCATACTTTAATAGAAAAGATATTAGGTTCTCAGCCCTGATATGATTTGACCCACAGCAATGCCACCATCATTACAAGGAATGCGATGATGCCAACAGGGAATAAATTTTTCTGCTCTCAGCCTACTAATTGCTCTTTCGGTTAAGTATTTATTCTGCCAACAACCACCTGTGAGTAAAACGCGATCGCGTTTGGCTATTTTTGCCACGGCGACTACTATTTCTACCAAAGTGTTGTGAAACTTAGCTGATATTTCCGCTGTTGATATTTGATTAGTAACATCGGTCAAAATTTCTTGGATAATTACAGTCCAATCGATAACTATAGGCAGTTTATTAGTTTCATCTGAAGGCTGAATTAGTTCAAAATTATAGGCTGCGTCTGTAGCCCAATTGGCGATCGCTCTATTGGGAGTAGTGGAGGCGATCGCATATTCTAATTCCATGGCTGCCTGTCCTTCATAGCTAACTTGCTGTCGAACCCCTAACAGCGAAGCAATGCCGTCAAATAAACGTCCCATACTTGAGGTTATCGGCGCGTTAATATTTTTGTTTAGCATCCTGCGTAAGATATTTAATTCACTGCTACTAAACGCTTTGAGAGGGGACAAATAGGCGAATTTTTCTGTCTCTGTAAATAGGCGATCGCCATAAACTTCATAGAGCAAAGCGATCGCAATTCTTTTGGGTTCTTTAATTGCCTGTTCCCCTCCTGGTAATCTGAAAGTTCTTAGATGTGCTACTCGTTCAAACCCTGTTGGAGTAGTAATCAAAAACTCTCCTCCCCAGATTGTACCGTCAAGTCCATATCCAGTGCCATCCCAAGCTACGCCCAACACTGATTCGTTTAGATCTAGTTCGTTGTCTACCATGCAGGAAAGAACGTGAGCATAGTGGTGTTGAACCCGAACAACAGGGACATCTAGTTGTTGAGCATAGTTTGTAGATAGATAATTGGGGTGCAGATCGCAAATGACCTTACCAGGCTTGAACTCGTATAGCTTTTGGAAATCAGCGATAGTCTGCTGAAATCTTTGATAAGTACTAACTGTTTCCAAATCGCCTATATATTGACTAAGGAAAACACGATTATTTTTGAGAAAGGCGATCGCATTCTTTAACTGTCCTCCTACTGCTAATAGCTTATCACCCCGATCTGAAATAGCTGCGAGAGATGAACTTAATTCTTGCTTGCTTATATGTTCTAGAGAAGCAGAAATTATAGGTAAAGGTGCATAACCACGAGCGCGTCTTAATATTTGTTCTTTTCCTCCCATCACGCGCACAATTGAATCATCTATAGGTCGAACAATAGGGCGATTATGGACTAAAAACAAATCGGTAATATGATTTAATTTCGTCAATGCTTCCTGGTTGTCAGCACAGATTGGTTCGCCACTAAAGTTACCGCTAGTTGCCACCATAGGAAAACCTAATTCTCTAGTCAATAGGTGATGTAAAGGAGCGTAGGGCAACATTACTCCCAAACAATTACTATGACGAGCAATTAGAGAATAGGGATGTAGACGATCTTTAGTTAATTGGGAAGTTAATAAGACGATTGGTGCTTGAGGAGATAAAAGTATTTGTTCTTCTAAGGTAGATACCTGACAGTGAGTTTTAATAAGTTCCAAATTAGGATACATCAATGCCAAAGGCTTATCAGGGCGATGTTTGCGATCGCGCAACCTTTGTACTGCTATTTCATTGCTGGCATCAGCTACTAGATGAAACCCACCTAATCCTTTAATAGCCACAATTCTTCCCTGTCGGATAGCTTCGGCGGTTGCTGGTAATGCTTCATCATGGGTTGTGAGAATATTTCCCTGACGATCCCACAGTTCCAAATGAGGACCACATTCAGGACAGGCATTCGGTTGAGCATGAAAACGACGATTGAGTGGGTCTTGATATTCTGCTAAACAACGATCGCACATTTCAAACTGCTTCATGCTAGTGTTCGAGCGATCGTATGGAAGACTCTCGACAATACTAAAACGAGAACCACAGTTGGTACAGTTAGTAAAAGGATAGCGGTAACGACGATTACTCGGAGCGAAAATATCTTGCAGGCATTCAGGACAGGTAGCAAGATCGGGCAAGATTAACGCAGTTTTTGCTCCCCCTGTACTGGTTTCAATCTTGAACTTTTCATAGCCAATAAAATCGCCCCAATCAAATTGAAGATCGTGAATTTGAGCCAAAGCTGGCTTTTCTTTGGGCAGGCGTAATAGAAAAGATTCTAAGGAAATGCGATCGCCTTCTGCTGCGATCGATACACCCTCAGAAGAATTGCTGACCCATCCCGTCAAACAGAGTTGTGTTGCCAATTGATAAACAAAAGGACGAAACCCCACACCTTGAACCGCACCCCGTATCTTTAGATGTAGGCTTTGTTTGGCAATTAGTAAGTCGTTTTGGTTTTTAATCTTTTTAACCATTAGCTAAACTAACGATCATTGATTCGCCTCCAGCTAGGATTAGCGAAAAATGATGAGCGTCAGGGGAGTGCATCGCCTGGATGCCCAAACAAATCATCTTGTTGTATGTTGTCTCGTACCGTTAGTAACCAGCGAGCAAATAGCCGATCGAGATGGTGATATCGATTACAGGCAGCAGTTTGACGAGCGACCCCGCGTTATGCCCTAAACAAAGGGGTAATAGTTGCGGCTTATGGGTCGCGGTATCCTTTAGGATAAGCCTTACTCGCATCTTGCTTTAGTACGTCGTTATCCGAAGGTGTATCCTTTGGGATGGGACTAATTTCTAACAATCAACTAGCTGACAATTTCACTTTGACCGATTTTTTCGGTGCGTCTTCAACTTTTGGCAAAGTGAGAGTTAGAACACCTTTGGTAAAGTCAGACTTAATTTCATCGGTTTTGATAGCTACAGGTAAGGGAATAACCCTTTGAAACTTACCGTAGTGAAATTCTGAGTGGAAGTAGTTTTTATCTTTGTCTTCGGTACTTTCTTCTGATTCGTGTTCGCCCGAAATAGTTACCCGATCTTCAGCAACTTCCACGTCTAAATCTTTAACATCAATTCCTGGAATTTCGGCTTTAAGAATCAATTCTTTCTCTTGTTCTTTAATTTCCACGGCGGGAGTCCACATTCCTCCCATATTGTGTAATCCCATCCAGTTATTGTCACCAGTAGAAAGCATATCTTCAAACAAGCGATCCATTTGTTTTCTCATGGTGCTTAGTTCGCGGAATGGTTGCCATTTGCTGAGTGTCATAGTCAATCTCCTGATCTATTTTCAATTGCTTTGTAGCTTTATTTTCAAATTAGAAAAATACTTTGAGGATGTTGTGAAGGTTAATAGTTAGTCTCAAAGAAAGATGCGGTAGGTATATGCACTCAAGCATTGGTTGCGGTGATGGAGAAGTAATGAACTGCCCTAAATGTAAATCATCTTAAAAAAAGAAGAATGGTTTTCGTCGAGGAAAACAACCAACTATCAATCACTAAACACTCTTCACAACTTTCTCAAACTCTTGGCATATAACAAACTTGTAAGCAAACACAAGTAAAAGAAAAGTGGCAGTCAAAACCCTAACTATCAATAATCGCCTTATCAGTGCGCGAGAATCAGAAACTATCTTAGATGCTGCGAAAGATGCAAATATTCATATTCCCACTCTCTGCCATTTAGAAGGATTATCGGATGTTGGTGCTTGTAGACTTTGTTTAGTAGAGATTAATGGCGATCGCCATCTCCAGCCTGCCTGTGTGACTAAGGTTGCAGAAGGTATGGAGATTCAAACCAATAGTGAAAGGTTGCAGAAATACCGTCGGATGATTGTTGAAATGCTCTTTGCAGAAGGCAATCATGTATGTGCGGTATGTGTGGCTAACGGTAACTGTGAGCTACAGGATTTAGCGGTGGAAATGGGCATGGAACACGTTAGTTTAGCCTATCAGTTTCCCCAACGCAGTGTAGATCTATCCCACGATCGCTTTGGCATCGACCATAATCGCTGTGTTCTTTGTACTCGCTGCGTTAGGGTGTGTGACGAAATTGAAGGAGCGCATACTTTGGATATGGCGGGAAGAGGACACAATGCCCATGTTATTACCGACCTCAATCAGCCCTGGGGTACTGCCGATAGCTGTACCTCTTGCGGTAAATGTATGATGGCTTGCCCCACAGGAGCGATTTTTGCGCAAGGTTCGACGGTAGGAGAAATGACCAAAGAGCGTTCCAAATTGGAATTTATCACTACAGCAAGAAAAAAACAAGAATGGATATTTTAATTGGGGGAGGTGAATAAAATGATGCGCCATATCTTACGTGACCTTAAATGGGGAATAGCTTTAGTGCAAAACAATTTAAATAAAATTTTTGCTGTTAATCGTAAAATCTTGCCCACCCTACCGACTAACTACTAACTAAATATAATGAACAAACTAAAATTAGCAACAGTATGGCTTGGTGGCTGTTCGGGTTGCCATATGTCCTTTTTAGATCTTGATGAATGGCTGATCGATCTAGCTGCCCAAGTAGAATTGGTCTATAGCCCCTTTGTAGACATCAAGGAATATCCCGAAGGGGTAGATATAGTCTTGGTTGAAGGTGCGGTAGCTAATGAAGATAATTTGGAATTAATTAAAAAAGTTCGCGATCGCTCTAAAATTCTGATTTCCTTTGGTGACTGCGCCGTAACTGGCAATGTTACTGCTTTACGTAATCCTTTTGGCGATCCAGAATCATTTCTAGAAAGCTGTTACCTTGAAGCTGCGGACATTCAAAGCCAAATACCCAATGAACCAGGGATAGTACCCCCTTTATTAGATCGAGTTTTGCCAGTTCATAATTATGTTGAAGTAGATGTTTACTTACCTGGCTGTCCCCCCGATGCAAACCATATTCGCGCTGCTTTAGAAATGCTTTTAATGGGAGAAGTCCCACATTTATCAGGCAAGCTAATTCAATTTGGCTAATAATCAACATATGCTTCGCAATCGATGTAAACTGCATCTACTTTGAAAACCGTAGTTTTTCTTCTTCAGATTCCAAATGCTTTTTGACTCAAAGACGATCGCCGCTTTTGAACGACGGAAATTATAATTAGTTGTCTGATTTAAGAGCTTTAAGCTGCGCTATCTCCTCTGAATCTGTTTGTAGCTGTTCCACAAGGCGATCGCAGACTAAATTACATAGTTCAAAAATAGTCGGATCGCTAATTTGGTAAAAAACACTTACTCCTTGAGGTTGACGTTCTACCATGCCAGCTTGAGTTAATACCTTGAGGTGTTTAGAAACATTAGCTTGCCCTAGCTGAGTAACTTCCATAATCTCGCTCACGTTTTTACCGCCAGATTTGAGACTACATAAGATTTGTAGCCTACTGGTTTCCGAAAGAATCTTAAAGTATTCAGCTACACGAAATAAAACTTGGGGTGAGATTTGAGACATCGATCGCAGTTATTAATATTGCCAACTAAATATATTTTAGATTATATTACTATATAGTTATGGATTGATTAAAAGCCTCACAGGTTCTTCAACTTGTTTGATTAATCTCAAGGTGAGGCAGAAAAAACCTTTTTATTGGAGGCGACAAGATGTTATTTCGCCAGCTATATGACAGTGAATCTAGTACCTATACTTATCTATTAGCGGATTTAGAATTAAAAGAAGCGATTCTTATCGATCCTGTTTTAGAGCAGGTAGAACGGGATTTAAAGCTACTCAAGGAACTAAATCTAAGTCTGCGTTACTGCCTAGAAACCCATATTCATGCCGACCATATTACAGGTACGGGTAAGCTACGAGAGTTAACTGGCTGTATGGGAATTGTTCCCGCCAATGCTCAGGCTGATTGTGCCAACCGCCATATCCAAGATGAAGAAGATCTAGAATTAGGTTCGATTATAATTGAAGCGATCGCAACTCCTGGTCATACAGATAGCCATATGGCTTATTTGGTTAATGGAGAACGGGTTTTGACGGGAGATGCTTTGTTTATTCGTGGCTGTGGAAGAACTGACTTCCAAAGCGGAGATCCAGGCATTTTGTACGATTCGGTAACAGGCAGATTGTTTACTTTACCCGATGCCACCTTAGTTTATCCCGCCCATGATTATCGAGGACAGACAGTTTCCACTATAGGGGAAGAAAAACAATGGAATCCCCGTTTTGCTGGTAGAGACAGAGACAACTTTATTCAGTTTATGAACAATCTCGATCTTCCCGATCCGAAAAAGATGATGGAAGCTGTTCCCGCTAATGAATCTTGTGGAAAGGTTGTTGCTGTGGGCAGATGAAAATTTACTTCTATTAATTTCTTACTAACAAAAAGATGAATGAGCCAATTAAAGGAATAATATTGAATTTTCGACGACTAGGAATGACTCTAGCACTGGGAGCAAGCCTATGGGGGACAGCTGTTTCAACTGCTCAAGCAGTTCAGTTAGCTGATGGGACAGTTGCTTTTGCCAAACCACCCACATTGCTCGATGCCATAACTACTTTTAGGGCTATAGAAGCAAGAGGAGCTAAATACTATTTCACCATGTTGCTACCCGAAACGGCAGACGAACCACTGCAAAAGATAACTATCAATCTGCGTCAGGGAGGAGATAACATTGACTATCGACTCGATAAAACAATTGCAGCAGTGGGTACAGCGAGAAATCGAACTACAGAAATCGCGATCGCCGACACTACATTTGATGCAGAAACAGAAACCGTAACGGTAACTCTAGCCAAGCCTATCGCTCCTGGAACTACTTTTACTGTGGGGTTAAAACCCAAACGAAATCCCGATTTAGGTGGTACGTATCTGTTTGGCATTACAGCTTTTCCTGCGGGAGAAAAATCTCAAGGAATATATTTGGGGGCAGCTCGTTTGCAGTTTGACGATTCTAGTGACAGTGATTTCAGCATCTAATTGACTTTTGACCATAACTCAATAAGTAAGCGATCGCATTTTGCGTCATTAAAAAATGATTTGGATTACTGGACATCTTTTGGCATTACTAATCGGTCTAAGTTTAGGGCTGATCGGCGGTGGTGGCTCTATTCTGGCAGTACCAATTCTGGTCTATGTTTTAGGATTGGATGCGAAAGAAGCGATCGCTATGAGTTTGGCAATTGTCGGCATCGTTAGCTTAATTGGGGTAATTCCCCATGGTCAACAAGGTAATGTAAATCTCAAAACTGCTCTAAGCTTCACTCCACCTGCAATGCTGGGAGCGTTCTTAGGAGCGCGTTTTGCCGCATTGCCTTTCATTACCGATACCATTCAGCTAGTTTGCTTTGCGGTGATGATGCTGGTAGCCAGTTATTTCATGATTCGTAAGCCATCAGAGAAACTTAGTGACCACGTTGAACTGGCCATTCCCAAAAAACATCAATCTAAATATCCTTTGTTAGCCATAACTTTAGAAGGATTGGGGGTAGGCATCCTAACTGGTTTTGTCGGTGTTGGTGGCGGATTTGCCATTATTCCTGCACTAGTATTGCTGGGAGGTATACCGATGAAAGAAGCGATTGGGACTTCTTTATTGATTATTACCTTTAAATCAGCTACAGGCTTTTTAGGTTATCTAAATCAGGTAAGTATTGACTGGAATCTAATGTTCACCTTTACCACAGTGGCTATTTTAGGAGTAATTTGGGGAGCATATTTTTCAGGCAAAATACGGAGTGAAAAACTACAGCAGGGCTTTGGCTACTTTCTAATTGCGATCGCGATTTTCATTCTTATTAAACGCTAACCACTGTACAGGCAAGGCATACCTTGCCTCTAACGACCAATAATCAACTAAAAAGGAAATAGAATTATGACTACCACTAACCAACTTCAAGAAATTAACGCCATTACACTCAAAAAATGGCTCGACAAAAAAGAAGCATTACTGATTGATGTCAGAGAACCTGGAGAATTTGCAGCCGAACATATTGCTGGGGCAAAACTAATGTCTCTTTCCCAATTTGACTCTACAGTCATTCCTCAAGACAGTAATCAGAAAATCGTATTGCAGTGCCAGTCAGGAAAACGTTCGGCACAGGCAGCCCAGAAAATGTTTGAAGCAGACTTTAACGAAGTATTTCACCTCCAGGGTGGATTACCTACCTGGAAAGCAGCAGGATATCCAACTGTTGTCAATAAAAATGCACCAATAAGTATGTTTCGCCAAGTACAAATTGTTGCGGGTTCATTAGTCTTTTTAGGAACTATCTTAGGAACTTTTGTTTCGCCCTGGTTCTTAATACTCAGTGGCTTTGTGGGCTGTGGTTTAGTGTTTGCTGGCGTAAGTAATACCTGTGCTATGGCGATGCTGCTGGCTAAATTACCCTACAACCAAAAAGCTGTCAACACTGGCGACATGGTTTTATAAATTTGTCACCAATAATAGGAGATTAAGATAATGAAAACTACATCTGTATCCCATGAACTAAACACTGGAGATATCCAGGTAATGAGCAATCTTACCAGCGTCACTGCCAAAGCAAATAGGATTACCAGACTAGAAGCTGTGAAAGGAGAAGATACCGCAGCAATTCATGTCGATTTGCAGGTAAAACCCCACCCAGAACATTTACCTAGTGTTATTGGGGAAACCGAAGAATTAGACTTGGTTTTAGATCTTGATGATGCGGTGCAAATTGGAATACTACTGGTGGCTATGGGTTTGGAAGATAAGTCTGAGTTGGAAGTAGATGAAGTGTTTAAACGCATATTTGAACTTACCTGTGAATTACATAGCTAATTCTCTTAATCAATTTGGTGAAAACAATGAACATCAGCAATAAATAATGTCAGTCTTGATTTGCAATTAGGCGAACTGGTTGTTTTGCTGGGTGCTTCTGGTAGTGGAAAAAAACTCAGACAATCATGTAAACTTAAGTATGCAACTCCGACAAAAAGCGATCGCCATTCTCGTCCTGATAGGACTAGTCAGTTTAACTCTTATTTCTACTCTGGTTCACTTATTAACTGAATCATGGTGGTTTGATGCTGTTGGTTTTGCCGATGTTTTTTGGACGAGAATTACCTGGCAAATTACAATCTGGGTGGCTACTTTTGCGGTTTTTAGCCTGTTTCTTTGGTTCAATTACTGGTTGGCTGACCGTTTAAGTCGCGATCGCTTTTTTAGTTTTCTAGCAGGTACAGAATTAGAACCATATACTAAAACTATTTCCAGGCTGTCGGCTTTAATTCTCATTTTTGTGGTGGCGATTTCTGCTGCTAGTGCCAGTGCCGAATTTTGGTCAACCAGCCTTAAGTTTCTCAACGCGACTGACTATAACCGTAGCGATCCTATTTATGGCAAAGATGTGGGGTTTTACCTGTTTCAACTGCCTTTTTACGAAGGTTTGCAAACATGGTTATTTACTTTATTATTATCGGGATTGCTTGGGGCGATCGCTGTTTACTTACTCAAGGGCGTTATCGGCTTTAACTTTACTTTACCAAATCTAAAAGGGCAAAGACTTTCAGCACAAAAACTGAAATTAGAACGTCAGTGGCAAAGCAATTTCAAAGGCAAGCAAAAGACTCATATTATCTTACTATTAGCAGCGATCGCGATAACGATTGCCATTGACTTTTGGCTCAAACGTTACGAGCTGCTTTATTCTGCCGATGGCGTGGTCTGGGGTGCAGGGTACACCGATACCCATGCCAGACTTTTTTCCTATTGGGTGATGGGTATTGGAGCCTTAATTTTGGGCGTATTTCTAATTTTAGCAGTATGGCTACGTCGTACTAGGCTACCTCTTTACGGCATCACGGCATATATGCTGATTCTGTTTTTGGTCAATGGAGTTTATCCCAAATTGCAGCAGCAATTTAGCGTTGAGCCTAACGAACTCGATAAGGAACTGCCATATATCAAGAATAGCCTAGAATTTACTAGAGAAGCTTACGACTTAGAGGCAATCAATACTAAAGATTATCCCGTTGCCGATAACCTAACGGCAGAGGTTTTGCAGCAGCAACAGGGAACGATTCAAAATATTCGTCTGTGGGACTATCGCCCACTCCTAAGTACCTATCGTCAACTGCAAGAAATTCGTCCCTACTATTCATTTAATGATATCGACCTCGATCGCTACACTATCGATGGTAACTACCGTCAAGTAATGCTTGCACCACGGGAATTGGACTACAAGCGAGTTCCCCAACAGGCGCAAACCTGGGTTAACCAACGCCTCAAATACACTCATGGTTACGGACTGGTGATGAGTCCCGTTAATCGAGTTACCTCTGATGGTTTACCTGAGTTATTTATTAAGAATATTCCCCCCGTATCTGAAATTGATTTAGAAGTTCAAGCACCTGCAATCTATTACGGCGAAGAAACGCAAGACTATATCTTTACTGGGACAACTACCCCAGAGTTTGACTTTCCTCAAGGAAACGCCAATGCCTTCACCCAATACGATGGTGCAGGTGGTGTACCGATGCCCAATTTTTTCCGTAAGCTAGCTTATGCTTACGATTTTAATAGCCTAAAAATATTAATTTCCAACTATTTTACGGCTGATTCCCGTATCCATTATTATCGTCAGATTAAAGAGCGTGTGAGTCATGTTGCTCCCTTTTTACAGTTTGATAGCGACCCCTATATTACGCTGATTGACGGTAGGTTGCGGTGGATTATCGATGCATATACTACAAGCGATCGCTTTCCCTATTCCGAACCAGTCGAGCCAGGAATTAATTATATCCGTAATTCCGTCAAGATTTTAATAGATGCCAAAGACGGAACAATGCAGTTTTTTGTCGTTGACGAAAACGAACCAGTTTTAGCAACTTACCGCAAAATTTTTCCTAATCTATTTCAGGCACAAAATACTATTCCTCCCCAGGTAAAAGATCATTTTCGCTATCCCTTGGATTTATTTAAAGCCCAGGCGCAGATGTATCTGGCATATCACATGAACAATCCCCAGGTATTTTATAATCGCGAGGATCTTTGGCGTTTTGCTACCGAAAATTACGAAGGAAATCAACAGGCGATCGAACCTTACTATCAAATCATGAATCTGCCAGGAGAATCAAAAGAAGAGTTTGTCCTCATTTTGCCCTTTACCCCCGTCAGTAAGGACAACATGATTTCCTGGATGGCTGCCCGTTCTGATGGCGAGAACTATGGCAATGTGCTGCTGTATGAATTCCCCAAACAAAAGCTTATTTATGGACCATTTCAAATCGAAGCTAGAATCGACCAAAATCCCGATATTTCCCAACAGTTAACCCTTTGGAGTCAAAAAGGATCGCGAGTTATTAGGGGCGATCTTTTAGTAATTCCTATTGATGGTTCTTTACTGTATGTCGAACCAGTCTATTTACGTGCCGAACAAGGAGAACTGCCAGAGTTAAGAAGAGTGATTGTCGCCTATGACAAGGAAGTAGTGATGCGTCCTACTATTGAAGAAGCTTTGAGCGCACTATTTGGTAACGACAGTACGCCCCAGGTAGCGCAACCATCTATTCCCGTAAATGCCGACTCCAATCTGATTCAACAGGCAGCAGACGCTTTTGCCAGGGCAGAAACAGCACAGCGCGAGGGTAATTGGGCAGAATATGGTCGTTATCAGCAACAGCTTAAAAAAATAATTCAGCAGCTACAAAAATAAACACCAACTAATTGCTTTTGGTGGCGCGTCGTTCACCCTACCATTGATAAATGATAAATGATTAAAGCGGTTGCTTTTCTGGAATACCTACATCGCGAGGATATTGTCTGGATGTGCCAGAATGTTTGCGAAGATATATACAGTGACGCACTCCTTGAGAAAGGGGTGTTTCCCACGGATAAATCAATTCAACTTTTGCGCCTAACTTTCCTACTGCCGATCGCAAACTGATAGTATCTTCATTACTCCAATGTCCGCGATAAAGAATAGCCAATCCACCAATTTTAACCAGTGGTAAAGCATACTCTGCACAGACAGAAGCTTTACTAACTGCCCTAACCATGGCAATATCATAGCTTTGGCGATCGCTTTTCATTCTCCCTAATGCCTCGGCGCGGGCGATAATTCCCGTGGCGTTATTTAATCCTAATTTAGCGATGGGATCGTTGACAAAAGTGATTTTTTTGCGGGTAGAATCTAGTAAAGTCATCTTCCAATTAGGAAAAGCGATCGCGCCCTCGCCAGTCGTTACAACGGGTGAAACACCCGCAATATGCGGAGCGGTATCCTTTAGGACGCGCTGGCTCGCAATGGTTTTTATTTTAAAATAAAAATAGGAATTTAGAAAATATATTTATATTTTGCTTAATTATTTACTAGTTTTATTTCGTAGCCTAATTGTTGAGCGCGATCAATAAATCCACGAATAGTACTAATCGCCCATTGATTGCTCACTGCAATTGTGCAATCAACTAATTTTAGCTGTTCTTCTGGTTTTAGGTAGTGTCTTTTATGTTCAGTTATTACTGTAAATTTTATTAGCCTCTTCAATTCTTGTAAATGTATCTGGTTTACCTGGAATATTTAGCGGGAACTGAGAAGCTAATTCATTGAAGGTTATTTCAGGATGAGTAGCCACATAAGATTTAATAACTTCTAAGACTAATCTAGATTTGCCTAACTCAAGCCCGTTGAATATATATCTACTAGTATCCTTTTTTGACTGCTTACTATTAAAAATTGGCTCAGTAACAACGTAAACTTGACCGTCATTTCCTCTATATCTTTGAATTGTCAGAGCTGCAATTGGGATATCACCATTTGCTTGATAGCCATTAATGATTTTTTCTGCTAATTCTGGATTTATAGATGCCCCAACTAATACTCCTAGCCATTTAGGGCGATCGCATAAGCTCTCTCCTATCAAATCTGCATATTTTGTGACTAAATTTTCTTTACTTGCCAAATAATCTTCTAGCTGCGACAGATGTATCTCTTCTAGTTGTCCCAATTTTAGTTCGACTACAGCAAGATACTCTTGGGCATAGCTAGCTAAAATATCAATCCTGCCATCTGTTTCTTTGTTTTTTCTGCCTTGTTTAAGAGTTAACTCGGCTTCAATTATTTCCACATCAGCAAATAAATCATTGTCTAAACCCAAAACCCCTTCATTTTCTATCAAATATGACTCCATTGATAGCTCTCTTCTAAAAGGGAAAGGTTCGAGCTGAATGTTATTAACGGTAAAATGTTGGTATAGCTGCATTAATTATAATCGAACCATTGCGATGAAATCATTCAACTATAACTCAGCCAAACTGAGAGGTAAATTGTTGACTGGCGTTGGCGAGTGCATAATAGCGAAAGGCTTAGAATAAAACGATCGAGCCACCCATTTACATTTTATTTAGAGTCTACTATTAATGCGATTGCTCAAATTCTGAAGCTGTTCCATCCAAGGTAACAAACCGACGCTAGATTGCATCCTAAATTCTAATAACCCATCACCGTAACTTAACATTTCAAGACGGCGAAGAAGACTTTCTACACTTTGAGTAGAATTTTTCGAGATTCGATTTACTTCTCGCATTTCTTCATCTGTAAGCTTAAGTGGCATTTTCATAACCCTCACAAAAATCATACTGTTTCTCAACACTAAACTATGTCGGTGTAATTGGCGTTGTTCACACCGAAGATAAGTTATTGTAATTGGCGATCGCCTTTCTCAAACGAAAGAATGTCGAGCGAATATTGAGTGTTGGGGACATTGCCGACGGGAAGAGAGATATAAATCGATGTTGCGATATTCTCCAGCAAGCAGAAGTTATTACGGTTGCGGAAAACCATGATCGCTGGTTGTTAGAAAACGATTTCAAAAGTTCAAACGATATTTTTGTTCAAAGCGGTTGCTTTTCTGGGATACCTACATCGCGGGGATATTGCTTGGATGTGCCAGAATGTTTGCGGAGATATATACAGTGACGCACTCCTTGAGAAAGGGGTGTTTCCCACGGATAAATCAATTCAACTTTTGCGCCTAACTTTCCTACTGCCGATCGCAAACTGATAGTATCTTCATTACTCCAATGTCCGCGATAAAGAATAGCCAATCCACCAATTTTAACCAGTGGCAAAGCATACTCTGCACAGACAGAAGCTTTACTAACTGCCCTAACCATGGCAATATCATAGCTTTGGCGATCGCCTTTCATTCTCCCTAATGCCTCGGCGCGGGCGATTATTCCCGTGGCGTTATTTAATCCTAGTTTAGCTATGGTATCGTTGACAAAAGTAATTTTTTTGCGCGTAGAATCTAATAGAGTAATTTTCCAATTGGGAAAAGCGATCGCTAGAGGAATCCCAGGAAACCCCGCTCCTGTACCAATATCAATTATTTCTAAATTTTGTTGAAGATTTTCTGATTCTAAACCGACGATGCCCGACAAAGAATCCCAAAGATGTTTTTCCCAAAAGTCTTCTGGATCTGTAATGCGAGTCAGATTTTGGACTTTATTTCCCTCTAAAATCTCTTGATAAACCTGTTGAAATAGCTGTTCTTGATTTGCATCAGGTTGCCAGTTAAGAGTTTGCTGCCAGACTGGATTCATTTGAGGCAACTGATTGGTTTGTATCTGACTCATAGGCTTCAATGGTTATCTATTCAATGCGATTGGCTCAATAGGTTGAAGATCTCCACGATCGATTGTCCAACAGCGATCTGCTATTTCAATTAACTCTCCAGGATCGTGTGTTACCACCAAGAGTGTCCAATGTTTTTTTAGCTTGGCTAGCAATTTCACTAGCTGAATTCGCATTGACCAGTCTAAACCTGCTGTTGGTTCATCTAGCATCAGCACATTAGGCTGACGAATTAACTGTACCGCCAAGGCTAAACGACGCTGTTGTCCTCCACTAAGAGCATTAGGGGATGTTTTTAGAGATATATGGTCTAATCCTACCTCGCTTAACGCATCTTTTACCCTTTTTAGATCTAATTCAGGATGACCTAAGCGTAATTCTTCTAATACTGTACCACCGCAAAAGTGTCGTTCGGGAAACTGAAAAACTAATCCTGCAAGCTGCTGTAATTCTAGCTCGTTTAATTGTTTGGTACGCCAAAATACTTCCCCTTTGGTGGGTTCAGCTAATCCTGCTAATATTTCGAGAATTGTAGTTTTACCCGATCCACTTGCTCCGACAATCAAGCCTAGTTTTTGTGATGGAAGCTCTAAATTAACGCTTTTGAGAATTGGTTCGGGAGTAGCAGCAGGATGATAAACCAAGTTTTGCAAACGAAGCATTGTAATTATATGGCTGGTGTGGATTGACTTCGTTTATCTTAGCTTTTGATTATTGATAGTGTTATTGATGAAAGCGATCGCCTTAATAATCAAACGATCGATCGATTTATAATTAGAAACTGGGTAAAATATCTGTCAAATCAAAATTTTCCATGAATGAGCTAGAAGAATTAAGACAAAAAATAGAGGAAAAAGATTATCAGGGAGCTTTAGCAATAGTTGCAGAATTAGAAGAAATGTCAGTAGAAGATAAATTAAACAAAATCTACAGCTACATGGTGATTCTATTAATTCATTTAATCAAGCGCGAAGCTGAAGGGAGGACTACAAGCTCTTGGGATAGGTCAATATACAACTCTGTTAAATATATCAACAAGACCAATAAACGTAGACGTAGCGGTGGCAATTATGCTGATGATGAGACTTTAGCTGAAATAATTGATGAAGCTCATGACCATGCTTTCAAAGAGGCTTCCTATGAAGCATTTGAAGGAAAATTAAACGTCAGCCAATTAAAAGAAAAGGTGGATTTTAATAAAATTAAAGCACAGGCGATCGAGCTAATCAAATTTCAACAACAATAACAAAGCTTGAATACTCCCAATTAAACAAAATTTCTGATAAAGCATTGGTTATTGCGATCGCCTTAATAATCTAAATAAAAACAGTAAAGCTTAAATCTCTCGAATATATTCTGGTTAATCGATGATTTTGTTGTTATCCTAAATGCTGCTTTAACCAGTAATTTGAGCGTATGATGCCCAACCAATACCCTTCTACTCAGATTCCTAATTGTGCCTGGAAACGTTCTATCGGCAAAGGATGGGACAAACCATATACTGTACGCTACGCCAGCAATTTGGATGATGGCCCTTGGCATGGTATGCCTTTAGGGGGTATGGGTGCGGGATGTATTGGTAGATCGACAAAAGGAGACTTTAATCTGTGGCATTTGGATGGAGGAGAGCATATTTTTAAGTCTCTTCCTGCCTGTCAGTTTAGTGTTTTTGAACATAGCGAAGATTCTACTCAGGCTTATGCTTTGGCGACAGAAGCACCAGAAGATGATACCCTGTCTCGTTGGGCTTGGTATCCTCAAGAAAAGGGTACATATAGTGCATTGTATCCCCGCAGTTGGTATGAATATGAAGGGGTATTTGCTGCGGATATAAGTTGCGAACAATCTTCGCCAATTTGGGCAGAAAGTTATCAAGAAGCGAGCTATCCGATAGTTAACTTTAACTGGAAGGTGCATAACCCTACCGATAAGCCCATTACCCTTAGCATTATGCTAACTTGGCAAAATATTGTCGGTTGGTTTACCAATGCGATTAAGTCTCCGACGGTTCAGGTGCGGGATGATGGTAGTCCAGAATATGAATATCAACCCAAGTGGCGCGACAGCACTGGTAACTATAACGAATGGATACAGGATCACTTTCGAGTCGGCTGTATTTTAAATCGAGTTCAACCTCACGAAGAAGTACAGGAAGGGGATGGACAAATGGCGATCGCAACTGTAGATAATCCTAGTGTAGAAGTATTTTATCAAAGTCGCTGGAATCCTGATGGGGATGGTTCAGAGGTGTGGGATTCTTTTGCAGCAGATGGCTCTTTAACTGATAAACAAGATGAAACCCCCGCCGATCCTGGCGAACAAATTGCCTGTGCGATCGCCGTACGGTTTACGATTAAACCAGGTAAAACCAAGGAGATTCCTTTTACCTTGGCTTGGGATTTCCCTATTACAGAATTTAAGCAGGGAATAAACTATTATCGTCGTTACACGGACTTTTTTGGGCGTAATGGTAAGAATGTCTGGAGCATGGTGCGAACTGCTCTCAAACACGGTGACTGGTGGCGCGAAAAAATAGAAGCTTGGCAAAATCCTATTCTGCAACGGGATGATTTACCAGACTGGTTTAAGATGGCATTGTTTAATGAGCTATATCTACTAGCTGATGGAGGTACTCTATGGACTGCTGCAACGGAAAATGACCCCGTAGGACAGTTTGGGGTATTGGAGTGTATGGATTATCGCTGGTATGAAAGCCTAGACGTGCGTTTATACGGCTCATTTGGTTTAATGATGCTGTGGTCTAAGTTAGATAAGTCTGTCTTAGAGGCTTTTGCTCGTGCCATACCCCACCATGATGATACACCTCGCATAGTGGGATACGATCGCTCTAGTGCCATCCGCAAAGAAGGTGGCGCAACTCCCCACGATCTTGGCGCACCTAACGAGCATCCTTGGGAGGAAACTAACTATACTTCCTATCAAGACTGTAACCAGTGGAAAGATTTGCCCAGCGATTTTGTCTTGCAGGTATATCGCGACTATTTATTAACCGATGGGGAGGATATTAACTTTCTCTGGGAATGTTGGTCGAGTATTACCCTCACTCTGGCATATCTTAAGAAATTCGACCGCAACAACGATGGTATCCCCGAAAACTCTGGCGCACCCGATCAAACATTTGATGATTGGAGACTACAGGGAATTAGTACTTACTGTGGTGGCTTGTGGATAGCAGCATTAGAAGCAGCGGTGAAAATTGGTGAGATATTAATTGCCAATCCACCAATAAATCCTAATCTGCAACCAGAAGATTTTCCCGCAAGTATAGAAACCCAGATTGATACTTATAATAGCTGGCTGCATCAATCGCGATCGCTTTATCACGATGCTCTTTGGAATGGGGAATACTATCGCCTCGATACGGAAAGTGGCTCTAATGCAGTGATGGCGGATCAACTTTGCGGTCAATTCTACGCTCGTTTATTGGGTTTACCCGACGTTGTGGAAGAACAATATACTAAAGCTACTTTAAACAAAATCTATGATGCCTGTTTCCTCAAGTTTCACGATGGTAAATATGGCATAGCTAATGGTGTTTTACCCGATGGAAGTCCTGTCAATCCCGATGATACTCATCCTCTAGAAGTATGGACGGGAATTAACTTTGGTATAGCTGCTTTTATGCTGCAAATGGATATGAAGGAAGAAGCGTTTAGGGTAACGGAAACCGTGGTTAATCAGGTATATGAAAATGGTTTACAGTTTCGGACTCCTGAAGCGATTACTGCGGTGGGTACTTTTAGAGCAAGTCATTATTTGAGGGCGATGGCTATTTGGGGGATTTATGGTGTTTTATGTGGGTGGGAGTAGTTTCTCTCGCAGAGTCGCAAAGACGCAAAGGTTTAATAGCTGTTTGATTCGTAATCTAAGATAAAGCTAGATTTTGGGAACAATAAACGTTAGTTGATATTAATGTTGATTGAATTACAAAAATGACTCAAGATCGAATACAAACAAATACAGAACAACCGACTGAAAACAAAACCTTTGCTGAAGGTACAAACCGAATTCATGCAATAAGCCAATAATTAAAGCAAAAAATAAAAGCGATCGCCAAAATAACGCAAGATATGCTCGACATATTGAGTTAGACTTTTCCAGCAGCTATATCTTTTGGATCTATTTCAATAACTCGATTTAAAGATTGCAAAGCTTTTTTTGCCTTATCTATATCCTTGCTGGTAGAAATCTTGGGCATTTATTGAAGACATTACATTAATAAGTTGAGTTTGTTACCTTATCAACAGAGCTATACAAACGATTGTAAGCAAATTGGCAATCGCCAATAGTCATATGGCTATTGCCAACAGTTCTAGCAGAAATATAACAAACTAGAGAATTAAATTGAACATGAGCCAGGAAGTAGATGTAGTAGTAATAGGTAGTGGTATTGGGGGTTTATGTTGCGCTGCGCTGCTGGCAAAATATGGTTATCGGGTAACGGTGTGTGAAAGTCATGCGATCGCAGGAGGTGCAGCCCATAGTTTTGAGCGTGATGGCTATAAGTTTGATTCTGGTCCTTCTTTATACTCTGGCTTGTCTTCTAGCCCTACTAACAATCCTCTTAGACAGGTATTTGATGCTATTGAAGAAGATATTGAATGGGCAAACTACGATGTGTGGGGCTGCCGCTTACCTGAAGGGGATTTTGATGCTTATGTAGGGGCGGATCATTTTGTAGAGGTATTGAGAAAACTGCGGGGAGAAGATGCGGTAAATCAATGGCGCAAATTACAGGCAGAGATGAAACCTCTTGCTGATGCGGTTAATGCCTTGCCTCCTTTAGCGATGAGATTCGATCTGGGTGCAGCTATTAGTATGGGTCAATATTTGCCTAATACTTTATGGCATTTACCAAATATTTTGCGAATGACTGGTCCATTCAGCAAAATTATGGACGGAATAGTCACAGATCCGTTTATTCGTAACTGGATGGATTTACTCAGCTTTTTGCTGTCAGGTTTACCTGCAAGTGGCACTGTGGGGGCGGAAATGGCTTTTATGTTTGCTGAATGGTACAAGCCAGGGGTACAGTTAGACTATCCCATGGGGGGCAGTGGTGCAATTGTTGGTGCTTTATTGCGTGGGTTGACCAAACGAGGTGGGGAGATTATTTACAATGCCCACGTCGAACAAGTCTTAGTAGAGAATAATAAAGCTGTTGGAGTACGTTTACGCAACGGAGATGAAATAAGAGCAGCTACAGTGGTTTCTAATGCTTCTGTGTGGGATACTCTATCTCTAATTCCAGAAGGAGTATTGCCCAAAAGTTTTGTTAAAGAAAGAGCTAATACTCCAGAGTGTGAAAGCTTTATGCACCTACATCTAGGTATTGATGCGACTGGCTTAGAAGATCTTGAGTGTCATTATATTGTGGTGAATGATTGGGAAAGAGGCGTAACTGCACCTCAAAACGTTGTGGTAATGTCTATTCCTTCTGTATTAGATCCCAGCCTTGCACCCCCAGGGAAACACTCGATTCATGTATATACCCCTGGTAATGAACCTTACGAACTTTGGGCGGGAATGGATCGCCGTAGCGACGCTTATAAACAACAAAAACAAGAGCGTGCAGAAATCATGTGGCAAGGTTTAGAGAGAGTTATCCCAGATATCCGCGATCGCGCTGAACTCACGTTAATTGGCACTCCCCTAACCCACAAACGCTATCTACGTCGTCATCATGGCTCTTATGGCCCTGCCCACCAAGCAGGAAAGGCTCTCTTTCCTGGTTCAAATACGCCCATTTCAGGGCTGCTTTGCTGTGGCGATTCTACTTTTCCTGGTATTGGTATACCTGCGGTGGCTGCTAGTGGCGCGATCGCAGCTAATACTATTGCACCCTTGCAAAAGCATTTGGAAATTTTAAATTAAGCTACGGGAGAAAAACTTTGCATTGATTCAATTAGGCGATCAAAATAAGGTTTGAGATCATCTTGTTGTTCGGGTTGAAATTCTTTAAGACTAAAAACTTTTAACTGTTCCAAACCCAAAACCATCGCATCGAGAGGAACTTCTAACTCTTGATATAGTTGTTCCATATATCCCAAACCGCGATCGCTTGTATAGTTTACAGATTGACCGCTAATACCATAGCTAATACAGCGCAAAAAGTGCCAAAAATCTCGCCAGCAGGCTTCTGCACGCAGGGGAGGATATAAACCACCTCCAGGCTCAAGAATACCTGGATTAGCATCTAAAACTACTCCTCTAGCTTGAGAAACTATTTCATTCACATTATCTCTTAACAGCTTTCCCTGTTCTAAACCCTGAGACAAATCAGGAACAAGAGTTTTGATTTTTTCTATCTCTTCATCTGTCAAATATTGCCCACCATCATCTGCTTGCTGAAAAATAGCAGTGACTTCAGCGGGATAATCTTGCCAATCCTCAAAGCTTACTATACGAGACTTTGCGATCAGTTCTTTTACCTTGTCACTAAGCATTACTTTCAAAAAATAGTGGTTTTAACAACTATATGACATATCGCATACCTGTTTCTACCAACAATTTCCTTTATCCATCATTATAAATACTTTTATCCTCATAACTCTATTTCTCTATTTGCCTCACGAGTTCTTCAAGTTGTTGGTTTAATCTAAAAATATAAACGACGAGTATTGGAGACTTATCATGGCTACGGAAGAAAAACAACTAATAAAAATTAGATTTCCGTTTAATCTGTATTTTAGGCAATTGTTTTCTGCTGATACCTACGTCAAGTTTATTAATCCTTTTAGCTTTTGGCGTAGATACAGAATCAACCATTTAGAAACTTGCCAGAATATAAATACTGTCGAACACATTAAACGCTGTCATCAAATTGAATGGCAGCCTGAAAAAAAATCTGATTATAAGATAGCCAATGATTTTAATAAATCATCTACTTCTGCTTGCTTGCCTTTTGAACAAATAACCCCCAATACGATTTTGGTTTTTCAACCTAGTATCAAGCTCAAATATCGTGGTGTTACTTATCAGACAAACAAGATTTTAGGAATAAATATTAACAACGTCAATATCGAGATCCAACAGGTTAAAGTTAAAAGTATCGAACAATCTTCAAATTCTTGCAGGATCGACACTCTAGAAATATTTGACGCTAATTAGAAAGTAAATATCTAACGAACCTCACAAAATCCTCAGAGTTAATCGCTATTCTTTGACCATAGAAGAAAAACTATTATTCCTGTATTACCAAATCGAGCAAGAGGAGATGATATCGATGAAAGAAACAAACAAAACTTGGTGTCCAGCGATCGAGTTAAATCAGACAGATAGAAATTTGATTCTTAAAGCAGAAATTCCTGGAGTTGAGATTAAACATCTGAATATTAACGCCGAACCCGAATCAATCGCCATTTCTGGAATTCACGATCGCCATCAATTGACAACAGAACAAGAAGTAATTCCTTCTGAACTACACTACGGGCAACTCGATTGTTGTGTTCCCTTACCCGAAGCAATTCAGGTAAATCACGTTAGGGCAGAACTGATCGATGGGTTATTAACTATCACGATGCCTAAGGTAAATATAGCCAGCCCCGCCAAAATTTAAGCGAGCAGGCTATCGAGTCAACCTTACACTGCCGTGAAACGACGGCGTAAGGTTTACCGCCTTCCACGGTCAGAAGATTGAGGTCAAAACTATGAAAACACATGACAGATCGACCGTCGCAACGCCAGCGTTAATAGGATTTTCGTTGTTCCTAATAGGAGTAGCTCAAGTTACTGCAATATGGGCATTAGCTAGAGTAATTTTTCCAACTTATATTCAATCTCCTACTATTGAGGAAATAAAGCCAGCTAAGTTTAGTCCTCAAATATATCAGTTAGAAGTGGTTGACAATCGGATTCAACTAATACCGAAGACTGTTTATACTGCTGCGACTTCTCCCAAGCTGGCTTTGACTCAGGCTATAGAAAAATTATTGGCTCAATCAACTGCTTTAAATCCTACCAGCACAATTCCGAGTCAAACTCGTCTACTTGATTTGCAAGTTGGCGAAGATGGAGTACACGTAGACTTATCTCAGGAATTTGCCCAAGGTGGTGGTAGTAGCTCGATGATTTATCGAGTGGCTCAAGTGCTTTATACAGCAACAAGTATAGATCCTCAAACACCAGTGTTCTTGTCTATTGAAGGGCAACTTTTAAACGAAGACTATCCACTGGGAGGAGAAGGATTAATGTTGGAATACCCCATAACAAGACAGCAATTTAACCGAGAATTTTTGGCTGAATAATTTATTTAAGAGGTAATAGATATGAAGATTTTTACATGGATCCAAGATACAGCTCAATATTTGTTGAATGGAGTATCAAGACTTTTTAAGGCTACAGACGACGATTATCCAAAAACTGGAGTTCAGCCTTTTAGTGGCGATCCTTGTGACGATCCTAATAAGTATTCTTAGGATTGGTTAGTGGTTAATATTTCTTTGACGATTTTTCTTCTTTTCTTGATAAATTGACGTCACGCAATGCTCACAAACTACTGTAACAATATCTTTTAATCAGTTCAATCTCTTTGTTGAGATAAAATTGAAACTTCTAATTTTTACCCATGTATTAATAGAGCGAGAGGTTTTAACCTCAACTCTTGCTGCTGGATATGAATTTTAAAATTAGATCGGATATTTTTAGTACAGTAATTAGCATGAACGATTGGCACACTATTAGCCCTGAAAAAGCCATTGAATTACTCAACAGTGATCGTAGTAATGGCTTGTCCAATGATGAGGTTTTTCAAAGACAAAAACATTTTGGTAAGAATGAACTCAAACAAACTGTTGGGCGAAGTAAATTAAGTATTTTGTGGGATCAGTTTACTAATATTATGCTGGTGATGTTGGTTGCGATCGCCATAATTTCTGCCATCTTAGATCTTCGTCATGGTAACTTTCCCAAAGATTCCATCGCTATTTTTACCATTGTTATCCTGAACGGTATCTTAGGATATGTGCAGGAAAGCAAAGCAGAACAAGCCTTAGCTGCCCTCAAGCGTCTCTCTTCCTCTTATGTCAAAGTTGTCCGAGATGGGGTGACACAACAGCTAGACGCAGAAGAGCTAGTGCCAGGAGACATCATATTCCTTGAAGCAGGAGTCCAGATTGCTGCTGATGGACATCTGATTGAAGCGCAAAATTTACAGGTTAGTGAATCTACCCTAACAGGAGAAGCCACTGCCGTTACTAAAGATGCCGATGTAGTTTTAGATTTAGATGCTTCTCTGGGCGATCGCCTGAATCTGATTTTCAATGGCACACAGATAGTTAAAGGTAGAGCTAAAGCCATAGTCACCAAAACAGGCATGAAGACGGAAATTGGTCTGATCGCCACCATGCTGCAATCGGTAGAGACAGAATCAACTCCCCTCCAGAAACGCATGACTCAACTAGGAAATGTGTTGGTTACGGGTTCTTTGACGCTGGTTGTCTTAATTACAGTTGGTGGTTTACTCAAGTCAGGCTGGCAGATCTTTGAAGAGATCTTAGAAACTTCTTTGAGTATGGCAGTGGCGGTAGTTCCTGAAGGATTACCTGCGGTGGTGACTGTGACTTTGGCGATAGGAACACAGAAAATGATTCGTCGTCGGGCGTTGATTCGCAAACTACCTGCGGTAGAAACCTTGGGTTCGGTGACTACCATCTGTTCCGATAAAACAGGTACGCTGACTCAAAATAAAATGATCGTCCAGCAGGTATGCACTAATTCGTTTGACTTTCAGGTGACAGGAACGGGTTATCGTCCAGATGGAGAATTTCAAGGACAAAATCATGAACGAATAGAAAAAGAATCAGAAATTACCAAACTGTTAGAAGCTTGTGTGTTGTGTAATGATGCGCTGCTGCAATGCTCTCGCACCCTCGACAGTTCCTATAACGGGGAGGACGCTTCGTCGCTCGACCCCCGCAACGGACTCAGATGCGGCGAACAGCAACGCCTTTCTCGCAAGACTGCTCAAAAAGCAGCCACATGGTCAATCTTAGGCGATCCTACCGAAGGCGCACTATTATCTTTGGCGGGTAAAGCAGGAATTTTCAAAGAAGATTTGGAGCGAAACAGACCTCGTTTAGGAGAGTTTCCTTTTGATTCCGAACGCAAGCGTATGTCTGTCATAGTAAGTAATTCCGATTCAGATTCTTCCTATGTAATGTTTGTCAAAGGTTCACCAGAATTAATTTTAAAGCGATCGCAATACATTCAAATAAACGATCGACCTCAATCAATTACCGAACAGCATAGGCAACAGATTTTAGACACGAATACTCATTTGGCGAGTATCGGTTTAAGAGTTTTGGGATTGGCATACAAACCCCTTGCAGAAATTCCCGATCCAAATACAGCAGAACAAAGCGAACAAGAGCTTGTCTGGTTGGGGTTAGCTGGGATGTTGGATGCCCCCAGAGAAGAGGTGAAACAGGCTGTTCAAGACTGCCAGCGATCGGGAATTAGACCAGTAATGATTACAGGAGATCATCCTTTAACCGCTATGGCGATCGCTTCTAAACTCAATATTGCCAGCGCAGACGATCGGGTAATTACGGGACAAGAAATAGCGAGAATGTCTCCTGTCGAATTGGAACAGGCTGTAAATAAAGTCAGCGTTTATGCTCGCGTTGCCCCAGAACACAAACTAAGAATTGTTAAAGCACTGCAAAAACAGGGTGAATTTGTAGCAATGACGGGGGACGGTGTTAACGATGCCCCCGCTTTAAAACAGGCTGATATCGGTATTGCCATGGGCATTACGGGAACGGATGTTAGTAAAGAAGCCAGCGATATGGTTTTGCTGGATGATAATTTTGCTACTATCGTCGCTGCCATTGAAGAGGGAAGAGTTGTTTATGATAATATTCGACGTTTTATTAAATATATCCTGGGTAGTAATATCGGCGAGGTGTTAACTATTGCTGCTGCACCATTGCTAGGCTTAGGCAGTGTTCCCCTATCTCCTTTACAAATCCTCTGGATGAACCTCGTTACAGATGGTTTACCTGCATTGGCACTAGCACTAGAACCAGCCGAACCCAACGTCATGAGTCGTCCACCCTACGACCCTAAGGAAAGCATTTTTGCTCGTGGAATGGGGCTATATATGGTGCGAATTGGGATTATCTTTGCCCTGTTAACCATTTGCTTAATGGTGTGGTCTTATAATCATGACTTTGAGAGTGCTAACCCCAATCATTGGAAAACCATGGTGTTTACTACTCTTTGTCTGGCACAGATGGGTCATGCCTTAGCGGTACGTTCTGATACAAGGCTTACTATCGAAATGAACTTTTTCTCCAATCCTTATTTATTAGGTGCGATCGCTTTAACTACTGTTTTACAAATATTACTGATTTACGTTGCACCCTTACGCAACTTCTTTGAAACAAGTATTCTTAGTTTTACTGACTTACTAATTTGTCTCGGCTTTAGTCTGCTAGTCTTTGTCTGGGTGGAAATGGAAAAGCTATGGCAACGTTATTTTCTGGCTAGACGTAAATCCTAAGGGGCGCAAATATAAGTAGAAAAAATAGCGTGAAGTTTTACAGAATGCTCAACTAGCCATAATTGTAGCCGTTGTGATAATAAGTTTATCAATTTTGGTTAGGTAAATCATTAGTAATGCGATCGCCTTTTTTATTTGTGAAGTTATATTGATACTTCCACTTTGATAAACTTGAATCAAAAGACAAATGGAACAAGAAAGAGCTTATTGGTTAGCGTGGTCACAAATTTCAGGAATTGGCGCAGTTTCCCTCAAAAAAATCTATCAACACTTTGGTTCACTAGAAGAAGCTTGGAAGTCAAAAGCGATCGCCTTTGCGGAAATTGAAGGTTTGACTGGTAAAGCAGCAACCGCGATTAAAGCAGGAAGATCGAAGATCGATGCAGAAGCACTAATTGGCCAACACTACCGACAAAATCCCCTATTCTGGACACCATCAGATATTGATTATCCTCGCTTGCTCTTAGAAACTCCTAGTCCCCCGCCTCTACTTTATTATTTAGGCAAGGTTGAACCGACTGAGAATGCAGGAACTATCCCTATGATTGGTATAGTGGGAACTCGTAACCCTACAGAATATGGTAAACGCTGGACAAAAAAGATTACTCAAGCCTTAGTAAAGCATGGTTTTGGCATCGTATCGGGAATGGCAGCGGGGATTGACACAGTAGCTCACTATAGTTGTCTAGAAGCTAATGGTAGAACTATCGCCGTTTTAGGTACGGGAGTTGATACTGTATATCCCCATAGCAATTTCTCTCTTCATCAAAAATTGCAAAAAGAAGGGTTGATTGTCAGTGAATATCCTTCGGGTACTCAACCAGATCGAGGGCATTTTCCTGCACGAAATAGAATTATCGCAGGGTTATGTCGTGCAACGATTATCATTGAAGCACCTAAACGCTCTGGAGCTTTAATTACTGCTCGTTTTGCTAACGATTTTTGTCGTGATGTATATGTGCTACCAGGCTCTCTAGATAATTCTCAATCAGTAGGTTGTCTGGCTCTACTTAACTCTGGGGCGCACGTCATCTTAGGAATAGAGCATTTATTAGAAACGCTGGGTACGATGCCCCGTTTGGATCTTATTACTCCCCCACCCAAAAAGATACCCAAGTTAGAACCGAGTTTGACAGAGATTTATCAACTAATCGATCGAGAGTCTACGCCGTTAGATACAATTGTTTCCCAGACTGGCAAAAGCACAGGAGAAATTTTAGCTGCTTTATCTCAATTAGAGCTAATGGATCTAGTTTCTCAACTACCTGGAATGCGATATCAAATCAAAGATTAACAACCAACAACTAAATTAAGTTGTTAATTACGTTATTTGCTGAGTATTTTGGGGAATGTTATGACAGTGGCTCTATATTCAGCATTGTTACCAATATGTTTGTATTAGAAAATTTCTGGCAGCATCGTAGCTCAAACTATCTCAATCAGCTTCAACTAAACAGTTATTTATCATTTATATCGGTTGCTTTACTAACTTTAGCGGGAGTACTAATAGGATTAGAGCCATTAAGTGCCAAAGAAGTTAGTTCAATCGCGACTATTGAACATAATTATGATTTTTTTGATCGTTTAGAGTTATCGACTAAATCGCCACCTGAATTAAAATTAGCAAATTTAGCGATCGCCGAAAGTGTAGAATCTTTAAATATTTTTAATAACTTATTATCACAGATACAGTCAGAGTCAGAAACTAATATAAATAAAGATTTAATTACTGCTTCAAATGACAATTTTAATAATGTTCCTAAATTAACTTCCTCGGCGATCGCCGAAAGTGTAGAATCTTTAAATACTTTTAATAATTTATTATCACAGATACAGTCAGAGTCAGAAACTAATATAAATAAAGATTTAATTACTGCTCAAAATTCCGATGCTGATGATGTTCCCGAACAGATTATTGTCAAAGATTTTGATGTAGTTGGTAGTAGCGTTTTTACAGAGCAAGAATTAGCCAAGGCAGTTAAATCTTATCGCAATCGTCCCTTGACGTTGCCAGAGTTGTTCCAAGCCAGAAGCATTATTACTAAGCTATATACAGACAAAGGATATGTTAATTCTGGTGCTTATATTCCTCCTCAAGAATTGGATAACGGCAGTGTGAAAATTGCTGTCTTAGAAGGTAAGTTAGAGGAAATTAATGTTTCTGGTACAGATCGTTTAACTCCCAAATATATTTCCTCTAGAATTGAATCCGCTGCGGGCAAACCTGTCAATGTAGAGTCTTTGCTAGCTGCTTTGCAACTATTGCGCCTCGATCCTTTAATTGATAACGTTTCTGCGGAATTATCAGCGGGAATTCAACCAGGAACAAGCTTATTAGATATTCAAGTTGAAGAAGCAGATGTTTTTAATCTATCTACTAGCTTTAATAACAAAAAATCTCCCAGCGTTGGTTCAAACCAAAGATCGGCTAGCTTTAATCATGGTAACTTATTAGGTCTGGGGGACAAGTTTAACTTTAACTTTAGCAATACCAGTGGCAGCAACAGTTTTGACTTTGCCTATAGCCTACCTTTCAACTCTAAAAATGGCACGATTAATGCTGCTTATGGCAGTAACTCTAATGATGTAGTCGAAGAACCTTTTGTTTCTCAAATAGATCTTGAATCTCAATCACGCTATTTTGAATTAAATCTACGCCAGCCTATTGTACTCAAGCCTAACCGAGAATTGGCTATGGGACTTAGCTTTTCCCGCAGTCAAAGTGAAACTTTCTTGGATAACGATGGTTTTCCCCTATCTCGTGGTGCAGAGGAAGACGGACAAACTAAAATTAGTGCAGTGCGGTTTTTCCAAGAATATGTCAATCGAGACGACAAAAAAGTCTTAGCTTTTCGTTCTCAATTTAGTGTAGGGATTGATGCTTTTGATGCCACTATCAATGAAGATGCCCCAGATAGCACCTTTTTTGCTTGGCGAGGACAAAGTCAATGGGTAAGACGCTTAGATGAAGACTTTTTGTTTTTACTACGGGGTGATGTTCAGGTTGCAGGAGGGGCATTAGTACCTTTAGAACAATTTAGAGTAGGTGGGGTAAATAGTGCTAGAGGCTATCGTCAGGATTTGAGTCTGGGAGACAGTGGCATATTTGGTTCGGCTGAATTGAGAGTACCTATCCTGAGATTTAAGAAAATTGATGGTTTGGTTCAGATTGCTCCTTTCTTTGATATTGGGACACTTTGGAATACTGATGATGTAGAAATTGCCAACGCAACCTTACCTTCCTTGGGATTGGGCTTGAATTTTGCGATGGGAGACAGGTTTAATGCTCGTTTAGACTACGGTATTCCTTTGGTGGATATTGAAACCAAAGGAGAGTCGCTACAGGAAGATGGAGTACATTTTTCTGTAGATTATAGTTTCTTTTAACGACTTATTATAATTATTGAAAACTATAATTAGCGGTCATGTTGTAGTCATCCCCTGGTGCTATCTCAATTATTTCGTTAGCAGTATTGGCGGTTTCAACACAGACGAACTTTTGATAGTCCAAATCGCCCAAATCAGCCATATTTGCAGAAATTGTCGCCCCTGGATTCCAAACGATCGCCGTGTTACTATTGGCAGCAGTAATTTTGATTTTTCTACCCAAAGCCAGATCGTCAATCACTAGCTGGGATGGCACATCTAAATAAATGCGATCGCATTCTGAATCAAAGGTAACTGCCCCTGTTTGGGTTTTATTTTTACCCCCATCAACCTTATCTAAATAAGAAGTATCTTCTAGGTGCAATACCTGGACTTGACTGATATCGCCTATCTTAAAGTAGGTGTGTAAAGCTTGGGTGATAGAAAAGGGCTTATCTCCCGTATTGTGAGTAATCAACTCAATAGTTAAAGAACTTCCCACAGTTATAGTGATCGCCATATCGAAGGCATAGTCCCAGATTTTTCTGGTTTCAGGGGTATCTACCAAGCCCATTACCACCACTGTCGAACCATCTTGAGTACTTTCAAGCTCTCGCATTTCCCACATTCGATTACGAACAAAACCGTGGCTAGAGCGTCCTTTGTCTTCAGGATCGGGTCCAAACCAGGGCCAACAGACAGGAACACCTCCTTTAGTTGCTTTACCTTCAGTATAATAAGCTTTACTACTCAAGAACATCATATCCTGAGTTTGATTTACAGGCTGAAAAGATAATACTTGTCCTGCATAAAGAGAGATAGTAGCTTTGGCATATTCATTGTTAATTTCAATGACAGGAAAACCCCCCTCTCCCTCAACAAACTTAGCTTTATTAGCAATGCCATAATCTGCGTTCAACTGCTCAATATTCATTGTTATTATTTAATTACTTCCTGTACAGACAAGGCACGCCTTGTCTCTTCCCACGCCTTGTCTCTTCCTACGATACTAAACCGTAGCCAGCCCATTCAGTAATCCCTGAAACATGGCTAGACCATCAGTACTACCTATACCCTTATCAGCAGCCCTTTCTGGATGGGGCATCATACCTAATACATTTCCCTTTTGGTTGACAATACCTGCGATGCTATTCATTGAACCATTAAGATTGTTAGCCGAATTTATTTCTCCCGATGGGCTACTATAGCGGAACAACACTTGGTTATTGTCTTCCACCGCTTTAAGGGTATCCTCATCGGCATAGTAACAGCCCTCACCATGAGCAATGGGTAAGGTAATTACCTGCTGGGCTTGATAATCCTTAGTCCAAATCGAGTCGTTGCGTTCAACCTTAATCGGAACGCGATCGCAAATGAAGTGTAAGCCACGGTTGCGAATTAATGCCCCTGGTAATAAACCAACTTCCGTTAATACCTGAAAACCATTGCAGATCCCTAAAACATATTTACCCTGTTTGGCGTGTTCGATCACGCTGCTCATTACGGGAGAAAATTGCGCGATCGCACCACAGCGCAGATAATCACCGTAACTAAAGCCCCCAGGCACAACCACTACATCTAAATCGCTAATGTCCGTTTCCTGATGCCATACCATGCGAGTCGGTGCGTCTAATATCCCCTTGGTAACAGTAGAAATATCGCGATCGCAATTTGAACCAGGAAAAACAATTACCCCAAATTTCATCTTTTCTATACTCCTGTGATGATTCTATGCTGTAGCCAATTCAGATAGTTCAAAGCAATAATTTTCGATTACCGTATTTGCCAATAGGCGATCGCACATTTCATCTAAATGCTGTTTTGCCTCATCTTCGTTATTTGCCGTTAGCTGCAATTCAATATATTTACCAATTCTGACAGATTCCACTTCGGTGTATCCCATTTGCTTGAGTCCAGATTCCACTGCTGTACCTGCTGGATCGAGTACGGAAGAACGAAGGGTAACATAGATACGAGCGTGATATTTGGTAGCCATAGAATTACTGAGCCATGATTGAGCAACTAGCAAAATAATTTTAGCAGTCTAGAGTCAACAGCAAGTAGCTTTTAACGGATAAGATAGATACTAAGGTTCGATATTAGTCGATAAAAACATATGAAAGCCCAACGTACCCGTTCTCAAGAGCGAATTTTGACACTACTAAAGAGTTTGAATCGTTCGATTTCAGCGCAAGATCTTTATATCGAACTACGAAATCGCGAACAAGACATGGGTTTGGCTACGGTATATCGATCCCTAGAAGCATTAAAAATTCAGGGAGAAGTACAGGTACGCACTTTAGCCAATGGAGAATCGGAATATAGTTCCGTAAAAAGCGATCGTCACCATCTTACCTGCGTTAACTGTGGCGTATCTTTGCCGATTGATGAATGTCCCGTCCACGATCTCGAAAAACAGCTAGAAAGATCCCACACCTTCAAAGTTTACTATCACACCCTGGAGTTTTTCGGTTTGTGCCAAAAGTGTAGCTGAATGATTATTGATTACTGATACTGATTCATTTTTGCGTAGCATTAATTAATAAACCAGCAACTCCAAATTAAGTCCAAAACGACTATCTCGATCTTCAATCGAGTTTTGTCTTTCTATATCCCCAGACAGGCGTAGATGAGAAGTAATGCCATAGCCGACGGAAAAAGAAGTTATGCCAACTTCCTCGCTTCCCCCTACGTTAATAAAGCTTTGAGACACGGAAATATCTCCACCACCAGTACGAGATAGAGATAGTATTAACCTAACTCCTAAACGAACTCCATCAGTGAAAAAGTCATTACTTTGAACATAGCGATAACCAACCAAAGGGGCAAAATTAACGTAGCTACCCAATGGTAATAAGAAATAGTGTAAGTCAGCACCGATCGCATTGCGATCGCCATTAAATGCTGTTTGATAGTCAGCACTAATAGTTAAGCCAGTATTCTTAATAAAAATATCTTCAATAGCAAAATTAAGTCCCGAAGCATCATCGCTAGAGGGGAAAGTGGTAAAGCCTAGTCGGACAAAAGTTGTAAATGCAGGACTGTATTTTATATCTTCTAATACATTGGGAACTTCTTTTAACCACTCTTGCAAGACGGGACTATCTTTGATGATTGCGGGAGGAATATCTATTTTATCTTCCTCTGGGGAATTGATTACTCCTTGAGCATCAGCAGAAGAGGCTAAAAGTCCTTGAAATAAATAATTACAGATTAAAACAAAAACGAATAATTTCATTGATTAAAAATATTAGATCGAGTCAAGCCGAACAAAAACTTAGAGCTTATAGCTTAGAGTTTTATTGATTTCTAGCCAAGCATACTCACTAATCTTTCTCCAAGGGACGTTATGCTGACGTGCTAGAGTTGCACAGTCTTCATATTCTGGCTGAATATTAATGATTTCCTTTTGCTCTCCTTCTCCCCAACTGGCAATTTTAACCTTTACAGTGCCATATTCAGTCTTTACGGATTTAATTTCTCGATTGAGAATACTTCGTTGCTGATTACGCTCTCTAATGCCCAAAGTACTAGTTTCGCGAAAGATAATTCTTTTGCAAGTATCACTTAATTCTGGATGGCAAATAACTGTTAATAGAATACCCGATCGCGATTTTTTCATGCCGATATTTTGAGTAAACACATCCAATGCACCAGCAGTAATCAATTCCTCTAAAGTGTAGGCCACCACTTGGGGATTGAGGTCATCAATTTGAGTCTCCAATACCGTCACCGTCTCTTGTTTGGTTTTTAAATTGAGTCCCTTCCTCGTTCCTTGTTCCTTATGGAAGCGGTATCCTTTAGGGCGTTCCTTGCTCCTCGTTCCTTGTTCCTCGTTCTTTGTTCCTCGTTCCTTGTTCCTCGTTCCTCCTTCTCCCCAACCCACAACCGTAAAATATTGGGAATTGCAAAGTCTTTTGAACCAGCACCCAAACCAATTTTAGCCAGCTTCATAGCAGGAGGTTCGCCAAAATCCTGAGCTAAAGTTACGGCGATCGCAGCACCCGTTGGTGTAACTAGCTCTTTTTTGATACCATTGCTATATACTGGCACTCCTCTTGTTTCCCAAAGCTTCACCACCGCAGGAACAGGTACGGTCAAGATTCCATGAGCAGCTTTTACTGTCCCTCCTCCCGTGGGCATAGGAGAACAATATAATTCGTCTATATCCAACCAATCTAGACCGATACAGGTGCCGACAATATCCACAATGGCATCAGTTGCCCCGACTTCGTGAAAATGAACCTTTTCGGGAGGAATACCGTGAACTTGGCTTTCGGCGATCGCTAATTTATCAAATACTGCCAAACTCCATTGTTTTACCCTGGGGGTCAAACTTGAATTTTTAATTAAACTTTCAATCTCTGGTAGATGTCTGGCAGAATGATGATGGTGATGATGGTCATCATGGGTAGATTGATGTTCTGTCTGTAGATCGACATAAACCTTAGTGGCTGATTGTCCATTACGAATAACTTTTTCTGTCCGCAGTTGATATTCCGACTCAATACCCAAACGCCCAAGACGATCGACTAAATATTGCCAAGGTAGACCACAGTCAATTAATGCACCCAAACACATATCCCCTGCAATTCCTGTAGGACATTCTAAGTAACCAATACCCATAAAACACCATCAACACTACTTGCACCGTTTCCAATTGATTTTAGCTGCTGGTAGATTGGTAAAGAAAATTATTTATAACAAGCAATTAATAATTATGGCAATTTTACATGAACTACATCCTAATAATCCCCAACAAAGAACAATCGATCAGATTGCGACGGCGTTAAAAAAAGGCGCGGTAATGCTTTATCCCACAGATACAGTTTACGCGATCGGCTGTGACCTTAGCGTTAAGTCTGCGGTGGAAAAAGTTAGAAGAATCAAACAGATGTCTAATGACAAACCTCTGACTTTTTTATGTTCTTCTTTATCTAATATTGCCGAATATGCGAGCGTTAGCGATCGCGCCTATCGGATTATGAAACATCTGATTCCAGGTCCTTACACCTTCTTGCTTCCTGCTAGTAAACAAGTGCCAAAGCTCGTAATGAGTCCTAAAAGAAAGACTACTGGGATCAGAGTCCCCGACAACGCCCTTTGTCAAGAATTATTAAAAACTTTGGGAAATCCTGTGGTTTCAACCTCTGCACATATGCTAGATGAAGATGGCGAATATCCTACCATGAACGTAGAAAAGGCTTATTTATTTGATGCTTTAGCCAATCAGGTGGACATTATTATCGACAATACTATCGATCCAGGGTTTAAAGTCTCTACTATCCTTGACTTTACTACCGATGAACCAAAAGTAGTTCGTCAGGGTTTGGGTTGGCAAGAAGTAGAAAACTGGCTAGATTTCGTTCACTAATACTAAATCAGTCGTGGTAGAAGCCTGATTATGGGCAACAGAAAAATGATAAATACCGCGAAAAACTATCTCAAAGGAAATCGAAATAATGTCTAAAAGCAGAGCAAATATATTATCTACTTAGCCAGATGGTAATTCTATAGAAGTAGCTGATGCAGTGCTTTATCGTGACGGTAGATAGTGGCGCGATCTACCGTCACGATTTGAAGAGTTTTGATTACTGACTACTAATTACTAACCAATGAAAAAACGATCTCGATTAGTCAACTTTAGCTTTTCTATCAGCCAACTATTAACACTGACTATCTTGGTTTTAGGAGCAGTCTTAATTTTGTCTCCTTTAATAGTTGTCCTGCAAAGTTCGTTTACTTCTGCTGATAGTTCATTTACTTTTGCCAATTATCAAGCAGCTTGGCAACGAGGAAATTTTCTATTTGCTTTTGCTAATTCTACTTTAGTTGCGTTAAGCGTTACTGCTTTGCAAATAATTACATCGGCTTTGTGTGGTTATGCTTTAGCTCGATTAAATTTCAAAGGAAAGCAAGCAATCTTACTGTTAATTTTAGCTACTTTAGTTATTCCCTTTCAGTTATTAGTTATTCCCATATTTATTATTTTAAAATATGCCCATATGATTAATACCTATTGGTCTCTAATATTACCAACAGCAGCCAATGGTTTTGGTATTTTCTTGATGCGCCAGTATTTTGCTAATATTCCTGTGGAATTGGAAGAAGCAGCTACTCTTGATGGGGCGAATAGACTGCAAATCCTAACTCAGATAATGTTGCCCCTTTCTCGTCCAGCGTTAATCACTCTATTTCTTTTTACCTTCATTGGCGAATGGAACGATTTATTCAAACCGTTGGTGTTTACAACCCGTCCTGAATTGAGGACAGTCCAGTTGGCTTTATCAGAATTTCAAGAGCAATTTACTAATGACTGGTCGTTACTAATGGCAGCGGTAATCATAGCAACCATTCCCGTATTGATTATATTTCTAATTGGTCAAAAACAATTTATTCAGGGAATTGGCTCTACGGGAATAAAAAATTAAGCTTAAATATTCTCACTAAGTTTTACAAGATTGTTTATATGACTTGAGGGGGAAGGGACTAAGAGAGTTTTGTAGTTAATCGAATTAAAGTTGCTTGAATAACTCCAAACACTCATCAGCTAAAATCCCTCCAATAACTTCCATAGTGGTAAAACCTTTCTGTCCCACCGCCTCACAAGAAAGATCGATTTGTTTAGTACCCAAATCAATTAACTGTTGAGTTGATGCACCAAAAACCACTTTAGAAACTCCCGCCCATACACAAGCTGCTGCACACATAGGGCAAGGCTCGCAGGTAGTATAAAGGGTATAACCAGATAAAGCATCTAGTGAATAGCCATATTGCTTAGTAAACGCCCGTAGAGCATTTATTTCTCCGTGTGCAGAAACATCATTACTTGTTTGAGTAGTGTTATGACCGCGAATTACAATTTCACCATCTTTGACAATTACAGCACCGTAGGGCAAATCACCTTTTTTTGCCTCTATTAATGCTTCGTTCATAAATTGTTCGTGGTTCATATTTTGTGCTTGTGTTGTAAATAAAGATGGTGTCGGATCTCAACTGGCGATCGCCAATTTTGTTTATTCTATTCCATTCGAATCAAAAAAGGTGGTAAAAAAGACAGTACCCAAACTATGAGTACTGCCTTTTGTAAATTATTCAGTTATAAAAACTAGCTTTGCTTTACGCTAGAGTTGCCATTGTGACATCGTTTTCAGCTAGAACATTTTGTAGTTCATCTGCTTCTACTGTTTCTTTTTCGATTAGCATTTCTGCCAAACGGTCGAGAATATGACGGTTGTCTGTTAGAACTTTCTTGGCGCGACTATAGGCTTGGTCTACATAATTGCGTATTTCTTCGTCAATCGCTGCTGCGGTTTCGTTAGAGAAATCACGGTCAGAAGCAATATCACGACCCATGAAGACGTTACCATTGGAGCGACCGAGTGCTACAGGACCTAAGCGATCGCTCATTCCAAAACGAGTTACCATTTGACGAGCTACTCTAGTTACCTGCTGCAAGTCATTAGAAGCACCAGTAGTTACTTCTTCTTCACCGTAGATAATTTCTTCAGCTAAACGACCACCCAAAGCTACGGCCATTTGGTTTTGTAGATAAGAGCGAGAGTACAAACCAGATTCCATACGGTCTTCACTAGGAGTAAACCAAGTTAAACCGCCAGCACGTCCGCGAGGGATGATACTGATTTTTTGTACGGGGTCATAATCAGGCATTAATGCACCAACTAAAGCATGACCTGCTTCGTGATAAGCCACAAGCTCTTTACGTTTTTCGCTCATTACGCGGTTTTTCTTCTCTGGTCCAGCCATGACGCGATCGATCGCATCGTTGACTTCGTCCATTGAAATTTCAGTTAAGCTACGACGAGCAGCTAGAATTGCAGCCTCATTAAGTAAGTTGGCTAGGTCTGCACCAGTGAAACCAGGAGTACGACGAGCAACTTTGTTGAGGTCTACATCTTTTGACAGTGTTTTGCCACGAGCATGAACATTGAGGATTTCTTGACGACCTGCATAGTCAGGACGATCTACAACTACCTGACGGTCAAAACGACCAGGACGCATCAACGCCGAATCAAGTACATCAGGACGGTTAGTCGCAGCAATGAGGATAATACCTGTATTGCCTTCAAAACCATCCATCTCAGTTAGAAGTTGGTTGAGAGTTTGCTCGCGCTCATCATTACCACCACCAAGACCAGCACCACGCTGACGACCTACTGCATCAATCTCATCAATAAAGACGATACAGGGGGCATTAGCTTTTGCTTGTTCAAATAGGTCACGGACACGAGAAGCACCCACACCAACGAACATTTCAACGAATTCTGAACCAGAAATACTAAAGAAAGGTACGCCAGCTTCACCCGCTACTGCTTTTGCCAACAAAGTTTTACCTGTCCCTGGAGGTCCAACAAGCAATACACCTTTAGGAATTTTTGCACCAATTGCAGTAAAGCGATCGGCATTTTTCAAGAAGTCTACTACTTCAGTAAGCTCTAGTTTTGCTTGTTCGATACCAGCAACATCACCAAAGGTTACTTGTGTTTTAGGCTCCATTTGAACTCTTGCTTTGGATTTACCAAAGTTCATCGCCTGAGATCCAGGACCACTTTGCGCTCTTCTAAGCAAAAAGAATAATCCAACCAACAACAGGATGGGGAATAAGAGACTGCTCAAGGCTCTAAACCAAAATCCTTCATCACTTTGAGGTAATACGGCAATATCAACACCGTTATCGCTCAAAATATCGATCAACTGAGGATCGTTTGGTAAGTTGACTATGATTGGTGTTCCTTCGCTGTTGATGACCTGCGCCTTAGTACGATCTGCACTAATTTTGACAGTTTCAATCTTATTGCTTTGAACTTCGTCGATTAACTTACTATATGCCCAAGTTGTACGCGCTTGGGGTTGCTTATCTAAAAATGCCGTCCCCAAAGCAACTACCACTATAGCCAGCAGAACATATAATCCTGCATTACGCCATTTTTTATTGTTATCTTTACTCACTCTGACAGCCTCCCTTAGCCGAAGATTATAAATCTTTTTATTTTATATGACTTTTATATTGTCACTCTGTTCAAATTAATGAATATAATTAGTCATGTTTAGAAAACTAGTATTTGTTGCTTTTTAGTTTTACGTTGTTAACTTATGTTAACGTTTCTCAGGAAATATTTGTTAACTATTTTATAAGGATAAGAGATTACGGTCGATGTTTTCAACGTTCATTAGTATCAAAAGCTATATTCTAAAAGTGTTTGAACTGATCAAAGCTGAATCTAATTTCCCTTTCACCAATAAAGAATCCCCGAACAATAGACTTGCCAGGGAAAAGATTTAAGATGTCTTTGATAAGTTGTTGATTGGTATCGCAATTTTATGTTGGAGACTTATTGTGAAATGTAGTGGGAGCAAGTATCCGACATAAAGAAAACAATCAATTAAACAAGATGTTCGCCAATCTCATACTCTCATAACAAATATCAATTTATTATGGACTCTAGGTTTGAGAGCGAACCAAACTCCAACCTCTAGAGCATTTTACTTTTCCTTGGATTACTGTATTCAAGTACTGGATTCTGATACCGTATTTTTTGCCTAATTCAGTGGCGGTGCAATGTTCAGAAATATTTCTTTTTTCGTTTTTCCAGCTATAAGTATTCAGAACGAGGTTATTAGCTGAGGGTTGTCCAGATGTCTTGGCTTTTGATATTGGTGCAAATTCTGTAGCAGACTCCTCGATCAATATGACTTGCGCGCTCAACTTACCAATTTCAGGATTAGAAGCAGCTAGATTCAATCTCTTCATTCCATCTTTGACATTGAGTTTTTTCATGCCAAATCGACTTTTATTACCATCTGTAGTAAAAATGATTGGATTGTTTACACCAGACTCCAGTAGACTTTTCTCTAATTCAGGGTCACTATAGTTTTCAGTAGAAACTAGAAGAGCTAGATCCTTTAGCGTAGCTTGATAAGTTGTTTTTTTCATAATTAGCTTAGATCTGTCAATTATTGGTTAGAAGAGTACTGTAAGGTGAAGATAAAAAATATTTCGCCTTTAATAATCGATTGGTTTTTTAAACTTGCTCTCAATAAACACTGTAAATTGAGTTGGTCATTTTAGTTAAGGTTTTGGCGATTGCGACCTAGTATCACTTTGCTCTAAAAACTATTTATCTATTTAATTAAGTAAAAGAAAATTGGATTAGCTGTTATTGTCTAAAGCAAGTATATATAAGTCAATATTTATCACCAGTAAAAGATTCTGTTTAGGTATAAACCCTGTTTGGGCAAACTTCAATATCAACAGGTTCATTATATTCACGTGCGAGATTTTACTCATCCGTATTTTTACTGTATTTTTCTCTGGTAAACAAATTTTTAGAAATATTTATTTATGTGAAATCGATTAGTCTACTTCTGTTATCTATAGTATTTAATGAGAAATAACAGAGATATCTAATGAGCTTTGTATCTAGTTTGCAATTGATGAGTCAATACAATCAATGGATGAATCAAAAGATTTATCAAGCAGCTCAGAGCTTGGGCAATCAAGCAATAAGACAAGATCAAAAAGCCTTCTTTGGTTCAATTTTTGGTACACTGAATCATATTTATATTGCAGACATTATCTGGTTGAGAAGATTTGCCAGGCACTCGCGACAGTATCAAGCTTTGACGCAATTACCAGAGTTAAATAGCTATACCGATTTAAAGGCGATCGCCTTTGACAACATAGAAGACTTGTTTAGACTCAGACAAGAGTTAGACACAACAATCGTTAAATGGTGTCAAGAAATTAAACCAGAGGATTTAGAATATAACCTTCAATATAGCGATACAAAAAATAATCCATACTGCAAAAATTTTGGTCAACTAGTCCAGCACTTTTTTAACCATCAAACTCATCATCGAGGACAGGCTTCTACTTTATTTTCCCAGCGAGGAATCGATCTTGGGGTTACGGACTTGCTCAAAATGATTCCCAATGTATAGCCGTACAAGATTAGGTTAACAATTAACAACAACTAACTAGCAATAGGAAGGGTGAAGTGAAACTGACTTCCTTGGTTTTTGCCTTCGCTTTTTGCCCAGATTTCTCCTCCCATACCCTGAAGAATTTTACGACAGATTACTAATCCCAAACCCGCACCGCTGGCTGTGCGCCGTAAATAATTTTCTGACTGAGAAAAGCGATCGAATATGGTTTCAAGCTGATGGCGATCTATGCCTCTTCCAGTATCAGCAACAATAATCTCCAATACTTCGCCAGAGCTGACAATATTAATGTCTGCTGGTTGAACTTGAGCCTCAACTATAATTTCTCCCTCAGCAGAAGTAAATTTGCAGGCATTGTCTAGCAGCTTGGTAAATACTTCTACTAATCCATCTATATCAGCTAAGACAGCAGGTAATTTTGGGGATAGATTTACGGTTATTTTTGGTAATTTGACTTTGGCAGTAGTCTTAATACGACGTAGGACTAAATTTAAAGCATATTCAATAGTCACAGATTCTATGTTGCGGATATTAGCATCTACTTTGCCTGTTTCAAGTTTAGATAGGGTTAGAAAATTCTGAATCAGTTTCCCTAGTCTTTCTGTATCTCCCAAAGCAGTGTCCAGCATAATATCTTTTAGCTCCACAGGCATATCAGGTTCTGTGGCTAAACTTTCTAAGCAAACTCGAATTGTAGAAAGGGGAGTACGTAATTCATGTCCAACGATCGCAATTAAATTACTTTGAGTACGTTCTACTGTCTCTAATTTTTGATTTAATTTGACTAAATCAGTATAGGCGATCGCTTGGGTTAAAGCTGCTCCTGCACTGGTAGAAACTGCCTCTACCAAGGCAATATCATCGGATTTCCACTGAAAGGTTTTTTCTCCTCCATAGTGAAGCTCTAGCATTCCCAATAGCTGTCCCTGATATCGAATAGAAACCATCAACCAAGAATGTATTGACCCACGAATTATTTTATCTCTGATTACGGAATTGTCATAAAGATAAGGATTATTAGCAATATCTTCGATCGCCAAAGTGGATTTTTGAGCTTGAGCAGCAATGAATAAAGGATTTTGAGCTATTGACCACATTTGACCAGCCAAACTTTTCATAGATGCAGGTTTGGCTTCATATTTTATTTGTACCTCTGTATCATGATGATCTAGGGGGTATAGCAAACAACGACAATCAGGGAACAGCTTACCTAATTCTCGGACAGTAGTTTTGAGAATTTCTTGGGGATTTAAGGAGCTACGCTGTGCCGATGCTATTTTGTTAACTAAAGACTCTTTTCTTTCGGCTATAGCGATCGCCTTATATGCTTTTAGCAGTTTATACTGACTAGACTGTAGGTAAGTCACTAAACGTTGAGCAAAAATACCTAAATCGACAGACTGAGCCGTAAGCAGGGATTTACTGCCGATATCTCGTCTGAGCTTAAATAATTCTCTAGCCTGTTGAGTTTTATCTTTTAATTCAGGACGATAGTTGGTAATCATCCCCAATAACCAATCAGCAGCACTATATGCCACGCTGCGATCAAAACTCCAAACACCCTCAAATCTAGCTCCTTCCTCCATTCCAGAGGGAAAGTCTTCCAAGTCGGTGATGGAAAGTTTTTCTCTAACTGCAAAGCAAGCCGAATAATGTTGTCCCACGACAACCAAATATCTTTCTCCTGCAATAGTGTCTGTAGTCTTGATTGGAATAGTCTCGTAACCAGAGTTGGCTATAGCAAAGCCAGATTCTATCTCAGGTACACCCAATATATAAACATGATTGCTTTGTTGCGCCATGCGCTGAAAACGAGTTTCTTGCTGTCGAAATAGTATTTCCTGTTGAAAATTGGCAATTACTATTGTTTGACTGTCGTCTGCCAATACTAGATCTTGCATCGCTCTAGCTAGGGCAATTAATGACGACTTGAAATATATCTGGGGACGAAGATCAGAATATTCTGTAACCAAATCCCTAAGCAGGGAATTAGTCAGATCCATTATATATATCTAGTTCGCCTATTCTTAAAAACTTTTCTATTTTAATCATTCCGATGCGATCGCAAAATCCTAGCTAATAAAACTTCCCGATATATTTTTTTGTTTTCTAGTCCGTTTTATATTGTTTTCTCTAACCGACGGTAGGGTAGCTCCTTGAAAATTTGCTTGCTCTACCAAGGCTTGATCTAAATTTGTACCAATTAAGTTAGCTTGTGCCAGATTTGCACCAGTAAGGATAGTACCGCTCAAATTTGCTCCTTCCAAATTGGCACACTTTAAGTCTGCATAGCTCAAATCTGCTCCTGATAGGTCGGCTTTTCTCAAGTCGGCTTTTCTAAGGTAGACTAAACGCATATCCGCATTGTCTAGCAAAGCCCTAGATAAGTTGGCTTCCTCTAGACAAGCACGGATCAACAAGGCATAACTAAATCTAGATTTTATTAAACTGGCGGAATGTAGATGAGTACGCCAGAGATTTGCTCCAAAGAAATTACTTTGGTTTAGGTTGGCGTTTCCAAGGCTCGAACGACTCAAATTAACTTCGGTAAGATTGGATCTCCAAAGTTTGATTCCAGTCAAATTTACATCAACTAGTGCCGTTCTGCTTAGGTTAACTTGACCAAAATCTGTCTTGCCAGATTTATAGCTTTCAATAAGTTGAGCTGCACTAATTGTATTGGTCTTAAATTTGTGTGGATGTAAATAAAACATTTAATCCAAGGTTATTATATTTATGTATTTTAATGAATGAACCGCCAAATATTGACCCCAGGTTATTTGTTTTCAATAACCAAAAGTCGCTTTGAAATACAATCTAGCTTACCGATACAGCTGTAAATACAGAGCCTACAATTACAGCTAATGCGATCGCACCCCAAAGCATATATCCTTTTTGTTCTTTGGTGGAAGGAGCATCAGCAAAGTACATCTGGGGCTCTTTAGCGAAATTATTAATGATGCCGTTTTCGTCAGAAATAGTAGTCATAGATTTTTTGTTACTTATTTATTAGTTTTATTAACTTATGTAAATCATTATAGCTAAGAGTGTAACAAAGTGTTAACAAAACTTGACGTTATCATGGATAATACTCTGCCTATGTGTTGATAAAACCTTACGCTTCCTCGAACACAGGTGAATATAAAAAAAATCTGCACAAATGTAAGGCATTTATACAGATAAATCAGTAATTAGCAATAAGTAATTAAATCAATCAATATCTAATTCTTGGATCGATGTAAGCATTGATAATATCGATCGCAATACTGGCAATCACCACAATTACACCAAAAAACACCATCACTCCTTGGACAGTGGGATAATCTCGCAAAGAAATCGCTTCGTACAGTCTATTCCCCAACCCTGGCCAAGAAAAGGTTACTTCAGTTAATACTGCTCCACCTAACAAGGCTGCAAAGGTTAAACCCAAGACGGTAATTACAGGGATAAGAGCATTTTTCATCGCGTGGGAGATTAGAATTGTTTTTTCGGGAATTCCTCTAGCCCTAGCTGCTTCTACATAATCAGCCTGTAGAGTTTGTTTTAAATTAACTCTTACAATTCGTTCAAAAATACCGCTTAGTAGCAAACCAAGAGTGATGCTGGGCAATGCCAAATAGTGAAGTGTATTTAATAGCATTCCTATATCCCCAGCCATAATGCTATCAATTAAATATAAGCCTGTTACCTGGGGTGGAGTAGGCGCACTGATGGGAAAACGAGTACCCAAAGGAAACCAGCCTAAGTTTACGGCAAAAATCAACTGCAACACCATGCCTACCCAAAATAAAGGCAAAGAATAGGTAATGATGCCAAACAAACGTCCCAAAGCATCCAGAAATTTATTTTCAGTCGATGCGGAAACCATACCGACAAATACTCCTACCGTCACCGCCACCATCATGCTGCAAAAAGATAGTTCAACGGTAGCAGGAAAATATTCTTTAATTACTTCCCAAACGGGCAAACCACGACTAGTCAGAGAGCTACCCAAGTCAAAACTAAACAAGTTTTTGAGGTAGTCGAAATACTGTTGGAGCAATGGATCTGTTAGACCTAACTGCGATCGCAAGGCTGCTTTAGCTGCTTCTGGTGCGCGTGTACCCAGGATGGCATCTGCTGGATCTCCTGGAGTCGCTCTAAGCAACAAAAATACCAGAGTCGCGATGGTTAACAACATTAAAGGAGCTAAAAGCAAACGAACGAAAATGTAAGATTGCAGAGCTTTAGAGCGAGACATACTTAACCATATATAAATAGTTTTACTAGTTATAGCAGCTCTCTGTCTTAACTAGACATAGTTCGATCTCAGTAATCAGTAATTGCCATCTTGTCCAATTCCCAGCTCTTTTTTACTGCGCTTTAACTCTTTCCAAAGAGACTTTATTTGCTTGTATGCCTTTTCTGGTGGAAGCTTTCCTCCTGTCTCTAAGTTGCATATGTAGTTTATTTTCTGAGAAAACTCTTGCAAATTAGAATTAAAGACCAAATTTTCTGGTTTGATTTTTCCGTGGTAAGAATGTCTTGGATAAAGAAAATCGTTAGTATTTTTATTCGTTGACATGGGATTTTTTTTTAGATTAACTTTTAGCAATTTCAAGCTTTATTTGGTATTTTCTTGACAATTCTTAATAATCAAGGTTCTTTTATTTTAGATAAACACAAACGTTACTTGATGACGCTACTATAAACAGGGCTTTATTTTAAATGTTAACAGGAGATTTAAATTTAGTTAACCCAACCTTAACCTAAATTGTTAAAACTCAGTGCTTATATCTGCCAATTCTTAAATTTTAAGCAATTATTCAAAATGTCACAGGAAAAACTTTACGAAGGCAAAGCGAAAATTCTTTATGCAACAGAAGATCCAGATGTGTTGTTGACCGTGTATAAAGATGACGCCACAGCCTTTAATGCTCAAAAAAAGGGTCAAATAGCAGGGAAAGGCATAGCAAACTGCCAAATAACCGCAGCTTTGTATCAATGGTTAGAATCCCAGGGAATTTCTACTCATTATATAGATTCTCCCCAACCAAACCAGATGACGGTAAAAGCCGTCACTATCGTTCCCGTCGAAGTAGTAGTAAGAAATATTGCAGCGGGAAGTCTTTGTCGTCAAACAGGTTTACCAGAAGGGAAAGTGCTAGACACTCCTTTAGTGGAATACTATTACAAAAGCGATGAATTAGGAGATCCTCTTCTAACACGCGATCGCATATTTATGTTAGATTTAGTCTCTTCTTCAAGACTGTCTGAAATAGAAAAAATTGCTCGCAAAATCAATCAACATCTACAAAAATTTTTCGAGCAATGTGACATCACTTTAGTAGATTTTAAAATAGAATTTGGCATTGACAGCAAAGAAAATCTGCTTTTGGCCGACGAAATTAGTCCCGATACTTGTCGTCTTTGGGATAAAAACGAAACAGACGATCGAGCAAAAATCATGGATAAAGACCGTTTTCGTAAAGATTTAGGTCAAGTAGAATCAGCCTATCAGCAAGTTCAGCAAAGAGTTTTAGCTCAATTAAAAAAATAACTGTCAACAATAAATTGGACTAGTTTATTAACGTCAAACATTTAGAAAAAATATTTCCAGCTAAATCAAAATACGTTAATCAATTTAATAGGGAACTTTGAGGAAAGAAATTGGTCATTCCCTAATGAAACAATGTTATCAAAGTTTATCGAGCATCATAAAGAAAATTTAGCGATAGCTATCAAAGTGCGATCGCTCACTATAAGCTAACAATCAAAACTTTTTTTCACAAACGATCTTAAATTGCTATAGTTGACAACCAATCATGACAATTCATGTTTTGAGTCAAATCAGACAGATTAGTTATGTAAATTCATAGTGGTCAATTCATCAAATGTCTTATCTGGTGTGTGGAAGTGTTAATTGAATTAAAAAAAGTGCGTCTATCTCCTAGTTTAATTACAATCTTATTAACTACTCTGACTCTGGGACTACCTTTACCTAGCAGAGCAGAAAGCAAAAATTTTAATAATATTCAGTCAAACAAAGTTATCGTAGCTAATGGAGCAGCTTTACTCAGAGATATTAAGCAAACTCATGTTGCCCAAAATTCTGACGCTCCACCAGACCAAGAGCCGTTTGAAACTGATTCTGATGCAGAAGTAGATCCAAATTTAAAACTACCCGAATTCAAACCACCTCAATCAGATTCTATTCCTGAAAATCCAGCCAATACCGAACAACCTGAGAACAACGAAAACTCTAATGAATCTAAAGATCCACGAGTTTTGGTATCAGAAGTTGTCGTAGAAGGGGTAAGCGAAGAATTAAAAGATATTGTCTATGGAACTATTAATACCGAGCCTGGTAGAACTACCACTAGAACACAGCTTCAAGAAGATGTAAATGCCGTATATGCCACGGGGTATTTCCAAAATGTAGAAGTAACCCCAGGAGATACCCCTCTTGGTGTGAGAATTACTTTTGTTGTTGAATCCAATCCAGTTTTAAATAACGTAGCGGTTGTAACTGTACCTCAAAGAGAGGAAAGTCAAGTTTTACCCCCAGAAAAAATTGACGAATTTTTTAGTGAAAACTATGGAGAAATTCTTAATTTAAGAGAGTTACAAGCAGGAATTATTAAAGTCAACGAATGGTATAGCGAAAATGGCTATGAACTGGCTCAGGTAGTAGGTTCACCTCAAGTCAGTCCAGAAGGAGAAGTGACCCTGGTTTTGGCAGAAGGGATTATTGAAGATATTAATGTTAGATATTTTGATGAAGACGATGAACCTATAGATGGCAAAACCAAAAAATATATAGTTAAGCGAGAAGTCGAACTACAGCCAGGAGATATTTTTAAACGAGATACGGCTAGACGAGATTTACAGAGAGTGTTTGGCTTGGGGATTTTTGAAGATGCTCGTTTTTCCTTCAGTCCTGGTAAAGATCCTAGTAAAGTAGTTGTCAACGTGGACGTGGTTGAAGGCAGTAGCGGTTCAATTTCTGCTGGTGCTGGTTATAGTTCCTCTGGTGGTCTATTTGGTACAGTCAGCTATCAGCAAAAGAACTTTGGTGGTAATAACCAAACCCTGGGAACAGATGTATCTTTGGGTGATGATAGTTTCCTGTTTGATGTCAACTTTACCGATCCGTGGATTGGTGGCAGTGACACCCGTACTTCCTATACTGTGAATGCTTTTCGTCGTCGTTCAATTTCTCTGGTATACAACGGTGATGATGATATTGAGACTGAAAACGGCAGCGATTCCCTCCCTCGTGTTATTCGTACAGGAGGTGGCATTACCTTTGGTCGTCCTATACCTGGAGATCCTTTCAAAGCTCGTGAATGGTCTTTATCTACAGGATTACAATACCAGCGAGTAGAAGTTAGAAATAGCGATGGGGAAATCTCTCCCATATCAGAAAACGGAGAACTATTAGCCTTTAGCGATGATGGTACAGATGATTTGTTCATCCTACGCTTTGGTGCGAATCGCGATCGCCGTAACAATCCTTTACAACCAACCAAAGGTTCTGTCTTAAGATTGGGAACAGAACAAACAATTCCCATTGGTTCTGGTAGCATTTTATTTAATCGTATTCGGGCTAACTATAGTCAATATTTCCCTCTGAATATTGTTCGCTTCAACGATGGACCAGAAACTTTGGCTTTTAATATCCAGGCGGGGACAATATTAGGTGACGTACCACCTTATGAATCTTTTATCCTGGGTGGTAGCAATTCTGTGCGAGGCTTTGGGGATGGCGAAGTTGGTAGTGGTCGAAGTTATTTCCAGGCTACAGCCGAATATCGTTTTCCAATCTTTAAAATTGTCGGGGGTGCACTATTCTTCGACTACGGCACAACCTTGGGTTCTGACGATGCCGTACCAGGAGAACCCTCTATAATTAGAGGATTACCTGGGGCTGGTTATGGCTATGGTATAGGTGTGAGAGTACAGTCTCCACTAGGACCAATTCGAGTTGATTACGCAGTCAATGATGATGGTGGTAATGAAATTCAGTTTGGTATTGGAGAAAAGTTTTAATCATCTATCATTTATCATTAAACATTAAATTTGAACAGTGGCTAGTACATTAAAGGCGGAATTTGAATTGTCAGGTGTAGGATTGCACTTTGGGGTTGATACTAAAGTAAAGATGATGCCTGCAAATCCTGGGGATGGTCGCTATTTTGTACGGGTAGATCTACCAGAAAAGCCGATTATTCCCGCCAAAATATCGGCAGTAGGACAGACTACCCTATCTACAGAATTAATGACGCAAGAAGCGAAGGTAAGAACTGTAGAGCATTTACTAGCCTCTTTAGCAGCCTGTGGCGTGGATAATGCACGAATTGAAATCGATGGCGAAGAAGTGCCATTGCTGGATGGTTCGGCTCAAAATTGGTGTCAGGCGATCGCTCAAGCGGGAGTTATCGATCGCGACTCTACTAAAGTAAAACCAAGAGTAGTCACCGAACCAATTTGGATTAGGGAAGAGGATATTTTTGTCGCTGCTTTACCCGCACCTTCTACCCGATTTACCTATGGCATAGATTTTCCTTATGAGGCAATTGGCAATCAGTGGCATAGTTGGAATCCAACTCAAGAAGATTTTACGACGGAAATTGCCCCTGCTCGTACTTTTGGTTTTGCCGAGCAAATCGAACAGTTACAGCAGGCTGGTTTAATTAAAGGGGGAAGTCTGGAAAATGCTTTGGTATGTAGTCATTCAGGGTGGGTCAATCCTCCCCTAAGATTTACGAATGAACCAGCCCGTCATAAACTATTAGATTTAGTAGGGGATATGAGTTTATTGGGTCAGTTTCCGATCGCTCACATTATTGCCTACAAAGCTAGTCATAAACTGCATATTCAGTTGGCTAAGAAGATCGCTAATCAATACCAATAATTATAAAATATGGATTCCGTCATCGAAACTACCGAAAACTCAGTCAAAACAACCCTTAACGTTCAAGAAATTCATAAACTATTACCCCACCGCTATCCTTTTGCTTTAGTCGATCGCATCATCGACTATGTACCTGGAGAGAAGGCGGTTGGCATTAAAAATGTTACCTTCAACGAACCATTTTTTCCTGGACATATTCCTGACTTTCCTTTGATGCCTGGGGTTTTGATGGTAGAGGCGATGGCGCAGGTAGGAGGCATTATTTTAGTTCAGTTACCAGGAATGAGTGGTAAATTTTTTGCTTTTGCAGGGATAGATAAAGTTCGTTTCCGTCGTCCTGTAGTGCCAGGCGATCGCCTAACTATGACAGTAGAACTTCTATCATTAAAACAAAATCGGATTGCCAAAATGCAGGGTAGAGGGGAAGTAGATGGCGAACTTGCTGTAAAAGGAGAAATGATGTTCTCTTTAATCGAAAAGTAATGACAGTTACGATGTAATAATGCTTTTCATCCTTTATCCAATGTCGAACAACATGAGGAAATTTACTGAAATAAGCCTAACTTCTAACCTCTGGGAGAATTGATCTTGAAAACCTTGATTCATCCGACTGCTGTTATTGATGACCATGCCCAACTCCATCCGACGGTACGAGTCGAACCTTACGCGGTAATTGGGAGTCAAGTTACCATCGGTGCAAATACCGTAGTTGGTAGTCATGCCATTATTGATGGATTGACCACTATTGGTGAGGATAATCAAATTTTTCCTGGTGCAGCGATTGGTTTAGAACCTCAAGATCTTAAGTATCAAGGTGCAAACAGCCAAGTTATAATTGGCGATCGCAATCGAATTCGTGAATATGTGACGATTAACCGCGCCACTGATGAAGGAGAGGCAACTATCCTGGGGAATGATAATCTATTGATGGCATATACTCATATCGGTCATAACTGTGTCATTGCAAATGAAGTAATTATGGCTAATAGTGTAGCGATCGCTGGTCATGTTCACATTGAATCAATGGCAATCATCAGTGGAGTTTTGGGCATTCATCAGTTTGTCCATATTGGCAAAATGGCAATGGTAGGAGGGATGAGTCGCATCAGTCGAGATGTTCCCCCTTACATGATGGTAGAAGGAAATCCTGCCAAAGTACGATCTTTAAATCTCACAGGATTAAAAAGACGCGGTTTTTCTAACGATGAAATTCGTCAACTAAAAAAGGCTTTTAGCTATTTGTATCTCAAAAAAATTTCGATGAAAGATGCGATACTGCATTTGGACGAACTTGCAGATAATCAACACATTAGACATCTACAAAAGTTTATTCAACTTTCTATTGCTGATGGTAGAAGAGGTTTGATTGCAGGAAAATAATATTTAAGAAGTTATAAGTTGGAAAAATCTTTTGAAGGCTTATAGATTATAGTTTATAGCTACCTCAATAGATAAATGTTCTTAACCCGAACTCATGTAAATTAGCTAATTTAGTAATTAGTCCTGTCAAGTAGGATCGAGATAATTAGTATTTAGTAATCAGAATTATGGCTACTTTACAAAAAAAGCGATCGCAAAATGTCGATGGTAATTTCTATGTAGATTCTACCTGTATAGACTGTGATACCTGTCGCTGGGTAGCACCAGCAGTATTTAATCGCCAGTCATCCATGTCTGCGGTGTATCATCAGCCACAAGACGAACAAGAAAGAGTTTCGGCAATGCAGGCTCTTTTATCCTGTCCCACCGCCTCTATTGGCACAGAAGATAAACCGAAAGATGTTAAGCAAGTACATCAAACATTCCCAATTCAAATAGAAGATGATGTTTACTATTGTGGCTATCACTCAGAATCTTCATTTGGTGCTGCTAGTTACTTTATTCAAAGACCAGAAGGCAATATTTTAATCGATTCTCCTCGATTTACACCACCCTTAGTCAAGCAACTAGAAAAACTTGGCGGAGTTAAGTATATGTATTTAACTCACCAAGATGATGTTGCCGATCATCAGAAGTATCATCAGCACTTTAATTGCGATCGCATTTTGCATATTGATGATATTAAACCTTCTACTAAAGAAGTTGAGATTAAACTATCTGGTATAGAAACAGTAGAATTTACTCCAGATATAACTATCATCCCAGTTCCAGGTCACACTAAAGGACACACAGTTTTACTTTATAAAAACAAATTCTTGTTTACAGGAGATCATCTTGCATGGTCGCCCTATTACAATCATTTATACGCTTTTGCCCGCTTTTGTTGGTACTCTTGGTCTGAACAGATCGAGTCCATGGAAAAACTGGCTGATTATCCTTTTGAATGGGTTCTACCTGGGCATGGTCGCCGCTATCACGGCAGTGTTTCCAGCACCAAAAAACAGATGCAAAAGTGTCTTAACTGGATGAAAGAACAGTAGTAAATATGGATATAACTACTAGGTTTTTACAGCTATAAAAAGAAAAAATATTCAGTACTCTGTGAAGCTTATTTAAAACAAGCATTCAGCTATTCCTTTTTGGGCGATTTTCGGGCATAATACAAATTGACCCTAAATTCACCTAAATGCTGAATAGCTGAAACATTTGATATAGCTGAAAGAGCGGATGAGGGGAATCGAACCCCTAGCTTTAGCTTGGAAGGCTAAGAAAATTGACTATAAACGACGAAATATCGTTGATTTTGCCAGATTTTAGTTATCAATCATAGGTTATAAACATCCCATTTTGGGGAAATTTTGGAGAATTTATTTCACCAAAATTAGAACCCATGTATTTATTTGGACAAGATAAAGCCAAAGTTGGCATCGTTACAGTAGTCAAAAGACAAGGAAGCTATAAGCTCAGATTTCAGTATCCTTCTAACACCTCTCATGAGTTTGCCATCGCTAAGATAACTCCTGAAGGTTGGCAAGAAGCAATCAGAGCAGCACAGTTAATAGACCGAGATTGTAGCCTTAATGACTTCGATGAAACATATGCTCGATATTCTCCTAAACACGCCAGGAAATCTAAAAGTATCAAGCAAACCTAAACAGGTTAATTTAAAAGTAATCTGGGAGTCATACAAAGAAGCTAATAAGAATCGAGTAGCACCAACAACTATCAAGCACTGCTGGCATGAGATGGATAGGTATATTAATCTCGTCCCGTCTCATCTTCTGAAAACAGATAAAGCAACAGAGTTTATCAATCACTTACTCTCTATATATAAGCCAAGTTCTCTTGCTGGAATCTTCAGAGCTAGTCTTTATCCCGCAGCATCACAAGCTGTTAAACAAGGTATCTTAACTCGTAATGTATATCGAGACGTAGCATTACCCAAGACGGCTAAAAAGCGCGTAGAGTGTTTTGAGAAGCATGAGATTGAGGCGATTATTGCTGCCTTCTACTCTGATGAATACAAACCTAAGAAGTCAGGCTACCTACACTCTTTCTATGCTCCCCTAGTTGAGTTCCTATGTATTACTGGAGCAAGACCAGAGGAGGCTCATGCTGTAACTTGGGATGATATTAAGCGTAAGAAAGACAAGACTTACGTTAGGTTCAATAAAGCTTACTCCAACAAAATACTTTTACCTCATACCAAAACTAGAGAAATCAGATTGCTGTCTGCTAACAAACGATTAAGAGAATTGCTAAAGACAATGCCAGCAGTAGAGAACGAGCATAATCTAATCTTCCCTGCTGTTGGAGGTGGCTACATCAATCAAGGTGGCTGGCGTAGTAGTTATTGGAAAAGAGTTATTAATGGTCTAGTTGATGATGACAAAGTTTATAAATATCTCAAACCATACTGCTTACGTCATTCAGCAATAACTTCTTGGATAAGACAAGGCTATGACCCTGCAACAGTAGCAGCTTGGGCTGGAACTAGCACTAAGATGATTTGTGACCATTACTTAGCTGCCAAAGATGGTTTTGACATACCAGAACTTTAATTAACAAACAGAGGGGAATTTTACCCCTCTACAGTCTAAGAAAACTACTACCCAACTGTTGATTAACCTGTTTAAGTTGCTCCCCAACTTGTTTGAGTTGAGACTTCAAAGTAGTTTGTTTGGAATTAAGCTTATCTCTTAAATTACACAACTTAGTATAAGTAGAAGAGTCAGGGCGTTCATTACTAGCATATAGTTCTTTTTGTATTAGCGTTTCTTGAGTATCAGAAAACTCTAGAAAATCAGGAGACAAATAATTGTGATTGTGATTAGGAATAGAAGGGAATGCTTCAACAGCAGGTCTTGAATTTTCTAATTCATAAGCATGTAACTCTTGTTCGGCTTCTAAGGTATTTGCATAAGGAACAGAAGAACCTTCGTTCCTCATCCCAGGATGTTGGGAGTATTGTTAGTTATTCATTTATTTTCATTAGTAATTAATTGTAATAATTCTCTTCGTATCAGACCCGTCATAGTTAGTCCTTTACTATGACAATAATTACGCAGTCTATCTTTATCTTCTGTAGTTAAATATGAAACTACTTGTTCCATATTTTGCTCTTTAGTTTTATATTTACTTGTCATATTATTTTCTATTAAGGTAATAGATTAAAAATCTTTTAAACTCTGCTTTTGTATTCTTGTTGAGCTTGGGGTTATTATCTATTTTTAATATTGATTTTTCTAGCCATATATTCATTATTTTGTTTTGCCTATATAGTTCTATAAAAGCACATAAAACATATAGTTTTATAGGCATTTTACTACGAAGAATAAGTAGCAAAAAATCGCACTAAGAACATTAAAAATATTTTGTAGGTATTTTGAGATTCGTAAATAACAAGACCCACCCCCGCCCCTTCTTGTATATAGGTTCAGACAAGGCATTTATATTAACCGCTTAAAAAGCCAATAGAGAGTCAAAAAATGAGCTGGAGACAACTTTGTCTTGTTAGTAAGGAGCTATAGCCCCCCTATGGGGTAGCAAACTTTTACAACTAAATATTTATTTTCACAAGGGTTGGTGATTAGACTGACCCTTTTTTTGAGTTTATTCAATTAAATCAAAGGAGACAAACAACATGAAAACTCAGACTTTAACATCCGTATCATCCGTATCCGTAATCACTCTTAAACTTTCCTAGCTTTGGTAATCCCAATGCAGAGAGAGAATATTGAAATCACATTTGACTTTGACGCTAGCACTGTAGCATGGCGTAACCGTGTATTCAAAGTAAACCAAAGACTAATCTCTGTCCGTAAAGTCTATTCAGATAAAGGCTTTAGCTAACCTGACTATGAGTATGAAACTCAAGTTAGTTTCTGTAGAGGAGACAATGAAGCTAATGATGAAGACTGTTAATAGTTTCAAGCAAGCCAACAGTGCTATTAACTTCTTAAATGAACTAGTGGGAACTGTCCTAGTAAGCAACTGGGAAATAGATGAGCGAGACACCACTAGCTATAACCTTAGTGCTATCCAACCTGAAACAGACAACACCCGTGACGCTCAACAAGTATTGAGAAACTTTGATGTAGTAGGCTTTGAGGTTAAGTCTAGTGGACTCATGGGCAAAGGCTTATGGGTAGAAGGTTGCTTAGAAACAGCAACTAAACAGTGGGGTTTCGCACTGCCAGATAAAACCAACAAGAAAAGAGCTAAGGTAGCTGATGCTGTAGTAGTATCTGGACGTTCTGTAGACGGAACTAAGTCTATTGTCCATGCTGACAAAGCAGAGAAGCAGCTTAACCGCGAGACTATGCTCAAACATATTGCTGCTGAGTTACCAGTAGTTCATGAAGATGCTCTTGTTAGCTGAACTTCATGATGGTAAGTTTGCCGTATCCTATGGGCTTAGCTGATTATAGTCTGCTGCTAAATGACCCACTGCTATCCTTGGCTGTAGGTGATGCTGGCATAGTTAACCGCGAACCTATTAACTATGTAGCTAATAAACTGCTTCGTGGTGGAATTAACCTAGAACTATTGTTCTCTAGCAATCCTGAATATCAGAGCTGAAGTAGAGAAGAAAGTTAAATCACTATCTCTATCAAACAATCGTACCGCACAAGTTCAGGTTGTAATGGAAGATGTTCGTGCAGAAATGAAAGCCCATGAACTTAATGAGACTGTGCTGCAACCTGGAGAAGCTAATTGAGTTTAAAGGACAAGCTGTAGTCGCTAACTTTAACACCTTCCCTGTCAGAGTCCACAAGATTAAGAGTGTTCGTAGAGGTGCTTTTATTAACACTGAATGCCGTAGCTTAGTAGTAGAAGTCCACACTAAAGCTGAGTTTGAAGATTATAACTGCTAAGCTTCGTGGACAGTGGATTAAGGGCATGACTACTCGTAATGATGATTATGTTGTCATTGATAGTAATGGTGAACCTGTAGATGCTCGGTTTATCCTCAACCACAACTCAGTTAAGAATGAAAAGGCAGTTAGTCTAAGAGGTTGGGCAAACAACGAAGGACAGAGAATTGCTTTCTGTCAGAATGGCGAACTGCGCTATGTAGAAGAAGACAGTAATGGTAAATGGGTTCTAGGTGGACTTGTTGACTTAGCAGCAGTTGAAGCTGAGATTGCAGCAATGACTGAAGAGTATGACGTAGAGCAGATTGTTTCTGTTCAAGACTTAGAAGCATTCAAAACTTCTAATCCTGATGCTTTTGTTGGTGTTAAGGAAACTAAGTTAGATAATAGTCTAGTTAAGTTGAACTATAAAGCTAAAGGCTTTGTTGCTCCTCTGGTATTCGCTATTGAATTAAGTTCTGTTCCTGAGAATCTAAGTGTCAATCGTCGTCTAGCTGCTAATGCTAGTGCTTATCTAACCACATTCCCTTGTGATGGACTAAAGAAGGTTCAAGAGCATAACAGCAAGTTAGTTAAATCCCTCAAACTGGCTGGTAAAAACCATGTTGATGCTCATTTTAATCTAGATAGAGAATGTCAGGCTAAGGCATTGCGTGATGTTTTAGGTAAGTTAGTTAAATCCTCTAGTCGTGATTTATTAAAGCAGCTAGGAGATAAATATCCTCATGGGTTTAAAGTAGAAGGTTCGGTTAATGGTTCTCGTAAATGGAATGTAATAATCCCTGCACGTCTATTAACTGTATTGAGCCACTTCAATAAAACTGGATTCTCCACCGATAACAAAGTAGTAGAAGTCCATGCTTTCTTATCTCTAGTAGCTGATGCTAATTCTTGTCCTCACCTGATTGCTGAATATGCTTTCCGCTTAGGCTAGCTAGTTTAGAGTGCTGGAAAGACGATGTAAACAGTCGTGAGAAAGCCTTTGTTAAAGGTTCTCCCCTCTTCACCACACACGGGATGAAAGTTTAGCTAACTCCCAAGCTGGCTATGAATCAGTAAATGACGTGGAAGTTCCTGTTATCTGGATTAACAGTAATAATCCCCTTGTAACTGGAACTGTTGATAAGAACGGTAAGAAGGTTAAACGAATCTAAGAGATGGTGATGTAGTTCTGTTCTATAGAAACCCTGTAGTAGATTTAACCCCTGGTATTATCCGCTTTAACGATAAAGCCTGTGGTAACTTTACCTGTGCTGTTAGTCCTTCTGTATTAGCTTGGAGTAGCCAGACTGATAATGATGGTGACACTTTATGGATTGTGCCTTTAAAGCAAGTCCGTATCAGCAGTGTAGACACACAAGGGGAACGTGGTGATGCAGTCAGAGAATCTATTGCTTCAATGATGAATCATCCTCTTGTGGGTAAAGATATTGCTGTAGAAGCAATGGCAAACCTTTGGTGCTGGTGATTTATTCGCTGGCATTATCAAACCCCGTAGTAACTTCGGTGCTGATGTCAAGCTGTTGTTGGTAATTCCAATCCTAACATCATTGAACTTAGCTGAAGCTGTAGCCAACCACTATACAGTGAGGGTGGGACAAGGTTATAGCCTAATGTTTAATGCCTTTAATAGCTTCACCACTAAGTTTCATAAAGAAGGTTATAGTGCTTTCTCTCATGCTGAGATTAGTGGCTATTAAAGCTAGTTCCTTTGTCTTCTATGAAGAGTTTGGTCTTGCTGGCTTCTCTGCTGGTAATGAATCCCAGTTTGCCAAATTAACTAATTCAGCATTAGAGAGATTGGGTAAAACTAAAGTTAGCTCTAGTGGTTTATTAACCCGTAAGAACAAAGGCGGTAATAAAGATCCTTGGTTCTATGCTTCTAAATTCCGCGCACAGAGTATCATTCAATCTCAAACTGAACTAAGTAAACATTTTGGTGATGTTGAACTTAAGTTTGGCACAAGTGAAAGTCAGCAAATCAAAGTTGAAGCTTTAAATAATGGTTTGTTCAGAACTTTAACCAAGGGTCATTTAACAGTGAAGGCTGTATTAATGGTATCTTCTCTAGCCTTGATGTAGCAATGATTGATAGCGGCCCATCCTTTTGCTGATGCGATGCTTGCTTGGACCGAGTTTGTTAATGGTGGTCTTGTTGCCTAATAGATTTCTCGTTGTGTAGTTTCTATCTCTAACCTTAACCATTAGTATTTTAGACTTAGATATTAATTATTAGTCCTTTTAATCACGAATAAATCAATTGGTACTTCCTTGTAGATTCATTTCTAAGGGAATTAACAGTATCAGAAGTTATTAGGACTCTAATTAATAGAAGCTTCACTGCTTTGTTAGTTGTTTAAGAGTGGTAATGGCGGAACTTGATTTAAGACGTGATAGTAAAAAAGGACGAATCCCTATGATTTCCAAAAGTTATACCCTTTGGGTGTTTGAGATTTTTATTTATACACTCAACTATTTTTATACCCTATGAATATTTTATTAATCGAACAATATAGTCAGCTAATTCAAGATATTATCCAGCATACCGATGATATTCTTCGTGAAGTAGTGTCTGATGATGAAGTACGTCAGAATATTAAACATGAATGGTATCCCAATGATGGTACAGACCAACGGTCAGAGCAGGCTCCGTCGTTTTACGGCCGAGTAATCTCTGACTGGGATGCTCTATTAAAAGCAGAAGAAAAAACCTATACCTTTGACCTTTCTATCTATCCTGATAATTTCTTTAACGAATAGCCAGTCAAGGTAATCAATCAGCACTTCCTACGTCAGTGGGAATAGTATGTCCTTTCACTAGGAATACGAGAGAAATATTGATTATTTTTATGCCATTAGTATTGATTAACTTAGTAGTATACAAATACTAAGATACCGATTATGAAAACTATTAAAGAAGTTCGTCAAGAATATAGCGACAAGGTACAGCAAGCCAAGAAAGATAAGTTTTTACTGGGGTTGAATAACCTTAGTCCAAGTGAGAAGTCAGCAATAAGGTTTTTGGCAAGCTTATCCCATAGTGTCGGAGGAAAGCAAAACCTGGCTCGTCTGTTTCAGATATTTATGACAATTGAATAACCAGCTTCTCTGGTACGCAGTAGAAGAGCAGCAATAGCAAAAGAATTAAGCATTCAAGCCGTCTAACTCAATGCAGTTGGGCGGTTTTTCTATGTCTGACCAGAATCTAATGGTCATTAAATATTTTCTCAAGGTATATAAATCAATCAAATTAATCAACTAATAATAATAGCCCGTGCAAGGAGTTCAAATTATGTCTAATCATACTCGTCAATTCAATATCGTAGTTCTTGTATCAACAAAGCTAAAGACAATGACAATATAACTTTTAGCATCACTGAAGGTAACAACGGTGGTTTTCTCCATGCCAACTTGACAGGCTGGTAGTAGAGGCAAATGGGTTAATTCACACTGAAGATAGCGGTGCTGACTATGACTAGAGTAGAGATTCAAAGGGCTTGAAGCTTAATCCTAGTAGATAGTTTAACTCTTGCTGAAAAGATGCTATCAGTGAAGCTGAGGCTATTTTTGCCAAACGACAGAACGAGAAGATTTAAACAACCGCGTGTATTTAAATGTGAGTAGCGTCGGGCTTCCAGTCTTGAAGCTCCAAGAGATGAAGCTGAGAGGCGAAGATAACCGTAGCAAGATTATCGATCACCAACATCGTTAGTGTAGATATTACTGGTGGCTTAGCATTAGTGCTTTTAAGAGATAGTTTGGCAATGCTCTTAAGTCTCGTCAGTTATACCCGCGGTTAAAGCTCGTAGCAATGGATTATTTCGTCCCCAAGTAGAAGTAACCAAAACGACCACACAAAAAGTAGAACCAGCTAATCCTAATGATGTTCCTCCAGCTTCTCTGCTACGCAGTAGAAGAGCAGAACTTCCTAGTAGAGAGGAAATGTTCAAGCAAATGAAGGTGATGCAGGAACAGATGGCTCAAATGCAATCTAAGTTAGCAGCTAAGTCTTCTAGTAGTAATGGCGGTAGTAAAACACCAGTAGTTCGAGACGTTAAAGAACTGGTGGGGAATTAATCACAATCTATATTCCGTAAAGGGTGTGTCTACAGAGATACGCCCTATTTTGTCATTTATTCAATTCAAATCAATCAAATAGGAGTAATCAATTGATATGGATAAAGCTAATATTAATCAGCAATCTAGTATTCATAATCAGTCTGGCACAAAGGTTAAACGTAGTATCGATGAGCTACTTGCTGCCAAAAGAGCAAACAATGAACTCGGACGCAATAAAGCAACTGAGACTATTAAGAAAGCATCTAGTGTGGTTCGGGCTAATACTGGGAAAGCTACTAGAGCCGAGCTACAAAATGATTTAGTTAAAAGTGCCGAACTAGCTCAGGCTCAAGGTGAAGAGGATGGTATCAAGCAATTCTTGAGTGAAGATATCCCTGCTGTAGTTAAAGCACTTCAAGATGAACTTAAAACTAAACATCAGGAAACTTTAGCTAGTAATGAATCTAAGTTATTAGAATCCAGTGTCATTGATGCAGACTGGGAAAGTATTAACACAGATTTTGATATGTCCTTTGAGCCTGAACAGTGGTTGTCTCTAGAAGGTAAGAGTGAAGTTAAATCATTGGCTTCTAAGCAAGGAAGCCCATCAAGAAGATAATCCTTTCAACTCAGACGATTTACCAAAGTAAATACAAGATGAAATTTATTTGATAGGGGTTGGTATGAAGTTACCAGCCTCTATTTGTTTATCTATAAAACTTCAAAACTATTTAATTTGTATGGGAATAAGGTGAATATTATTATGGAACTCAATCAAGTTCAGAGAGCGTTAATTATTAAAGGGTATAACGCCCACTGTAGCGAGATAGAAAGGCTAATTGAAACTAGGCTTAATACGGATATGCTAGAGCTATATGAGGTCTTACTGTCTGAGAGGAAGCCTGATATTAAAAGGTATTGTCATAACAACGAGATTGATTTACTGGATATAGACGAAGCTAGTTCTACGAACCAGGGAGTAGCTACCAAACAGTCTATAGCTCTAAATCTAATTGAGATTGAAATTAAAACTCTGCTTAGTGAAAAGGGTAGATATGATGCTGAGTTAAAAGAATTGGGTATCAGGACAAAGAGGATTACCAATGGGATAGAGCAATGTCCCTGGTTCTCTATATTTAATAGTCCCGTTAGCCTTCAGTGGTGGACTAAGAATACTGAGAAGGTATTAAATGCCTGTGACGTTAATCATAAATACTATGGATGGGTTGATACGAAGATAGAGCATATTAAAGATGTATGGTTAGAAATTGAGCCACAGCAAGCCTTACCAGACATTAAGGTGTATTGGCAGGTTTGATAACTTTGAAGTTCCAGATATCGTCAAAGAGTTCTTGGTAAAGGGTTGTGGCAATTAGTAGATAATCCTGCTCTCTCTACACAAGATGTAGAGGGAGATATTAATTGTCATATTGAAGAAGAGGATACAGCTACTCTGCGAGTAGGCGATGCAGCCCAACCAATTAGTGTGTCTGCACAGTTAACAGTAGAAGTTACTCAAGATAAAGAAGTTGAGTTTAGCGAGAAGTTCAATATTATATTTCCTAGCATCAAAAGTCAGTGTTTAAATACTAGGGACTTTAAGTTAGTAAAAGATAGATTGATTGCTGAGATAGAACAAAGTTTTAATCCTACTAATGTCATAAATAACTTTTTAAATAACTACTCTGACATTATTAATAGCTCTCAAGAAAAACAGTTGATAGAGATTATTAATAGTAGCTGACTCTTTCGTCGCAGATGAAGCTGAGTATTAATCCATTGACGACGGGAAATACTACTAAATAGTTAAACACCTTATATACTATTATTCTAGATAAAATAGTATATAAATACTTAATAATATTAATTGTGGATACCAAAGATAGAATTAACACTAGCCCTAAACACATAACTCTCCAGAACTATGTAATAGAGTTTATAGAGACTGAAGCTGAGAGACATAATAGGTCATTCTCTCAGCAGATAAATATTATGATTAAAAACTTAATGAGAGCCTATGAGTAAAAAGTTAAAAATATATAAATATATGAGTAAAGAAAAAGAACAATTATTAGTTAAGATACAAGCTAATTTTAGAAAAAATATAAAGGGTGCAGGTCTTATTTATATGGGCTTATATGAGCTTATAGAGACTGAACGACCAATTACACCTGAAGCTATTGCAGCAGCCGTATTTGTGCCTGTAACGTTTGCTATGGCATATAAGCATATCTGGAAAGAATATATTTAATAGAGTATATACGTTACTTTTAGTATCGTAATTATAATATAACCGATAAACCTATATACAGAATAATACATAATATAGGCATTAAAACATATAAATACCTATATGTAGCGTGGGTTGTAATGGATAGACACTAAAACTTTAGTATAAAGTTAGTTGTGTAAGAGTATGACATGAATTATAGACAAAAAAAGACCTACTAATAATAGTAGGACTAGATACATCGTATTAAATTAATGCCACATGAATAACAAAGTATATCGCTATGTCTAAAAGTTTTAATGCTATGTTAATTCATCATCTTATTTAATAGTAGTAAATAATAGGCGTAGAAAATAGGTGTAAATATTTATAAGTTAAAATATAGATAGGGATTAGATATTAAAAAACTTTCTAGTATTTGCTTTGGCTAGAAAGTTTTAGAGAGAAACTAATAATAAAACAAACAATCGATAAATTAAGTCCATTTAAAGAATCACTTATATGCCTATTTTAACACAATCTAATAATAGTAGTAAGAAAAAAAACAAAAAGCCTAAGTCTTACATAAAACATCATTATAAAGTTCTTAAGAGCCAGTATAAATTGATAAGCAATATTTTAGCGTGGGGCAACCAAGATAGCTTAAAGTTTGTAGCCCATATAATTAGTTGCCAACTATATAAATATAAAGATGGTGGCGAAGGTTATGTTCCTATTCCATATAAAGTAAGAGCAAAATTCTGTAAGAATGCAGAAATAGAAGAGTTAGTAAATAACAAAATAATTGAAAGACTTATTCTTGATGAAGAGAAAGGTCATAGTTATTCAATAGAACATGGAATATGTGCTAGCTATAGAGTTAAACAAGAAATTATTGAACAGTTTATTGAGTTAGAAGAACTTAGTACTGCTGAGTATATGGCAGCTACCAAGGTTAATCTATTTACTGGAAAAAGATGCAGGGCTATCAATAAAAGTAAAGTTAAAGATGAGAATAATAATGAATATCCTAAATTAATAGTGGATGCAATTAAGTGTATTGATAAATGCACTTTTGAATTAGCTCCAGTTGAAGAACATATTAAAAATCTAAAACTTAATATGTTAGAAAGCCACGCTATTTATGGCAAAGATAGTGAAGAATATAAAAGAGCGAGAGGACAGTACTACAACGACAATACCTGCCTCAAGAATGCTCTTAATCAGAATGCAGAAGAAATACTATCAGGCTTTTATTCATTTATTCCAAATTATTCAGTTTCAGACCCAGGAAGAATACATACGTTTATGCAGAATGCTAGTAAAAAGATGAAAGATGCAGCTTTTAAGAATGTAAAAAACTTGAAGAACTATGACTTACGTAGCAGTCAAGCTATAGGTCTAATTCAACAGTTTGAAATAGCAGAACTTGATACTACATGGCTAGAGAATTATAAAAATGATAAGCAGGCTAAATATAACTATTCTGCTCAAATTGGTATTAGTGTTGATACTTGGAAGAAGTGTTTGTGTGCTTTGTTAATGGGTGGATATCTTCCCAAGAAATATTCTGACAAATCCAACGCTGATATCCTGCGATATTTAATGGAAGAAGCCGAAGGAAATTTCTCTTTGACAGTAGATTACCTAACTAAGTTTAGTGAAGCTGTAGCACCTCTTAAAATTGAGCTAGACAAGTGGCACGAATGGCTATTAAACACGTATGTTAAGAAGATTGGTAATTATGCAGCAGGTAAATTGTATTTAACCAATCCCACGGGACGCAAACTCTGTATCGATGACCTACCGAAAGGTAAAAATATCTGGCAACGTAAAGCTCGTATAGCTGCTTTTGTTCTCCAAGGTCAAGAAGCTGCGTTCATTCACCATCTAACCACTTTATCCCTACAGTATGAATACAAGGTAATCCAGAACGAACATGACGGCGTTGTCTCGATTGGTGCTATCCCTCAACGGGCGGTCGATAAAGCAGCAGAAGCAGCAGGAATGAAGTATGCAGTCTTAGATGAGAAATCATTCGTGTGAGGGGCATTCAGGAAAGGCTTAACCCAACCCCTTAATCAAACCCAACTCCAAACACCAGGGAAGGAACAGAGGAGAGGCGAGGAAAGAGAAGCAGGAGAAGCAGGAGAAGCAGGAGAAGCAGAAGAAGCAGAAGAAGCAGGAGAAGGAGAAGAAGGAGAAGAAGGAGGAAACAAGAAAGAGGGTTAAGTACTTCAAATACTAGCAATAAATACACTTGTAATTATTGCGTATTATAAAGTTGAACCTCTGTCAAAAAATAAGTTCAAGTCCCTTTTTGTTGATTAATAACTATAAAAATTTAATTTATATATAGAGAATAGTAATAATGAAATCTACTTTAATAAAAAATAGAATAGAATACGTCTTAAACATTCTAGAAGACTTAATTAACTTTAATATTCCTGAAAACATATACCTGAAGTTAAAAGCAAAGTTTTCCTACTGCATTTAATGAAAACAATCCCGCCAGAATGTTAGAGCTATACATAATTCATAATGCTCTTAACAGTCAAATAAGAATGGATATGTCAGATGATTTAGTAGAAATACTGTGTAGCTATCCTAATTCACCTAGAGACTTAAAACATAGTTCAGAAGAGTTAATTGAAATGGCTACTAATAATTTGCCAGGAGAGATTATCGGCTGGAGTTAATGAGACAATGCTCATATTTTATTACTACTATTTTCTAATAATAGAAAAGTAGCCACAGTGATTACTTTTTATATGAAGAAAATAATGATATCAAGAAATATAAGATTAGTACCTAATGACTGGGAAAGATTAGTTATCTTAGCAGATAAAAATAATATGAGAGTGAGTGAATTAGTTAGGTTAGCAATTAAGGAATATTTGAAATATAGAGTTTAAGTTTGTAAGAACTATAGAGATAACTATTTAAACTAAATAGTTATGTTGTTTTTGTGCTTGCTGTAGCTTCAAAAAGTAGCTTTTCGGGGAATTATAAGAATACATCGAGTTTATTCACATTTGTAATCTTATGAACCTGTTTAAAAATACTTTTATCCAAGCTTTAGGTGTGGCAGCCTTAGTGTATCTTACTCTTCAAGCTCTCGGTTGGGGATTAGAATCAGTTCTAAATATCTTAGAAAGTTTTGCTCGGTGGTACAGATATAGTGGTAGTAAGTGGTTGGAAGAAATAGCTATTGCTGCTGGTGCGGGATTCCTGCTTATTTCAGCCGTCATAAATAGTAAATAAACAAATGATGTTCAGACGCAGAAATAATATTATCAAACAAGCTGGCAAAAGACTTGCTCCTAACAGTAAGCAACTTAAAACAATATTTCAAGACTTGTTCCCTAACCCTGCGTCTGAACAAAAACATCAGCAGCCAGATATTAATTCTGATAATAATCCAGAGTTAATAAGCCGAAGAAAAAACGTAATGAGAGTTATTATCGAGATAAATTAGCCAAATCTTTAAATGGTCAGACGGAGGTTAGAGTTCCATCTGGCAGAATAGATATATTAACTAGCAATCAAATTATAGAAGTCAAGCATATAAAGAAATGGAATGCTGCTTTAGGACAAGTTATAACTTATGGTTATCATTATCCTAATCATCAGAAGCGTATTCATTTATTTGGGGTAGAGAATAATAGTTCTAAGATTCTTTTAATCTAAAAACAATGTCAGGAGCAAAATATTATTGCAACTTTTGAAGAGTAAAATATCCTGCTTTCAAAGTATTCGTCATACCGCATGACACAAAACTAGGTAAAAGAAATTAGACCGCCATCTATTAATTTAGGTGGCGGGTTTTTTTGTCTATACATTTTCATCAGACTAAATACTATGACTATCAGCAAACCGATTATTAATAAATATGACCCCAATAAAGATAGACCCCCTTCAATAGTATCTATTGGTGTCTCACTAATAACAGTAGAAACTGACTCCTTCATTCAGGATGACCGCCATGTAGAGATTCCTGTAGATGATGACATAGTTTATCTCACAGTTCCAAGAGAGATTGTTCATTTACCTTGTGGCGGTGCGTCCTATGACATTATTGCTGACCTATTAGAAGCACAAGGTTATCTCAGAAAGCACTGGAAAATAATGAGCATTTGGACTTGTATTAGTCCTGAAGAAGAACCATTTTAATGACCCTCTTTTTATTTACATAAATACTTGACTAATTAATCAATTAAATGTCACTATGAAAACTCATCAAGCAGAAGTAATAAACTGTGGTAATCGCGAACACTAAATATGGAAGAAATATTAGTCCTCAACTGCAAACTTCTATCTGATAATTCCCAGGTAGCTTGTTGGAGTAATGAGCTTGGTAATAAACTATATCGCTCAAAACATAAAGGCGATATTGTTGAGCTTATTGAATCTGACAAGGGTAAATATAGTGTTCTTGATAGAGAGCCACCTCACAATATTGATAGTGCAGGACTAAAGCCAGTAAAAGAGGTAATGTCTAGCATACCTAAATCAAATGGCTATGTTAATAATGGCACTACTACTACTCAACAAGTAGCCAATAATGCCGTAGAAGATTATCTAAGCAATGACTTAGGATTGCCTGAAACCCTTACTGATAGACAGAAGCAGGATTTGTCTAAGCTAACTCAGGAACGAGCAAAGCTTTTAGTCTTCTGTATCGAGACTATGAAGAATGAAATGGATGCTAAGGGCTTTGAGTTTTATGAAAATAGTGTTAGAAGTTTAGGCGTATCTCTCTTTATTTCCATAAGTAAATATATTCCTTAATATGAAATCTAGATACACTTAAAAGTATGTAGCGTTAGATAATGCTACCTACTTTTAGGTATTTGAACTTACATTACACTAAATTATTAGCGCAATTACTCTGCATCCAAATAATTAAATCTTTCATTTCTTATCCTCGTCTATCTCTTCTAGGGTCTCCTTTATTTCTTCTCTTCTCTGTTCTGTATATTCTCGTGTATCCTCGTAGGACGAACTCCCATTGTAAGTAGGTGTAGTATATTTTAGTTCTGGTGGTATTACGCAAGTATCAGAAGAATTGCAATTTTCCCATCTTCTATTGTCTTCTTCTATCTCAGCACAAGCCCTTCGGGCACTTTTTTTTCTTCATACCCTTGAGGAGGCTGCTGAGTGCCAGCACAAATCCTATCCACGGCTTCCATTTCTTCAGTAGTAAAAAGCCCTCCAGTTTGAGCTTTTACATTATTGGAGACTAAAGAAAAACTTACTGAAATTGCCAAAGGGGAACTTTGAAGCAGATGGTTTAATTTCATTTAATTAACTCTTGACTTTTATGTATTATATTCCAAAATAATATAATACTTATTTAGTTCAAATTTCAGGTTAGCTGTTCAGCTTAATGATTTATGTTTTTTTAAATAGTGCTACAACTGCATTAACTAGAGAAGAATTTCTAAAGTATTTCCCTTCTGGCTCTAAAAATTGCATTAAATTATGAAGGAGAGTGGTATGTAATTCAAATAATAGATTTTGACCCTTCAAACGAAGGAACAGTGATAATTGGCTTTTTAGAAGCACCTTATTACAGACAAACAATAGGCATACCAAATAAGAAATTTAAACCTAACATATTCAATTGTAGATAAAGTTTGTTTTGAAATAAAAAAATATGAAAGATGATAACACTTTTCATTATTCTCATCAGAATACCTTTTGGTATTATAGCTACGGCATTATTAATTGTTAAGGCAATTTTACTTGGATTGTTGCTTGCTTTGCTAATGATATTTTCTGCTATTGTTGGGAATAAAAAAATTACAAATGACGTAGCTGATCAAATTCCTGAAGCTTTCAGGAATAAAGCAAGTATTTCCAGTTTGGAAATGGGTGTTTAATCCAAATATAGGTGTCAATCTTGATAAGTAAGTAAATTGTTATTTAGCACTACTTCTGTCTTAAGCTATTTAAAATTAACTCAAAATTAATTTTAAATAGTCAGGAAAATGCTAAAATACTCGACCTAAATAAGTCGTCATAAACTATTTATCCCCTGTTCTCTTAATTGAGGGCAGGGATTTTTTTATCTATAAAAACTTACAACAAATAAAAATTATGACTAGAACAATTAGAGAATTAGTAGAGACTGAAGTAATTTATTTCATCAGTCCCCTTATTGATGAACTACTTAAACAAGAAAAGTATCGTGAAGAGTTTTATCACTTGACCACTTCTACAGATTGGGATGAAGCAGAGAAGGCAATCAATCAAAACATCTGTGTTGTTCAAGGAGACGTAGATAATCTATGGGGTGTCTATGATAAAGACAATGAATACTACACAGTAGAACCAACCCACGAAAACAAGATTGATGCAATACGCGAGTATTTCAGTGATGTTAATTGGGACTTATGCGATTACTCACTGCGAGGTTTGTGAATACTGGTTAGTCAGTGAGTGGTTATTAAACAAGCTAGAAGATAAAGGTGAAACTGTAGAACGAGATTTTATGGGGTTATGTATTTGGGGACGCACTACAACGGGTCAAGGTATTTGGTGCGACTACGTTATTCAAGAAATCTACAATGAACTTCAATATAAATAAACCCACACTCCCATACTCCAGTTATCTGTGGGGGAACAAAACATCGACCACGACTGATTACTCTTCTCTCTAACTTAACTGTTGAGATTTCTAGTGCTAAATCAGCAGGTCGATTGTTTTGTTTTCAATTATGTTGAACTTTATTGTATGACCAGTTCTGGAATCAGAACCAGCCACAGGTTATAGAATCAATTAGAATACATCAACAGGCACAATACCTTGTCGGAAATAAGCCTCATCAGTTTCATTGACGACTTCTGAATAAACAACTTCATCTTTAGCAATTGAAGGTATTAACGGTTGAATTCTGGTCTTACTATTAACGTAAGATGGTGGCTTAAAACTATCGTTGGACAAAAGAACATAACGCTCTTCGTTAATGATTTCATCCAATAAAACCATTGCATTTTCGTCGCTCAAATGTTCTGGTATTTCAACCACTACATTTTTTAATCCATAAACATCGCTGAAAAATGGATAGCAACCATACTTTTTATTGAGGTTGTTAGTGTTCAGACCATTTGTGATAAAAGCACCTTCACCATAGTGACTACCAACAGTCATGACAGTGGGGTTAGATGATTGTAATTTTCTACCAACGGTATAACCGAAGTCCTCCAAAGGTGGAAACTTAGGACGCTTACCGTAGTTAGGGTCTTGTTTTTGACGGCGTTTAGATTCACCCATCGTTATTGAATTCCTGCCATATAGCAGGTTGTAATGTTTTCAAAATCAATACCACTGAAAAATCAATTACAAATCAATAACAACAATTCAAATTACTTGAATACTTATGTAATTAAATATAATACATATTTGAGAAAAGCGCAAGTATTTTCCAAAAAAGAAAAATCAGGGACTCTATCGAAATAGAAAATTCCTGATTTTCTATTTGCTTTAACGTCAATTTTGTTGAATTCAAAAAGCTATAACCCTTGGTATACAGGACTTTCGTTTAGTTGACGTTAAATCTTCCCAAAACTGAAAAAATCAGGAACTCTACCGAAATAGAAAATTCCTGACTTTGCTTTATGTCCTAACGTCAATTTTGTTGAATTCACCAAGCTAAAACCTATGCCCTAACTTGGTTTCATCTAGTTGACGTTAAACAGAGTCTTTTTTAGATAATTCATCAAACTTAACCCAGATGGAATAAGGAATATCATTGATACTGCTTACCTGTGGTCGAAGGGATGAATCATTCGTCAGTTCATCGAACAATTTTTGTCTCTGCTGATTGCTAATTTTCTTCGGAGCATATTCAAACTTCTTCTGCAATAAGTCTCTAATCTGCTTGATATCTTTGCTACTAGGCTTATTTATTTCCTTCCTGGGAATTTCAAGAGAGGAAATGGCTGCAACATTCTTGGGCAGAATATACTTATCTCGTTCTTATGTTTATCGAGATAACTTTTAATTGGTTGATACCAAGGATGTTGATAACAATACGAAGCATTGGATTCTTCGACGAGTTCAGCTTCTTCATCAGTTAACCACCATTGTTCGCCAGAGTTATAGGCATCAACAGCAGCAGTCCAGATTGCATCTACCTCTTTTTTCAAAGTAGGAATGTCAATATTGCTATGGACAGGCACAATCCAATATCGGCGTGAGCCAGTTTGGTCTTTAAGCAAGTCACCATTATTGGTTGTTCCAGTTAAAATGAAACGTCTACGGCAACTAAGGAATTGAGCAGAATAAGCTGGTCTAAAAGAATCTTTAGTTGATGTTATAAAATCCTTAATTTTCTCCTCTTGATTTTTATTAAATTTGGTGTCAATTTCTCCCACCTCAGTTATCCAATGCCGATGAAGTTTGGAATAGAAGTCTCTGCTAACCGAAATTTTAGGAACAGTGTCGTTGAACCAAGCTTGGTTTTTAGCTAGCGTTTTTAAGAAGCTTGATTTTCCTATTCCTTGCTTGGGAGAATAGAGGACTAAAACAGAATGGACATCACATCCAGGCTCAAATATTCTGGCAACCGCAGCTATTAAGGTTTTCTTTAATAGCAAATTGGATAAAGGTTTATTGTTGCCAAGATATCGTTCCGCCAAGTTATCAATATTTGCTGGATTGGTGCAATTTTGTTGCAAGCCTTCGAGATATTTCTCTACTGGATGATAGTGATTGTTGCCAATCATGTCCAGCAAGCAATTTTTGAACGTTCTTTGTTTTTGGAATACAGAGTTAAGTTCTGTCTGGCAGAAAACCTGGATACGGTCTTCGACCTTCAATGTTTCAGTTTCATGTCTTCGCAGCTTTGACCATCGAACTCAACGTCTTGAGTTAGAAGGTTATAACGCAATCTGGGTTTTAAGAATTTCTCCAAAAATCCTAGAGTTTGTTGCTCGGATATTTCTCTTAGCTCAGGAGCTTTATATTGACTGATAAAATTGTCAACTGCCTCTAGCTTACTATTCTGTGAATTATTGATTCCTTCATTACTAGAATTTGAGAATTGTTCTTGATTAAATGACATTTAATGTCTCCTTTGTTATTAATTTTTCCGAGTTTAATAACCTCTTCAAAGACTGAAGTAAGTTATCAACTCAAGCTAAATTAACTGGAGTCATAAACTTGCCGTTTATCAAGTTATTAAAGTCACTGACGATGACTTGCTTACCAAGATTGGAAAGCTCAAGAGCAGAGTTCTTGTATATAACAATATATGTCTTTGTAATACAAACTAATGTGATTTGAATCAATATCTTATTTGATTTTGGTCACACTACTTATATTTGGAATATGATAGTGACATATGTAATTGATTTGAAACTTTTATAATTATGAACAACATTAATGTACGAAATATCAATGGCGTTAAGGCACGCCCCCGAAGTATTTGCGGATATCCGAGGTTATGAAGGATATCAAGTCAGCAATCTAGGTAATGTTTGGAGCAAGAAGACAAATAAAATACTTAAGCCCTATCAGACCCAAAAAGGATATCTAACAGTTGGCTTTTGGCTCAATAGGAAGAAGAAGAGATTATCGATACATAGGCTTGTAGCTCAAGCGTTTCTTCCAAATCCCCAAAATTTCCCCGAAGTGAATCATATTAATGGCAGCAAGACAGACAATCGCTTATGTAACTTGGAATGGTCATCTGGTGACGCCGTCCAGCGGTACTTCGAGAGCATTAGAGACCAACTACTCACTTTTAGTCATGATGTAATGGTTGAAGATGCGATGGTGGGCTTCTCAGATGCATTTGAAAAGTATACGGAGGAAACATCCGTCAGCCGAGCCGACCAGATCGTTTATAAAGAAAATTTAAAGAACTTCTATTCAAACCAGTTTGGAGCAAAATATAAGTCAGAAAATGGCAAAGAAATAGACGCCCACTCACTTCTAAATCAACTGAGTCCAACTGAAGTGGCGCTACAATACCATTACATAGGGGCCAATCCAAATCCTCTTGGCAGCAAAGAGACCCTCGATTTTGCTCAAGATGGTTCTACTTATAGTAAGCTACATGCTAAGTATCACCCATCAATCCGAGAGTTTTTACAAAAATTCGGTTATTACGATATCTTTTTGGTAGATATCGATAGTGGAAATATTGTTTACTCTGTCTTTAAGAAGCTAGACTATGCCACATCTCTAAACGATGGGCCTTATTCCGATACTAATTTCGCGGAAGCCTTCAAAAAGGCGCGCTCGATCAATGACAAAGAGTCTTTTGTTCTTGTTGACTACAAACAATACGCTCCCTCTTACGAGGCTCCCGCTTCTTTTATCGCCTCACCTGTCTGGGTAGGTGGCAAGAAAGTGGGTGTGGCCATATTCCAGATGCCCATTGATAGGCTGAACGCTATAATGGGACAAAGGTCGGGGATGGGGCAGACAGGAGAAACTTACCTCTTTGGAAGTGACAAACTTATGAGAAGCGATTCTTTCCTAGATAACGAGAATCGCAATGTTGTTTCTTCCTTTAAAAATCCCATTAGTGGTAAGCTTGATAGTCAATCTGTTTCAGAGGTTCTCGATGAGAACCAAGGAAATTCAATAAGCTCCAACTATTTAGGTCACGAAGTCATTTCTGCTTACACACCAATCGATATTCTAGGACTTAAGTGGGGCTTAATCGCTGAGATTTCAACCGAAGAGGCTTTTTCTGCAGTCCATTCAATAAGAAATGCATTAATACTCTTATTGGGAGTAAGTTGCTTTGCTATCGCTCTCTTTGCATTTTTCTTATCATCAACGCTTTCAAAGAAAATTCAATCCATAGCAAACCTGCTTCTTAGCAATGCGAAGGAGGTGGCAAACTCAAGTGAGAGCATCTCTACCAGCAGCTCTCAATTAAGTGAAGCGGCGACTGAAGCAGCATCCTCTCTGCAGGAGACTGTATCCTCTATCGATGAGATCAGCTCCATGATTCAAAGAAATGCGGATGCAGCAAGCAATTCGACAAAAGTTTCATCCAAATCTAGTGAAGCCGCGACTAAGGGTAAAGAAACAGTTCAGGCAATGATTCAATCAATAGATGATATTTCTCATAGTAATGATGAGATCGCTAAAGAGATGCACAAGAACAATGAAGATATCTCCAAGATAGTTCACGTTATTTCTGAGATCGGAGAGAAAACAAAAGTCATTAATGACATTGTTTTTCAAACTAAACTTCTCTCATTCAACGCCTCTGTTGAGGCTGCGAGGGCGGGTGAGCATGGTAAAGGTTTTGCCGTCGTCGCAGAGGAAGTTGGAAACCTCGCTGCAATGTCAGGCAAAGCAGCTCTTGAGATTACTGAAATGCTCGATGGTTCGATCAAACAGGTCACGGACATAGTGGACAATACTAAGAAAAATGTAGAAGTTCTCGTATCTAACAGTAAAATAAAAGTAGAGCTGGGAACAAAGACAGCCCACGAGTGTGGTGATTCACTTGATGAGATTCTACATAATGTAACCTCCGTTAACGAAATGGTTAGGGAAATTGCTTAGCTTCTAATGAGCAGTCTACCGGTGTTCAAGAAGTCACAAAAGCTATGCAGCAGCTGGACCAAACAACTCACCAAAACACGTCAGTCGCACAAGAATCATCTTCGATGGCGAAAAGGCTAAAAAGTCAAGCCGATGGCTTGAACAACGCTGTCGTAGAGCTAATGGCAGTAGTGACCGGTAGTAAAAATGGCGATCTAAAAAAGCACAGCGACAATTTTTTCAATGACCAAAGCACCAAAATACTTGAATTGCCTCGAAGACCACATCGCCAAGAGGCTGCGCGGGCCAGACAAATTTAAAAGTGTCCGGCCTAGACACAGAAATTCCTGATGAGTCAGATGATAGGTTCGAAGACCTCTAGTAAGATCGTGTAAACAACAGGAGTTGTAGTGATATCAAATAAAGAGGGCTAGCTCATGGGATATAAACTCCCTCGCTAGCTATGTTTCAGAGATAGTGGCAAAGGAAAGTGGAAATGTTCTAGGTGAAAACCAGATGTCTATGGTGATTAACCGATTAAAAAAGAGGCTGATAGACTTAGGGGATTGATCCATCTGATTACTTTGACCATCTCAAGAACAATTATGAACGAGAAGCCACCCCGAGCCCCTAGTCTCTTTATTGACAACCCATCATACTTATTTTTTTAGAGAGTTCTGTCACTTCGAATATATCATCGAAAACCTTGGAAAAATCGTTCAGACGGTAAAGGCCAGAGGTGAAAATAAGATCCGGGTCTTGTCGGCGGCATGTAGTCGTGGTCAAGAGGTTTATACAATGGCGATGCTTTTCAATCATCATCTAAAAAACTATCCCGGAATGAGCTATGAAATTGTTGGCACGGACATAGACCCAGAGAGTGTGAGAGTTGGCAAAAATGGTGTTTACCCATTGAGTGAAGTCAAATCCATACCGCAACTTTATCTACAGGGAAATTGGCAGAAAGGAACCGGTGATATCGCTAGATTCGCGAAAGTAAAGGCTCACCTGAAGAAAAACTGTTCATTTGAAGTTATGAATTTATTGAGTCCGGATGCGGCCATTCGAAATAAAAAGTTTGATATCATTTTTTGTAGAAATGTCTTTATCTATTTTAACGTCGTCGATGTTGAGAAATAGTAAGTAACTTTCAAAGGTTTCTGCATAGGGATGCTCTTTTCATCACAGGTCTGAGTGAATCGTTAAAGTCGCTCAGTATTAAAAAGCAAACCTACGCTCCTAGTATTTACTGTTTCGATGAGCCGGCAGCAATATCAGCAAGCTCAACCCCTTCAACAACAAGCCAATCTGCGCCTAAGCCAGCTGTTAGTCGATACCAAAACCTATAAGAGTTCTGGCAGTAGATGATAGCTCAAGTGTATTGAAACTATTGAGTAAATTATTCATCTTGGGATCCTGACTTTGAATTGGTAGGTACGGCCATGAAACGGGATAGAAGCCGAAAGTTTCATTAGAAGGCATAAAGTCGATGCTATGACGGTTGCAGATTCACATGCCCCAGATGGACGGTGTGGAATATCTAAAGAAGAACTACAAGAGTGGACATCCCAAGGTCGTAGTGGTCTCAAGTGCTAGCCGTGAGGACACAAGATATGCTCAGGAAACCTTAAATAACGGAGCATCAGACTTTGTCGAGAAACCCGCATTGAATAACTTAGCAGAAAGAGCAGATGAGATAAAGAACAAGATTAAAATGTCATTCCTAAACTCATCGCCAAGCTCGCATAGAGTTGATCTGCAGTTTGCAAAGGACTTTAAGATTGAGCGTTGCGAAACCAAGGCCCGAGCTTTCCTTGGCAGTTTCAGTGACAAAGATAGAATCAAGTCCGCCATTCAGAAACTTAAGAATGATCAGCCTCCCCTATTTATATTCTTTGAGGGCAGCTCCAATTTTTTGAGTATGTTCAAGGATGAGCTCAAGCTTGGCCATAAAGTTGAATTATTTGAAGACGAGGTTGAATTTAAACCAAAAACAGTCTATTTGTGCGACTTCAACCGCGACTTCAGCGCGAGACTGTTTTAGCTGGAGGCGAGTTTCACTTTCTATTTTTGGAATTGTCTCGAAGTCGGCAGTTAAAAGCGTATTAGATCTAGAGATAGGCCAAGTTCTTATCGAAGACATTGAATCTATCAATATCGAGATTAAAGAAGTCGTTACTGATATTTTTCCCTGGACAAGCTTCTCCCACGTGGGAACAGAATTTTTAGCAAAGTTAAAATAGTATGGCGATAAAAAAACTAATTACTGGCAAGTCCCCAACGACGGTTCACCCTGAGTATTAGTGATGCTCTGATAGTGCTCACAGTTAGGGACGAGTCAGTTTGCTTATTTTTAAACAAGGTCGATGAGAGTGAGCTCTTTAAGCTCGAGAAGTTTTATGATGTTCAGGCATACAAATATGTGGGTGATGAGCACCTATTTTACCAACTAAACAGTTTGAACTTGAACTGGCCAAAACCATCCAAGAAGGTATTTACTCGGGAGAATCAAGAGGTCCTCTATTATTCAAACTCAGGACGTATACGTTTTAAAAAGGACGACTCAATTCCCATGAGGAAAAAGAAGTCCTCATCATCGACGACAGTAAGACTATCCAAAAGCTCTTCGGCCAAAATTATTAGCGAGTCTGATAATCTTGAGATTGTTGGTATTGCGGGTTGTCCGTCAGAGGCCAGAGCGATCATTGAAACTAAAGGAATAGACCTTATAACTCTTGATATCCATATGCCTGAGATGAACGGTGTCGAATTTTTGAAGACCTACCTTAGGGAGAAAAAAATTCCAACTGTTATGATCAGCTCGGTAAGCATAAATGAAGGACCTCTCGTAATGGAAGCGCTCTCGTCGGGAGCTTCAACTTATATCCAAAAACCTTCTGTAGGCAAACTATCAGAAGTCAAAAAAGATATCTTGGAAAAATTGGAAGCGGTAGCTCAGACTTCAACTAAAGAGCGGAAAGAGAAGATCGCCCCTGATCAAAGCTTCATTCAGTCAGTATGATGGCTTAATCGCCATTGGTTCATCCACAGGGGGAACCCAGGCGCTTCAGGAAATTTTTACTTCACTCCCTGATCAGATACCTCCGATCGTTGTGGTTCAACATATTCCCGCAGTTTTTTCAAAAGCTCTCGCTGATAGACTAAACACACTCTGTGCCTTTGAGGTTAAAGAAGCACAGGACGGAGAATTTTTTCAGTAAAATAGGATCTATATTGCTCCAGGTGGCAAACAGATGAAAATTTTAAAACGAGGACGAGAGAAACGGATTTCGATTACAGATGACCCACCTATGAATCGGTTCCAACCGTCGGTGGACTATCTCTTCAACTCGCTCCCGGACTTAGGCGAAGAAAAGCTACTAGGGATTATATTGACTGGCATGGGCCGAGACGGAGCTGCAGGTCTACTTCAATTGAGAGAGGCAGGAGCGCTAACGATAGCTCAGGACAAGGAGTCCAGTATTGTCTTTGGAATGCCCAAAGAAGCAATTGCATTGGGTGCAGCGATGAAAATAGTTAGTTTAGAAGAAATGGCAGTAAATATTGTTCTAGAGTTTAATAAGTTAATAAGATACAAAGTCGCATGAAGGTGAAAAAATGGAAAGTTTTGAAGTCGAGTACAAATTAGAGGCATTGGAAGAAATTCAAGACAATTTAGATTCTCTAAACGGTCTCATTCGAGAGCTAGAGTCTGGCCAGAATTCCGTTGAAATTCACAACGAAGTTTTTAGAATTGTCCATAACATTAAGGGTAACTCACAATCAGCTGGGTTTGAGCCGTTTTCTTCTCTGGTACATAAACTTGAGTCCAAGCTGCTTCCTGTACGGGAAGGATCAACAGATATCTCAAATCAGGATATTCAAATTCTTGGATCATGTTACTCACGTTTTTACGATGCTCTAGAAGCCCTACGATCTGATTTAGAGAGCTCAATTGATTTCTCTGATTTATCTTTAGAGCTCGACCAGTTTGGAGTAACGAGCGCTAAAGCTGAGCTAAACTTTCTGATTGTAGATGATGAAATCGAAATCTTAGAGACGCTTTCAGAGCATTTACTTGATGAGTTCAATTGCACAATTACTAAAGCCAATGATGGGCAAGAAGCTGTAGATTTATGTCGAGTCAATAAGTACGACTGCATAGTCACAGACTACAACATGCCAAAACTCAATGGACTGGATTTTTTAAAATATCTTCGCAATGGAGATGAGTTGAACGCTGTCACAGGAGTCATATTTACCTCCGGATATAGCCCCGACCTCATTCCCGACGAGCGGATCTGGTCAAAAGTTTACATACTAAATAAACCCTACAGTAACATAACTTTAAACTTTATGATCAAGTGCAGTCTTAGAGAAAAACAAGCTGCGTAGAAATAGCGACTTAGGAGCTTATTTTAGGCTTGATATATACACTTACTTAGATGATGATTTATAGAAATATAAATTAAGTACTCCAGGAAGTGTCTATGAAAGTTCTCGTAGCACTAAGTTTGTTGTTTTTCGTATCGTTTTCTCACTCAGCTTCACTCTCGGACGAGTTGGCAAAGGTGCGGGAGATCGCATCCGCCTCTAACGAACAGTCAACTGGAGTGAGAGGAGTAACGAAGGCCATACAACAGCTTGATCAAACGACTCACCAAAATACCTCCATTGCGCAAGAGTCTTCCGCCATGGCAAAAAAGCTTAAGAACCAGGCCGACCACCTGAACGAAGCCGTTAATGAACTAATTTCAGTATCTCAGGGTGGTGTCGCACCAAAAGCTATTTTTACGTATGAAGAGTCAAGCTCTGACTCAAAGATCCTAAGCTTACCTAGGAGAGATCAGCCTTCGAAGCAACAAAACACTGGCTTAAAAGTTTCAGGTTTGGATACAGAGTGCGGAATAAACTCGCAACTCGTCACAGCAATAAACTGTAACTCGCCGGCCCATAGAATTAGCCGTCAGCCAATTCTTACATCTCTAGTTCTCATTTCCAAGCTGTTTTTCTACCTTGTGGTTAGCTCGGTAGGATTCTCCCTTAACTTCTACTGTGTGAGCGCAAGATGTAACTCGATCAATAATCGCTTCAGCAATCACTGCATCCTCGAATAAATTCTTCCAGCCTCCAGTTTTAATTTGCGATGTGATGATGACTGCTCCTTTGTGATAGCGATCTTCAAAGACATCCAACAAATGGTTGGCCTCTTTGTGGGTATAATTTCTAAGTCCAAAGTCATCTATAATCAAAACCTTTACCTTTCTCACCTTTCTAAGACAATTCAAGTAGCCTCCCTGAGCTTCCGCCAACTCCATCTCTCTGAAGAATTTGTTTGCTGATATGAAGTAGCTCTCTATTCCCGCCGCACAGGCCGCGTGTCCTACCGCCTGTGCTAAAAAAGTCTTTCCAGCACCGGTTCCTCCTACAAAAATTAGGTTCTCATTATTGCCGATAAAACTTAAAGATTTTAACTGCTGGATCATCGACTTCGTCACTCCTCGCTTCGCCGACGGATTAAATTCTTCTAAGTAAACCTTATCTTTAAATTTACTGCGCTTTCGAAGACGCTCGCTCTTTCTGTTTCTTCGATAAAGACTCTCGTCTTCCAAAACAAAAGTTAAAAACTCCTGGTAAGATAAATTCTTCTCTATCGCCTCGCTCAGCCGATAATCTAAAGAATCCTTCATACCAAAAAACTGAAGTTCCTGCGTTAACTGTATGACCTCATTCATTTTTTTCTCCTTGTAAACAGATGAAGTTTTGATCCCTCACGGGGACATGTGTTTTTTCTTGTTCTGGACGGTAATATTTTGTGAAGCTTTTTAAAGACCTATAAGTAAGCTTATCAAAGTCCAAGCACAGTTTCGCTCCAGCATCTAGCGCCTCAGCGCTAAACACCTCTGCAAGACCCAAGACCCCCTGAACCTTTCGAAGTGTTTTTAAAGGAAAGCGATCCATTCTAATTAATTTTTCTACTAAGCTCTCCATGTTGCTCCCTATACCCCTTGCCTTGTTCCTAGCGCTCATAAGATGATAGTTAATATCGACAACTTTCTTTTCTGGATAATGCTCTGCCACTGTAGAGTAGTGTGCATGACCTCTCATCGCCGCATGACTCGCAATACGTGATCCCTCATAAAAAACGTGCACAATTTTAGAGTTATACTTTACCTCGACTTCTCGCCCCACATACTGGAAGGGCACAGAGTAGAAGTTTCGAAGATGTTGGATGTGACAGTCAGGGTGAACCTTTGCCTTTTTAAAGGTTTTGATTTAGTAAGGATCAGCTGGAAGGGGGCCAAGTAAACTTCGCTCGCGCTCAAAAAAGTATTTACGACTATGAACTCGCTTCAACATCACATCACTATTCTTTTCTTCAAGCCATGCCCTTAAGTCACGGTTTAACTCATAAAGCGAGGTATAGGTCTTATTTCGAATGCGAGCTAAAAAATCTCGCTGGATAATGCCTACGGCATTTTCCACATTTGGCTTATGTTTGGGGCTGTACCCATCGGCGGGGTCAACTGCGATTCCATAATGGCAGCACATGTCGTGGTGGGGTTGGATTAATCTTTGGATCGTATTTATCGGCCTTGCTCACGGCCGTTTTGCAATTGTCAGGAATGATATATTTCGCCGTACCTCCAAAGTAAGTAAACATGTTGTTATGGGATCCAATAAAATCCTCCAACTGCTGCGTTTTAGTGAACTCGGCATACATGTAACTTGAATAGCTTAAGGAGCCAACGAAGAGCTGAGCATCAAAGATCGCCCCTGTCGATGAAGAGAGGACGGGATGGCCATCACCAGAGTAGTCTACTTCGATCGAATCTCCTGGTGTCCGCTCTATCTTAATGACGACCTCAGTGGACAAAGTTGAAGTGCAGTGGGCCCGTAAATACTGACAGAAGGCCTGGTAGCTGGGAAGGGCGTGTTCGTCCTTTAATTCCTGATACAAGATTTTTATTGGAACCTTTTTGTCCAAGTCGTGCCGAATCTTTTTCCAGTCCAAGTCCTCAACCCATCTGGGGGCATCCGCCAAAGGTGCAGCTTCAAGTTGACTCCAGTATTTTCGAACGGTCTCACGATTAACTTTGAGAGTTCTAGCTACTTTCGACTTATTCAGCCCCAGCTTTTTGAGCCTTAGAATTTCGTTTTGTATCGCCATATTTATTCTCAGTTTGGGCAAGATTGCCTCCTTTGTCGGAGTGAATCTTACAACAGGTTGATCTTAAATTTGGGTGGCGAGTTAGGCCTGATTTGTGTGGCGAGTTACGAGTTTATTCCGCAGATTTTAGAGGAATCATTCACGAACTGACTGGAATTACCATCGACCCAAATCGAAAATCTATGCTCATCGACAGAATTCGCAAAAGGGTCAATACTTTAGAACTTGGTAGTTACGAGGCATATTGTGAGCATTTGAAGTCAGACAGAACCGAAAATCAGAGCTTGATTAATCTAATCACCACAAATGAAACATATTTCTACAGAACCCCTCGGGTCTGGAATTTTTTAGAAAATGAATTTCTTCCCAGTCGATTGGAAATGGGAGCTCAGAATGTCAGTATTTGGTCAGCGGCAGCATCCCGCGGTGACGAAGCCCATACAATTGCGATTTTCTGCCAAGCTTTTAGAGAACGCCACCCTAATCTATCGTACAGAGTTTTAGGAACGGACATCTCTCAAGAAGTAGTCTCTTCTGCTCAAAAAGGTATATACAAAGGAAGGTCGATTCAAAGATTTAGAGCTACAAGAAATGATCTATTCTCAAGGTACATGGCGGGTCAGGATGAAGAAGGCTTCCGAGTCACTCAAGAGGTCAAAAAAAATATATAGTTTGAAGTGCATAATTTATTTGCAAAGCTAAATAGTGACGAAAGGTTCGATATTATCTTTTTACGAAACGTTCTCATCTATTTCAAAAAGAGCGATCAGATCAAGGTGCTGGGGAGGATCTTGGAGCGGATCTCGCCCGATGGATTTCTTATTATTGGAGAATCAGAATCACTAGCGAGAATTGACAGCAGATTTGAATCTATTGCTCCCTTGATTTACAGGATTAAGGGAAGTGTTTCAGATATAGGTGCTGCTTGATCAATAAAGTAACCAATGTCCAAATCGCGGAGGTGAAAGTTGGCACTCATGGCGAATACCTCCAGGCACTCCTAGGCTCATGTGTTGGGATCGCGCTTTTTTGGGAAGAGAAGAACTGCTACGGACTTGCACACTGTCTTCTTAGCGAATCTCCCACTAAGAATTACTCCATCGGTGGCAAGTATGTCGACCAGGCGATTGACTCTCTACTTAAGTTGATGCAAGTGTCTAGCAAATATTATAAGAATATCCGCGCCGTTGTTGTGGGAGGTGCCAATATGACAAGACCACATGATACAGATCCTAAAACGCTTATAGGTCACATCAATGTGACCTGTGCGATAACTATGCTTCGCGAGATGCAAATCAGAATTATTCATATGGATACCGGAGGCAATAATGGGCGCAAGCTTATCTTAGGTTGCGCCGCGGGAGACTTTCAAGTAATTGTCATTCCCAAACCAATGGCCGCATAGACAGAGGAATAAATGGACACACAAGATAAATCAGCTACCAACAAAAAAAGAGATATTTACGGCTCATTCTCCTTAAGCGGAACGGAGTTTGCGATATCAGTTGAATCAACCCAAGAGGTAGTCAATGAGCCTGAAGGGTACACGCGAGTCCCCTTATGCTCAGATAACCTTTTAGGCCTCTTCAATTTGAGAGGAATTGTGATTCCAGTCGTTGATCTGCGAAAAATTTTTAATTTCCCTCTAGACGAATTTAGAGAGGAGAGAAAAATTGCGATTATCGAGCACGGAGAAAGCTGTATAGGACTCCTTTTCGACTTCACCAGTGAAGTCTTTAATGGAAACAAGTTGGATAGAAGTGACTTTCATCAATCAGCTGAGATGGAGCGAGAGCAAATTGTACAGGGCGTATTTAAAATGGATGAGGGAGAGCGCATTATACAGATCCTAAACCCCTACGGTCTACTCAACCTCAAGAGAATACCTCGGTCTGATAATTCTGCTGTAAAAAGCTATCTAAAACGTAAAAGTGCAAAAAGACACCAGTGTATTTCTTTTTACGTGGATGGCTCCAATTGCGCTTTAGGAATAGGAGTAATTCAAGAGATCGTCGCCGCACAGAATATCGATAAAACTGCACTCTCACATGATCTATGCCTAGGTGCCCTTAACGTGAGAGGTTCATCCGTTCCTGTGATTGATCTAAAGAAAATATTAAATATCGAAACACAATCTACCACCAACGCGACACCAACGAATGAATCTCGCATAATCATCATGAGATTAGAAAATGAGCTTTTCGGTTTATTGATTGATTCCGTTGAGAGCATCTGCTCCTATTACGATGAAGAGTTGGTGCAGTTTCCAGTATTGGAAAGTGACAAACAAGAAGTTTTTAAGGGCTGCATCTCAAGAGATGGAAAACTAGAAACTATCCTTCTTGATCACGATGCCCTTCTTTCTGATAAGGAACTTATGAGGATCACACGAGGTCATAGTAGGCTATACCATGAGAAGATGGATGCCGCTTCGACATTAAAAGCGCAAGGCAAAGATGTCTTGCGAACATACATTTCTTTTCATATTGATGGATCTTATGCGCTTGAAATCAGCGAAGTTATGGAAGTGGTAGACTACCCTAAAGCTATTATCGTTCCGCCAAATAAAGCTAAAAACTGCATTGGGATGTTTGATCTTCGAGGAAGCCTGATCCCCATCATTGATCCTCGCTTGGTTTACAGTTTAGGTTTGGAGAGTAGGCCTTCCCCCCCTAAGCTTCTCATCTTAAAAGCACCAGAGTCACTGTTTGCTCTGGTGGTCGATTCAGTAGATTCCATCATTAGCTTTCATGATAGCGAGAAGGTTAAACTACCCCAAATTCTCTACAGCGCAGAGGACAAGAATGCTCCATCCCAAGATATCAAGGATGCTTTCCAGTACGAGGAAGTAAGTGAGCTAAAGAAAACGATTCTCGTGCTGAACCTTGATGCAGTCATCACGAGAATGAAAAAACACGCGGCCTAAGAAGCTCACTTGGTTTGTATACTTTGCGGGCCTGTTTAAAAACTAGCGTTGACCTGACCGTATAAAAACTCCACCTTGTCATCACGAGTGTTAAGCTCGTTATCAATCATATATTGTCCGGGATTAAAAAGAGCTGCGCCCAGCTGAAACTTTATATTGTCCGAAGTATTAAACACAGCAACAAGATCGACCTCGTCGCCAATCTCATCTGCGGAACCCTCTGTTCCCCACGCGCTCATACCATTTAATCTATAAGCCGACTCATCTGTGTCGTTTCGTTGAAAGATATGATAATCAGCTGTAATGGTAAGCCAGTCAGTGGGCGCCCCTTTCAAGTGAAGCGCGTAGTGGCGCAGATTTCTTCTTCCTAAAACGTCGGCTATACCCAAGAACTTGTGAGCGGTTGGGTAAAGTTGTCGATAGTCTGCTCCGGCCAAAGAGTACTCTAATGAAGCCGAGTATGAGTTCAGCTGCGCCCCAAGCTCTAAGTTATATTGAAACGCATCGTCTCCCAGCTTGGCACCTGCCTGAACGCCATTTTCAGTCCGATAGAAAAAAGCACCTACCTGTCCCTTAACTCTTAATCCAAAAGTATTTATATTAACCCCTCCTGCACTATCGTCTACTTCTCGGATAAAATAGAGGTCCAAAGGCTTAAGGTATTGATTGATTGTATAAGAGTTGTAAATGGTAAAAAGGTCTGTATCGTCACTGGCAGTTAGGGCGGATCCATCGTTTGATATCTTTGAATAGAAAATATCGCTCCCCCCTTTCCAGTGACTGAATCTAAACTTAAGAGCATCAAAGCTTCTTCCTGTATTTGCCCAAGGGAGCGAGCCAATGATGAGATGATCGCCATAATCAAGTTCTTGACGTCCTAGTTTTGCAGAGAGCCTAGAGGATATATTGTAATTTATATTGGCCTCAAAAAAAGAAACATCACTGTGATTTGTTGAGCCGCTAGTTGGTACGCCCCCTTCGTCTGCTCCAAAACCTTTGGTGGTCTGAGGGGTATAGTTAAAATCTAGTTTTTCATTCGGAGAAAAGGTGAAGTAGGTTCTCAGTCGATAGAAGCTCTGCTCCGTTTGTCTTCTGTCTTGGACTCCCTGCTGATTTGTTGCCGATTCAGATCGCAGCTGAAAATGCCCTTTATAAGAAAACTTACTGAGCTCTTTTGGGGAAGTTTTTGGTGCCTTTGCTTGAGTCTCCACACTCAGGCCTTTACTTTTTTGCAGTTCCAAATAGGCGATATTCACCTCGGCTTGCCTGATTCGATTTCCAGTAACACCTCGCCCAAGCAAAGAGAGGTAGCTTTCACGCTCACTTCTAAGAAGAGACTCTATTTCGACGAGGCCTAAAGGCACTTTTGATGTAAGCCTGACACTTGGCAGAAGCTTGTTTCCCACCAGGGACTTCGCAGTCTTTGATTTTACTTTTGGGGTCTTGACCTTCTTGTTAACCTTTTTAGTTTTGACTGGAGCTACAGTGGCCTCAGTAGCAGCGAGCTTTTTATTCAGCTCATTTTTTTCCGCTTTAAAATTTTTGAGATACTTTTTGAAGAGCTGAGGATCCTGTCCATTCTCTATTCTCTTCTGGATCTTATCTATCTCACCGTTTACGAAATTGAGTCGTTTCTCAAGCTCGCCTCGGTTCTGAGCAAAAGCAGTCGCGCTCAAAACTGTAAATATTACCACAAACAATAATTTTGAATTCATAAACCACCCGGTCAACTAGATTTAAAATACAATTTTAATCTAATTTGAGGTGTTAAAGAAGCTGATTTTTTTTAGCTTACAGAGGGACGCAAAAGTCTCTTTAAAAATGAACTATAGATCCTCAAAACGTGGATCGTCCTCACTTGGAATGGCCGTGTCAGAACCAGATACCTTTAGCTGTTCACGTGGCTCGAATGTCTGCTTGCTTTGTTGCTCTCTATAATCTGTAAGGTCTTGAACAGAGGCATTTTTTGCCTTCCCTAGTCCGCTGGGTTTACCTGAATTTTGATCGCGGTACAGATGAGAGTCGCTATTACCATCAACCATCTTAATAAGATCATCCACCGCAGTATTGAGGTGCTTAGCGCTGGCCTTAAGCTGTGATGCCATAGATGCAGAGCTCTGAGCCGCAGAGGTATTTTGATGGGTAACTTGGTCAAGTTGCTGCATTGCGCTTGTCACTTCATTCACACCCGTGGATTGCTCGCTTGAAGCGATGGCAATTTCTTTGAACATATCATTCACGGACTCTACATTATTTAAAATTCTCTCAAGTGCCTCTCCACAACGATTTGCAACGCTCGTTCCTCTATCAACTTTTTCTTTGCCTTTGGAGACGAGCATCTCGATCTTACCTTTAGAGCCAGTCACGATATCATTAACCTGTTTTATGGATGAGTCCAGCATCTCTGATATCTCAAGAGCGGCCTTACCTGACATGGCGGCCAAATTCCCGACCTCTTCGGCAACTACCGCAAATCCTTTACCATGTTCACCGGCGCGCGCCGCCTCGACGCTCGCATTGAAGGATAATAGTTTTGTTTGGAAGACGATGTCATTTATAACCTTAGTCTTCTCTCCAATTTCAGCGATGACCGTGGTGATTTTGGTAATTTCATCATTGTTGTTCTTCATCTCAGTCATAATCTCATCGCTGCTTTGAGCGATTTCAGCTATAGAGACAATCATCTCGTCAATATCTCTCTTCCCTTGCTCTGCTTCTTCTTTTGATCGCTCAGAAGTTTGGGTGGACGAGCTTGCTGCTTCGGAATTTCTTTGTACCATCGAGCTGATTTCTGCGATCGACGAGACTGTCTCTTGCAGCGAGGAGGCTTGTTCGGTTGAAGCTTCACTCAGCTCATGACTTGTAGACTCTATTTCCTGACTGGACGAAGTGACATCAAGTGAGCTATTTTTTAAGCTTTCAATGATCATTCTTATTTTTTTAGTAATCCCACCAGACATGATTGTCACGAAGAAGAATAAGCCTAGAAATATAATGCTGGCGATGGCAGAGGTCTCGACAAGCCCCCAGCGCGACTGGTCCTCTATAGTGTCGACGGTATTAGTAATAAGATCTTTTTGGTGGATAACTAGTTCACCAAGAATATTGAGTGCTCCCGTGATAATAGTGAAAAACTCCTCGGAATCTTGATAGAAGTTTCCACGCTCCGCATTTTGAAGAATCAACTTAAAAGTACTATTAACTGTTTTCCATTGCTGGGAGCCCTTAAAAGACTCAATTATCTCTTTAGATTTATCGTCTAAGGCCAAACCAGAAGATTTCAGCCCTTCGTCCACTCCGGCCTTGAGGGCGACAAGCGCGGAAAATTTCGCATCAGAGATGGCAGAGTTTTTCGCGAGCACTCCTGTCATATTGGCCCTAAGTTTTCCTCCGGACTCTTTGGCATCTTCTAAGATCCTGAGACTCTGAAGCTTAGCTGCAACTTGAGCAAGCGGAGTTGTTTGTGCGACGTAGAGCTCGATATCTAGAAATCGAGCAATTATTTCAGAATAGGACTTGAGCGCTTGTGCCAGAGGAATTGACTTGGCAGTGACTTTAGCTCTAAGGTCTTTATATTGGGATAGCCGAAATAAGAGATCCTCTTTATATTTATCTGTAAAAGCTGATGTGGCCAGAGCAGACTTCAGCGCCTCGTGCTTACGATCATTTATCGCTCTTTGTTCGTTTAGATCTTCAATTGAGCCACCGCCATTTAGATAGCCCGCACTTTTGCCTCGCTCTTTTTGGGTTTCGTGGACAACGGCTGAGGCAGCTTCGATTACGGCCATTTTGGTTTTAAGCGCCTTTGCTTCAGTGTAAGATGAATAGTTTTGCCCAATGGGATAGATGAGTGCCGTTGAAAGAAAACAGATAAAGGGAACTAGCCCTACAAAGTAAATTTTCCACTTCAAACTCATTTTTTTCATAAACTTAGTCCTAAACTAAATAGATTGAGAACCTAATGCCGGTTTGCTGTATAAAAACTCTGACATTAGAAGCTAATTGATTATCGGCATGAGAGCGAAATAGTTTAAGGTATTCTGACTTTTATGCGGTTTTAGCAATGGGGATTTGTTATTTTAGGTAGAAACTGATCTATTACCAATGTTTCTTGATGGACCCCATCAAAAGTTTTATCATCTCGGGATGATCGAATATGTAATTCCCCACAATCCCGATGACCGCATTCTACGAAAGGCTGCGACTCTCCTTCAGGCCGGCGAACTTATTTGCACTCCATCGGATACCAACTGGATTCTTCTTGGAGACCCCTATGTAAAAGGAACCACAGATAAACTTGAAAAAATTAAACATGCGTCTAAACAGAAACACTTCTCAGTATTTTGTAAAGACATCTCAAGTGCTTCTGATATTGCCAAGATTGATAATGACGCCTTTAAGATTTTTGAAAAAAATGTGCCTGGTCACTTTACTTTTATTTTTGAAGCTACTAGGAAGATTGCAAAAACCTTAGAGGCTTCTAAGACTGACAAAGAAATCGGAATCCGCTTTGTACCCTCTGTACTTATCGAAAAACTACTGGAAACCCATGGCGATATCCTCATATCGACGCAGGTCCCCTTGGATTTGATTGGAGTAGAGACTCAAGATGAGATGTACTCCTACCTCTTAGAAGAAAAACTTAGAGGGATTGTGAAGATGATTATTGATCCGGGAGAATTAGAATTTACTGGTGAAAGCACTATCGTGAACCTCACTGCGCCGGTGCCAGAGATCACCAGACAGGGCGCGCAGGAGTTAAAACTTTAAGTTAAACTTTGGCCCAGGGTATGGCAATTATAGCCCCCCGGGTTTTTCTTTAAGTAATCTTGATGTGGCCCGCTTGCAGCGTGAAACTTGCCTTTCTCATCAATAGTCGTAACAATCTTGCTGGAAAAAACCTCTGCCTTTTCCAGTTCAATAATAATTCTTTGTGCGATCTCTTTTTCTTGCAGATCATCAGTGAAGATGGCAGAGCGGTATTGAGTTCCCACATCGTTGTGCTGGCGGTTGAGCGTGGTGGGATCGTGCAAGCGAAAGAAATAAATCACAAGCTCTTTAAAAGAAACTATTTTAGAGTCATAACAAACTTCCAGAACTTCAGCATGGCCGGTAATGCCAGTCTTCACTTCCTCGTAATTGCTATACTTATCGTCCCCTCCCATAAACCCAACGGTCGTCTCTTTGACGCCGTTCAGTTTTTGAAAGTAGTGCTCGACTCCCCAATAGCAACCTGCTGCAAAATACGCCTTCTTCATGGACATCTCTAGAGCAGCTCCCTAGGGTCCATTGACTCTGAGTAGAGCTTTTTTACATGCATCAGAAACTTCGAGCCCACTTCTCCATCGATGAGTCGGTGATCGTAAGTATGAGTAGCATACATAATATCCCTAATGGCCATCGTGTTATCATCTGTGACCACAACTGATTTCTTGATAGTCCCGACACAGAAAATCCCTACCTGCGGCTGAAGAATTACAGGAGTCGCAGCTATCACGCCGAAGGATCCGTTATTTGTGAAAGTATAAGTCCCCCCGCTCATGTCATCCATCGTGAGCTTCTTATTGCGTGCCTTGATGACAAGTTCATTCAAGTGTCGAGCAAGGCCGGTTAGGTTCAGATTATCTGCACCTTTTATAACGGGAACAACCAGCCCGCTTCCTGGAACTGCGACAGCACAACCCAAGTTAATATCTTTTTTGTACACGATATTATCTCCGTCTATCGAGGCATTCACGGTTGGGAACTCTTTGAGGGCCTGGATAAGGGCATACATCACAAAGTGTGAGTAAGTAATGCTAAAACCTTCATCTTTTTTGAACTTATCTCTTATGCTGTTTCGGATTTTGACTAAGTTCGTGACATCATACGTCGACAATTGAATTCACATGGGGAGATGTAAGCTTACTGGCCTGCATATTCTTAGCGATGGCACTTCGCATATTATCCATAGGCACGATTTCGACTCTCTCACTAGAGCTATAAGCGGGAACTGTTGAAAAGTTTGGTGCCGACTGAGAGCTACTAGATGACGCTGACTTGGAGCTGGACTTAGCTCCTGAGCTACCTCTGTTTTTGAGGAAATCCATAAAGTCTTCTTTATTAACTCTTCCTGCGGCGCCCGATCCATCAATATCTTCTAACTCGCTAAGCTCTACATTATTATCCTTAGCAAGCTTCCTTACTAAGGGAGTATAAAATCTTCTGGTCGAGCTGGTATCGTTATTGGATGGCTTAGCATCCTCGTCTTTGCGAACTGCTCTTTGGAGTCACCAGAAGCGTCTGAGTCTTCTGCTTTCTCGCTTTCTTTGTCTGCAGACTTATCCTCTGAACTTGAGGAGATATCGGCATCCATATCATCTTCGATAATAGCAATGACTTTACCGACATCAATAGTTTCACCCTCGGGGTAAAGTAATTCAGCAATTTTTCCCTCTACTGGGCTTGGGATCTCGGATTCAACTTTATCTGTAGAGATCTCCAAAAGAATCTCATCAATTTCGATGGTATCCCCTACGTTTTTATTCCACTTTGTAATTGTCCCTGTCGTTATGGACTCTCCCATTTGGGGCATGACAACATCTATTTTAGCCATTCTTATATCTCCTAGAATATTTTAAAAATTTAAAGCTCTCTCTTTTGAGGCCATGACCGCTTCTGCTAACCACTCCCCTAAAGTTGGGTGAGGGTGAACAGTGGCAAATATTTCTTCATCGATGCCTTCCATCGTTTTAAAAAGAGCATACTCATGAATGAGCTCAGTCGCGGCAGTACCAACTATATGGGCACCCAACATTTCACCGTCTTCGCCCATGAGAGTTTTCACAAAGCCCACAGTCTCGTTGGATGCAATCGCCTTCCCATTCGCCGTAAAAGGAAGCTTTCCAACATTATACTTTATTCCCTTTTCTTTAAGAGCACGTTCAGTGAATCCAATTGAAGCCACCTGAGGCTGACAATAAGTGCAGCCTGGGATGTTCATAGGATCAAGGGCGTGCGGTTTCTTGCCAGCGATATGTTCTGCAGCGATGACACCTTCATGGCTGGCGGCATGAGCAAGAAGAGCTCCTCCGCAAACATCTCCAATAGCATAAATATGCGGAACGTTTGTTTGTTGCATCTTATTGACTTTGATAAAGCCTTTATCTGTCTCAACACCGATTTTATCTAGGTTAAAACCTTCAAGGTTTCCAACCATACCCACGGCGATAAGGCATTTGTCGAATTTTAAGTCTTTAGACTTTCCACCTTCTTTAACAGAAATCGTTACGTCCTTGCCGTTATCCTTAGCAGAAACTTTCTCGATGCCTAGACTTAGCTTTATACCATATTTTTTGTAAGCTTTTTCAACTTCCTTGGAACTATCTTCATCCTCGATAGGCAGTAAATGTTTTTGCAGCTCAAAGATATGCACATCTACGCCATAGGCATTCCAAAAATAAGCAAACTCAACCCCGATTGCACCGGCGCCTACAATAGCAATACTTTTAGGAAGCTTTTCCATCTTGATGGCTTCCCAGGCACCAATTAGGTTCTTGTCATTGTGCTCAAGGCCAGGAAAGGTTCGATAGTTCGCACCTGTAGCGATAATGCAGTTTTTAAATTCCAGAGTATCCTTTCCCACTTTAAGAGAGGTTTTGTTTTGAAAACTACCCACTCCATCAAATACGTCGATTTTGTTTTTCTTCATCAAGAAACCCACGCCTTTAGCGATGTTCTTTGAAATCTTTGTCGCGCGCTTAACCGCCTGAGCGCCATCTAAAGATTTAATATCAACACTGATTCCCATGTCTTTGAAGTCTTGAATTTCGTGTACACTGTGGGCCGACTTCAAAACGGCTTTCGTTGGAATGCATCCTTTATTAAGGCAAACTCCACCCATATGTTCTTTTTCAACGATGGCGACTTTAAGCCCCAATTGTGCTGCACGAATAGCAGCAACGTAGCCACCTGGGCCCGCACCTAAAACGACAAGATCGAATTTTTTACTCATTTTGATATACCTTTACTAAGACTACTTTAAAGTAAGTAAATATTTAAAATTTAAGGCGGCGCTTGTCAATTAATTGCCTGATCTAACGCATAAAGACTAATAAATGGTTGTAAATTTTGCTAGTTACAACAGGTGTTAAGAACCGATTTCTCCAACTGCATTTTCAGCGAAGAAGAAAAGAGCGCTCTCCTATCTGGATTTGCGCAAGGGATGGTTGTTTTCGATATGGAAATGACGGGACTCTCCCCGCTTTTTGATGACATTATTGAAGTGGCCGCCATTAGGGTCTTGCCTGATGCCAGCATTCAGAATTTTCATAGTTTCGTGCGCCCCCGGGCAGAGATCTCCGCGGAGAGCTTTGCTATTCACGGTATAAGTCAATCCGATCTGGTTGAGGAAAAACCGATTGAAAGTGTTCTCCAGGAGTTTTTTAAGTTTTGTGACACGGCCCACCCTATTGGCCTATAATGCTCAGTTTGATGTGTCCTATTTGGTCAAGGCATTGCTTGATCATGGAGCAGACTTTCCCAATCTTGAAGTTTATGACGCTTACATTGCCGTCAAAAAAGGCTTAAAAAACTCACAAGAGCGACCTCAAAATCTCAAGCTTACTAGTCTTGCCGAGCTTTTTTTATTCAATTACGACCCTCATCAGGCCAAAGACGATGCCTATATTTGCCTCAAGGTCTTTATTCAATTTCTAAAACGCGCCTACTGATCTGGAGTCTTTCGAAAAGAGACATTTCTTTTTTAAAATGCGCTCCTTCACTGAAAAGGCAGACTACCAGCTGCCTTCACAGTTTGAGCTGCTGCCAAGCAGCATCAAAGAGAAAAGAGCGGTGGAAATTATTTACAAAAGGGGGGACCAAGGGTCGGGTTTGGCGCAAAATTCAGCCCATATCAGTCATGATTATGCCCCAAGGCACCGTGTTGTACGGTAAGTGTTTCCTTTCTGATTACGATAGATTACTTTTACCTAAAGAAAATAAAAGAATTCCGTCTCTCAAAAGCTGACACCCCATAAATAACTTGCTAATTTACTCCCAAAATCACAACGGAGTTTCGATGCCTCGAACCACAAAAAGCGATGCCTCTGGCAAGCAATTACTAGTGCGTTTTTACACCTGGCCTTGCTAGTCTGGGCAGGTTACATCATTACTATGACCAAGGATCTTCGTCTTATCACTTTAATCATCAACGCTATTCTCATTTTTTTTTGCGGCTTTATTCTTCTAAATTGAGCGATAGAAACACAAACGAATGACTTGGCAAAGTGGACTCAGGGCTGGCAGTAGAGACCAAGGCGCAACTTGAAACAAGCTTTGGAGCTCAGGAAGAATTTCCAAAAGAGTATCCCCTTCTCATTCCTGCTGGTTTTGCTTCCCATATGCAGCAGATAAAGTCCTCTGCTCTTCAATCTCAGTTCATCCCCCAAGCTTTGGAAGGAGACTCCCAGGGCCTGGCCGATCCGATTGGAGATGCAGTGAGATCTAAGGGAGGAGGGATTATTCATCGCTATCAAAATCGTCTACTCTTCTCACCTACAACTAAGTGCCCAATAAACTGTCGCTACTGTTTTAGAAAAAATGAGCTCTTCGATAGCAACGAAATCTTTAAGCCCTCGCTCTTAAAACTGGATCAGTACCTAGTGGGTCACCCTGAAGTTGATGAAGTCATCCTAACTGGTGGCGATCCCTTTACTTTGAGTAATCAGAAAATAAAAAACATAATGGATACTCTAGAAAAATTTAAGAGCGTTAAGTACCTTCGGTTTCATAGCCGCTTTCCCATTGTGATTCCGTCTCGATTTGATGGAGAGCTTTTGGAGATACTAGAGCAGTCCAGCAAGGAAGTATTAATCGCTGTGCACTGTAACCATGTAGATGAGCTGCATGCCCAAAATAAAGAGCTGCTGCGTAGCTTGAGTCGACTTAATATTTCAATGCTCTCGCAAAGTGTATTGCTTAAAGGCGTCAACGATAACGAAGAAAGTCTGTACTCTTTATTTAAAAATCTAGCAGATTTAGGGGTGCGACCTTATTATCTGCATCATCCAGACCGTGTAAAAGGAGGGATGCACTTCTATGTATCCCTTGATCACGGGAAGCGAGTTTTTTCAAAGCTCAGGCAAAGACTCTCCGGATGGATGCTTCCTCATTACGTGGTAGATGATCCCGAGGGAACCGGCAAAGAGTTAGTTGGAGAAGTTTGATTTTTCATTGACAGATACCTGCTAATTTGAGCTAATTTATTTGAATCCTTTAAGCGTGCGTAGCTCAGTTGGTAGAGCGTGTCGTTGCCATCGACAAGGTCGTCAGTTCGAATCTGATCGCACGCTCCATAAACTACGTTAATAATCAAGAACGTTCATTTTCTTTACTCTGCTTTTAAAAAAATCAGAACCCCAGATATTTAATGCTTGAGCCTTTTCAGGAGGCAGAGAGATTTTCCGACATCCTTTCTTACATCTTCCCAATTTAAAGAGTCTACTTTTTCCCTAGTAAGTACTCTGAAAATAGCACGCAAATATGCACCACCGGCCCCGGTCTCACTTAAACTTTGATTGCTATGTATAGAAGCTTCTAGAGAGTCATTCGCTCTTGCACTTCCCCTGTGTCTTTGTTTACTTTAACCTCTTAGTGGAGTAGATCATCTCATGACTTTTGTGATGAATATTCACACCAAGATTTTTGAGTTGCTGAACTAAGGTTTTGATTTTGTCCTCATTGGGATTGCCTCGAAGGTATCCCAGATCCTTGTAGTTTTCGCCGCCCAGATATGAAAGATAACTCTGGCCAGGCGATTCGCTATCGCCACCTTCGCTTTGTTTGCCGATCCTAATCTGAATTTGAGCTTGTTGTACTTTGACCTGTAAAAGGAGCCGCGCTTTTTCGTTGCATGTTGCGCTGCTTGTACGAGAAGCTTCCTTAGGTGAGGGTTTCCTTTTCTAGTTTTTGTTCTTTTTTTTACCTGTAGATTCGTTGTTGCCGCTGGCAACACCCGCCAGGCGGCAAACTTCCTCTCATCAGCGAAGTTGGACATATCGTTGCTTGCCTCCGGCGAGAGATGCCGGTGCAGTTACGTCGCTGATGCCGGGATTTTTTTTAGTTCCTCGACTAGATCGGCGTCGGGATGAACACCCTCTGTAATTTGGTTTTCGATAGAGCAAATCCGCTTTTGTAAATCATCATGCTGAAGCATAAGCTCCTGAACTAAAAAACAGTGCTCAGAGCTTAAGCAACTTTTTTAAATCCTCCTTTTTTTTGATTCTCTAGTGGTGATTGCGGATCGTAGGCGCTCTGGGTCCTTGACTTCGCTCGCAATTAGCTTAAGACCTCGATAGCACCTTTGCCAAAGACATCCGAGACGACACTGCTAAGCTTTATATTGCCATCCTCAAGCACCTTTTGAACTCTAGACTTAACTCGCGAGAGATCGTCTACCAAGTTCGAGCGATGGCGTGTAGAAGTTTAGCTTTTGAAACTCTGGTTCGGGGATGAAGGATGGCGGATCCAGTCCAAATCGATGCAGCTGCGCGATCCAATGGGAGTCATTCATGTCGGTCTTTCTTCCAGGTACATTTTTAATGTGAGAAGCATTACCGACGGTGATTTTTAGTCCCAGTGGGGGCCCAGGGGACATCAAAGAGAGGTCGCCAATAAATTCCAGTGGACTCCATGGCAACTTCCTTTACTCCTAGCTCGATGAATTTTAGTCCCATCGCCATCAGGTCTTCGGTAAAAGTAGCGCACTCGAACCTTTGAACCTGTGGCGATTGATTCGCTTCACCAATAAGGACAGTGATGGCGAGAATTTTTTTGTGAACATCGACTCCAGCGACATGGGTTCTGATTGCTTGCATAATGACCTCCTGATAGCAAAACCAGTTAAGTCGTCAAAAAGTGGCACGATGGCCCTACAAATCTTCCCTAACGAGATAAACTCATACGACGGCGCTTTGAACATCGTGCCGGCCACATTCAAATTCGAACTCATCAACAGTGGGATAGTCCAGTGAATTCGACCTTATTATCTGGCGACGAGTTTATTTTGCTAAATCTGGCAGAAAATCAAAGGGGCGTTGAAATTTTTTTAGAGGCACAAGTCTATTAATAAGACAGCTTACGTTTTAGACGGTCGCCGCCTCCGGCGGCGGTGGGCATTCAATGCGCCAATATCAAAGCTCACATGAAGGGCTTCATTTGCGCATTTATCGACAGGCTTAGTGCTCGGTTCATCAAAGTCAATGAATACCCACTCGGAATCTTGCAAAGTCAAACTCAGTAAAATTCGCTGGCATGGGCCGATGATATCAATGGCCCGACAGATATCTCTCAACCTGTTTATTGTGGTGGAATGGGTACCAGAATGGATTTAAGAGAGGAAACTAGTTTCTTCGACATAAGTAATTCTTTGGTTTCAGGCTGATCTGGTAACCTTATCGACCTCGTCAAGGCAAAACCTTAGATCCTGTAAAAGCGACTGAGAGGCTGAGTTTGCTTCGTTTTTGGGGTACCAAACTCTTCTAGAGGAATAAAAGGAGCCAATGTGAAATTGTTGATTATTAGGGTTGATATCAGGTATTAGTATCTAGGGCAATCAGCTCCAAAACCTATGAACTGCGCTTTGATCGAGTATTTTTCGGGGATTCTGGGGTGCGATATGTTCTGATGCCCAAGGAGGAATCCTAGAGGATGGTGATTATCTCATTGCTCATAACGAGTTTGAATATTCTGCTTCGCGCGCTCTGGACAGTAAACGAATTTTCAGTCGAGAGCAATGATCTAGAGGATAGTCGAATTCGTCGAGTCTCAGTGGAACATAAAAACGTGGTTTCCAAAGAAATGTACGAACTAAGAGTCAATAATATTGCGATCAGTTGCTCTTTGGAGTAGTTGCTTCAATCCCCACATTATCCAGTAGAATTCTCATTGTCATTCGAGAGGCCGTGATATTGATCGAGTAAGGATCGTAGGTAAAATGAACCGGTGTCTCGAATATGCGATAAAGCCGAAGAGGATGGAAGACGACACCATCTGAGGATTTTTCACAGCGATAAAGCATATGATGCATTTGCAGCTCTAAGCGCTCTCGGTACCAAGATAATCCCTTTTGAGGGTCTTTGTTGCTAGGGTTAATTTCAAAACTCACGCGTCTAAGTGCCCGCTCTGTAAAACCGATAGCAAAGAGCCCATAGAGCACTCCGGCCAGTGCCCCCAAAATCAGTGCTAACTTCAGGGGAAAAAAGAATATACAGGCACTAAAAGCGACTAAAGCCGCTGCGAGAAAACCGTAAATGAAATGTCTTAGCAGCTTAAGTCTCTCTTTATAAATTAGTCGAACTTACATTTTTGAACAATATGCTTCTTGAGTTTACCAAACAGATTTCGCTCATATCCAAGAAGACTTGTCTCTAAACGAGTTGGTGTTCTGAGGTTGGAATCTACTGTGAGTTCAAATCGGTAGATTCGATTCCAGATTTTCGCATCTTCTTTAGGCTCAAACTTAAGCACGCTATCTTTGTAAGTCATAACCATAGTTGTTTGCCCCAAGCTTTTATACTCTTTATAAAATCCATCAACTAAAGGAAAATCCTCCATCGCGATGGGAGCATTCCAGCCAAAGTAACTGATGGGTGAACCCACGACACCTAGTCTTAGTTCAATTGATTGGCCATCCGAGCTTTGACGGGTAAGAACACGACAAAATTTGGGGTCGTTTTGAGACCTCCACTCTTTAGTCACTCGATTCTTATAGTCTTGAGTCTCAACCTCGATAGGTCCAAATGCCATAACATTAAACGCCAACAATAGCGTAAATAAGATTTTCATATCTCTCCTTTAGTTTAACCCGAGTATTGAACTATAGAAGCGAAGAGATTACAAGCTTTTAGGGGGTTATAGGCCGACAAGATCAGGACTGTATGCCCAAATTATCTGCATGGGGTCTTCACCCAACTGGCCAGCTCCCGCCATGATCCAATCTTTAAAAGAAGCGACCTGCATGACTCTATCGATTTTGGAGCTGGTGGTGGAGTTAATCCCCAGTTGAATAATTTTGTTCTCTCCTTGTAAGTAAGCCGGCCCCCCGAGTCGCGAAGAGTTAAACCATGTCGTCGGGTGTGGCGTAAAAGAATCTGATGATCTTGCGCCCCCAAGATCTTAAGCGGTCTGTGTTAAGACAAAAGTTTGCACAAGCAGCTCGAGCATCTCCAAAACCGGCCAAGTTTCAGATGTCTGAAGCCTCTTCCAAGCGAGTTTACATCGTCTCCATAGAGCTGCAGTGGAGTTAGTCCAATGCTCGCAACTCCAGGAGGAAAGAAAATGAGCGCGATATCGACAAATTCATGCACCTTGCTTGCATCAAGCTCCCCGGCCGAGTAATCGGGATGAACGAGCACATGTCTATCATCTATTTCATACTTAGCTAGCATTCGGTTGGAATTATTTATGAGATCCGCCGTGGAGGTAACATGCACATAATTGAGAACGCCTTCCCTCTCCTCATTCGATCTATAAGGGAAGGATCTCTTAAGGCAATGAGCGGCCGTCATAAGAAGATGAGGTGCAATGGCGGTAGCCGCACAGTGAAAGGCAGAGCGGGGAAAGCTTAACTTGCGACCGGTGACCTGAGCACTGGTAAAACTGCTTCTGATAATGGCGGTGTGACTGACAATAGGATCATCTTTGGACACCGGAACATTTCCAATGGTGAAGGCCAATAGGCCATTAGAAAACAATATTGCTAGCAGTAAACGGCTTGTCATAAAGATCCTCAAGATTAAGTTTCTTGGTCTCATCTACCCTTAACCCTCTTTGATTAAAAGCAAACAATAAGAAAACTGAATAATTTACTGGTCTCTTAAATGATCATTTTTTGAGCTTAAAGCTTTGAATCCACTTCAGAACTTCACTAGAGCGCAAGTCAACTGAATAGCTAAAGTCTTCGAACTGATTTTTCTGGTTACGAAATCTTCCAAGGTGGATAGATGCTAAATAGAGGCGTCCACCCTCTTGCAAAAAAAGTGGTCCTCCGGAGTCTCCGCCAACACCAAAATTGTCCTTTGTTTTAAAATTTTTATTTAATTGAGAATCAAATTGCGACTTCCCCTCACTGCGTTTATTCTTTTCAAATCGCTTTCCAAATCCCACTCTTGTAAATTCCAAACCTGGTGAGAAGCTTTTATCTTTTGCTATAAGCTTAGGATATTGGATACCCGATATCTCTTTAGACATCTCAATGAGCCCAAGGTCTCTAAAACTGTTTAAGTCCTTGGGCGGAACGACCCGGTCATCGAGAATATGAAATTGCTCGGCCGCAAATGCGTGTTGATCTCCAGACTTTCCTAAAAAATCAGAAGTTGAAATCTCATCCTTAAGAATGAGACGAACTTTTTTAGTGTTTCGAAGGCAATGCCCTGCAGTCAAAAGTAATTTGGGGGCAATGATAACCCCCGAACAAATTGTCTTACTATCCTCTCTTTCAACGACTAAACCAACGGCGCTGTTTAGAGGATCAACCGCAGCGCTTATACCCAAGTGATGAAAACACAATAGGAATAGGGTTACCCGAAACATCATTGGGGCTTATTTTTTCTTTTTCGTTTCTGCTGCTGGCTTTTTAAACTTCAAAGTCATCCGATCGCTTTCACCCACAGCAAGATATTTGGCCTTATTCTTATCGCCCAGACGCAATGTAGGAGGAAGTGTCCAGACACCCTGTGCCCAGTTGGTAGTATCAGCTTCGTTGGCATTGATCTCAGCAGCGGCGACGAATTCAAACCCCACACTCTTGGCCAGGTTTTTAACGAATTCTTCTTTAACATAGCCATCGCGGGCCTTTGGATCTTGTTTTTTCTTTGATTTTTTTCTGTGTTCTACAATTCCCAAGATTCCGCCTGGTTTTAGGGCCTTGTAAAAAGCAGCAAAGGCTTCCTTCGCTTTAGCGTCCTTCATCCAGTTATGAACATTTCTAAAAGTGAAGACACGATCAGCTGAACCCTCTGGCGCAATCGGTCCTAAATGATCAGGGCTCTCCATGACGGTGAAGTTCACATCGCCATAAAGATCTTGGTCCTTAACCATATCTTTTAGTTTTTTATTTAGACGCGCAGCATAGGAACGTTCAGAATTTTTGGAGAAAACCGCCAGGTATAGCTTCCCCTCTTCTTTCAGATAAGGCCCCAGAATTTCTGTGTACCATCCTCCTCCGGGAGAAACTTCAACCACTGTCATATCCGGCTCAAGCTCGAAGAATTCTAATGTCTCTACTGGGTGACGATACTCGTTACGAACAATATTTTCTTCTGAGCGATGATCGCCCGTAGCAGCCTCTTCAAGACTCGTTCCATCCTGTAGCTCATCGTGGGCACAGGAGATAATAAAGATTGATATTAAGGTCAAAATAATTTTTTTCATGGTCAAATTCCTTCTCTAGTTTAAGAAAAATGTTAACCCCTCAAGCTCTTGAAGTATAGCAAGAATCTTAAAATCGGGCTTTATCTGCCGTGGCACTTATTGTAGGATGTGAACAATTTAGAACAAAAGGATCAATAACTATGAGTTCAACTATCCGATGGACCAAAACTGATGAAGCCCCTATGTTGGCGAGCTACTCTCTCTTGCCGATTGTTAAAGCATTCCTAAAATCCGCAGATATTGACGTTGAAGTCAAAGATATATCCCTTGCTGGCCGAATACTGGCTCTCTTTGCTGAACAATTTCCAGAAGAGCAAAGAAGAGAAGACGCTCTCAAAGCCTTAGGTGAATTGACTCATGATCCTAAGGCCAACATTATTAAGCTGCCCAATATCTCAGCGTCCATCCCCCAGTTGATGGGGGCCATTATGGAGCTACAGAGCAAATCGTTTCAAATCCCAGAATATGCTCAAGAAGATAAAGAGCTTTCTCAAAAATACTCCAAGGTTTTAGGCTCTGCGGTCAATCCTGTCCTGCGAGAGGGAAACTCTGACAGACGCGTTGCGAAGGCCGTCAAGGAATACGCCAAAGAGAATCCTCACTCTATGGGAAAGTGGAGCTCAAAGTCTAAGACGCATGTCTGCCGATATGGAGCGAAATGATTTTTTTGGAAATGAGCGCTCATTTGTCTCAAGCAAGGAGCAAACTTTAAAGATCGAGTTTCACGGCGACCAAGGAGCTCAAGAGTTAAAAAGCTTAAAAGTTCTCAAGGACGAAATTATCGATGCAACCTACATGGGAAGATCAACTCTTCGAGATTTTTTTGAACGAGAAATTAAAGACGCTAAAGAAAAAGACCTACTTCTTTCACTGCACATGAAAGCTACAATGATGAAGGTATCCGATCCAATCATTTTCGGTGAATGTGTAAGGGCTTACTATGCACCCATCATTGAAAAATACTCCAAAGAGCTTAAGAGTATAGATGTTAATTTCAACAACGGAGTGGGAGATCTTTATAGTAAAATGAGTAAGCTCAATGACTCCACTCAGCATCAAATGATCGCTGATATTGAAAAGCTCTACACAGAGCGCCCTGAATTGGCCATGGTGGACTCCGATAAAGGAATTACTAATTTGCACGTCCCCAGTGATGTGATTATAGACGCCTCTATGCCAGCAATGATCAGAACTTCTGGCCAGATGTGGAATCGAAAAGGCGAAACTCAAGATACCAAGGCCATCATTCCCGACCGCTCGTATGCTGGTATCTATCAAGAGACCATTGACTTTTGCAAAAAGCACGGAGCCTTTGATCCAAGCACCATGGGGAGTGTATCCAACGTAGGCCTTATGGCCAAGAAGGCAGAAGAGTATGGATCTCACGATAAAACCTTTACAGCTTCCAGCGCAGGGACCTTCAAAGTCATTGAAGAAGACGGCTCAGTCGCCTTAGAGCATAGAGTTGAAGAGGGTGATATCTGGAGAATGTGTCAGACTAAAAATGTTGCCGTTCGTGACTGGGTGAAGCTCGCAGTCAACAGAGCTTGGCAGACCCAAACACCTGCCATCTTTTGGCTCAACTCGCAACGAGCACACGACTCAAAGCTCATCGAAAAAGTTGAGCTTTATTTGGAAGATCACAATCTTGAAGGCGTGGAGATCAAAATCATGTCTCCAGAGGAGGCCACTCGATTTACCTGTGAAAGAGTGAAAGAAGGCAAAGATACCATCTCCGTGACGGGCAATGTACTTCGTGACTACCTAACTGACCTGTTCCCAATTTTAGAGCTAGGAACTTCTGCCAAGATGCTCTCCATTGTTCCTCTCCTTGCTGGTGGAGGTCTATTTGAAACAGGAGCCGGAGGCTCTGCTCCAAAGCATGTGGATCAACTAGTTGGGGAGAATCATCTACGTTGGGATTCGCTCGGAGAGTTTTTGGCCTTAGAAGCGTCTTTGGATGATATCGCCACCAAGAATGACGACTCAAAAGTTAAGGTACTTGCCGATGCTCTAGGCCTGGCGAATAAGAAGTATTTAAGCAACAATAAGTCCCCTTCTAGAAAAGTCAAAGAGCTAGACAACAGAGGTAGTCATTACTATCTGGCAAAATATTGGTCAGCGGCCTTAGCGGAGCAAGATGAAAATAAAGAGTTAAAATCCAAATTCGCTCCTGTGTATGAGCAATTGAGAGACAAAGAAAATGAAATTGTCTCCCAGCTTGAGAACGTACAAGGAAAAGCAGTCGATATTGGCGGCTACTACATGCCTGATGTGGAAAAGGTCACGAAGGTTATGAGACCCAGTGTTATCTTAAACGATATTATTAACTCGATTTAACATCATTCAACAGAAGGTGCGCCCGCATGAAGTTTTTGACTTTAGGTTTTAGTTTATGTGTTACTCAGCTTGTTCTTGCTAATCAGCTAGAGGAACAAAATTTTGTAAAAAAAATGTTTCTACAGAACGGCTATGTCATAAAGCTTGAGGGCCCCGAAAATAGCTCTCAAAATGCAATGAAAACTGAACTAGGCCGCTTGTTGTTCTTTGACAAAATTTTGTCTGGAAATAAGAACATCGCTTGTGCAACTTGCCATCTTCCCAACGAGGGAACCTCTGACAACTTGCCAGTATCGATCGGCACAGGAGGCATGGGACACGGGAAACTTAGAAGGCTTGAAAAAGGTAACCTGATTCCTAGAAATGCTCCGTCAATCTTCAATGCCGGCGAGTCCTCAGTTAAGGCCATGATGTGGGACTCAAGAATTGCCTTATCAGCGAGAGGAGGCTTCTTGTCTCCAGAACCACAACTTAATGGTCCGAAGCCGCGTCGAGCTGACATACTCGCACCAATTACCAGTCTGGCCGGTTTACAGGCCATGTTCCCCGTAACTTCCAATGCTGAGATGCTAGGGGCCGCTGGAGAAAATCCCGTGGCCGACTCCAGGAGTAACTTTGAAATTTGGGAGCAGCTTACGCAAAGGGTGTTAGAGATTCCCAAGTACAATCGAATGATTCACGCTGTCTATCCAAACTTGAAGCATGAGGGCTCGGTCTATTTCTCCCATCTCTCCGAGGCGATAGGTGCATTTGAGTCGCAGGTTTTCAAGGCCACTAATTCAAAGTTTGATCGCTTTATGCGGGGCGAGACCTCGCTTACTCCCAAAGAACTTAGCGGAGCGCGACTATTCGTTACTAAGGGGAAATGTCTTCAATGCCATAATGGACAGATGCTCACGGACTTTGAGACTCACTCGATTGCTGCGCCTCAATTGGGGCCTGGAAAAGATGCTGACGGCAACGACCTTGGATTCGCTTACACCTCTGGAACTGCAGCAGATAACTACAAATTCAGAACACCTTCTCTTCGAAACGTTGCTATAACTGGCCCTTGGACTCATAGTGGTTTTTTTACAAAGCTTGAAGATTTAGTGCGCCATCATCTTTCAGCGAGGTCGAGTCTTTTTGGGCATATAGACAGTCCCAATACTCAAAACCTCTCTCCTCTTTTCCTGGAGACTCTCGATCGCGATCACTTCACGAACTATGCTCGTCTAGATAGCCTATCGCCCGTTTTACAGAATATGACAGTGTTTAGTGATAGAGATGTCTCATCTTTAGTGGCTTTTCTTGAAACTTTAACGGACCGCTCTTTCGAGAAGCGACTAGTAGTCCCGGCAAAGCTTCCAAGTGGACTCTCGTTCCAGGACTAAAAGGAACTGCTATTAAAGCGTGTGGGTTCAAGCTGCCTCAAGATCACTTGGAGAAGGAGAGAGAATTTTTCGTATCTCCTTGAGCCATTCTCTACGTTGAAAAACAAAAAAGAGATGGACCTCACCTGATTGCATAGTGATTTTCAGCCGACCACCTGAGCGGCCAAAACCCTTGGATTCCCCTAGACTTTACACTCTCAAAGAAAAGTCCTGAAGAATTTGTAAAACTGCATGAGGCAAAAGCCTCTCCTGCCTTTACGGAATCAGCTGAGTTGAATCTTTTACCTAAAAAAAGTGCAAAACCCAAGTATTGCAAATCATCTGAGCGTTATCGCAGGACTGCTCCCAACGCTAAGAGTATGCGGGACGCCCAGATCAAATAAGCACGGGAAAAGAACAAAAAGCACTAGAGAAAATATCGATTCACAAATAATACGAAACAGCGACGAGGGAACCCGAGTGATTCCTTCGCGTTTTTTCGTTGAGTCCAGGCTTAACTTGCCCATTAAAACTTCAAAGCTAACTAAGACCCAGATAAGTACCGAATAGATACCTATGATAAAGAAGATTCTAAACCTACTTATTCTAATCAGTTTTATCACTTCATGCACCCTGCAAGAGCCGAGGCGAGCTCCTTCCTCATACTCCTCAATGAAGGCGAAACGAATAATTGGCCAGTTCAAACCAAAATACGCCAAGCTCGACATGAGGAAGACTCTGGGAAGAGGCGCCGAATTCGCTCGAAGAAGTGTGAAGTCAGATGTGAAGTCGGTTGGAGAAATGGTTAAACATCCAGTAAATACAACCTTTATCATACTTATGCTCACAGCATATGAGATTTATAAATTCGAAAAAGTTGTTGATGAACTGGGTCCCGTCGATAAGGACGCAAAAGGAGTCTATCATGAAATTAAAAATGCAGGCGTTGACCTTGTAGCTTCAGGTGATATACGGGCCGCCGTGCTAGGTGCCGGAACGATAGGAACTGTTCTCGGTGGAAGCATGAAGACAATCTTGGAGCTCTATCAGAACCCCCTAACGAAAGGTTCCACCAAAACCTTTCTCAATAGCGGAGTTGTCACATTTGCAAGCTTTGCTGGCTGGGAATTTGGGATGCACCTAGTGGAGATGGCCAGGTATATGATAGTGGAACCCAATCCTAACAATTCTGATATATTCGAAGCTTCAGAGAGATATGCTCAAATTTGCTTAATGTCTCTTATCTCCCCAGACAAAATGACTTCTGTTGAAAGTGAGGTCATTCGCCAAATGTGGAACAATATGTCCAGGATACTGCAAAACGATGAGGTGGAATTCCCCAAGAATTTAGGACAGTTTTCTCAGGCGGTTTGATAGGTTAACTTATACTCAACTGGGCTCTTATAATCAAGTGCCGAATGCCTTCTTTTCTTATTATACCAAACTTCAATATATTCAAAAACAATTTGTCTTAGCTCTTTCTCCGTCGAATAGGAACTTCTGTAAAGCCACTCTTTTTTGAAGGAACCAAACCAAGACTCAATATACGCGTTATCATAGCAATTACCTTTTCGAGACATACTGGGCAAGGCCTTATGTGACTTTAAAAGTTTTCGAAAAGCTTGTGAAGCATACTGAGAGCCTCGGTCAGAGTGAAAAACAACTTCTGCATCTGGTCCTACTTTACTCATTGCCATCGATAGGGCGTCTGTCACTACTTTAGTACTGAGACTATTACTAATAGATCAACCGAGAACCTCTCTATTAAAAAGATCTAGAACAACCGCTAAGTAAATAAAAGTCTTACCCAAACGAAGGTAGGTAATATCCCCCGCAAGTATTTCACCAGGCGCTTGAGGAAGATGATCTTGCTCATCAGATTTAAAAATTCTTTTGGCAATAGGATCATCGTGGTTAGAATCGGTGGTTTGAACCCTGAACTTCTTTTTAAGCCTGGCATCCAATCCAAGCTCCTGCATGTACTTTGCCACAGTATTCTCACTAACGCTAAGTTCTTTCTCGAGCAAGTCTTTATGAATCCGAGGAGCCCCATAGGTTCCCTTACTATCTTCAAATGACTTTTTAATAGCATCTTGAATCTCTTTTTTTGTCTCAAGAGAGACCAGCGTTTTGTCTTTTAGCCAGTAATAAAAAGTGCTTCTGGGGATGCCAAAGTAACGACAAGAAAAGCATACTGGTACCTTGGGCATCAGTTCTTTTATAAGCTTCATTTTTTGATCTGGTCCGAGCTGAATATTGCTGTACTTTTTTTTAGAACCTTGTTGATCGCTTCCATATAGCCTAGCTCTTTTTTGAGCTTGCGAACTTCTTTTTCTAGTTCCTCGTAGCTGGGTTTATTCTCAAAGGTCTTAAATGATGGTAGGTCTGAATATTTTCTGATCCAGCCATAAATCGTGGAAGTCGTGAGCTTTAGCTCTTCACTGGCCTTAGTCACTCCAACGGCTTGGCTACGCGCGACGGCCTCTCTTTTGAATTCTTCTGTGTAACTTTTGTACTTTCTCATGGTTATGTTCCTTGTTAGGGTTATAACCGCTCAAATTAAATTGTCCAACTTTTTTGGGGAATCTCATAGGTGTGAGCTGATAAGAGCTCAAGTTGTCTTCCAGTTGGTGTCACATAGGTGAGACTAAAATTCGGACTATCGAAATTAATTGTCTTCAAGGGCAAGGGATTCGTTTGTTTTGACACCAGCGCCATAAGATCTTTTTTCTCCAACTTACCCTTCCTGTATGCTCCAATTGAATCCGCTATCCTGCCAAGCTCTGCGTTGCCTGAATTTTTCCTGATCGCGTTTTGCAGTTTAGAGAGGCTCTCATCAAGCCCCAGTTGAATCATCTTAGCGATGCTAATTTTGACAGCTCGGTTAAATCTACTATCAAGGGTATTTCTGAACACATGATCAGTTAGCTTATCAAGCAGATACGAAATTTCCTTGGGCCGAGGGTGGTTTTCGATGCTAAATTCGATCAGTCTAGGAAGGTTATCTAGATGCATTTGAGAAAAAGCTTTTTCGACTAAGAATCGCAGAGGGCTCGTGAAGTCTTTTGTCTCATAGATGCCTCTGATTAATTCCATAGCGCCTTCACTCATGTTCTTCGATGCCGGATTTGAAAAGGTGTAGACACTTAAATTCGAGAGGATTGCATCATTTTGAGATTCAAACGCTTTTCGGATGAGCTTGATGGCCATGCTTTCCCACTTCTCGGGCGGGTAGCTCAGGGTAATAGTCTTCGCCATCGAAGCCATTAGTTCTGAGTCGTTTTCCCGAAGTATCCTTTCAAATACCTCGTCAAGAAGATGGGTACTTCCCCTATTGACCTTCCACATAGAGGTTGCTTTAACCATAATTGGTAGAAGCTCATGCCCCTTTTTGAGACGTGTCATCGCCACCAATCTCTCAAGGAACTCTAATTTTGAACCACCCTCTGCAACTTTGAAAGTTCCATACATTAAGGATGCAAGGACGTCGGGGTCACCCTCGCTCATAAGATGGATGATATATTCCCGCGAAATATTGATCTCTTGCGCCCCTAAAATATCGTAGAATAGATTTTGAAAAACACGATCGTCCACCTCCGATCTAAGCCTATCAAGGATCTCAAAGGAATTGCGATGTAAGAGTTCAGGAATGTTCTCGTAGGGTTGGTTCAAAAACGGTCTCAACTCTGCAGATTCTTCTAAAACATCTAAAAAATTGCTGTAGCCGGTCGTTGTCTTTCTTGGATCCGTGGCTGATAAGCCTACGTGAGAAGGTGTGAGCCACATATCGGGTCCAGAGATAGTATTTCTTTGTATAGCCTCTATAAAATCCCTAACTACGGCCTCATTACGCTTGCTATCTTTACGCAGTAATTGGAGCATATAAGACACTAGCAATTCCTCGTCCTTTCTCATCTGGTAAAGTTTCTGCCAGACCTTTCTCCTCTTCTTGAAGAGCTTTTGAGCCTCATCGGATTGAAGATAGTACTTCAAATCTTCCATACATCTTTTGGCATCCCTAGGTGCTACTCTCCCATCAGGTTTAATCGTCCTAAACCCTTTTTTCTGTGATACGGCTGCCCAGTTTCCATTAACCATCTTATAGTCTATTGCCCGCTCAGTAAATCTTGGCATGAACTCATAACCGATTATATGATCCCTGAAGTTGGTGGGATCTTTTTTTGCAGCTTTTTGATCCAAATAAGTTAAGAAGCTGCGACTGGAAGGATGCTCACGGTTGGTGGACAGGACCAGGTGGGTCTCATTGTGACCGCGGTTTGCTAACGATAAGGTTTTAGAGATAACTTTTGGAATGGATCCGTTGAATCCACTGTCCATGAATAAAAATCGTCTGCCCTCAAGGAGCGCTTCATCGCTGATACCGTTTTGCACCAGATAAGGTTTAAGGTTCTTAGACCTAATACTGGCACTGGAAACGTTTAGCAAGTGAAACCTCTTTAGCTGCTTAGGTTCATTCGCATACAATATTTTCGCCGTATCGTAGAAAAGCTCACCATCCCGTGCAAGGAAAACAATTTCCCGGTCTGGGTAGATCTCTGCTATCTGCACGACAAATTCTAAATGGGCGGGTCTTAGTTTTTCCCAGCGTTTGCCGAGGTCTTTGCGTCCCTTTGCCCTTAAGCTCTCTATTTTGGGTCGAATGGAGTATGCTTCAAGTCCTTCATCTGCAGGTTTCTGAGCAAAGGAGGAATCCACTATGAGTAAGCTAATTAAAACTAATAGATTTGCCAAAGACAAGCTAGCCTCCTTATAATATCGCCTCAAAATGGTTGTGCTTGTTTCCAAGCAAAGAATTTTAGAGGTTAGTCACACGACCCTTTAATCTTAATCGGAGAACACAATCTTCGTGATAGCTTTTGAATTTTTTACATCCTGACAATTTAGCAAATACAGGAGCTCAAAAGCGCAAGAAAAACGCTTTTAAGGCGGAAAGAGGAGCCAATGAGTTACTTTTTCCAACCTAGAGTGCTCCTGTTTAGTCCAAAAGACATTATAATAGGGGTGAATACCTACTCTGGGGTTCATGTTATGCACTAGTGCCTAGAGATCCAGAAAGGGCCCCATCCTTCTAGTGGTCTCAATGGCGCCAAAAGCATTGGAGTCACTTTAGATCAAAGTTAATCCATAATGGTTTGGAGTTCATTTTTTTCAAATGCACGTACCCTGGCGATAGTCATGAAAATATTTGAGATGGGATGAAGTCAGATTGCTCTAAGCATAAGCTGTTTCCTGCTAGATAATTTAGTTTCCAGACATCACATATCTCTTCGCCCAAGGCGCAATAATGTTAGCCGCATATATTGCATCCTCCTCTGTCGTCAGGAGATGATCAGAGTCGTCAAAAGACACGAAGCTTTATGGATGTCTAGCAGCAACAAAAATCTTTGCTTCATGATCGATCGAGACCGAACTGTCGATAGGAAAATAAAGAACGAGTAATACTTTTCTAAGGTTTTTAACTTCTTCGAGAAGAGTGGCCTCAGTTATGTCTTTAATAAGCTGTTTATTTATAGTGAAATCTCGACCTGCTAAACTGACATCCGCTTGCTCATCTCTTTGGATTTTCTCTAGGTCGTTTTCAAAAAGTTTAATGAGATGTTTAATATCGCTAGGCGCGCCTACAGTTGCCACGGCCTTCACATGGGGCAAGAGTGTCGCTGCTTTGAGAACTGTAAGCTATGTCCAATTAGTAAGCTCGGTGAGCGGTGTTTCTCCTCAATTGAAAAGAGCTCATTTGCCCAATGTCCATGCATTGAGCAGTCGTAACAGCCTGTTTGAGCTAAGCCAGAGGTGAACTGGAGGATAGTAATAATCGAGAGAATTTAGAATTTTGTCTTTTTGAAGAGTTTCATTTTTTTCCTTTGGGTACTTTTAAGCGAATGATTTCTGAACTGTATTATCGATTTTAAGGCCAAACAATCGAGTCGCTGATGATTATTATTGTCAAAGAGTCACTTGCCCCATGGAATCGCACTCTCGGCTCTTAATGCTCAGATGCGCCAAACTTTTGCCTGCCAACCATTGTGGCCAGTCTTGTGCAGACCTCATGTCGAAAGTAGCTTTCTCTTGTGGTTACTACGAATTTTTCAAGCATTAACAACTAGCGAGGATCAAAAATATAAAGATGACTGGACCTGGTTTGAAGTTCCGTCATCCTTACCAATCCTTCTTTCAGCTCGCTTTTTTGAGCTGTGAAGAGGCTACAAGAAGCTTTTGAAGCTCCTCAACCCATGGTGATACTTCTGAGATGCCAAAAAGATGGGTTTCTCCAGATCGCATAGTAATCGCTAGATGATCACTCCAAAAGCCAGGGGCACTAGTTCTACCAACTGCTACAATATCCCGAAGGGGAAATGATAAGGGCGCATGCTTAGTGAGGGGAGATTTTTTGATATAGCAGAGTTGCTTCTGGGTTAAATACAGTTGGCACCCCGGAATCATCGCGCGGTTGACACCATATTCGGCAGGCCCTGTTGTTATAATGATCTCGTTTTCGATGGCAGAAGGAATATTGCGGCCCTGTTGCGTCGAAACATACGATTTAAAAAAAATGTAGCTTAAGGGTACGCAAGCGTAAAGTAGTAGCTCTTCGAGCGCCAATGTAATATCGCCCTCAACCACACCATCAGAAATCGCCAGATAAAACACAACAAACCCAAAACTCATTGCCCCAAGCTTTCGCCTTGTCTTTATGATCTTCATTACCTGACCTCCTCCGACAATCTTCATCGGACGAATGGCGCTTCTTATTGAACACGAAATGAAGATCTTACGAGCTTGTAAAGATTGCCAGATTACGAGGACTAAATATGTAATCGAAAGTCTCTCCAAACTCAACCGTGGATCTATTTCAAGTAATCCAATAGATGACCCCAGTGGGTTCTGGCGTTAAATACTCTGATGCCAGCGCTACCCTCTACCGAGTTAGATGGCGGCCCGCCGAAAATAGGCCTACCATGGTGTTAAATCGCTCGTATCCATCGGACTCTTCTTGAAATTTCCCTAAACTATCTATCTCAAAAGCAACTACCGTAGTCGAATTATGATCGAATGATGAATCTAAACTACCAACTTTACCCGCTAAGGCTCCATGCGATGTAGTTCTAACCACACCAGTCCTAAATCCGATACCCGCCTCGAGGGATAGGGAGGCATTTAAGTACCTGCGGACAGTCCCGTCGCTGAGTAAGCATTTAAGACCACCCGCTCCAGCACCGACTCCGATCATCAAACCAATGTTAGCCTTGATCGCGCGCCCCTCGCAAATTTCAACATGACTCAGAAAGAGGGAGTTGAGAAACGATTTAAGCTTCCGATCGTCGTACTGAGAAATCCGCTCTCTTAGATCTCCATATCGAGCTTTAGCGGACTTCACGTTTCTGAGGGCCATCTTGCATTCTTCCGTTGCCCTGCTCACAGCGTAGGAGTCCGAAAACAAGTTGACCGCTTTGATAGATCAACTCTAGGATGCTTGCAACTAGCACAGGAGCTTCTGGACCACCTATACTTTCGTTTTTGACTCTAATGAAACACTTAAGAGGTAGGTGACAGGTTCTCTTCCCCTGAGCTCAACCTGCGCCGCTCTGGAAAATCTGTGCGTAAATAAGCTCTGATCCCAGTAGCTTCCATAGCATTATTTGAGATTTCTCGCAGCTTCTGCGAGGATCTCGCCGATTCATTCTGTTTAGCTTGTTCTTACTTTGTTGTTCATTTCATCGTAATCAACAACTTGAGACAGGGCCGTGGCCATTGTAGCAATGATCAGCATCGATAAACTGGCTGAATAGAATTTATTGTCCATGTCAATTCCTTTCCTGAGATATGGTTTCATTTACTTGAGCCAACCTAGCAACATCCATGAACTTCTCAAGGCTTTTAATGCAATATAACAAAGTTTGTGATGACAATCGTGCCTGCGGGTATGTTTTACACTACCTAGTTGCCCTCGGTATCTATTCGATAAAACTAA
>CAWCWY010000007.1:0-48531 GCA_963799375.1 uncultured cyanobacterium
AATTGACAATTGTCAATTGGCAATTGTCAAAATTTTACTGTACATTAATTTTTGCGCCAACAGAAATCAAATGCTGGCGTACTATTTGTTCAAACTGATATAGATAAGCAACACACACCAAGCGAATAAACATCAGCGAGTTTAAAAAGTTTCTTGTTCCTAACCACCAGTTAGTCATCTCTGATAAATAATAGTTGGGAGAAAAGATGATTACGCCGATCGCTGTACTAATAATCATCGTTAGAACAATTGTCAGCCAGCCATACAATCCTTCCCACCAACTCATGATGCCAGGAAACCAAAATTTACGTCCCTTCATTTCAGGGGTTTGGCTATCAGGAATAAACAAATCCAGACAAATATGTAAAATATGATGAGCGATCGCAATTACAGCAATAGGAGATAGGATAATCAGCAGATAAAGCACTGCATGGCTATTGAGAGAAAGTAATTTTAAGAAACGATACTCAGTATTTTCCAATATTGCTCGAAGCAGATATTTCATTCCCCGTACTAGTAGCAAAAGAAGAATCGCGCTCATCCAGGAATTAAAGTTGGGTATCCAAGCTGGTAATTTTTTCATTAGTCTGTTGAAAGTAGCTGTTTTATAAAAATCATTACTCCAAGCTAGTTGTCTTCCCCCAAAAGATCTGCGATCGTAATCAATTAGTAATTATTTTAAAGACGTTATTTTCAATCTCGTTTAAACTCAAATTCCCTATTAGAGTTTAGAACCCGCGATCGTGCCAATCTCAGAATTTATAAATTTACCCTTATCATCTTGTCTTGAGGCGAAATTTACGTTTTTAATTACAGGTATTATTGTCTGTAATCCCTCTACTGCCTACGCTCAAATCATCCCCGATCGCACTTTACCCAATAATTCTACAGTTACTAATAACAGCAACACCGTTGAGATTAATGGTGGCACAGTTAAAGGAACAAACTTATTTCATAGTTTTAGTGAATTTTCGATTAATCCAGATAACTTAAGCAATGCGATCGATACGGCTTATTTTAATAATGCCAACGATATTACGGCTATTTTTAGCCGAGTTACGGGTAATTTTATTTCGGAAATCAATGGTTTAATCGAAGCTAATGGCAGTGCGGATTTGTTTTTAATTAATCCTAATGGCATTATTTTTGGTGAAAATGCTAGTTTGGATATTGGTGGTTCATTTATTAGTAGTACCGCAGATAGTATTCAATTTGCTGGAGACAAGGAATTCAGCGCGGTAAATCCTCAAGCTAATCCCTTGCTTACTGTTAATATTCCTGTTGGTTTGCAATATGGCGAACAACCCCAAGATATTTCTGTATTGGGTTTGGGTAATCAACTAACTTTTAATTCTAATAATCATACTATCGATCGCCAAAATCGCCCTGTGGGGTTAGAAGTTTTAGCCCATAAGACTCTTGCTTTGATTGGGGGAAATGTTTTCTTAGCAGGAGGAAATTTAACCGCACCTCAAGGAAATATTGAATTAGGTAGTGTAGGAAGTAATCAGACAGTAGGGCTGAATCTCCGCACCACGGGATGGGAATTAAATTATGCAGCAGCAAATAGTTTTGGAGAGATTAATTTATCTGAGGCTGCATCGATTGAAGTTAGTGGTGACAGTGGAGGAAATGTTCGGTTACGGGGAGATTCTGTGAGTCTAACGGAAGGTTCGACAATTCTAACGGATACTTCGTTAGATGGCAGCGATATTCTGATTAAAAGTGATTCCTTATCTATTTTTGATGGGGGAATATATCTCAATACTAATGGTGTTGGCGATGGGGGAAATTTAACTATCAATGCTCAAGAAATAGAATTGGTGGGTATTGATAGCGGTTTTTTCTCTATTGTTGCAGAAGATGCAGCAGGTAATGGAGCAAATATTAACCTACACACCAATCGATTAGCTATTCAAGATGGAGCGCAAATTGCTCTTAATACTCTGGGTTTGGGAAATGGTGGAAATTTAACTATTAATGCTCGAGAAATTAATTTAATTAATGACAGCGGTATATTTGCCCATGCTATTACAGATATTGGTAATGGAGGAGATATTGCGATCGCAACAGATACTCTTACAATTCAAAATGGGGCAAAAATCTATGCTGGTAATTTTGCTGATAATATTGAAAATTCAAATCCTGATGTTCTAAATACTCTGCAAACTTCTCCTAACAGTATCTCCTACACCATAATTGGCACGGGAGAAGTCGGGAATATTGATATAGATGCTAGTTCAATTGTCTTAGATAGTGAGAACGAAAGTTCTAGCAGTATTTCTAGCTCTACTTATACTCAAGGCGGGGGAATTATTCAAGTAAATTCTGAGACTATTTCCATCGCCAATGATAGTCAAATTTCTACTGAGACAAAAGGATATAGTCACGGAGGGGGAATATATCTTGCTGCGGATACTTTACATCTTCATAGTGGAGGAAAAGTCAGCACCAATACTTTGGCAGTAGGGAATGCAGGGAAAATCATTGTTGAAACCAACGGTGTAATTGCTAATGGAGACAATAGCGGTATTTTTAGTCAAGGCAATATCAATGCTAGCGGTAATGTAGGTAATATCGGAATTACGGGTGATGTAATCAATTTTAGTGATGGTAGTCGTATTGATGCTACTAACTTAGGTTTGGGAAAAGATGGAGCAATTTCCATAGAGGCTAACGCACTAAATTTAGCGGAGGAGACAGTAATTACCAATATTGACCACAAAAACGAACAATTAAGGAATATTATTGTTGCTGCATCCAGGATTAACAGTAATCAGCCGATAAATGCGATCAAACTATCCCAAACAATAAACAATCCGACAGAATTAACTGTTTCTACCTGTGCTACCCAACAAAATGAGAGCATAGCAATAAATAAAATCTTTAATTCTATATCTACAGGGATAAATTTGAAATTTTGGGGATCTTCTACTGAAACGGTTGCATCTCAAAACTTGGCTCGAATTTATCAACAAGAACCTATTACAGACAATTCTATAACTGAAGCAAAAAGCTGGATCGTCAATTCAGAAGGAAAAATAGAGCTATTAGCCCATTCTTGTTCTTCATAGTTAGTCTGGCTAACATTTTTGGCGATGTATTTTCGTTTCGTGCTTGCTGTCTTATGCGTTCGATGTCTATTAGCAAATTTCGATATCGCTTATTCTTTTTTGCAGAAGGCTTTTAATTTATATCTTTATTTTAATCTTCCGTATCTTTTCAAAACTCTACCAAGTTCGGATACACCCTCGGCAATAGCTATATCGGGGGAACCCCTCAACCGCTTTGCCTCGCAAATAGGAATATTCTCATTTGTATCCGAACCTGTAGTTCATTTAGAGAGATCGACTGTAATTGTACAAACAAAGAAAAAACAGAGTTTCCGAAGATGAATCAACTTTCTAGATCGACATTCAAATTAGCAGTAAGAAACGCCCATTTATCAGCAGCTTCTTCAATAACTTTAGTGGTAGGCTTACCCGCACCATGTCCCGCTTTTGTCTCAATCCTAATTAAAACAGGATTATCTCCTTGGTGGGCAGCCTGCAACGCAGCAGCAAACTTAAAGCTGTGGGCAGGAACAACGCGATCGTCGTGGTCGGCAGTGGTTATCATAGTGGCAGGGTATGCTGTACCTTCTTTTAAGTTATGCAAGGGAGAATAGGTATAAAGAGTCTTGAAGTCTGCCTCATCATCAGGCGTACCATATTCCGAACACCATGCCCAACCAATCGTAAACTTATGGAAGCGCAGCATATCTAATACACCCACCGCAGGTAGTGCCGCAGCAAATAAATCAGGGCGTTGAGTCATACAAGCACCAACCAATAAACCGCCATTACTTCCCCCTGCGATCGCTAGTTTTTTAGTACTGGTGTATTTATTTTCGATCAGCCACTCTGCTGCTGCAATAAAATCATCAAAGACATTCTGCTTTTTATCTTTCATCCCCGCCTGATGCCAAGCTTCGCCGTATTCACCACCACCTCTTAAGTTAGCTACGGCATATACTCCTCCCATCTCCATCCAAACTACATTACTAATGGAAAAGTTAGGAGTCAGAGAAATATTAAAACCACCGTAGGCATAAAGAAGAGTGGGGTTATTGCCATCCAGTTTTATTCCTTTTTTGTGGGTAATAAACATCGGTATTTTTGTCCCATCTTTGCTGGCATAAAATACCTGTTGTGTTTCGTAATCATCAGGATTAAAATCTACTTTGGGCTGACGAAATAGCTTACTTTCTCCCGTCACCATGTCGTAGCGATAAATTGTTGCAGGAGTAGTAAAGCCAGTAAAGGTATAGAAAGTTTCAGTATCTTCTCTCTTCCCGCCAAAACCACCCGCCGATCCTATGCCTGGTAATTCTACTTCTCTGGCAAAACTACCATCTAGATTAAATATCTTAACTTGCGATCGCGCATCTTTGAGATAGTCTGCAACAAATTGATTATTTAATACTCCCACACCTTCTAAGGTTTCTGGTGCTTCAGGAATAATTTCTTGCCAGTTATCTTTATCTGGATTATTTAGATCGATCCCAATCAATTTTCCTCTAGGCGCATCAAGATCGGTTTGTACCCAAAAGGTATCCCCGTCATTATCGACTACGCCATAGCTAGCTTCAAATTCACTAATTAATTCAACAACTTCACTATCAGGCTGTTCTAAGTTTTTATAGAAAACCAAATTTTTACTATCCGTACCTAACCAAACGCCGATAATCAAATACTTGCCATCTTCAGTAACACCACCGCCAAAACCCCATTCTTTTTGGTCGGGACGATGATAGATTAGAGTATCTTCTGCTTGCTCTGTACCCAAGCGATGATAATAAAGCTTTTGATAATAATTAACGTCTTCTAACTTAGTTTGTTCATTCGGTTCATCATAGCGACTGTAGAAAAAACCTTGGTTATCTTTTGTCCAAGATGCGCCAGAAAATTTAATCCACTTCAAATTGTCTGCACTATCTTTTCCTGTCTCAACATCTCTTATTCGATATTCTACCCAATCCGATCCTGCGGTAGATAAACCATAGGCTAACCACTTAGCATCATCGCTAATGGATAAACCTGACAAAGCGACTGTACCATCTTCTGATAGCTTATTGGGATCTAATAATACTTTTGGCTCATCATCTAAAGAGTTAAGAGTATACAAAACACTTTGATTTTGCAAGCCATCATTTTTAAAATAAAAATATCTGTTTCCTCGCTTAAAAGGACTACCATATTTTTCATAATCCCAAAGGTTCGTCAAACGCTGCTGAATTTTTTCCTTTGCTGAAATATTACTTAAATATTGTCCTGTAACTTTATTTTGCTCGGCTATCCAGGTTTTAGTCTCTGCCGAATCGGGATTTTCTAGCCAACGATAAGGATCTTTTACAGTTACTCCGTGGTAGTTATCGCTTTGTTCTATCTGATGGGCGGAAGGATAGGTAAAATTATTACTAGAAGATGTCACTGTTAATTATTAATAAAGACTCTATCTAAAGCATACATCAGTTAGCATTTAGCATTTATTAGGGAATACTACTATCAAGTACTGTACAGAAAAGATATGCTTTTTGTGTGGCAATAAATATTTATTGCATCTATCTTGACTTATAAACCTTTATTTGTCTGAATTTGATGTTTTTGTAGATTATTTTCTTGTGTAAGAATTCTTAATAACAATACTCATTGATTCAGTTTAGGTTAGTAGACTAAGTGGATTTTTAGATCTTTGTCATAAATATATAGACCAGTAAGTTAATCATAAAAGTAGGAAATTTAGTATGAGCGTTAATTTAGCCACAATGTTGCGTGAAGGGACAAAGAAGTCTCACACAATGGCGGAAAATGTTGGTTTTGTTAAATGTTTTCTTAAAGGAGTTGTTGAAAAGAAATCCTATCGCAAATTAGTCACAAGTCTTTACTTTGTCTATTCTGCAATGGAAGAAGAAATGGAACGACTCAAAGATCATCCTTTAGTTGCCCCCATCTATTTTCCCGAGCTAAATCGCAAACAAAGCTTAGAAGAAGATTTGCATTTCTATTACGGTGCTAACTGGCGCGAAGAAGCAAAAAACACCAAAGCGGGGAAAGAATATGTAGCCCGTATTAGAGAAATAGCCCAGTCTAGCCCTGAATTACTTGTAGCTCACTGTTACACTCGTTATTTGGGAGATTTGTCTGGTGGACAAATTTTGAAGAAAATTTCTCAAAGAGCAATGAATCTCTCTGATGGTGAGGGAACAGCTTTTTATGAGTTTGCCGATATTCCTGATGAAAAAGCTTTCAAAGATAATTATCGCCAAGCGATGAACGACTTGCCTATCGATGAAGCTACCGCAGAAAGAATTGTCGATGAGGCTAATGAAGCCTTTGCTATGAATATGAAATTGTTCCAAGAGCTAGAAGGTAACTTGGTTAAAGCGATCGGCGTAATGCTATTTAATACTTTAACTCGTCGTCGCGCTCGTGGCAGCACAGAGTTGGCTACTGCTGAATAATTTTAGAATAGTTGAATCAAGAGCGATCGCAACCTTATTCGTAGGTGTATCCTTTAGGGCAACAGTCCCTCCAACGCGAGTAAAGCTTTAGCCGCAACTGACCCGCGCAATATGCGGAGCGGTATCCTTTAGGGCGGGCTGTCTCGCAAAACTAAATACAAAAAAAATGAACAACCCCGAAAGCTGGGTTGCGGTTAACTTAGATAATTCATCTAACTTTATTGCTTTCTAGCTCTTAGGGTTGTTTTGTATTGAAAACTAAATTCGAGTTGAGGTTTCTATTTCTGAGAAAGACTGTTGCTAGTGTATGTATCTAGTGCAAATGCAGGAGTACGCTCGCTATAGTCAGTATCTCTACCAGTGAAAGACTTTGCTAGCTGTTCAAAAGATTCAGATTTCAAATTGCGTTCGTGAATAGGCTTGGTTTGTTCGCCTCGAAAATAAGCCTGTGTACCAATTAGGGCTGCTGCTGTCCAACCAATGAGAAATACTGCAATTAATAGGGTTGTCATGTCTGACCTCCGCTGTGTTAAGTTTTATTTTGTTCTATGTAAATAAATGTAACAAAGACTTGCTTGTACACGCAACATATTATTTATACGGTTGTCTACACCCTTATTGGGTAGAAACCCTACCATTTATAAAATATCTAATTTGTTTTATATCAATAACACTTTATCAATAGAACTAAAAAGAAGTCAGCGAACTATGCGATCGCTTTTTGTGAGTAATTACACCCCTTATATTAAGAGATTAAAAGAAACGCATAATAAAATGCTTTTAAGTCTAAGTGATAAATGGTTGGCTTTAGTCAACTGTTGATTCATACCTCATGGTTGGCGACTGCGAGAGACAGTCGCCTTTTTCTTACTTTTTTCTTACTTTGCTTGTTTTATTAAAAAAGCTGCGGTACACAACTTTGTCTCCTTCAGCAATTATGTCTTCTATCGTCTGTTTAATATCAGGAAATCCTTGGAATAAACTAACGTTAAATTCTTTATTAGCTTCCAGTCCGATAATTGGTTTGGAACTGCTATTGAAGTGATAAACCACGTCGGATGACATTAATTCATCCCACACTTGTTCCCAATTAGACATCGTACCCCAACCATCTCGAGCAAAACGTAAAGCAATTTTCTTGTTTTCTTCGACAGACATAAATACATCTCCTGTAGATAGAACTTGCTCATAGGGTAAGAGATGTTGCAATGGTAAATATTGTAAATTCTGGTGTTTTTAGAAGATTCTGACTTAAAGTTGTCTAAAAACTTTGGGAGTTACCCCAACGTGACGTTTAAAGTGATGAGTTAAATGACTTTGATCGGCAAAACCAACCTGATTAGCAATTTCTGCGATCGCAACTTTCCCTTGATAACTTGTTCGTAGGTCAAAGGTTTTCCCAGATAAATACAGATATATTGATTTACTGGTAGGAGTCAATTCTTTGAAACTTGCCAAGCAAATAGCCATCTCACCATTAAAACTACTAGGCTATAGCTATTGGCAAAACAATCCCGATCCCCAGAGGATGTTTTTCGTCAAAGGTTTGCCACCTAATAGTCCTCGCACTCATCATATTCATATGGTCGAGCCAGATAGTGTTTTGTGGGAGCGTTTACTATTTCGGGATTATTTACGTCAACATCCAGACGAAGCAGCTAAATATTCTCAACTAAAACACCACCTCGCTCAACGCTTCAAAGGAGACAGAGAAGCATATACTCAAGGAAAAACTGAATACATCAAATCAGTGATGAAAAAAGCGATCGCTAATTGCTAATTATATCCCTGCGTGTCCTAATGCAATACCCGTAAACAACATTCCAAATACTAAAAATGGTTGTGCGCTAGCTTGGTATTTAACATCATTTTCTAAAGGATTGCGGAGGAAATACATATCCTGAAATACGATTTGTGGAATAACTAGCAGAAAGACAATGGTAGCAAAAAGATTTTCATGGATTGCCACAAGATAACCTGCGATGCCAATTTGAAAAACGTCGATCGCAATGACGCAAATCCAAGCAGCAGTAGTTACGCCAAACATTACAGGTAAAGATTTTAAACCCAAAGCGCGATCGCCTTCAACACTTTTGAAATCATTAACAATGGCAATACCCAACCCTGCAAAACTGTAGATCAGAGTTAAAATCACAATTCGCCAATTTAATTCACCGAATAAAGCATGACCAGTCCACCAGGGAAGGGCAATATAGCTAGAGCCTAAAGCATATGTACCCAGCCAACCATTCTGTTTTAGCTTTAATGGTGGAGCAGAATAAATATAAGCAATAACCGAACCACCAAGAGCCAAACAAAGGATTGTGGGGAAATCATGACCCGTTGCCAAGTCCAATCCATAGGCTAATGCCCAAGCGGTTAATAACAACACCCAAATTTGCACTTTGACCTGGGGTAGAGAAATCGCCCCAGAAGGAATTGGGCGATAGGGTTCGTTAATTGCGTCTATTTCACGGTCATACAGTTCGTTGACCGTTTGAGTGTAACCAGTCATTAATGGTCCTGAAAGAAGCATACAGGCTGCTGACAACAGAAAGTTTTCGACCGTCCAGGTATAGTTACCCGAAGATGCAGCACCGCAGATTACGCCCCAAATAAGGGGAATCCAGGTAATAGGCTTCATCAATTGCAGCCGTATCTTCCACAGAGAAGTCTCTCCCGATGCTGCACCCTTCATTCCTAGCAGTTGACGGGCTTTAGAATCTCCCGAGTTATCGGCTTTTTCTATCTTGGTTGGCGAATCAGACATGATTGTATTGTATTAAACCTTTTCCAGAGAAACTTATTACTTGTTACTTATTACTTATTACTTATTACTTAACTCTTTACCCAACAGTAACCTCCAGGTAGCCATTTTGAAATTTTGCCCCTGTAACTGAACTACCACGCCAAGCAGGAGGTAGGGTAATATTGCGACGTTGATCTCCTGCTTCGATAGTTATTTCTGGACCGTATTGAGTTAGTTTTACTTCTTTTTTGTCAAATCCTGGCAAGTACACCTTTATTTTGCGATCGCTCATGACAAATTCGATTGGCTTGGGAGCGTTGACTCCTCCAGACATAGCAGGTAATCCATCAATTAAAGTTTGCCAGTTACTACCATCAAATTTGGGTACATTAGAAACCGTCAAAGGTGCAAAGTCTGTAGAAATACTATCCGTACCTTGGTCTTGATTGATCAGGATTCCATTTACAGTTAAGCCTATCTGCTGCGCGCTACCCCAAAGATACTTTGCCGTAGCTAAGGCTACGGGGTCAGAAGTACTTACTAAATAAGCTAAAACATTGCCTTGATTAAGAGCTTTAGTACCATTTTCTAGCATTTGAGTGGCAGGATTATTGCTGTTACCCGAAATATCGTTTGCCGTCCAGGTTGTGTTTAATACGGCACTAGTAACTGGTCCCACAAACGGAGAAAGAGTCTTGACGATATCTGATTCGGTAAAAATTCCGCGAAAACGGCGAAAATACCAGCTTAATATGTCTGGCATCCCAAACATTCTTAGAGGATCGATTCCTCCTGAGCCATCATAGACAATTACGTCGTATTTATTGCTTTGATAGTATTCACGAATAGCATTAAGAGCTAGGGCTACATCCATACCAGGAAGGATACCCAACTCTTGACCATATACTTGTTTAAGAATTGGCGATCGCAAGTATTGAGCTTCTAGTCGTTTAACTTCTTCCCAATTGTTCTCTAGCAAGAAAGTAGAGTTCAATTGCACTGTGGCAAGATTTGCTGCCATTTCTTGTGGCTCGTTAGTCGGGGTAATTCCTAACAACATTCCCCAAGCAGGACTAGAATCTTGTCCAATTAAAAGAACTTTTTTGCCTTCTGTAGCTAGTTTTTTTGCAGTTGCGATCGCGCTAATGGTGCGACCTGTTCCGCCTTTACCTATAAAGGTGACGATCGAGGACATATTTAAAAATTTGGTCTGTTATATGGATTATTTTATTATGACTAGTTTACGGGCTTAATTTCATCCTCAAAGAACCAAGTAGAAGTGCTATCGTCAAACTGAACTACTACGCCCACACCACTACCATCAGTCATTTTGTATTCTTTGACAGTACCAACTTTGCCTAATTTGCCAGCTACACTGCCATTCACCCTGTCTTTGATTCTATAGACTTTTACTTTTTGCCCGATTTCCATTGTTATTAATTTGTTCCAAATTATAATGAGCCATCTCACAGTTTAAAGCAAAACATACCCCCTTTGAAGTTGTTGATCTTGTTGAACTGATTCATTTTAGCGGTTCTCATTTTAATAAGGTACAGTCAGATGCCTTGGTTTGTGTTGGTTGTTAGTTGTTGCTTCAGGATTATTGACCGTCAAAGAGTATACTTCGCTGACTTGAGAAAGCCTATATTCAATCTCTCTATTCTTTATAAAGTAGTTTGGCAAACATTTTTTGATCGATTATAAAGATTTCAAACTAATTAGATTGCTGTAGTTTAAGTAGGTGCTTATGGTTAGAAATAAAAAGCAAATAATCCGATCTTTGGTTTTTTTGAAGTACAATTCGTTGAGAAACAATTTATCCCTTGTTTTTCAAGGTAAAACTGGTTATTATCAGTTTTTTTGCTACTTTTGATTACAATAGAGCCTGATTTGAAAAACCGATAAAAGCACTATATGGTTACAACTGTTCCCCATAAAGAAAAGAATACTGAATGGACTTGGTATCGAGAACTATTAACTGTCTTAATTAGACGTAATCTCAAAAGAAGATATAGAGGCTCGTTCTTGGGTATTTACTGGTCGCTGTTAAATCCGATGGCAATGACTGGCTTGTATACCGCGATTTTTGGTGCTGCTTTTGCTCAGTATTATGATAATTCTTCTTTGAACTATATATTGGCAGCTTTCACTGGTTTAGTAGTAATTAACTTCTTTTCTTCTTCCACAGCACAAGCTTTGCCCAGCGTAGTAGAAAACGGAGGCATAGTAAATAAAATACGTTTACCGCTGTTTATCTTTCCTTTGGCTACTATTGGCGCAAATGTCTTTCAATTATTGATGGGAGCTTTTCCACTACTGGCAATAGTGACCTTGATTATTTCTAAAAATATTCTCAACGTTATAGCTCTAATTTTTCCCATCATAGGCTTGATTTTAGTTTGTACGGGAGTGGGAATGTTGATGAGCGCATTATATGTATTTTTTCGCGACCTTTCTTATTTCTATGAGCTAGTAACTTTTCTCTTATGGATGGGTTCTCCTATTTTCTATCCACCAGATATTGTTCCTGATACCGTTAGTCGATTTTTGGTCTTAAATCCAATTTTGCCGATTATTGAAAGTATTCGTCAGATTACTCTTTCTGGAAATACTCCCGATCTAGTGCTGATTTCTCATAGTTTGATCAGTGGATTGATAGTATTAACTATTGGGGCAATAGCTTTTTCGAGTTGGCGTAATCAGTTTATGGATCTACTATAAAAAATCCTAAATTCATAGGCTATAACTTTCAAAATTATCTTTATATCCGTAACTATTTTAAATTAAACATAAATTTTGGTAATGCAAGAATCGATTAGATTAGACGGGGTTTCCCTTTGGCGTAGAACTCAAGAAGAGTTTTCTTACGATCTCAAGAGAACTATCCTTTCTTTTATCGAAGGGAAGTATCGTCATCCAGCTAGAAAAATAGTTTTAGACAATATCCAACTCACGATTGAATGCGGTGAAAAAGTTGGCATTATTGGCGCGAATGGTTCGGGAAAATCCACTATGCTCAAGCTAATTTCAGGAATACTCAAACCGACCTCTGGCACAGTCAGAATTAAAGGAAAAGTTGCACCTTTGATTGAACTGGGTGCTGGTTTTGATGCGGACTTGTCGGTAAGAGATAATATTGTGCTTTATGGGGTGATGTTGGGCTATTCCCAGGAAGAAATGCGCTCTAGAGCGAAAATAATTTTAAAATTTGCCGAATTAGAAGACTATGCTTTAGTTCCCGTCAAGGGACTGTCTTCGGGGATGACCGCTCGTCTGGGATTTGCGAATCGCCACGGACACCAAGCCAGATATTTTAATTCTTGATGAAGTGCTTTCAGTAGGAGATGTCACTTTTAAAAACAAATGTAGTCAGAGGATGGAAGAATTTTGGCAAGACCACGTCACTGTATTGTTAGTTTCTCATTCGATGGAATTGATTCGTCAAAACTGTCACAAAGCTATTTGGCTCGAACAGGGACAAATAAAAATGATTGGCAAAGCTGATGATGTGGTCGATCAATATCTCGAATATTCTCAACCCAGTGAACCAATACCTCAGTCTGTTAGTACTTAGATTGGATTTGGTAAACAAACAATTAATATCTATACCTTGACCAAACTATTACAATAAGTATATAGAACACAAAATTGTTAGATAGAGAGTATGGCTGCTGCCGTTTCAATTGAAAACTTACAGAAAAGCTATGGTGATGTGACCGCAGTCAAGGATATCTCCTTTACTGTTCAACCAGGAGAGATATTTGGTTTACTAGGTCCAAATGGTGCAGGAAAAACCACCACTATTAGATGTTTGTGTACTCTAGCAAAACCCGACAGCGGAAAAATAGAGGTTGGCGGTGTTTCGGCGATCGCATCTCCCAAGGCTGTTAGACAAAGACTGGGTTATGTGGCTCAAGAAGTGGCTATTGATAAGGTATTAACAGGTAGAGAATTATTAAAGCTACAGGCAGCACTTTATCATTTGCCCAAAAAGTCAATCGGCGATCGCACTAATCAATTAATTGATGTCCTTGGTTTACAAGATTATGCCGACAAAAAAACTGGGACTTATTCTGGTGGGATTCGCAAGCGGTTAGATTTGGCAGCAGGATTATTACACCAGCCTGAAGTATTAGTATTAGATGAGCCTACGGTTGGCTTAGATATTGAAAGTCGCATGGTAGTGTGGGAGTTTTTGCAAGCACTGCGAGAAGCAGGAACAACCGTTTTAATCACCAGCCATTATTTAGAAGAAATTGATGCTTTAGCCGATCGCCTGGCGATTATTGACCAAGGCGTAGTAATTGCTGAAGGCACGCCGTCAGATTTGAAGGATAGATTAGGAGGCGATCGCGTTACTTTGCGTATCCGCGAGTTTACCGCCTTAGAAGAGGCAAATAAAGCCAAATACATCCTTGAGTCTTTACCCTTTGTGGAAAGCGTTATTGTTAATACTGTACAGGGTAATTCTTTAAACTTAATTGTCAAATCTGGTCAAAGCTCTCTCAGCAAAATAGAGCAATCTCTTTCAGAAGTAGATCTACCAACCTTTAGTCTGGCTCAGTCTCGTCCTAGCCTGGATGACGTATATCTAGCTGCTACGGGTCAAACTATAATGGATGCTCAGATAGCAGCATCTAGCTCTAGAGATATTAAAAAAGAGAAGAAGCAGATGATGAAATGATTGCTATTAGTTATTAGCTCTAACTCTTAACCCTTAACGTAACTTAACCTATAAACTGTCTATCCAACATAATAAATACCTATGACAATATCCAGTCAAAATATAAAGTCAGCCCTAGCACCAAACCCAGGTATCAATAGAAAAAACAACGAGCAAACTAATTCCTTGGGTGATTTTATTCAGGAAACATTAGCTCTAACTAAACGTCTATTTATTCAACTGCAACGTCGTCCTTCGACTTTAGTTGCAGGAATTATCCAGCCATTTATGTGGTTGGTTTTGTTTGGCGCACTTTTTAGCAAAGCACCTTCGGGTTTATTTGGTAATGACTTGAGTTACGCTAAATTCCTCGCACCAGGAGTAATTGTCTTTACTGCTTTTTCAGGAGCATTAAATGCAGGATTACCTGTCATGTTTGATCGCGAATTTGGTTTTCTCAATCGTTTATTAGTCGCGCCGTTGTCTTCCCGCTATTCAATTGTGGCAGCTTCGACAATTTATATTATTGCCTTGAGCTTTATTCAAACCGCAGTAATTATCTTTGCTAGTGCTATTTTTGGAGCAGGTTTACCAGGAGTTGTCGGTTTAAGCGCGATCGCTTTAATCGTATTTCTGATTGTTTTGGGAGTGACAGCCTTGAGTCTTGGTTTAGCTTTTGCTTTACCTGGTCATATTGAGCTACTTGCGGTTATCTTTGTGGCTAACCTACCCTTGTTGTTTGCCAGTACTGCCCTCGCGCCTCTAAGCTTTATGGCTGGATGGTTACAGGTAGTTGCTAGTCTCAATCCTTTAACTTATGCGATCGAACCAATTCGCTATATTTATGGACACGCAGACTGGGCAATTAATAGTGTCGTGATGGAGACTCCTTGGATTGGATTTAGTTTTACCAGCGTTATTTTAGTGCTTTTAGCCTTTGACGCTTTGATATTATTAGCAATCCAACCCCTGTTACGCCGTCGTTTTGCTTAAGATCGTTTTTGGGGGGCAATATAATAGCTATGGTAATAAAAGTAGGATCTATTTCTTGCCCGACCCACGGTTAATTTAATAATTGATATAAAGGTTTTATTATGTTTAAAAATAACAAAGTAAGTAAATTAGCTATAGGTTTAAGTCTAGGTACGATTTTGACTTTAATAGCAGGATTTAATTCTTCTACTCTGTCTCAGTCTAGATATGAGGAAGATAATGGCTATCAATCTAATGAAAAAAGCAATGTTTTTGGCGATACACCTGCTGGATTAGATCCAGTAGATTTAATGCACCGCGCTCAACAACTCAATGGACGTACCCAAGCGGAGTTTGAAGCAGATTCTCAAGGACAATTAGATGATTCTGTATCTGACTTCAAGCGTCTTCAACAGCAGAAAATGTTAGAGCAACAACAGCCAGCAAATACAGAAGAAACTCCTGAAAACATTGGGGAATAGGCAAGAAGCAAACTATTCTTGGTTAACGAAATTCTCGATCGCCTGTAAATATACAAAAGGCGATCGCTTCTTGACTTTAAATATCCACTAGAATAAGTTCGATTACGGTTTAAAAACCTCATCTTCTCTTCCCTTCCACCATTCCCCCAACTTGAGCAAATCTGACTGAATATCTTCTAATTCTCCAAGATATTCATGGGGAGAGATATCATCTTTTCTTTCCTGCAATTTGCTTAATCTCAACTGCACTAATAGCCAAGGCTTTGATATCCCATCAGTCGCTTCAATATATTGAGCCAATTCTCGACTATTCATCATTTATGGTAATTTTGATAAAATTATTATTTATATTCTTTTACCATAGCGTATTGATTTGGATAAAAAAAATTGAAATCAAGACAATTCGATTTCTCTTGGCTACCTACTACTTACGAACCGACAATTTGCTTTCCCTAACAAATGAATTCCCTACGATCTAAGTCCAATCTTGCTGTTCTCCCGTCGCAGTACGCCGATACACTACACCTTCAGCATGAATAGCCCTGGTTTTCCTGTAAAGCTCATCTTCATTCAATCCCCAGCTATCCAAAACTACCTGCAAATCACGTTGAATATCTCTTGCTCCAGGAAAATCTCTATAGCGAATGATTAAACGAGCTAACTCAACCAAATTGCGATCGCTTGGCTCAGACTGGACTTGTAACAAACCATCTACCGTTGCCCGATCCTTTCTATTCTGGGGATGGGTTTGATCTATATTTTCATTGCTCATACAAAATTATAACAACACAGCACTTGCTACTTGCGATGCTTACTGCTCATCAATAAAGGTAAAGGTTGACGAGTAGAGCCAGGAGGTAAAAGATATCTAACTTGCTCTGGAGCAAAAGTTTCTTGGGATTTTTTGCTTCCTTGTCGCCAGCGCATGATTATTCCCAATAAAGCGATTAATAAGCCAACGGATAACAAACCACCACGCCCATCAAGCCCGCCAATCAAGGCATCGGTTACACCCAAAATCAAAATGAAGCCAGAAACGGGTTCTTTGCGATAAACTGCTCTAAAAAATCTTGCGAATAAAGGATTCACTATTTGTACTATCTGATAAATGAAATTGAGATTACAGACTTCGTAATTAGATAAGTTATCTCATAAGTTAGCATAATTGTCAGATCGTTATAATCTTTCCTTAGTCTAGTTATCTGTTAAATGGTATAAAAATTAGGAAAAATAATTGTGCAAGTATGAGATACCAAGGATTTGACCACAAGCTGTTAAAAATTTTGTCTACTGTCAGCTTGGTTGAAAAGGTATTAATTTTTATATTTGGCTATTTGTTAATTTCTGCCAATAAAGCCGTTGCCATTCCCAAATCGCCTTCAGCAAAATTTATCGCCCAAACTCCTACATTACCCAAAAATATTCCCGAAACCATTGTTATTAGTCGGTTCAAGATTGTTGGCAATAATGTTATTCCCCAAACAGAAATAGATCGAGCATTAAAGCCCTATTTATTTCGTCCACTTCATTTTACCGAACTACTAGAAATACAGCAGGTTATTACGCAACTGTATATCGATCGCGGTTACTTTACGACTGGCGCATTTATTCCTCCCCAAAAAATAAGCGATCGCACTGTAGAAGTAAAAATCATTGAAGGAACAATTGGCGAGATCGAGGTTCTAGGGTTAAAAAAACTACATCCAGAATATATCCGTAGCCGAGTTGCGATCGCATCAGAAGCACCAGTAAATCAAGATAAATTACTAGAAGCTTTGCAGCTGCTACAGTTAAACCCTCTTATTAAAAAGATTTCAGCCGAACTATCTCAAGGGATAAAACCAGGAGAAAGTTTTCTTAAATTAGAAATAGAAGAAGCCGACAGCTTCGATTTAACCTTAAATATAGACAATGATATAACTGCCAGCGTGGGTTCATTACGCAGTCGAGTTTCTATTGATAACCGAAATTTATCTGGTTTGGGAGACACATTTCGAGTTAGTTACGCTAAAAGCGAAGGTAGCGAATCTTTAGAAAGATTGCAGTACATTGCGCCTCTGGGTGCGAGGGGAACTTCTGTTCGGATCTCTCACAACCGCAGTGAAAACCAAATCATTCTCGAACCCTTTACTTCATTAAATCTAGGAAGTGATAGCCTTGGCTACGGAGTCACCATCATTCAAGATGTAATTAATAAACCAAGTCAAAACTTAATTGCAGCCTTTGCTTTTACTCACCAAAATACTCAATTCTCCATTAACGATCGGGGTTTTTTCGATCTTGCTAGAGGCTTAGATGAGGATGGTAGAAGTATTATATCTACTCTACGCTTCATTCAAGAATACAGCGATCGCAGTAGCGATCGTGTATTTTCTATAGCTTCTCAGGTTGCTATTGGTATTGATGCTTTTGGTTCAACTATCAATAATAATGAATCACCTGATAGTAAATATTTGCTTTGGCAAGGACAATCACGATATTTAAGAGCAATCTCTGGCAAGACTAATCTTAATCTACGAGGAACAATTCAACTAGCCAATCGCCCCCTATTTGCTCAAGAACAGTTTTTGGCAGGTGGAGTGACAAGTGTTCGAGGCTACAGTAGGGATATAATTCAAGGAGATAACGGAGTTTCCTTTTCTGTTGGATTAAACCATACTGTTCTGAATGTACCTGAGTGGGATTTGCGTGTAGAAGTGAGTCCCTTCTTCGATTTCGCACGTATTTGGAATACTGATGATTTTCGGCTAGAAACAAACACCCTCGCATCAGTAGGCATTGCTGCTCAATTATCTCTTAAGGATAATATTTCGGCTTTGATAGGCATAGGAATTCCCTTAATTGATGCCAAATTACCAGAGGGAAATTCTTTACAGGATCAGGGGATACATTTTTCCTTTAGTGTAAAACCTTTTTAATTACAAGCTATAAGCTATAAGAGCTTAAGCAGTTTTGAGAAACATTAGTTTAAATAAAAAAAGAGATGCTTATATTAAACACCTCTTGAGAATAAAAATAAGTCTATCGAAGCTAATTATTAATCAGATACACTAAGACAAATAACACTAACCAAATGGCATCAACAAAGTGCCAGTAAATCTCTGCTGCTTCTACGCCAAAGTGACTGGCACTGGAATAATGTCCTTCCTCGCGCGATCGCCATAATACACAAAGAATTAACAAAACTCCTGTCAATACGTGCAAACCGTGAAATCCAGTTAGAACATAAAAGCAACTAGCTAGAAGGTTGGAAGTCAAGCCAAACTCAGCATTAGAATACTCATAAATCTGTCCAGCTAAGAAGACTGCACCCATTGCTGCGGTGATGCCAAAATACTTTTGTAAGCCTTTAATATCATCACCTTTCAAAGCTTTTTGTCCTTCATGCATCACAAAACTACTGGCTACCAAAATAGCGGTGTTGATAATGGGAATCAACAACTCAAATTCAGGCATCCCTTCTGGTGGCCAGACGGGCATGATAGCGCGATAGATAAGCAGCGCAGCAAAAAAGCCCAAAAAGGTCATACTATCGGAAATCAGGAAGATATACAGTCCTACCATCCGAAAATCAGGATGTTCGTGATGTCCGTGTCCCTGTTCGGCTTCTCGTTCAGAGGCGATCGAAATTTGTGATTTGTTATCTACGGTTGAACCTTGCATAAATCAATTTTTTGTTAATCGTGGATAGAAAAAATTTTATGAACTTTAGGGAATCAGATAAAGGTAAAAAATCACTGTTCCTTATCCTTCATCCTTCATCCCTTATCCCTTGAACTATTGGCTTTCAGCAGTTATGGCTGCCAACATATCCTCTACATCTTCATCTCCATCAATACTTTCCGTATCAATACCATAATCGTATGGTCCTGCCCACAATACAGGTTCTTCCTCAAAGTTTTCAATAATTGGAGGAGAAGAAGTTTGCCATTCTAAAGTCAAAGCACGCCAAGGATTACGTCCAGCTTTTTCTCCTTTATATAGACTCCAAATAATATTGATAATGAAGGGGAAGGTAGATAATGCCAGAATGTACGAACCCACAGTACAAATTATGTTAAGGGTTTGAAACTGAGGATCGTAAAGAGCAATACGACGATTCATCCCCTGCAAGCCCAACTGGTGCATGGGTAAGAAGGTAATATTAAAGCCCACAAAGGTCATAACAAAGTGAATTTGACCCAGGGTTTCATTAACCATGCGTCCAGTCATCTTAGGAAACCAGTGATAAACGGCAGCAAATAAGCCAAACACCGAACCACCAAAGAGGACGTAGTGGAAGTGAGCCACAATAAAGTAGGTATCGTGGACGTGGATGTCAAAAGGTACAGCAGCCAACATGACACCACTCAAACCACCAATCAAGAAGGAAGAAAGGAAACCAACGGCAAAGATAAAGGCACTGTTAAGGCTAAGTTTTCCACCCCAAATTGTCGCACACCAGCTAAATACTTTAATTCCTGTAGGTACGGCAATAATCATCGTGGTTGCCATAAAGAACATCCGTAACCAGCCAGGAGTACCACTAGAGAACATATGGTGCGCCCAAACAATTAAGCCCAAGAAGCTAATTGCCAAACTGGAATAGGCGATCGCTCTGTAACCAAAGACAGGTTTACGGGCATGGACGGGCAAAATTTCGGAAATTGCACCAAAAAAGGGCAAAATCATAATATATACTGCTGGATGGGAATAGAACCAGAACATATGCTGGTAAACTATCGGATCTCCACCCCCCGCAGGATTGAAAAATGCCGTTCCTGCTAGCAGATCGAAGGAAAGCAAAATTAAAGCTGCTCCCAATACGGGAGTACCAATAATAATCAATCCAGAAGTTGCTAGCATCGACCAGCAAAACAAGGGCATACTGTGAATGTCCATGTCGGGCATCCGCATCAACAAGATGGTAGTGACAAAGTTAAATGCCCCCAACATTGAAGAAGTACCCAAAATTAAAATACTCAGAATCCAAATTTCTTCTCCCGACTTACCACTGACCAAGCTCAAGGGTGGATAAGAAGTCCAACCAGCTTGAGGTGCGCCATTAAAGAAGCTGCTCAACAGTAATATCCCGCCTGGGGGAATCATCCAAAAAGCCACCCCATTAAGACGTGGAAACGCCATATCTTCTGCCCCAATCATCAAGGGAATGAGATAGTTGGCGAATGCTGCACCAGCGGGAATGATCCACAGAAACAACATAATTGTCCCGTGCATGGTCAAAAGCTGATTATAAAACTCTGGCTGAACAAAATCGGGGTCGGGGGTAGAGAGTTCGGTACGCATCACCTCAGCTAATGCGCCACCGATAAAGTAGAAAAAGAAAGCGGTGACTAAATATTGAATACCGATTACTTTGTGGTCGGTACTAAAGCCAAAGTATTCATACCACTTTCTTCGGGGGTATTCATTCTGCTCTGGTGGTGGTGGTGGTGAAATCGGAGCATTTCTTTCTAGTGTTGTACTCATTTGTTACGTTGAAAAGTCTGATTTATCTGTTTTGAAAGCTAAGTGCTTAAGCTTTAAGCTTTTAATCTATTTATTTTTCATTGTTGGGTCTTATTTCCTTAACCCAACAATATTACACATCAATTCAGATTAAGGTTTCAATTGCGCCAAAGCATCGGCATCTACGCCCATATCTTGAGCATAAGGTGCTAAAAACTCTGTATCCGAATTAGATGCTGGATTCATCGCGACAGATTCGCCATTGTCATTCATGGCAAAAGTATTGTCCTGAATCCACTGGGCGTATTCTTCCTCAGTTTGCACATAAAGCTGAGTTTTCATACCGCCATGATATGCGCCACACAATTCCGCACAAACTACGGGATACTGTCCGAGTTTGTTGGGAGTAAAGACTAAATTAGTTTCTCTCCCAGGAATTACATCTTGCTTAATCCGAAATTCAGGCAACCAGAAGGCATGAATTACATCTCCTCCCGTCATGCTCAAAGCTACGGGACGATCAATAGGGACATGAATTTCTCCAGATATTACCCCATCAGGATAGGTAAATATCCAAGCATATTGGATACCATTGACCTTTATTTCTAAAGGATCGATACCCTGTTGAGATTCGGGAGAAACCCCCAAGCCCAAAGCCACATTCTTTTGATTGGGATCTAGGGCTACTAACTGTCCATGATGATGGGCATGGGCAAGTTGTGGACCAGGATCTCCTGCTGTCATTGGGTCTAATCCACCCATACGGTTATAGATTTCAAAACTATAGATGGATAGGATAAAGACAATTACGGTAGGGATAGCAGTCCAAACAATTTCTAGAGGCACGTTACCTTCTATGGGAGGTCCATCGGTAGTATCGCCCTTTTTACGACGAAATTTGAATAAGGAGTAGACCAGAACCCCTTCTACCAAAAGAAATAGACCCGTCGCAATGGTCATCATGAAGTTAAATAATTCGTCTACGTCCCCTGCATCGTTCGATGCTGCTACAGGAAGAAGACCATGATTTTGCCCATACCACAAACTGATAAGGGTCATCGCAACTCCTGCGATGAGGGTGATTATGTTACCAGGAATATTCACGTTAATCAATATGGTGTGAGTGTTTTCTGAATCAGCACTAGCTGAATCTTTATTCTTTATTATGCTGACTATTTACAATTTATTACTTTTTGATAGGAATTGTTGATGGTAAAAATACTAAAATTCAAGCTACAAAAATATTTTTTGGTCTACTTATTAGGTTAGAGCAATTTATTTAGGGATAGACAGGGTAAAGGGTAAATTTAACACTCTTTACATAAAATCTTTATCTTTTGTTTGGGATCTATCAATCCATTGCCACAGGCTTAGTTCATAAGCTTGTTCTTAACAGTAAAACTTAAGTTTTTCTTTAGGTGTCTTAAGTTTTATGAGGATAATTTGTGACCTAATCTGAAGAATATCTAAAAAGATAAAACTATCAGAAAAACGTGGCTAAAGTAATAGAAGAGAAAACAAAAGAATAAATCGGAAAAATAATAGCTTATAGTCTGAAATAAAAGCGATCGCTCTAACCCTTAGTAAAGTTTTATCTCATTTATCCCATTCAAGTTTGCTATGACTGAATCTGTTTTTCAATCACCCATCACCAAATCAACCCCATCTCAGCCTCAAGTTTGGATTCGTCGTTTAGTCTGGAAAATTGCGATCGCAACATTGCTCTTAATGGCGGTTGGTAGTGCCACCAGAGTTATGAATGCGGGGCTAGCCTGTCCTGATTGGCCTCTATGTTATGGTCAACTTGTACCCACGCGACAGATGAATCTCCAGGTGTTTTTAGAATGGTTTCATCGTTTAGACGCAGCACTAATTGGAGTAAGTGCGATCGCTTTATCGGGTTTATCTTGGTGGTATCGTAAAGAATTACCCTCTTGGTTGCCTTGGGCTGCTACTTTCGCTTTATTCCTGATCGTATTTCAAGGAATATTAGGTGGACTTACCGTAACCCAGTTACTACGCTTTGATATTGTTACTGCCCATTTAGGTACTGCGTTACTATTCTTTAGTACCCTAATCGTCATCGGGACATCTTTGTTGCCTTATGAAGGAACAAAAGTTGCCCGAAAGCTAAGTTGGTTGGGGCTAGGTGCAGTAATTTTAGTATATATGCAAAGCATTCTGGGAGGACTAGTAGGTTCTCAGTGGGCATTACACCAGTGTTTTGCAGGTTCGCAGTTATGCAATGTGATGAATGCCCATATCTTAGGGGTAGTACCCCCAACCTTAGCTGTAATATCTGTTGTCTGGTTTGCTTGGAAAACCCCAGGTTTACACAGAAGTTTGCGTATACTGGCAAACTCCGCAGCAGCTTTGGTAACTCTACAGATCTTGTTGGGTGTTGCCACCTTCAAACTGCACCTACAGGTTGAACCCCTAACCGTTACTCACCAAGCAGTAGGAGCAAGTTTATTGGGCGTATTAATCGCCTTTACTGTATTAGCAATACGCGATAAAGCTAACGCCCCAGTATCAAGTTAGAGACAGACATATCCTGCTTGTACAAAAGCAAAATACTCCACAGCAAATAGAAGAAATAGAAGTTAAATCTAGGAACAATCATAATGACAGGGACAAGTCTCGCTCGCGGTAATCAGAACTTTACAGAAGTAGTCAAAAGCTACTATCAATTAACTAAACCTCGTATTATTCCCTTACTGCTGATCACCACCGCAGCATCTATGTGGATCGCTTCTGACGGTAGAGTTAGTCCATTCTTGCTCTTAATAACCTTGCTGGGAGGTACATTAGCAGCAGCTTCGGCGCAGGTACTAAACTGTATCTACGACCAAGATATTGACTACACTATGACTAGGACGCGCAAACGTCCAATTCCCTCTGGTAGAGTACAGCCACGCCACGCCTTAATTTTTGCTGCTGTATTAGGCTCGCTTTCTTTTGCATTATTAACGATTTTTGCTAACTTATTATCCGCATTGTTAGCAATGTCTGGCATCATCTTTTATATGCTTATCTACACTCACTGGCTAAAACGCCACACTACCCAAAACATAGTAATTGGTGGTGCAGCGGGGGCAATTCCTCCTCTTGTGGGTTGGGCAGCGGTGACAGGAGAATTGAGCTTTATTCCCTGGTTACTATTTGGTCTAATTTTTCTTTGGACTCCTCCCCACTTCTGGGCTTTGGCATTAATGATCAAGGAAGACTATGCAGAAGTTGGTGTTCCCATGTTACCCGTAGTGGAAGGAGAAGAAGCCACTGTTAAACAAATCTGGATCTATAGTTTACTGGTAGTTCCCTGTAGCTTGTTGTTGATGTATCCTATTGGTAACTTGAGTATTGTTTATGGCGCGATCGCAACTTATCTTGGATACAAGTTTCTCTACAAAGCTTGGGAATTAAAACAAGATCCTACCAGCAATCAATTGGCAAAAGGAATGTTTAAGTATTCTATCTTTTACATGATGCTGTTGTGCGTCGCGATGATCGTTGATACTCTGCCTGTCACTCATCAACTGATGGGTATGGTATTTCCCTGTGGTGGATAAGTACTAACTCAATAGCTCCACAGACAGAAAAATCACAAGAGGCAAAGTAAAGATATTAACTCTTTACTAGCCTCTTTTTTATTGATCGCAAATTACAGCCAAAAACGTTCATATCTTTGTATTTATGCTTGAGTCTGATGAAATTGTTTTACAAAAATATACTACTGAAGATATTCCGCATTTATTTGAAGCTGTTAGGGTTTCAATAGACCGCGTTCATCCTTGGCTACCTTGGTGTCACCCTAATTATACAATTGCCGAAACAGAAGCATGGATAAAAACCAGACCTCAACTTTGGGATGATGGTAAAGGGTTTTGTTTTTGCATACGCGATCGCCAATGTACAATAGTCGGTGGTTGCGGTATCGGTATTGGATTATCGTCTTGGTGCGGTAATTTAGGTTACTGGTTAAGGACTGGATATACAGGAAAAGGATATGCAACAACCGCGACTAAGTTAGTAGCTGAGTTTGGTGTTCGACAGTTAAACTTAAAACGCATTGAAATTGTAGCTTCTATAAAAAATATTAATAGTCAGGGTGTTGCAGAAAGAGCAGGTGCTTACCCTGAAGGAATAAGTAGAAACAGGCTGTTAATCCACGATAAATTTCACGATGCTGTAGTTTATTCTTTTATTCCAGATGACTTTAGTGCAGATTAGTTTATCTATAAAAGCTACTAGATTTTATCAAGACTATTTTCATAACCCGACAACGATTACTAACTGCTACGTTATCTGGTATATCTTTAATTGCTACATGGCGCGATCGCAACTTATCTCGGATACAAGTTTCTCTACAAAGCTTGGAAATTAAAACAAGATCCTACCAGCAATCAATTGGCAAAAGGAATGTTTAAGTATTCCATCTTTTTCATGATGCTGTTGTGCGTCGCGATGATTGTTGATACTCTGCCTGTCACTCATCAACTGATGAGTATGTTATTCTCTTGTAGTGATTAAATAATCGACATGATATATAGCTCAGTAAAAGTTTAAGATATTGTGCAACAATACCAACAAATCAATCTTGATGTTGCAAGCCATACAATACCGAACCAACTAATCCCACTTGTGGGTTTAATACAATATGAACGGGAATTTCTTCAATTAAAGTACTTACTCTACCTTTACTTTTAAAAGTATCTAAGAACTTACCATCTTGCATCAAAGGTAAGATTTTGCCAGCAATGCCACCTGCAATATAAATTCCACCATAAGATAGTAGTTTAAGGGCTAAATTGCCTGTTTCTGCTCCATAAGCTTCAATAAAGATCTCGATCGCTTTTTCACAAAGGCGATCGCTTTGCTTGAATGCTGCTTGGGAAATGATGGCAGCAGGATCGATAGTCTTTTTTTGTTCTTGCTCCCAAAATCTTATTTTATCAGCAATTCCAGAAGATTCTGGGGCAAAGTTAGTATCCCGCAAAAACTGATAAATAGAAGCAATTCCTCGACCAGAAACTACTCTTTCTACTGAGATGTGTTCGACTTTTAATTTCGCCTGTAGGTATTTGAGCAATTCTGTTTCCAAATCATTACGAGGAGCAAAATCTGTGTGACCTCCTTCACTAGCAAAAATTTGATATTTCTTACCTTGAGGAATTAAAAAAGCTTCTCCCAAACCCGTTCCCGCGCCAATTACAGCAATGGGCGCATCTTCTCTGGCTTCTCCTGCTTGGAGGGTATGAACATCAAAATCTTTTAAGCCTAAAATACCAAAACTGTTAGCAGCAAAGTCATTAATCAAACTAACTTTAGGAATGTCTAATTCTATTTCTAAGCGTTTCGTATCGAGTACCCAATTAAGATTAGTTAGATTACAGGTATTATTAACCACTGGTCCTGCGATCGCAAAGCACGCGACTTGAGGCTGGAGGTATTTATCTCCCCCCATGAACTCCTGCACCATCGGTACGAAATCGGGAAAATTGGCACTGATATATTGAGCTTCCTTAACAGTCCTGAAAGTCTTTTCTGTTAGGGTAACTTCTGTGACTTCTACTAGACGTAAAATCGTCTTTGTTCCGCCAATATCCCCAGCTAGTAAAAACATAATTTGTTTGTTTCTATCTATTTTTTATCAATTTTAATGGTGCAATTGCTTCAAATAAACCAAGTCGCATCTAGCAGTTTCTACACCGCTAGCGGGTTGGTAGCCATTACGCTCGTACAATTTTACCGCCTCTTTTAAAATAGTTGCAGTTTCAATCCAAATTTCTTGATATTGCCTAGTTGCGATCGCGAGTTCCAACTGTTCTAATAAATATACACCCAATCCTTGTCCTCGAACTTCTGGGAACAAATACATTTTGCGAATTTCGACTGCATTTTGTCCTCTGGCTATAGGCTGATATGCTGCTGTACCGACAATTATTCCATCCTGCTCGACTATCCAAAACTCTCCCCCTACCTCCAAATAAGCAGACTCTACCTCAATTACATCCCGATCGGCTAACTCAGGTTGCCAAGGCAAACCGTATTCTTCTAATACCTGCCGAATTACCTCCGCAGCACTATCGCGATCGCTTTTCTGCCAATCTCTGATAGTATAGTTCTTGTATTTTTTCTTCATTGTTTCCCATAGAGACAAGGCACGCCTTATCTCTTATTACTCAACTATGTACTCTGGGTTCGTGATGCAGCGTACTTAAAATACTGCTTTCATATTTCCCTAACTCTGCCAAACGCTTTTCTACCGTAGAGCGATCGCTATATTGTTCTGCCAATACCCAGTAAATGCCATAATGACGGGCTTCTGATGCCATTAAACTGTGATAAAACTTGCCTAATTCTGGATCGGGGCAATTTTCTCCAATTAAGCCCAATCTTTCGTGAGAACGGGCTTCAATGATGGCTGATAGCAGCAAAGAATCAATCAGGCGCTCTGGTTCACCATGACGTACTCTGAGATTTCAATTTAGTAAAATAGGGTGGAGAGTTGAGGGGTGCAAGGGGTATATTACGCTTTTCTAACCATTGGTTTACCAATTCAAAATGTTCTAATTCTTCTCTTGCGATCGCCGTTAGTTGACGAACTAATTTATGATGGGAGGGATAGCGAAACATGAGATTAATTGCTACCCCTGCTGCTTTGCGTTCACAATGGGAATGGTCTAGTAACACTGTATCCAGGTTTGCGATCGCCTGTTCGATCCAAGCAGGATTGGATGGCTGCTGCAAAATTTTAATGGTGGCATTTGTGTTTAAAGAAGCTACCCGATTTGTCATTGTCATCCTATACTAAGTAACGTTTATTTTAGATTGTTCGATATTGAACTTTCGATATAGTTATTATCCGTAGCTAATAGGGAATACTTACTAGTAAGTTAACAATTTTCTTCTATTATCTTAAGAAAACATCGAGCAGTAAAAGAATTGTAAAGGATGCACTTAGTCAAACCATCTAACATGAGCCATAATCGTCGGATTGTCATTGGTGACGTACACGGGCACTATGACACTTTAGTTGCATTATTAGATTCAATTTCACCTACTACTAATGATGAAGTATACTTCCTGGGCGACCTAATCGATCGAGGTCCTAAAAGCGCACAGGTGGTTGATTTGGTGATGCGAAACCAGTTTAAATGCCTTCGTGGAAATCACGAAGAGATGATGCTCGATGTGGTTGGTACTGGCGAAGTCTCAATTGAACTATACCAGGGGTGGTTATATAGTGGTGGTCATGCGACAGTAGCCAGCTATGATAGCAAGATTCCTCAAGAACATATTGACTGGATGAAAAATTTGCCCCTATTTTACGACTTGGGCGACTATTGGCTAGTTCATGCAGGAGTCAATCCCGATATTCCTCTTCAACAACAGGGTGCAGAACAATTTTGCTGGATTAGAGAGGATTTTCACGCCAATAGCAAAGCATTTTTTAAAGATAAGCTGATCGTTACAGGTCACACTATTACCTTTACTCTCCCTGGAGTAGAGCCAGGACAAATCGCTGCTGGTAAAGGATGGTTAGATATTGAAACAGGAGCGTATCATCATAATAGTGGTTGGATGACTGCCCTAGATCTTAATCAACAAAAAGTTTATCAGGCAAATACTTTTGATGGTCGAATTCGCATTCTGCCTTTAAGAAAAGCGATCGCAAAGGTCGATTCTTCTAAAATCATGTCTCGCAAAATGCGTAAAAGAGCGTAAATGAGGGATAAGGGATAAGGGATGAGGAACAAGGAACAAGGAACAAGGAACAAAGAAAACTAATTTAATATCTATTAATTGTTAGAAGAATATTGAGAAAGCGATCGCCTTTAAATTAAAGGCGATCGCTTTTTTATCACAATATAAATTGGTAATGCTTAGAGGTATTTACCTTCTGTATCGGGGCTTTCCATGCGGGGTAATCCCATACTATAGTTACGGACTCTAGCACCCAAATTATAGTTAATTTCGCCTTTGAGTAACATAGAGCGAATAAAGTGTTCCAAATCCGAACCTACACGGCGTAGATTGTACTCACTTAAGTCTTCACCATTGTTTGCTTCTACTAATTCATCAAACTTACGGTAAACCTTTTGTAGAGAATCTTCACTCCAGTTAAACTCGTTATCAGGATCGATATCTAAAGTTAAAACATTATCACTCTCGATTAACTCATTATTTTCGACTTCTGCGCTATAAATACGAACGTGGCGGGTAGTAGATTTGACAAGCATATTAGTACTTTTTACAACTCATTATATAAGGTTATCAAAGCTCTTGGAACTCTAAAGTAACAAGCAACAAATAATCAGCCATCAATTCAAGAAGCTCGAATTTGATATAAATATCTACCAAGATCGAGTAGCTGTACTTAATTACTTATTGCCTGTACAGACGTTTAATTAAACGTCCTCTACATAACTTACTTATATGCTTTGATGCACTCTTCAACTAAGGGTTTAACAGCATCAATATCTTTCCACCCAAGGATATTAGTCTCTTTCTTTTCTAGGTTTTTGTAAGTTCTGAAAAATTCTGCAATCTCTTCCAAACGGTGAGGAGCAACGTCTTTAAGGGAATGAACTTCGTTATAGCGAGGATCTTCTACGGGAACACAGAGGATTTTTTCGTCGCGATCGCCACCATCAATCATTTCTAGCATACCAATAGGTCGAGCTGCAATGACACAACCAGGAAAAGTAGGCTCGTCCATCATTACCATTCCATCTAAGGGATCGCCATCATCAGCCAAGGTGTTGGGGACAAAACCATAGTCAAAAGGATATTGTACTGAAGCAAAAAGTACGCGATCTAAAGCGAAGGCGTTCATGTCTTTGTCAAATTCGTATTTGTTTTTGCTTCCGCCAGGGATTTCGATTAAAACGTTAATTACGCCAGTTTCGGGCTGTGCTGGAATCAAAGATAAGTCCATGAAATTTCTCCTAAATAAATGGTAATAAGTTAACTAAAACAATGATTTCTATACCCAGATGAGATTGTTTATCTGAGGTTGGCGATTGACTAAAGTATCATAAAACTTAATAAAACCGCCATCAAGCATTCTACCCGATTGAGAAACAAAATCTAGATCCAATTGCTCTTGGTTCTATTAAATAGCGATCGAGCCAAGAGCGATAGATACAACCGCGCCGATGACGGTATTAATAAAGTTAACCAAATCGTTAGTTAACCAAGTAAAACGGGATTCTAAGGTTGCGCCGATCAAACTTTCAACTGTAGTAGCAATAAAAGCAGCGATCGCACACCAAATAATACCAATAGGGCTAATCATACCAATAGCCCAGGCAATTACAGCTAAAACAATTGAGCCAGCAATACCTGCCAATGTCCCTTCTAAACTTACTGCGCCTTCTGTACCTCTGGGTACTGGCTTGAGAGTGGTTATTAAATAAGTTGTTTTGCCGTAGGCTTTGCCCACTTCACTAGCGGTAGTATCGGAAAGTTTGGTACAAAAGCTGGCTACGTAACCTAATACAAATAATGGTTTGAGAGGGGAAGGACAAAATAAGGTTGCGATCGCGCACATCGTTGCAGCTAATGCTGAACCCCAGACATTTCCTACACCCCTAACGCCTGAACGCTCTTCTGCTATGCCTTCTGCCTCTTTTTGTTCAATGCCAACAAAAGTTATGGCTGAACCCCATAAGAAAAAGAACATCACAATTAAGTAGCCCCGCCAGTTGAGAGTACCCCAGACTATAACGCCTAAAATTAGGGCATTCAAATATCCATAGGGAGTCAAGAGCTTTTTCGGCAAAAACCAGGCAATCCCTAATAGAATAGAGTTTAGGGCTAAAGCGATCGCCCAAGGATTAGACAGAGTAAGATTATCGAACATTTTAAAGATTTAAGTAAAAAATATTTTGTCTTAAGCTTATCAATCCACGATGCTTGATAATAAAAGATTGTTAGTTCAACCAGACGCAATTTATGTCTCTTTCCAAAGCAGAAGCCAAGCAATTATTAGAAAGAATGATCTTTGACGAACAAGCCCCGAAAGAATGGGTAGAAGATGTTTGGGGGATTACTCCCATTTTAGGGGACAGCGCAGCAAAGCTATATGAAGCCTTTGAAGCTTTGATTGAATGTTGTCCAGAAGACAAGCTTGATAGCCTGTTGCAGACTTATCTTCAAGAACAAATAGATAATTAGCTACCCTAACAATTTAATTATCCTCCCTCGGAAGCAGCATCAAACAAATTGAAGATTACTCCCTAACTCTTCTAGACTATATAGTATACATACTGCTTTACATTTCTTTATATGGCTAGAGATTTACGAGGATTTATTAAAATTTTGGAATCAAAAGGACAGCTTAGACGCATTTCTGCGCTAGTCGATCCTGAGTTAGAGATAGCGGAGATTTCCAATCGGATGCTGCAAGCAGGAGGTCCTGGACTACTATTTGAGAACGTAAAAGGTTCACCATTCCCTGTCGCAGTGAACTTGATGGGGACGGTAGAAAGGATTTGCTGGTCAATGAATATGGAAGCCCCAGAAGAATTGGAAACTTTGGGATCGAAGTTAGCTATGTTGCAGCAGCCCAAACCACCCAAGAAAATTAAGCAAGCGGTAGATTTTGGCAAAGTTCTGTTTGATGTTTTGAAAGCAAAACCAGGACGAGATTTCTTTCCTCCTTGTCAACAAGTAATCCTAGAAGGAGATGAACTAGACCTAAACAAAGTCCCGATGATTCGCCCCTACTCTGGGGATGCGGGAAAAATTATTACTCTGGGTTTGGTGATTACTAAAGATGTAGAAACTGGAACGCCCAACGTTGGCGTATACCGTCTCCAGCTACAGTCTAAAAATACTATGACCGTTCATTGGTTGTCTGTGCGAGGTGGTGCAAGACATCTACGTAAAGCAGCCGAAGCAGGGAAAAAACTGGAAGTTGCGATCGCTTTAGGAGTTGATCCAATGATTATTATGGCAGCAGCCACTCCGATCCCTGTAGATTTATCTGAATGGTTGTTTGCAGGTTTATATGGCGGTAGTGGGGTTAAACTGGCGAAATGTCAGACTGTAGATTTGGAAGTCCCCGCAGATTCAGAATTTGTCTTAGAGGGAACAATTACCCCAGGAGAAATGCTACCTGATGGTCCATTTGGCGATCATATGGGATACTATGGCGGGGTAGAAGACTCTCCTCTGGTGCGTTTCCACTGCATGACCCATCGTAAAGATCCGATTTACTTAACTACCTTTAGTGGTCGTCCTCCCAAAGAAGAGGCAATGATGGCGATCGCTCTTAATCGGATTTATACTCCTATTCTGCGTCAGCAAGTCTCGGAAATTGTTGATTTCTTTCTACCAATGGAAGCTTTAAGCTACAAGGCTGCTATTATCTCTATTGATAAGGCCTATCCTGGTCAAGCAAGAAGGGCAGCATTAGCCTTTTGGAGTGCTTTACCTCAGTTTACCTACACCAAGTTTGTAATTGTGGTAGACAAGGATATTAACGTCCGCGATCCTCGCCAGGTAGTATGGGCGATTAGTTCTAAAGTAGATCCTTCCCGTGATGTGTTTATCTTGCCTGACACTCCCTTTGATACCCTAGATTTTGCCAGTGAAAAGATTGGCTTGGGGGGGCGGATGGGAATAGATGCAACGACTAAAATAGCTCCCGAAACCGACCACGAATGGGGTGAACCTTTGGAGTCAGATGACGATACATCCGCAATGGTATCGAGACGTTGGCAAGAATATGGTTTAGGGGATATCGATTTGGGGGAAGTAGATGCTAATTTGTTTGGTTACGATATGAAATAACGCTTCTTTTGAGTTAAGAACATTTATCTGTTGAGACAGCTATTAGCCATTAGCTATTCCTAAAGGATACCGCTACGCATATAGCTGTTAGCTTTTTTAAAAGAAAATTTCTTATTATTCAATCGGCTGAATCTGCATCACAATTGAAGTCATATCATCGCCACATTGGTTGTTAACACCGCTAAATTGCTTAACCTGATAGAAAACATGGTCTAAGATTTCTTCAGGGGTTTCTAAGTGCTGACAAGCCCATTTAAAGCAGAGAGATAGGTTGTCTTCATCAAAGCGATCGCCTTCTCCATTAGCTGCATCGGTAAAACCATCGGTGTAATAGATAATAGTATCTCCAGGAGAAAGCTGTACCGTTGCATCCTCATATTCAGATTCCATATCCAAACCAATTAACATTCCCCAGCTATCTAGCTTTTCTAGAGTATTAGTTGCTTTGCGCCACAGTAAGGGAGGATTGTGGGCAGCATTGGTAAAAGAAAGAGTTTGTTTTTGAGGATTATATTCCGAGTAAAACATACTCACAAAACGGTGGGAATTTTCTAGATCGGCATACATCACTCGGTTGAGATGACGCATGATTTGTGCGGGAGAATGACGATTAAGTACCTCTGCTCGCAACATACCCCTAGTCATGGTCATAATCAATCCTGCGGGGACACCTTTCCCCATCACATCGCCAATCACGATGCTCCAAGGAACATCTGAAGCCAATTCTTGTTGACCATTTTCTAAACGGTCATAATTAGTGGGAATAAAGTCATAATAATCTCCCCCAACGCGATTAGCCGTTTCGCATTTGGCTGCGATCGCCAATCCTTGAATTTGAGGGCATTTGGTAGGTAAAAGACGCAACTGAATTTCTGAAGCGATTTCTAATTCTCTGTCCTGTCTTTCTTTGGAGCGTAATTCTACGGTTAGTTCGTGATTTGCGATCGCAACTGCTGTTTGATCTGCAACTAATTGAGTTAACTTTCTTCTTGTTGGTGTCCAAACATAATCTGCCTCTGTACTAAACACATAAAGACGACCTTGTTCGGCGTTTTTTACCAGAATTGGTGTACCAAAAAACTGAATCGAATCTCCCGATTCTTGATTAATTTGTGCGTCAACAATTTCTGATAGTTTTGCAGACGTGCCAACAGTTTTATCTTGATTTATTGCCGACTGATTAACTTGATAGTTTACCCTTTCAAAAACTTGTCGTACTTCCAAACCAATTTTGTTATCTTGGCAATGAATTTGTTCTAAATGGACTCTATTTCCCTTGTATAGAACCAAAACGCCACCAATAGAATCAGTAACCCTAGCTGCCATTAAAGGAGTAAGTTCTAGAAACTGATTTAAGTTACTAAAGCTACGCAAAGCAAAACCAAGGGAGCTTAATAAATCTTGGATCTTATTTTGCTCTCTTTGCAGATTAGCCACTAGTTCCTTTAGTGCCACAATAGGATTTGTCTCTCCACCAGAAGAGGTACTTACGCTATTGTTTTCTTGAGAGGGATGGCTAGGAAAAGGTACGACAGTCATTGCCTCTACAAATTTAGACATTAGTTTTTCAATTCATCGGTCAAAAATAGGATCAAAGTACAGCAGCAATAAAATATTCAATCAAATAGTATAAAAATGATTTGTCGACTGCTCTAACTAACAATTATCTGACGATAAATTAATTACAACAGAACCTATATTTTATTTATCTGAATATTTGGTTGATTCATGATAACTCGAAATAGCTAATACGCCAAGAAAGTAATATTAAAACTTGAAACAACAATCAAAACTAATAAATTAATATCTATATATTTTGTTTATCCATCAAGTAAAGCTTCGACAAATTCATAACTAGAAAAAGGTCGTAAATCTTCAATACCTTCCCCCGCACCAACAAAACGAATTGGTAAATTTAGCTGTTGAGCTACCGCTAAAGCAACACCGCCCTTGGCACTACCATCTAATTTAGTTAACACCACACCGCTTAAATTTGCAGCCTCAGAAAATACTTGAGCTTGGCGCAAGCCATTTTGTCCCAAGGTTGCATCTAGTACTAGCAATGATTCTACTTTGGCATCACCAGCTTTTTTATCTATAATGCGACGGATTTTAGCTAGCTCTGCCATTAAGTTTTGTTTATTTTGCAATCTGCCAGCAGTATCTACTAATAATAGCTCTGTGTTTTTTGCTTGAGCTGCTGCGATCGCATCATAGACCACCGCAGCGGGATCGGTGTTTTTGCCTGGGTTGGCGATTACAGGGGTATTAGTTCGTTCTCCCCAAATCTGAACCTGCTGTACCGCAGCAGCACGAAAGGTATCAGCAGCAGCAATCATACATTTATATCCAGATTTTTGTCCCAGATTGGCTAGCTTCCCAATGGTAGTGGTTTTTCCTGCGCCATTTACCCCTGTCAAAAGCCAAATATTAAATACTCCTTCTTCGGGAACAAAAGCTTTATCTTCTTGTCCCTCTAAGGGTTTATCGAGAATATCTTGAAGAATAGTTTTAAGATAGGCGATCGCCTGGTCTGGTGGCAAGGCTTCTGATTTTAATTTGGTTTGCAGAGTTTCGATAATATAGTCGGTGGCTTCAATTCCTACATCAGCCTGGAGTAAAAGGCTTTCAATCTCCACGACTGCATCGTCATTAAGAGGACCTTTCCCCACAATAGATTTCAACTGGTTAACTAAACCAATGCGGGTTTTGCCCAAACCTTGACGTAATTTAGTCAGCCAGTTTATTTCTTCCTCTGAAATATCGCCCGCCGATCTACCACTACCTGCTAATACTTTAGACGACCAAACAAAATCCTCGTCTAGCTCTACTTCTTCAACTTCTTCGACTGGTGTTTCTATCGCCGTTGCTTTAAGCTTTTCTAATCCCTGAGACTTTTGCATCCAAGCAGGAACATTTTTGGCTTCTGTTTCTACTTGTTCTTCCTTTACTTTTGATTCTGAAGACTCAGTCGTTGGTTCAGTATCTTCTTCCGCTTCTTCTGTAACAGTATTGTCAGCTATGGGTATTTCGGCTGTTGCAGTCTCTTCTGAAACAACCTCTTCTTCGGCTTCTTCTATTTCTGTTTTTGCTTCTTCCGTTTCTATCTTTGGTGTTCCCGCTTCCCCTTTGCGCTGCTGAATGTTTTGATAAGCAGCTTTGGCATAGGCAAGATAATCGGGTTCTGCGACTTCCGTTTCCTCTGAAGCCTCTTCCGTTACTTCTGGTTGAGTCTCGTTAGGAGTGGATTCAGGCTGTGTTTGCTTTGCTTTTTCGTTACGGCGAAACCAATTAAACATTGTGTAAGAAGGAAGATGAACCTAGATAATTGTCACTTTAAATATGATAATACCAAGTTCGATCCATTATTGATTTGGCAAGTCAGTGGTAATTACACCACCTTCTTAAAGGGATGAGGGATAAGGAGTAACAAGTAGTAGGGTGCGAACGGCCTTTCGCCCGTACGGGAGTAATAAGTAATAAGTAAATTACCTTTGTGGTGGGCAGTAAGATAGTTTATGTTTTAGCTACAAAATTGACTTTTATTGCACTAAAGCACTAGCTTCGCGTCGCCCACCCTACCATCTGCCCAACCTACAAATGGTCAATGACTAATGATAAATGATAAATGATTCACCCGCCGATACGGAATTCAATTACATCACCTTCTTTGACAATATAATCTTTTCCTTCCAAACGAAGTAAGCCTTTTTCCTTGGCTGCATTTTTAGAACCTGTTTCGATCAGATCCTCATAGCTAATGGTTTCGGCTTTAATAAATTTCTTTTCAAAATCTGTGTGAATTACCGCTGCTGCTTGGGGTGCTTTCATTCCTGCAATGATAGTCCAAGCACGGGTTTCTGCTTCTCCTGTAGTTAGGTAGGTACGCAAGCCTAACAAATCGTAGGTAGCTCTAATAAGAGATTTTAAACCACCTTCTTCTACTCCCAAAGCTTCGAGGAAGTCTTTAGTTTCTTCTTCAGATAGTTCCACTAATTCTGATTCTACTTGAGCCGAGACTACGACTACCTTGGCATCTTCGTCACTGGCAAAGTTGCGGACTTCTTCTACCCATTTATTACCCGTCGCCAAATCGTCTTCTGAAACGTTGGTTGCGTAGATAATTGGTTTGTTGCTTAATAAGCCTAAAGGTTTAACTATTAGTTGGTCTTCTTCCGATAAATCCATACTGCGGACGGATTGACCATCATTGAGGATTGTACTAATTTTGTTCAATAATTCTACTTCTGCGCTTGCATTTTTGTCGTTTTTTGCCTGCTTGCGTTGTCGGCTGATACGTTTTTCTACCTGAGCAAGATCGGCTAAGATTAGCTCTAAATCAATTATTTCAATATCCCGCACTGGATCGACAGATCCAGCAACATGAATAATATCGTCGTCATCAAAACAACGCACCATATGGACAATGGCATCAACTTCTCGAATATTGGCTAGAAATTGATTACCTAGTCCTTCTCCTTTGCTTGCACCTTTAACTAATCCTGCAATATCAACAAATTCAATTCTCGTGGGGACAATTTTTTGTGAATCGGATAGCTTAGAAAGCACATCTAAACGTTCGTCGGGGACAGACACTACCCCCACATTTGGTTCGATGGTGCAAAAAGGAAAATTGGCTGCATCCGCCTTAGCATTGGCAACCAAGGCGTTAAACATAGTAGATTTACCCACGTTGGGTAATCCGACGATTCCTGCTCTTAACATGACGGCTTGTGTAGACTCTTAGGTATTAGTCTGCCAATTTTACTTTATTGCAACTAGATAACTCAAACATATAGCCTCTACCCCAGACAGTTTTAATAAATTCGCTGTTGAGATCGCCAATTTTTTTACGGATGCGACCGATATGAATATCGACTTTGCGATCGTCTCCATCGTAGTCATCTTTGTTCCAGATGGCTGAAATTAATTCTGCTCTATCCCAGACACGATTAGGATTATTAGCTAAGAAATATAATAGATCGAACTCTAGTGCAGTTAGAGGAATATTGCGATTGTTTAAAATAACTTCGCGACGATAAAAATTAATTTTAAGATTATCTAAAATAATGGAATTATTGTTGCTATGACTAGTTTTTGTCTGCCCACCTCTTCTAAATAAAGCTTCAATTCTAGCCTTTAATATCTGTAGATCGAATGGTTTGGCAATATAGTCATCTGCACCATTAGTAAATGCTTCTAAAACATAGGCATTATCTGTCATAGAACTCAACATCACGATCGCGACATTAGTTTGGCGCATCTCTTCGCAGAGTTTTAATCCAGTGTCATCAGGAAGGTTGACATCTAAAAGAACTAAATCTGGCTGAAAACTTTTAAACTTTTGTCTTGCGATCGCACAATTAGGAGCAATTTCTGTAATGTAGTTGTTATAGCTAAGAAATCTATCGATTAGATGTTGCAGTGCTGAATCATCATCAACAATCAGTATCTTTTTTTTCTTTGTCTCCATAAGATTGTAGTAATTATTCAATAAATACATATATTTTTTTTATTAATTTGATTTCTCAAACAGTATCAGAATAATTACTTACAAAGCGATAGCTATTTTTGATTTTTACTCAAACTTTATCAAAAGAGCAGTCTGTATAAAGTTGTTATTTAAGTTCGATTATTTTAAGTTAATCATTTACGTAAAATTACGGATGTAATTGCTAATTCCTAATTTTGAGGCAGTAAGTTTTAGGGAGCATCATTAAAGTTAATTTTGTTCACTTACCCACCTCACATCTATAATGTTGCTTACTTGTTGCCAAAAATATTTCTAATACGATAAATTGGTCTTCTTTGAGATTCGTGATAGGTACGCATTAAAAGCTCAGTCACTAAACCAAAACAAAATAATTGAACCCCTGTCAAGATTAATAATACGGCTAAAATGAGCAGAGGGCGATCGCCAATGTTTTGCTCGAAGAATAGTTTGACGATAGTTAAATATATTCCCATTCCTACCCCCGCAGTTAAAGAAATTACGCCCCCCAATCCAAAAACGTGCATTGGACGAGTCAAGAATTTCTTCATAAAGAAGACTGTCATCAAGTCCATGACTACCCTAACTGTTCTACCCAAACCATACTTGCTTTGCCCAAATCTCCTTGCATGGTGGCGCACTGGTACTTCGGCAATTCTTGCTCCTTCAATATAAGCTAAGGCTGGTAGAAAGCGATGTAACTCTCCATACAGATTCATATCAGCCAGTAATTCTGCACGATACGCTTTGAGGGAACAACCATAATCGTGTAATACCACTCCCGTAACTTTGGCAATAATAATATTGGCAATCTTGGAAGGGAGTAATCTTGTTAATGCTGCATCCTGCCTATTTTTACGCCAACCACTGACTAAATCGTAGCCTTCATTTAATTTTGCCAACAGCATAGGAATATCGGCGGGATCGTTTTGCAAATCGCCATCGAGGGTGACAATTACTTTTCCCGCAGCAGATTCAAATCCCGCTGCCATGGCTGCGGTTTGTCCATAATTACGGCGTAAAATGACGGCTTTTAAGTCAATACGTCTGCTGGCTAAATTAGTTAATACTTGAGTTGAACCATCTTTTGAACCATCATCAACACAGATTATTTCGTAATTTAAGTCGGTTTGGGCTACGGAATCTGCGATCGCAATAACCAATGCTTCAACGCTTTCTTCTTCGTTATATATTGGTACAACTATTGATAAATCTAACTGTGGGGATTCGGCTACGGTCGAGTAGTTATGACTTTCTATAGATGGATATGGCATATCAATACAATTATTAATGGAATTTAACCAGGATACAATAATAGACCTTTTGTTAGTGGTTGGCACTACAAGAAAAGCCAGGTATGCCAATGGGACAAGCCATCACGGTAAAAGTATTATCCAATAAAAGTGCGATCGCTCTCAAATTCATTGTCTAGCTAAATAATTTATTTAATATAAATATTCAGCTAGCTAGATCTAAAAGCGATCGCAATATATTATCTATTCAAAAATAATAGAACTACTAATTATCGAAGTTAATTGGTGTACGATTGTCAGGGCGACCGCGATAATCATCGTACTCATCTCTTGAATTGCTATCGTCTTCGTCAGGGTAATCACCCTCATATGTGTCGTCGTCGTAATCATCTTGAGGAGAATCGTCGTAGTCATCTGAATAGTCCGAACCCAGATCCTCTACAGGCTGGTAATCAACTACATAATCACCAGGGATAGGCTGTTCATCCTCTTCATAGGTTCGACCAATATTAGAATCGTCATAGCTGCTTCCCAAATCGTCAGAATTATCATAACTATCCTCTGGTTCGTAACTCCTTCCTAAATCAGCTGGACTTGGTCTACGTCTTGCAGCAGTCGTTGGGGGAGTGGGTTGGGGATAGTTATCTTCTCTAGTTGGACGGGGGCGAGAGCGAGGAGAAGTACGAGGTTCGTCAGCCCATTCATCTCTAGAAACGCGATCGCTATATTCATCTCTAGGAGGTGCAGTCGGAGGACGACGGGGGCGACTATCTCTTTCTGGATAGCGATCGCCTCTACTGGGACGTTCGGCGTAATCTGTAGGTTCGGGACGGTTACGACTTGGGGCGCGTCGGGGTTCATCTCTAATATCGGCAGTAGGAGATGGTCTTCTTCTAGGTTCAGGACGGCGAGAAGGGCGGGGTTGAGGGTCGTTGTAACCTCTCAATCTGGGACTGCTGTAATTAGGTTTAGCACCCTCATATACGTTATCGTAGGGGTCAATTTTGTCAAATTCTGCTTCGGTATATACCCTAGTTGAGCTTACAGGGCGATCGCGATCAACTGTTGGCGTGTTGCGTCTAGCTTGTTCTGTAGCCACTCCACGCATTCTGATACTTTCAAAAGCAAAGAAAATTGCCGTTCCTGTTAATAAAAACTGTCCAAATTGCAGAATAGGGTCTAGTCGCCAACCATTAAAGAGTAAAATGATTCCACAAAGCAAACCCACCGCAGCAAAAAATATATCATAATCCCTTGCTAACTCTGGGCGAACTGAGCGCAGGAAAAACAAACCTGCTCCCGCTACTGCTAAGAATAAACCTAATATAGCTGCTGCATTCAGCCCAAAATTGACCATTACAATTCTCCTAATCTGGTTCTCATAGTTGTGAGTAAGAATATTTCTATACTCATCTTAAGGGATGTATAAATATAATCTACCCAGAACGGCTATAACTGTTCTATCTAAAAATTAACAGACTATAAATATAGTCCTATAAAAATATAACGACGGAACTGTTGGTAATGCTACCTCTTCTCTTGTTAGAAAAGTGTTTCCGTCGCTTAAAAATCAATAATATTTTATTGGCAACAACCCCATCCAATTAAGATTTGCGTTTTATTTTGTCGCTTTGGCTGAGGACGATTAGAGCTATGGTTGCGGGGATAACCACGATAACTGCACCCAATCCAATACTTAAAAGAAAGTTAGCTAATGAAGGAGTCATATTTTTTATCCTGACTGTTTTTTGACTATTTTTTATTAATTTACGTTGTTTTGTAATTCTAAAAGTTTTTTAACCAAAACTAAAGTTGATTACAACACCGCTTTTTATTTAAAGCTCACTATATATTGTAAGGGGATCGGGGTCAAAAGAAGACGGAATAAAGAGTAACTGTTTTTTCTCTTGTCCATATTCGAGGATTCCTACGACTGCGAAATGCTAGTACAATACAGAATAGATATTTACATTCCGTAATATTGCTGAAAAATAGTATCACTTTTAATCAAAGCTATGAATTTATCAAGTTTGGGAGCAATCGCAGTTAGTCTTTTACTCGGACTAATGACAATGTTGTTTATTTTTAGAATCGTCCTAACTTGGTATCCTCAAGCCGAGCTTGCCCGTTTTCCTTTTAGCCTGATAGTCCTACCCACAGAGCCATTTCTTAGTCCTCTACGTAAGATAGTCGCTCCCATTGGTGGAGTAGATATTACGCCAATTATTTGGGTAGGACTTTGCACTTTAATCAGAGAGATTCTAGTTGGTCAGCAAGGATTGATCACAATGGCGATAAATCATTGATTCCTAAGAAACAAATTGTTTCTTTATCAATCGCTTTTCCTAGTTCTTCTCTTCAAGGATATAGCCTATAATTCTTAAGTAATGTTGCTCAATTAGGATGCCAAAATACGAGCATCTTTTATAAGCTGCGAAAAAGCGATTAAAAGCCAATAGCTATTAGCTGTTGACCTCCAAATTCAACAACAATTCACTAGCAATGATTGAATCAGACAACAATCTACAAAGTTTAGATTATGGACAATTCACAAGACCGCATTATTATTTTCGACACCACCTTAAGAGATGGAGAACAATCTCCTGGCGCGACTCTCAACGTTGAAGAAAAACTGGAAATTGCCCATTCTCTATCCCGTCTGGGAGTTGATATAATTGAAGCAGGATTTGCTTTTGCTAGCCCTGGGGATTTTGAAGCTGTACAGAAGATTGCCAAGCAGGTAGGTACGCAAGAAGGTCCAGTAATTTGTAGTTTGGCACGGGCAATTAAGGCGGATATTAAGGCTGCTGCGGAAGCTCTAGCACCTGCTGCCAAAGGTCGGATTCATACCTTTATTTCTACTTCTGATATTCATTTGGAGTATCAGTTAAAAAAATCTCGTTCGGAAGTATTAGACATCGCTCAAGAAATGGTGACTTACGCTAAGTCCTTTATGGATGATGTGGAGTTTTCGCCGATGGATGCAGTGCGGACAGATTCAGAATATCTTTATCAAGTCCTAGAAGCTGCGATCGCAGCAGGGGCAACTACAGTTAATATTCCCGATACTGTAGGTTATACGACTCCTACAGAATTTGGAGCATTGATTAAAGGAATTTGCGAAAATGTACCCAACATCGATCAAGCAGTTGTTTCGGTACACGGTCACAACGATTTAGGTCTAGCAGTAGCTAACTTCCTAGAAGCAGTTAAAAACGGTGCAAGACAGTTAGAATGCACTATTAACGGTATTGGTGAGCGTGCGGGAAATGCTGCCCTAGAAGAATTAGTCATGGCTCTTCATGTGCGTCGTCAATACTTTAATCCTTTCTTGGGTAAACCCGCAGAATCAACCGAACCTTTGACGAATATCGATACCAAGCAGATTTATAAGACTTCTCGCTTAGTATCTAACCGCACGGGGTAATAGTACAGCCTAATAAAGCTATTGTGGGTGCAAATGCTTTTGCTCACGAGTCGGGTATTCACCAGGATGGAGTACTTAAAAACAAATTAACCTATGAAATCATGGACGCGGAGTCCATTGGTATAACGGGCAATCAGCAGCTTGTCTTGGGCAAACATTCAGGACGTAATGCCTTCCGCACTCGTTTGAAGGAATTAGGCTTTGAACTTTCAGAAACTGACCTCAATAAAGCTTTTGTCCGCTTTAAAGAAGTTGCCGACAAGAAAAAAGAAATTAGTGACTGGGATATCGAAGCCATCGTCAGCGATGAAATCAGACAACCTCCTGAGCTTTTCCGTCTAGAATTAGTCCAAATATCCTGTGGCGATCGCTCTTGCCCTACTGCAACCGTTACCCTTCGTACTCCAAACGGCGAAGAATTAACCGATGCAGCCATTGGTACGGGGCCAGTTGACGCGATTTATAAAGCAATCAATCGCGTTACTAACATTCCCAACGAGCTAATTGAATTCTCCGTCCAGTCAGTTACCGCAGGGATTGATGCAATTGGAGAAGTTACTATTCGCCTCCGTCATAACGACAGAGTATATTCTGGACGTGCTGCGAATACAGACATCATTGTCGCTTCTGCTAAAGCTTACATTAAAGCGTTAAATCGTCTTTATGCTGCTTTGCAAGAAGAGAAAAAAGTAGAGTCTCAAGTTGCGTTCAATTAAGCAAACTATTGAGTGTAAAAAGCGATCGCCTGCCCCGCTTCGGCAAAGTTAATTTATTTTTTTACTTTACCAAAACGGCGATCGCGCTGTTGAAAAGATTCTATAGCGCGATCAAATTGTTCGCTATTAAAGTCGGGCCAAAGAGTATTAGTGACGTATATTTCTGTATAGGCTAGCTGCCACAACAAGAAGTTACTCAGACGCATTTCTCCACTGGTACGAATTAATAAATCGGGGTCAGGGCTAGCTGAGGTGTAAAGATGTTGGGATATAGTTGATTCATCAATTTCACTGGCAGCTAACTCTCCCTGTTGTACCTTTTCAGCAATAGTTTGACAAGCTTTAATCATCTCGTGGCGACTGCCATAGTTAATCGCTACGTTGAAATACACTCCTTTATTATTTTTAGTTCGTTCCATTGAACGACGCATCTCTTGCTGTAAGGAGTTGGGTAAAGGAGTTAAGTCACCAATAAAATTGATACACACTTCCTCTTGTTCCATTTCTTTTAATTCTTTTTGCAACAGTCTTTCAAATAACCCCATCAAAAAGTTCACTTCTCCTGTGGGACGACCCCAATTTTCAGTTGAGAACGCATAGGCAGTTAAGGTTTTAATTCCCAAATCTTTGCAGTAGCGCAGCATTTCTTTGAGAGTATTTGCACCTCGGCGATGTCCTTCAATGCGAGGTAGACCTCTTTGTTTTGCCCAGCGACCATTGCCATCCATAATCACAGCAACGTGCTTGGGCAATTTAGCTAGATTAATTTCGGTAGATAAGGTGTTTATTAGTTGGGCTGTCATGAAAATTATTTTAAATTAGGAATAATGAAATAAATAGAAACGCTAATTTTTATGGTTTAAAAGAGAATAATTTTGTGCCAATCGCATTCGAGATTATCTTCGAAGAATTCTGGAGTAGCACAGCATGATTGTAAGTATTCTGGCGTTAATTGGCTACTCCAATGCCACATTTTTTTCAGTGTCCAGACGAAGGTATAGATTAGTTCGCCCCTAGATAAGATTGACCAAGATTGCCAATTCAGAACTGACATCATACGTTGAAAGGTAGATTTTAAGCTTGATTTTGATGATGACTCATAGGATACAGGCAAGATGGTATTAATTTGGCTAAGAAGATGCTTAATTAGTTGTTCTGCACCATCTGGATATAGCCACATCCCCATTCCCCAAAACTTAGTCAGATGATTGACCTCATCCTGCAATAATTCAGCTAACACTTGTTGAGTCGTGCCTGTGGCGTGAGACATCAACCAGATATAGAGACATACTGCACTGTATTCCGTCGTCACACGATGCAGTCCGTGTTTGTATAAGTCTTGATCGGGATTTACTCTCAGCTGATAATTTTTAACTTCCTTTTGTTGATTGATAATAGACAAAAAAATATCCAGTTCAATGCCAATGACTTGTTCTGGATTTATATCTTGCCAATTTATAGTCGATCGCTTTCGCGGTTGGGGATCTTGAAACTGTTTTGGTAAATCCTCCAGGCAATCGCATAATTTATCTGTACTGAGATATTCGTCGATTAAATAATTAATTCTCTCTTTGGTTTGCCAAAAGTTCGGACGAAAACAAACTTCTCCCGCTAAATCCATTGTTGGTTTGTACATAATGCTTGTTTTGACTGTGTTTTATTTGCTTACGATAAGTCGATTGGACGATGCGAAGCGAGTGCTTTAGTACAAGCTGCTTACAAAGCAGCGTCCCTCGACTTAAGAACAGCTTATGTAATCTCCTGTTGTTTGTCTGTCGGGGAAAGTCGGGAGTTTTTTGGTTAAAAGTCGGAAAAAGACAGGTTTAATAATTACTGATTACTGAACATTGGTACATTTGGTGGGCATTAGAATAACGATTTTGAATAGCGTAAAACGAATGGAAGATGCCCACCCTACGACCTAAACAACCTCAATGAATTCATAAAAAGGTGTAACGTCTTCTTTTATCTCATCAGGCGACATTGTTCTTCCGATAATACCAAAACCATTATGGCTGGAAAAGCACATTAGCAATTTGTTGTCGATTTCCAACATAATGCCAGCATCAATCAGGTTAGCAAATTCTTTGTTTATGCCCTCAGCTTCTTTGCTTTGTGGATGACAAACAATTTGTTCATATGACCCAGGCGTTTTGAGTATGAGATCGGCTAAAACCCGATCTGTTTTGTTTGTAAGATCTAATCCTTGGAGTGCCTCAGCTTCACTGCTAAAAAAAGTAAAGTCAGTAAAATAAATTATGGTTCTGAGAATCCACAACCTCTTAATTGCATTATTCTCAAACAGCAATAAATCGTCTTCGTTAGGTTGAAACGCTATATTAATACGCTGAAAGTCAGCATTTATTACCTCATCATATTCGTGCTGGGAAGCGGCAGTAAAAACGTCAGGAGAAGCAGCGACATGAAAATCGACATAATCAAAGACAACGCGATCGAATTGGTTAGAAAAAATGCGTTGGGGTGTCTGATGTTTTAAAAGTTTAAATAAATCGATTGTATTTTCTTGATAAAAAAAGGTTTTCACTACAGATAGGTATTCATTCGATAGATCCTATAATTATCCAGAATCGAGAAGACGATCGCTAGATCGAGATTTGTTGGATTAAACGCAGTGCAACCCAACAAATCACCAGAAAGGCTATTACAAATAAATGAAATATAGACGATCGCAAGTGCAAAATTTGTTTTGTTGGGTTTCGTTCCTCTACCCAACCTACAAATCTACAAATCTAATCCAGATATCTACGACTTTTATTAGTCAATAATAATTGAAAGCCAGTCTTGGGACGGTATTTTGACCATACAGGTGCATTGGCTGCCAAATCTAAATATTTGCTGGGATAAAGGTCGATCGCTTTTTCTAAATCCATGACAGCCCAATTTATATTATTTAATTCTGCATAACAACAACCTTGCTGATACCAAGCTAGATCGAATCTGGGATCGAGATCCAAAACGCGATCATAACTACTAATAGCCTCAGAAAATCGATCTAACTGTTGTAGAACCGTTCCTCTTTGATACCAAGTCCAATAATCGTCGGGTTCGAGATCCAAAGCAAGCTCGTAACTTTGCAAAGCCAATTCCAAATTACCCCATTGTTGCTGGGCTTCTCCGCGACGATAAAAAGCCCAAAAATCCTGGGGACGTAGCTCTAAAGCCTTATTGTAGTGGGATATAGCCTCTTGATATTTGCCCAATCTTCGCCAAGATTCTGCTGTGCGATATATTGCCCAATAGTCTTGGGGATGAGCAGCTAAGGCTCGTTCAAAACAGGCGATCGCTTGTTGATATTCGGTAAATGTAGCAAAGAGAATACAACCCTGTTCGTACCATGCCCAATAGTTGTTTGGTTCGATTTTATTGGCTTGAGTATAGCTATCGATCGCTTCTAAATAACAATCCAATGCTTCTAAGACGACACCTTTGCGATACCATGACCAATAGTCGCGGGGTTTATAGTTTATCGCACGTTCGTAGCTCATTAGAGCTTCTTCATAGTAGCCTTCTGCCCGCAATTTATTACCTTGCTTGTACCATTCTTGATAACTATCGGGACGGCATTCTAAGGGCTGATACATTTTTCTGAGTTAGAAATAAACTTCTGATGTTAAAAAGCGATTTACTTATATATAAGCGCAATGGGGAAACAATAGTACCGAAAAAGTTAGGAATCGATAACCGCAATTTGGCGATCGCAACAGAAATCATTGATTGTTTTCAAGCTTGTTTGGGTAAGACTCAAGGAGAGTTAGACAAGCAACTCTTAGATTTGGAAGGAGATAGCCCTGATTATCGCATTAAAAGAGGTCTAGGGCACATATTACGAAATAGTTTTTCTACTTTTGAAATTATAAGCCCTCTTGAGCCTCCCATGTTGCGAGAGAAAGTGTTTTCTGAAGCTGCTAAAACTATTACCTTACCCAGTCAGCGTAGCGAAACCCTAGAAGCGATCGCCCACACCCTAACAGGAGAATTAAAACGTTCTGTATCCCCCACAGAAATTGAGGCGGGTTTATATGCAGATTTGCAGGAAAATCGCATTTTGACTCAGTTTGATGCCCCCGTAGCAGAGTCATTATTGCATCGCTATAACCTATCTCAAGTTCAAGGAATTTTTTATCGTGCGAGTAATGTAGTGATCAACGCCCATCGTAACGATCCAGGAGAATATAAGCTACTTTTTCGCTATATTAAACTATTTCAATTGATGGCATACATAGAAGGGGATGCAGACACAGGCTTTACTTTAACCATGGATGGCCCCGCTAGTCTGTTTAAAGCCAGTACTCGCTATGGTTTGGCTTTGGCAAAAATGATTCCTGCTTTACTTCACGTTACTAAATGGAGTATGCAAGCCAAACTGCAAAACCGCGATCAATATTCGGGCAATATTAAAACAGGTAAGTTTAGTTTAACAAGCGATCGCTGTGAGTTGGTTTCCCACTATCCCCCAGGGAAGCCTTATGACAGTATGTTAGAGCAATCTTTTGCTGCAAGCTGGAAAAAGGCTAAGACTGAATGGCGACTTGAAAGGGAAGTCGATCTTATTCCTCTTCCTGGTAGCGTGATGATTCCCGACTTTCGTTTAGTACACCCCGATGGCAGAGAGTTTTTATTGGAAATTGTCGGCTATTGGCGACCAGAATATTTACAAAAAAAGTTTTATCAAGTCCGTAATGGCGACACGGATAATTTAATTTTAGCTGTGTCTGAAAGACTGAATTTAGAGAAGGCTGGAGTTAAATTTACCGACTTACCCAATCATTTAATCTGGTTTAAAAATAAGCTCAATGCCAAAGCAGTCTTGGAATTGTTGGATAGATTATAGTCATATATTTACTTCAAGCAATTAGCGTTTACAGTTAATGTCAACCCCAAATAAATCGATCGAATCAGAATTACTTGCTTCTTTATTTCAGGGCACAGCGATCGCTTTATTGGTTCAGGTAGCAGGAATTGGCGTTACCTATCGGAATCGCATTATTGGCGCGTTGGATGGGGG
>CAWCWY010000008.1:0-29204 GCA_963799375.1 uncultured cyanobacterium
GGGGCATTTAGGGACTTGCAGATAAAAAAGATACCAGCTAAGAGGGAGTGATGGTGATATCCCATTTAGGTAGAGTTTCAGACCTTTGCCAGAAACGCTGATAGTGTTTTAACTCATCAGGTAAAACTTTGATTCCTTTTTCATAAGTAGTTTCCACCCTTTGCACAATGGGTGATATTCCTTTCCAAGTCATATTGCTTGCCCATTTGAGCGCAGTTTCAACGGAATCTAAAATAGCACCATTCCAATAGTTTTCTAGTGCTGCCCAACATCGTTCAATCTGATTATACTTGCTGTGATAAGGAGGATAGTAGATTAATCTAATTTTTAAACCAATTGCCTGAGATAACTTCACCATGCGTTTGATAAATTGGGTTCAATCACTGCGAGTTGCTGGTCCCCCATCCAGGTTAATCACCCATTCATCTAGTTCCACATTTTGCGGTTGATTTTCCGACCACCACGCCGTTAAACAATCGACGATAAAATCACTTGTTTCGGCAGATTCTCCCATGTAAATCGATAATTGGTCATTCTCAGTATTTAGAATGCCAAATGGCACTAGTTTAGCTTGCCATTGGTTATCATGGTCATCCGCTTGTTTTGCTTTAATTGTCCTTGCTTTGCCACCACGGGATAGATTGCCAATCTTGACTTTAGCCTTACTATCAATTGAGACTCTTATTGAATTTAAATTCTCATCTGAGAGTTGATTTTCTCGGAAAACATTCTCAAAGATGGCATCGGTTTGGGGTATCTTTTTCAGGGGCTTGGTTTTTTGGGTTTTTTTAAACGATAGCCTAAGCGATTCAGAATTTCGCCAATTGTCTGGCGAGTCGGCAATTGTGCCTCCGTATATCCCCGAGCGCGAATTAATGCCTCTCTTATCGCTCTTGCACTGATTCGAGCATAACAAAAGGTAGATTGAAACTTGGGGTCAGCTTGAGCTTGGGCATCTACCAGAGAATGGATGTCTGATTCTAAATTGGGTAACTTAGACTCACTCTTATGACAGCCCCTTAGCTTCATATAGTTATCTAGACAGATAATCCCTGTTTTTCTCTCGTGCAAACCTCGTTGAACACTATGTCGATTCCAACCGAGAACGGTTTCTGCTTTGCGCGGTGAACCTCCAAAATAATCTTCCGTAACTTTTGCCATGAAATCTCTTTTGCGATTGCCACTTAGTTTCTTGGCTGCATCTTTGAAAGTCAATTTAACGGTTTCTGTCAGCTGCATTTTGAGATTTTAGTTTAGAACTTGTTCTCTTTTAATATGCCTGGGATGCTATTTATCCGCAAGTCCCTTAGTTAAATGCCCCGACAAAGTTTATTCAACAATTATTTATTTCGCATATTTGGGATTGAGCATATCTCCCAAGCCTTCCCCTACCAAGGATAAGCCTGTCACCATAATTGTCATGGCTAAACCAGGAAATGTCGCTGACCACCAAATTCCAGTAGGTAGAGCGTCTAAGGCAAGTCGAAGATCGTGACCCCATTCTGGTACTTCTGGAGGTAATCCAAGACCAAGGAAACCCAAACCACCTAAAATCAAGAATTGCATCGGCAGCATTGAGGGTAAATAGGACTGGTACGCTTTGAATTACGTTGAAAAATAGATAGCGAGATAAGATTCTGCTGGTTGGTGCGCCCATTGCCTGTGCAGCTTCAATAAACAATTCTGTTTTAACGCTAGTCGTATGGTTGCGAACAATGCGGTAGTATTGAGGAATATAGGCAATACTCAAAGCTAAGGCTGCGTTTAAGACCCCTTTGCCTACTACAAAAGCCAAGGTTACAGATAATAGCAATCCAGGTAGAGTATAAATCGTATCCATAAAGAAGATCAAAACCTTATCTATTTTGCCCCCTAAATAGCCACTGACTAGCCCTAAAGGAACTCCTAAGATTAAACTAATAGTGGTTGCCAGCACCACTACTTTTAGGGCTGCTTGAGTGCCATAAAGAGTGCGGGAAAAGACATCATATCCCTGGCGGGTTGTACCAAACCAATATTCTGCCCCTGGTGCTTCATGGATTGGATTAGCTAAAGCTTCTGTGGGATCTTGTAGCCAGCCAATATCTTGTAATGTGGGGGCAAGTAAAGCGATCGCAATAAAGGTTAATGTGATTACTAAACCAATGATGGTCAAACTTTGAGACAGAGTGGGACGAAATCGACGCGGTAATCTAATACTAGTAGTCATCGCTAAAGGCTGAAGTAGTTAGCTAAGTATGGTGGGCATTATAGCTAAATATTTTAGTCAAACTAAAATCGTTACCAGGAAATTAATTTTGCGCAATTAATAATTACTTACTGTGTCTTTCTAGACTTTCTATTAATTTGTAGCCACATCATAATTCCAGTAATAGCTAAAAACAAAACACCAAAAGCGTTAATTAAGGGGTAAATAAGCTCTAGATTAATGCTGCCAAACTTGCCTCGATGTAAATCTAATAGCCAGATATAGTCTGCGCTTTTACCAGTAATCGCTGCCACTTGAAACAGCGAACCAGTAATCGCTGTGACAAATATTGGCAAAAACATTATCGGAGCAAGAATATAGTGAAAATGGCGCAAACGAGCTTTATTAATTGCCATGAAATAAATAAATATAGGTATTTTAATTAATTATAAAGTGGTTATTTATGTATCCATTTCTTTAATCCCAATAGTAAAAAAGGACTAGCAATTAAAAAAGCAAATATAGACTCTCCAAAACCTGGAATTAAGGTTACAGTGTCTAATTTGGGTGAGATTGGATCTATAGTAGTTAAAGTTTCTGTTTTTGTTTCTTTGACATTAGCCTTAGGGACTTCTTCAATCTGCTTTTCAGATGTTGGATTGGATTCAGGTGCAACGATTGGGGAATTATGCAGATTGGGCTTGGGAATAGGTTTGATTTCCGTTGTGGATGGCTTGGGTTTTTCTACCGAACTCGATTTTAAATGGGGATTTCCATTGTGGGCGATTAATGATTGAAAGCTCATTTTTAAACTTTGAATGAAAGACTATTTAAAGAAGAACAATTATGATGCAGAACTTAGGGATACGCTAGAAATAAGGGGACAGACTTCTTGGGAATTCGATTCGGGATTAGGATTATTGATCCAAGCAGTGCGATACTCTTCCAATTCTGCTTTGAATAAGGTCATTTGCTTAATTTGAATTTGAAGTTGCTCGATCTTATTATCTAGTAATCCTTGTACTAAGCTACAGGGTTTTTCACCGCGATCGCGTACATTAAGAATTTGTTTGATTTCTTCGAGGGTAAATCCCAAAGCCTGAGCCTTTTTGACAAATTCTACCTGTTGACTCGCATCCTGGCTATAGTAGCGATAGCCATTGTCTCCTCTTTGGGCTGGCTGTAATAGTCCTAAATCGCTGTAATAACGTAAAGTTCCTACAGCTAAACCCGTTTGCTTGGCTAGTTCTCCAATTCGAAGATGATTGCTCATAATTTTTTTTATAGCTCGACTTCTTCTAGTTTAAACTCTCTAGTCAACTATAGAGTCAAGCAAGCGATCGCCTAGATCCTATTTAACTCGATCGGTTTGAGTTTCAGGCGATCGGGTAAAATACTATGAGTCTAAAAAAATTAAAAAACCTTAAGGGAGATATTCAATGGGTGGCGTAATTGCTTTTTTATTAATTATGGGTTTATATACAGGGATTGCTTTAGGACTATACTTTGGTCTACGTAAGTTTAAGATTATCTAGTTAGCTATTAGTAGCTTTTGACAAAAAAGGAGCGTCCATATTGGCGATCCTTTTTTGTTGAATTGTAAAACGGTAAGGCCCGATTAAAGTAGTAACTGCAACAGTAAAGATCCAACACTACCCATAAACTTGCCTACATGACCCATGCCACCGTCTTGCTTGGCTACATTATCCTCTGCTTCTTGGATTAAAGTCATTTTCTTTTGAAAATCCATCGCTGTTTTGTATCCGAGTTGGTGATCTTGCTCCTTAAACAGTTTTTCAGCTATCTTAGTATTCTCTTTGGCTTCTATACGATGGTCAAAATTGTACTGAATAATTCCCAAACCGAGATATGCAGGGGCAAATTCAGGATCTATTTTAATCGCTCTATTATAATGGGCGATCGCTGCATTATAGTTACCGCGCTCAGATTCTCTGACTCCCCAACGATGAAATTGCTCTGCTGTAGCAGCGGTTTCGGCAATTCCTTTTATTCCCTCAAGGCGAGCCACATCTAAATTAACATTAGTTAACTTGGCATTAGCTAAATAAGCATTGCGTAGATCTGCACCTGTTATGTTAACCCCCGATAAGTTTGCCCCTGTTAAATTTGCTCCGTGTAAAGATGCGCCTGTCAAATTTGCCCCCCGAAGATCTGCACCAGTTAGGTTTGCCTGAGAGAGATTTGCACCTACTAAATTTGCTTGAGTAAGATCTGCTCCTATTAGATTAGCCTGTACCAAACCAGAATTACTCAAATCACATTGGGCGCATTTTTTGGTGTTTAAAAGCTGAGTTAAATCGCTTAAACTTTCAGCTTGACTAGGAGAGACAATAGTAATAGTAGATAATATTGTCAACACAGTTAATAGTGACGATTTCATATACTTATAAATAGAGCATTAAGATTTCGCCATTTTAGCCTTGATTATTTTTTTCAGCCTTCATAAAACTAACGTTTGGGGTCAAGAGCATCTCTAAGTCCATCACCGATATAGTTAATACTTAATACCGTTAAAAATATTGCCATTCCAGGAAAAAGTGCCATGTAAGGAGCAGAAGTTAAAAAGTCTTTTGCTTCAAACAACATTCGCCCCCAAGTTGGGACATCGGGAGGAAATCCTAAGCCTAGAAAACTTAGAGTAGATTCGGTAATAATAGCGTTGCCAACTGCTAAAGTAGCAGCTACTATAATCACGCTCAAAACATTGGGAAATAGGTGCGTCCAAATAAGTCTGCTGGGTTTCGCGCCGATCGCTCTAGCTGCGCTGACAAATTCCATTTCTCTAAGTTTTAAAAAATTGGCTCGAACTAATCTAGCTACGGACATCCAGTTTAAGCCACCAATTAATAATACAATTAAAATAAATACTCCTAATTCTGCCCCTGCTAATTTTTTGACAGACTCGCGAAATAAATAAACAATTAACAGCAGTAAAGGCAACTGGGGTAAAGCTAAAAACAAATCGGTAATACGCATCAAAATATTATCAACAAGACCACCATAAAAACCTGCGATTGCGCCAATAATTGTCCCGACAAATATTGCTACCAACATTGAAGCAATACCAACTGTCAAAGATACTCTACCTCCCTGTAAAATTCTAGCCAATTGATCTTGACCTAAATCGTTTGTGCCAAACAAATGTTGCCAGCTAGGAGGCTGAGACGCAGCTAAAAAATCTACTTTATCGACAGAAACTTGATAAACAAAAGGTAAAAAAACAATTGACAAGGTAATTATTGCAATAAACAATAAACCTAATAAAGCAGTGCGATCGCGTTTGAATCTGCGCCAGCTATCTAACCATAAATTACTATTTTTTTGCCTATTTGTTTGATTCATTTACAGAAATAATTTGAGCTAAAATATTTTTTTTTGATACAAACATAGATTCTACTAATAAAGATCGCATTAATATTAATATATTGTTTGAGAGCATCCATATGCTTGAAAAGTAGATGTATAAATACAAGTTGAGATTATGGATACATGGCAAATTTATGGTTTAACAACGATCGCTTTATTCTTAAAAATGTTTGCTACTGTCTTAGTACAAGCATATGGTAGATTCAAATCCATTAGCTTTGATAATCCTGAAGATTCGGATATTGTAATTAAAATTTTCGGCAAGCAAGACAGTAGCTCGATCAACAATGATTTGGCACGCCGTGCTCAAAATGTTTTACGGAATGATGGAGAAAATATTCCAATTTTCCTGTTTTTAGCCATGACTTATGTTCAACTAAATTGTTGGAAAATAGGAACGCTAATTTATTTTCCGCTATTTATATTTACCCGCATTGTTCATACGATAGCCTATCTTCGTGCATTTCAGCCATTACGAAATATAGTTTATTTAATTGGCATTGGAGTAGGATTTATTTTATCTGGTCATATCGTTTGGAAAATTATAGGTAGCTTTATTTAATCGAACATAATTTGATGTTGGAATCTTTAGATATATACTAAGTTCCTTTAAATACTTAATATATCGTCAAGTCCCCATCATCCACCACCAAGTCATAATTAGAAACCATCGTCCTCGATGTTAATAGGATAAAGTGTGCTGGCTGTGTAAAGGCAGTGAAAAGACAGCTAGAGCAAAACACAAGGGTTATATCTGTTTCTATACATATCAAATCTGGCATGAATACGCGATCGCTTCTATGTGGTTGTGCCAGAATGGGAATATTTTGTTGTCTCAAAATTTCAACGGAAACAGTACATAAAATTGATTAGAACAACTTACCAAAACATAGATTGTTTCTCCACTCCTTATCTAGCCAAAGAAGGATTAAATCTATATTTTTGGCTGATAGATTATATTTATAAACTTCATGATTATTCAATTAATCTGACACATGGTTTAGTGGCGGATATTAAAAAACCTATTCCCTTAAGTCTCCTTTGATGAAAGACACTCATAGTGGACAGTTATGTTTTGAGCTAAGCAGACAATGTTGATGTCAAAGCTGATTCTCAAGCAGGTAGCTAGTTGATAGCCTAAATTAGCGTTAACTTTTCTAATACTATTAAATATGCAATGTGAGTAATGAATCAAAACATCTTTTCATTACTCACTTACTTTTGCTTGCATACATCGTCTAATCTAAGAAATGAAGCCAAAAAAGCAGAATTGTATAAGTATCAATCTACTTTGATTTTGCAATTATAGAAATAAGATGTGTTCACCTTCAGTATAAAAAATGACAGCTAAAAATACTATTCCTAACAATCGCCGACCGATAATTATCGCGGGAATACTTCTGGGTTTGGGTCAAGCAGGTTTTTTTGATGGTATATTCTTTCATCAACTGCTGCAATGGCATCATATGTTTACTAATATTGAAAGCGATACTACCGTTGCGGGTTTAGAACTCAACACCGTGGGTGATGGTTTATTTCATGTTGTTGATTGGCTAATGACTATCGCAGGTATTATAGTTCTTTGGATTGCCGTAAAGCGAGATGATGTAGTGCGATCGACTTCTAGCTTAATTGGTTCTTTTTGCATTGGTGCTGGTTTGTTTAATATTATAGAAGGTGTCCTGAGCCATCACGTTTTCCAAATTCACCATGTGAAACCAGGAATACATCAGTTAGGTTGGGATTTAAGTTTTATTGGTGCGGGGGTTATATCTGTATTAGTTGGCTGGTTGATTCTCAATCGTTATCAATCATCTATTAAAGAATAGCGATCGCTTTATTTAAATTTGATTTATTTTCCCCAGCAACTCTATTCTATATAAATGATGTTCAGTGACAATTGTTGGACAAAAAAATGGCTGCAACAGACTTTAAAGATTATTACAAAATATTAGGTGTCAGCAAAGATGCAACTGCTGATGATATCAAGAAAGCCTATCGTAAACTAGCAAGAAAATATCATCCCGATCTCAATCCAGGAGATGAGAAAGCCGAAGCTAAGTTTAAAGAAATTAACGAAGCTCAAGAGGTATTATCTGACCCTGATAAGCGTTCTAAATATGACCAATACGGTCAATATTGGGAGCAAGGGGGGCAAGCACCTCCTGGTAGATCGCCAGGATATAGCGCGGGTGCTGGTGGATTTAACAATGTAGATGTAGGTGGCTTTGATTTTTCTCAGTACGGCAATTTTGAAGATTTTCTCAACGAAATTCTAGGACGTGGCGGTCAAGCCAAAAGTGGCTATAGTTATCGGACATCTACCCCTGGTGGTTTTAGTGGATTTGGCAATGATTATAATGATATGCCTCCTCAAGATAGTGAGGCAGCAATCGCTCTTTCTTTTTCTGAAGCCTTTAACGGGACTCAAAAACAATTTCGGATTGGGAATGAAACCGTCAAAGTTCGCATTCCCCCTGGTGCAAAAACTGGCAGTCGCCTAAAAATCAAAGGTAAAGGACAAGCTAGTCCTTTTTCGGGACAGCGAGGGGATTTATATCTCAACATTGAACTACAGCCTCATTCCTTGTTTAAATTTAAAGGGGATAACTTAATTGCTGAAATCCCCATTACTCCAGAAGAAGCGGTATTAGGGGGAGATATCACCGTCCCTACTCCCGATGGTAAGGTGACAATGAAAGTTCCGACTGGAGTAAATTCAGGTCAGTCATTAAGACTAAAAAACAAAGGCTGGCGTAAACCAAACAAGCAGCGCAGCGATTTGATGGTTAAATTAAAAATAGTTACTCCCAAAAATATTAGCGAAACTGAAAGGGAATATTATCAAAAGCTACGCCAAGCAAGCAACTACAACCCCCGTGAAAGTCTGGAGGATTTGAAATTATGAGCGGTCTATCCCATAATGTCGTAAATCAGCAGGGTGATACTTTGATTAGCTTCGAGCGTGTCGCCACGATTACGCAAACATCTGTCACCACCATCTATAGCTTTATTAGTTTGGGGGTAGTCGAACCAGAAGGCTCGATGTTGAAGCTAGAAGATACTTTACGGGTGATGAAAATTATGCGCTTGCGTCGAGATTTAGGATTAAATCTTGTCGGTGCAGCAATGGTATTAGAACTTACGGAAGAAAATCATCGTTTGCGATCGCAATTAGATGCTTTACGTCAGTCTTAAGTATCTAGCGTCTAATGTGAATTAAAAATCTAAATAATTTGTTCAAAGCTCTAAGTCTAAGCACAGGACAAACATTCAATCGAGCTGTAATTTTTGGTTTTCTTGAGCTGATTACATTAAGATCTTTATACATATACGGATAAAGTTATTTCAAGTATGGTTAAGTCCCCATCATTCCCAGCAAATAAGAATATAAATAATTCTACTAAGTCAGAATTGGAAACTATTGTCCTCGATGTTAATGGAATGAAGTGTGCTGGCTGCGTTAAGGCAGTGGAAAGACAGCTAGAGCAAAACACAGGGGTTATATCTGCTTGCGTCAACCTGATTACGGAAGTGGCGGTAGTCGAATACGAGACAGAAAGCGTTACGCCAGAGACTTTAGCCGACAAGCTGACTAAAACTGGTTTTCCTTCTCAACTACGTAAAAGCGATCGCAGTATTTACCAAACCGCAACAGATAATCAGGCGAAAAGAGAGCAACAGTCAAAAGATCGAGTAAAGCAATTAGTCACCGCAGCATTCCTTTTATTGTTTTCTAGTATCGGTCATTTACATCATCTGGGTTTACCCTACATTCCCGTATTAAGTAATATCTGGATACACTTTGCTTTAGCAACCTTGGCTTTATTAATTCCAGGGCGATCTCTTTTAATCGATGGTTGGCGTAGTCTAGCCAATGGGATGCCCAACATGAATACTTTAGTTGGTTTGGGAACAACCAGTGCTTATGTCGCTAGCTGCTTTGCTTTATTTTTACCCCAACTAGGTTGGGAATGCTTTTTTGATGAGCCTGTAATGCTTTTGGGCTTTATTCTACTGGGACGTACTTTAGAAGGAAAAGCCCGTAATAGAGCCTCGGCTGCACTAGAAAAGTTAGTTTCCTTGCAGCCTCCCGTTGCTCGTTTAATTAGCAAAAAGAATGATATGGAAACGATTGAGATTCCTGTAGATCAGGTTAAGTTAGGAGAATGGTTGCGGGTATTACCAGGAGAAAAAATTCCTGTAGACGGAAAAATTGTCACGGGGGAAACCACCATCGATGAGTCGATGTTAACAGGAGAGTCCGTAGCCGTAGCTAAAACAGATTCGGATTTAGTATATGCAGGGACGATAAATCAGTCGGGAGTTGTTGCCATTGAAGTAATGGGTATTGGTCGAGATACTACCCTGGCAAAGATTATTAATTTGGTAGAAGATGCTCAAACCAATAAAGCACCCGTGCAAAAGTTAGCCGATACCATTGCAGGTTATTTTGCCTATGGAGTAATGGCGATCGCAACTCTTACTTTTTGCTTTTGGTATTTTTATGGCACACAGAGATGGGATTCTGTCTTGATTAGTGCATCCCATTCAATGGCAATGCCCATGGGTGAAATGGTAATGTCAACCTCCCCCTTATTGTTGAGTTTAAAGTTAGCGATCGCTGTATTGGTAATTGCCTGTCCCTGCGCTTTAGGTTTGGCTACTCCCACCGCAATTTTGGTGGGTACTAGTATTGGTGCGGAAAAGGGAATTTTAATCAAGGGTGGGGATATTCTCGAACGAGTCCAGCAGCTAGATACACTAGTATTTGATAAGACAGGTACACTAACTATTGGTAAGCCTGTGGTTACTGACTGCATTCCTTTAGGAAATACGTCCTCCAATGAATTACTACAGTTAGCTGCATCGGTTGAAAACGGTAGCAATCATCCCTTAGCAAAAGCTATTACTAAAGCAGCACAGCAAAAAGACTTGCCCTTTCTAGAAACCAACGATTTTCAGACTGTTTCAGGACAGGGTATGTCTGCAATAGTAGCAGGGAAAAAAGTATTGTTAGGCAATGAATCATACTTAACCGAGCGAGAAATAGCGATCGCCTCTGAATATCAACAAGAAGCTCAATTATTAGCTCAAGCAGGCAAAACTACTGTTTATCTGGCTGTAGATAATATATTACAGGGAATAATCGCCCTACAGGATGCTGTTCGTCCCGATGCTCTCCAAACTATCCAACAATTAAAAGACATGGGGTTAAACGTCGCATTGCTTACAGGCGATCGCCCAGAAGTTGCCCAGGCGATCGCCCAGCAGCTTAAGATTACTGAAATATTTGCCGAGGTAAAGCCAGCCCAAAAAGCTGATGTAATTCAATCTTTGCAACAAAAAAGCAATGTGGCTATGATTGGAGACGGAATTAACGATGCACCTGCTTTGGCACAGGCTGATGTGGGCATATCCCTCCAAGGAAGCACAGATATAGCGATCGCCACCGCCGATATTATTCTGATGCAAAATCAATTGGAGGATATTGTCGCTGCAATCAAACTTAGCCAAGCTACAGTCAGTAAAATCAAGCAAAACCTTGTTTGGGCTTTAGCTTACAATACGGTGGCTATTCCCATTGCAGCAGGAATTCTTTTGCCCAAATATGGCTTATTGTTGTCCCCTGTCTTAGCAGCGATCGCCATGGCATCTAGTTCTCTAATTGTCGTTACGAACTCTCTATTATTAAATCTAAACAAAAACTTTAACGACTAAAATAGACATTAGGTTACTTCAGGCTTGGCTCATGACTGCAAAACCAGTAAAACATCGTGAAGAACATATTTTAGTTGTCACCGATGGCAAAGGACATCGAGAAATTAAACTCAATGATGAAACTTATTCTCTAGGAAGAGGGGCGCAGTGTACTATTGTGCTGCAATCTCAGTTTGTTTCTCGACATCACGCAACTTTGATTAGAAGACAAGAAGAAGAAGGCAATTGTTATCGAATCATTGACGGTGATTCTGAAGGAAAAACTAGTGTTAATGGATTGCTAATTAATGGCAAAAAGGTTCGATTTCACGATCTAAAACATGGTGACAAAGTTGTTTTTGGTCCTCAAGTCGAAGCAGTATATGAATATCGTGAGTACGATATTTTCCCCACTATTCCTCCTGACGATCCTTATGACATTACCTTAATAGATCCCGCTATGATTGATGCAGATGAAGATTAGTAATAGGTGGCAAATCTAGCGTTGCTTGTGAGGAGAAGTATAAGCTTTCCGCAGTGGAAAAGTTATACTTCTCCTCACAATTGCTGATTTTTGTGATTTAAATTTTTAAGATGGAGCATAGCGGATTTGAACCGCTGACATCTTGCATGCCATGCAAGCACTCTACCAACTGAGCTAATGCCCCAATACAAAAGTTATATTAGCACAACACTGTGGTTCAATTCGAAGCGATTTGGTTAGCCAAGACGACTTAGGCAGTTACCAATTATGAAGTAAACCACTAACATTGCAGCAGCAGACGCACCAACCAGCGTACCAGCAAGCATTAAAGAGAATTCTTGCCGTTCCAAAGCCGATTGCATTAAATGCAGCGACCATGCCACTAGGGCTACGTCAAATATGAGAATTGGAGTCAGCATTTTTTACAAATTGTAAACTTATATTTTATTTTAGTACATAATTTCTCAGTTTTGGGCTGTATTTTGGTCAACTTAAGCTTTACTAAAGATTATTCTACAGAGATTCTATCGGTAGTTAATTTGCTCAAATATTGTAATATCACAATGCCAATTAAGACTGAGCCTGCAAAAATTAGCCAAAAATAGTTAATAAATTGGGGATGATCCAACGCCCATCCCCCCAAAGGAGGGCCAATAAAATAGCCAACTGCCCAACACTGAGAACTAATCGAAAAATATACTCCTCGCAAGGATTCTGGGGCTAAATCTGCCACCAAACCAGATGCGACAGGTGTGTAAGTAATCATTCCCAAAGACATCACGCCCAAAGTTATAGCTGCATAAATTAAAGTATTATTGGGGGTATTCCCTGTCACATACACCAAAATAAAAGCAATTCCCCACAGCACAAGAGAAAAACGCAATCCTGTAATTCGACTGTAACGATTGAGCAACCAGGCTGCGGGTAGCTGGCATACAGCTGCAAAGGCAATATGCCAAGTAAATAAACCACTAATCACCTGTTCGGAAAAACCAGTCCCCGTATCTCCTACTTGAACAAAGTTTTTTAAATATAAAGGCATCGTGCTTTGTACCTGGGATAAATAGGTAGTAAACAAAATATTAACGGCTACGTATACCATTAAAGCCCGATCGCGTAATGCCAACAGCCAGCCGTTTCCCTTCCTGGATGTTGTTTGTTTTGAATCAAATTGAAAAGTTTCAGCGATCGCAAAATAAATTACGGCAAAGAATATGGCAAAAGAAATTCCATCAATCACAAATAATGCTCGATAGTTACCAGAGTTAGCAATCAACGCACCCCCCAACACTACGCCCAAACTTAATCCCAAACTATCTGCTAACCGAGTTATAGCAAAGGCTTCATTACGTTGTTCGGGGGAAGTCAGATCGATAATTGCTGCTTCGGTGGCGGGCCAATACATACCAATTCCGAAACCCATTAATAAGTTACCTAAAATCAAAGTGGGAAAGTTGGATGTTAATGACAAAACTACATCTGCCAATACCGATATGGCAGCAGAGATTAACAAAGTTTTTCTTCGCCCCCAGGCTGGAGTGTCAGATAATTGTCCTCCTAAAAACCTACCAACAACCCCAGAAACTGAACCGCTACCCAAGGCAATACCCACCAGGGTAGAAGAAAGTCCCACCTGATTTACAAAAAAAATCGGTGCGTAAAATAACGTAAAACCATTCCCAATCCCTGACAACAGCCTTCCTGCTGCTAAAATCCAAACTTTGAAACTAAAATTTAGTATTCGAGACATTCAATATTCAGCTAAAGGTGAGAATTGTTTATTTAAAAAATGTTTTACGGCAATTTCCGCCAAACACTTTAAACCTTACTACTAACCGCTAACAACTGACATATTAATTTATTACTCGTTTTTTGTTGAAGTTCAACAAACTGTAGTTAAACTATAAAACTAGACATCAAAGTCAAGCAGATGTAGCTGTTGAGTACTAACATTAATGCCACAATTAATGCTGCTTTTGATTCAGTGACGTTTAATAATTGAGTATAGCCAGCGTGTAAACTAAGTGCGCTATAAGAAAAACCCAGAAGCCCTAAGGGGACGGTAAAAGAGAATGCTGCTATGGGAAAAAAACCAATTAATAAACTGACTAAAGCTATGGGAACAATAGCGACACCAGCGATAAAAACGTCAGTAGAAAAATGCCCTCGATTATGCACTAAAAAACGCATAATATTACCTGTGGTTAGAAAACTAATAAAAGGAATTGTTGCAATCAAAAATAGCTGAAAAACTCCTATGACTAAAGGTAATCCAGTCATAAAATAAGTGCAGACAAAGCACAAAGTAGACAATAAACCATATGTAATACCTACTTCTCTTGACTGCCGATTGTTGAGCCGAGAAAATGCAGGTAGCAAACCGCCCCCAGGATTAAACAAAGAAAGGCTCAAAGTCATTAATGAATTGTGGATCAAATTATCAAACCAGCCAGAAACTCGACTATCTTTGGTCAGTTCATTGACAATTTCTTGACTGCGACGATAGGCTTCGTAGTTTTTTTGCGATCGAAAAAGTTCTGCTGCCTTGTTCAAATCGTTAACAGCAGAAGATGTCGCTAACATTTCTTTATGAGCGATTCCTCGATAATAATATGCTTGAGGATAATTACCATCGTTAGCGATCGCACTATCGTAAGATTTTATTGCTGGCTGAGTATATCCCAAACTATATCGCGCCCTTCCTTGATAGTAGTGAGCTTTGGCTACATTGGGATTAATATTAAATATTTGATAGCAATCATCTAAAACTCCTTGATTGTCAGCCATTTTGTAGCGCATCTCGCACCTTTTTAAATAGGCATCAACAAATTTTGGATTGAGTTTGATTGCTTCAGTAAAGTCTTCTATAGCCTGACGATATTCTTTATTTTGAGTCCGAAGAGTGCCTCGAAGATAAAAATCATGTGCCGTCTTCGGATTTGAATGACTCGAACGATAGCTGTTGGTTTTTTTGTTGGTGTGTTTGGTTCTGGTATTTTGCCTCTGATTAAAAGAAGAGCGGAGATCGTAGCTACGACGCTTAACTGGATCGGACAAAACATTGTAGGCTTGGGATATTTGTTTGAATTTTTCAGCGGAAACTGGATCGTCTGGATTTAAGTCAGGATGATACTGACGAGCTAAACGACGAAAAGCTGTCTTGATTTTTTTAAGATCCGCGTCTCTGGATATTCCCAAAGTCGAATAGTAGTTATCCGCGTAATTTTCCACCCTTGCCATTGATTTTTTAGTTTTTTCTTGCCACTGGTTTTAACTGATGCTACTGCTATACGAAGTTTTACACCTATCGAACTTGTGGATACCTATCTCAACTAACTATTAAGTGAGCTTTTTATTCCCTTCATCATAAGGTACGAGGCTAGTTATAGAAAGTCATATAGTAAAAATTTCATCATAGTGAAATAAAAAAGCATCAAAAAGAACTATACATTGACTGATTAAAATTCAGCTATTCTAAATTATCATTTGACCTATATTTTATATTTTCTCAAGATTTACCAAAATTATTCAAGATGGGGAGAATTGAATTATTGACATAATTTCCTGTATTCTAAGTAAAAATACTCATGAGCAATAAAAATATTATGTGGCAGATTATCCCAAACTAAAAATTTAACTGCTGCCTTTGGCATCCAAAAATCACTAGAGTATACTATTAAAACTTTGCCATAGATGAAAATATCTAACCACTCACATGATTGAATAGCAACCGATCGATAAGTTATTTCATGTTGGCTAACAACAAAATATTAAAAATTATATGCAAACTTTTTTTATTGTCTGGATTGGACAAGTTATTTCATTATTAGGCTCTAAACTAACAGAATTCGCCTTGGGATTTTGGATTTTAGACCAGACCTATCAGGATACAGGAACAATTACTCAATTTGCTTTGACTATTCTGTTTATGTATCTTCCTAAAGTAGTTATTTCTCCTTTAGCTGGGGTTCTTGTAGATCGTTGGAATAGGCGATCGGCAATGATCTTGAGCGATTTAGGCACAGGAGTAGTAACTTTAGTAATACTCTTTTTGGTGGGGTCAAACAACTTAGCAATTTGGCATATTTATTTGGCACTGACAATCACTTCTAGCCTCAATGCCTTTCAACAGCCAGCCTATATTGCTGCCATCTCTCAACTAGTGCCACCTAAGAATCTAAGTCGTGCTAACGGCATGGTTCAGGCTTCCTTTGCGATCGCTAAAATTGCTGCTCCTGCGATCGCAGGTTTGTTAATGAAGTTCTATGGACTGGAAAATATTTTGTTCATCGACATTGCTACTTTTCTGGTCGCTATTATCAGCCTATTAAGCGTCAAATTTCCTGAGTTTAAACGATTTAGTCGAAAGAAAAGAAAATTGGTCAATCAAGTAGTGTCTGATGCGGTTGCAGGCTGGAATTATATTGCCCTTAGACCTGGGTTAGTTCGTTTGGTCTGCTTTATTGCCATTAGCTACTTTACGATGGGAATGCTAGAAGTTGTTATGTGGCCATTACTATATCAACCAGACTCTACCGAACAATTGGGCTTTGTGCTTTCTGTCGGTGGCTGTGGAATGCTGGTAGGCAGTGTCTTAATGAGTCTTTGGTCTGGTCCAAAAAATCGCGTCAAGGCAATTATTGGCTTTGTCGGTTTTCAAGGAATAATTATTTTAGTCGGTGGATTGAAAATTTCTACTATTGTTTTAGCCATTGGTATTTTTGGCTATTTATTTTCGCAACCAATTATTGTCAGCTGCAATCAAGCTATTTGGCAAAGTAAGGTCCCTAGTCGTCTTCAAGGTCGAGTATTTGCCCTACAGCAGACTTTAGAGCGGTCTTTAGCTATATGCGCCTATTTGTTGGCAGGACCTCTAGTAGACAATGTCCTAAACCCTCTGATGGCAGAAGGTGGTATTATCGCTCAAAGTATTAGTAGGTTTATTAATACGGGAATGGGACAAGGGGTCACTTTATTACTGGTGTTATTAGGAATTATTAATCTAACCGTAGTTGCGATCGCTTATAGAGAACCCCGTCTGCGATATTTAGAAAAAGAATTACCCGATCGCAATAAGTTCAACAAAACTGAGACTACTGTGGCATAAGTTAGTAGCCAGTTGTCATACACTGCCTTAGTTGTTACTTATAGTTTGCCCAAAATTATAACCGTCAATATTCCCAGTATAAATAAGCCAATAGACCAGAATAGGTCTTGCATACCTTTCGACTTATTGATTTTGAGTTTAGAAACAGATTTAAGACTGTTTAGTAGTCTTTTAATGCGAGCAATTATTAATAAAGCCTTTTGCGTGAGAAATGGACTAAAGTTAGCTGATTTGTGTTTTTTCTCAAGAGATTTTTGCTCAACCGTAGCAAGGGCTGTTTTTGAAGCGATATAAGGCGATCGCTTTTGATAGCCATTTGATTGAGCAACCTCTTTTTTTTGCTCCGTTTGTTTTAAAACTACAGAATCATAAGCACCAGTGGAGACTGACTGTTGCTCGGGTTTTAGTGCTGTTGTCTCACTCTGAAATACCTCTAATGTTTTCGATTGGATTGCAGTATCGGACTCTAAGACAGCAGGTTTAGATGTTTCTGTTTTTTCTATTGGTGAGGGTAAGGCAGAGTTATCATCCTCAATGGAATTAATTGAATTTTCTGATTCATCTGTTTTCACTTTTACCCTATCGTTATCTTGATGAGATAATGGCTGTTGGGAATTTCTATTATTTAAATCACTTTTCGTTTTAATATTGCTTTCTTGACTTGAGCTAGACTTTTTAGCTCTAATATTTTGAGGATCGAAAACTTTAGCTAACAATCTTGAATCTATCTGAGAATAGCCATTGTTAACCGCCAAAATAGCCTGTTTTAAATCAGTCATTAAACTATTTTTGAGTAAATATCCTTTTGCTCCCGCCATTAAGGCTTGGGTAACATATTTTTTTTCTTCATGGCTACTAAGAATAATAACTTTAGTCTTTGGCGATACACGATTGATATACTTGGTAGTGGTAATACCATCCATTCCAGGCATCTCAATATCTAACAAAACAATATCAGGGTGAATCTTGGCTATTTGCTGAACTGCGTTACGACCATCTTTTACTGTTCCAATAACTTTGAAATCCAGATCGCGATCCAACAAAGATTTAATTCCCTGTTGAACTAGATTTTGATCGTCTACTATTAAAATGCGAATCATTTTATGCTTAAATTGAGATTATTAAATGTAAGCTCGATAAGAAGTTCTAGATATTTTTAATGATTATTTTCTCAGAAAAAAGCTAATATTTTTTGTTATTTGAAAAAATATTGTCTTTGAGCTTAATTATAGAATTGTATGTAAAAATTTAAACCCCTGTTTCTAGTAAGAACAGAAGTTTATTGACGATGAAATTATTCTAAACAAAGATTTTATACTGATGAACTTGCCTCGATGCAAGTTACCCAGCATCAATAAACTACTATAGTAGTTTTTCAAAAATTATCGGGTATAGTTCAATACTCTGACTTATGTCGGTCGAGAAAAAGGCTGTATATCTTTTTTTTGCAATCAAATTAAGCTGTTTTTTTAGGATAAAATTTTATTTTTTACTCAAAAAAATCATATAATACAATATATAAGCAGTTGTTACAAAAACCTAACATTTGCTGACCATTACATTTTATACATCTATTGCTTATTTACCGTTTGCCAATTTGTTTCAAGAACAAGCATTGTTGATCGATAATTATCTTTGCTAAAAAACTATCTAGTTAGCCAGCAATCAAAACTTAGAAAATAGTTATACGGTATAAGCTGTCAAGCATTTATTTAACTCAATGAGCCAAACCCCAGGATTTGACAGGGGTATACTTACTCACTGCATTTAAGGGGCGAGTTACCTGTTGAGGCTGACGGGGAGATAATTTCAAGGTTTGCTTCCTAATTCAAGAATATGAAGTTTAAATGCACGGTGTTTTAGCCCATATTTTGGTGTTGGCGAACAGGCATTTTTTTTACTATCAATAGTCTGCTTTACATAGTTTTTCCACATATATTTTTCCCACATGATAATCAATGACTACAAAATCTGTAAATAAAAAGAAGAAATTCATCAACTCAGTTAATTACTTTAGAGGTCTGGCAATTATTATAATTGTCTTAGGTCATTCTTATGATTTAGCCCATTGGAATATATCGAGCAATTTTGAAGTTTTTGTTCATGCTTTGAGCTTAAACGGTACTGTATATTTCGTATTTATTTCTGGCTTCTTGTATTACCATATTTTTTATCATAGATTTAACTACAAAAAATTTATGGTAAAAAAAGCTCAGTATGTCTTATTGCCATATTTACTTATTTCTATATTCCCTATTCTCCTTACAGTTTTTTGGGGAAACGGTGGAAGCTCTTTACCAGACAGCTTAAGAAATCAGCCATTCTTGGCAACAATTTGGTATTTAGCTACGGGTCAAATAATCACTGCCTATTGGTATATTCCAATGGCTACCTTATTATTCGCTGTTTCTCCTCTGGTTAACTTAATTATCAGATCTAAAAAAGTGCTGGAAGTATTCTTGTTATTGCTGCCTGTTTCGTTAATCGTCCATCGACCAATCGATAATCTTAATGCCTTCCATTCTCTAATCTATTTTTTCCCCATATATATCTTAGGTGTTTGGAGTTCGATCAATAATAAAAAGATTTATGCTTATCTCAAAGGTAATAGTAAGAAAATATTAATAGCACTATTAGTAATCATACTGGGATTAATACAGGTTGTAGCTTTCAAGCAGACAGGTAATTTTCACAAGGAATTTTGGTCAATAACAGTTCCAGATGTTAACTTGCTACAGAAAATATTGCTATGCTTTTTGTTTATGTCTATTTTAGATATATATGAAGATACTAATTTTAAACTAGTCAATAAAGTTGCAGAAACTAGCTTTGCTATTTACTTTATTCATCCCTTTCTAATTAATGCTCTATACAGCGTATCTTTAAGATTAAATATTAATTATCAAGGCAACTTTTTTACTTTGATTCTAACTACTTTTTTAGTGACTATAACTTCAATGGCGATCGCTATAGGCATAAAGGCGGTATTGAAGAAAAACAGTCGCTATCTAATTGGATGGTAGTAAGGAAGGAATGAGGGATAAGGGATGAAGGATGAGGAATAAGGAATAAGGAAATATTACTTGATGTAGGGAGATAATTCTGGATATAAATTAGGGAAGGAGTTTTGGAAATAATCGGCTGTAGCAAGATCCATGTCGCGGTAGTCAAAGCCTGGTGCGACTGACTCTCCTAGTAGTCCAAATTCTCCCGTTTCTAATACCGCTGCTTTCCAACAGCCTCCAGGTACTAATAGTTGTGCTGTTTCCCCTTGAGCAAAGTTTAGTCCTAATTTGGTTTTAGTCAACTCTCCTGCTGGGTTTAAAACTAAATAGGTGATGGCAGATCCAGCCTGAAAATAGTGCATAATATCTGATTGATTGCGATTAAAATGATTGAGAGGGCGATCGCTTGTCAGCAGATAGTAAATTGAGGTGAGTATGCTGCGATCTTTTCCTTTTCTATCCGTGTCAACATTAATATCCGAGCGATAGGTTTCAACAAAATATCCCCCTTCAATATGTTCGATCAAACCTAAACGCTGAATTATTTCCTCTTTATTCATCAATTTCTGAGATAAATTTTACGAGTCTCCCCATCAAGAGTAATCCAGCCTAAATCCTGTAAGCGAGTAGTCAGGTTAGAAATAGTCACTCCCAATTCTTCCGTCATTTTATATAAATGTTGCCATTTGGTTAAATCTTTATCCTGTCGTAATTCTGTTAGTATATGCTGGGGCATCAGCAAACATCCTGCAAAATATTGTGCTTGCCATTCAATTCTTGCCAAATTACTGCTACGACACAAAAAAGGCTTTACTCGAACATCAACACCTTTTTGCTTGAGTCTGATATAGCTTTCTACCTTTTGATTATCTATGTGCAGTACCCAATGTCCAATTTCGTGAGCGATAGTAGACTCGCCAAAACCGCCTCGAAGTTGAGGAATATTTTCGTTGATTTCGATTAGTTTTTCTAAAGGTAAAATTCGGGCTGCAATTATTCCCTCTTCATCTTCGGGAATGCATCCCAAACAATATCTAAATTCAAAAATTCAGCAATGATGCTGGCATCAACAGGTAGTTCAAGGCGATCGCCTGATTCTGACATTTTTAACCAAATATCCAAAGCACGAGCCTCTATATCGAGTTTGGAAATAAATTGAAAAGGTCGAAAAACACTCACTCCTGACTGACTCCTAACTGCTTAACTATCTTTATTGGAAGCTTCGCGAAATACTCTTTGAGCAAATTCAGGATTTTCTCGCATCCGACGAAATAAAGCTGGCATATCTTTATAGTGCTGCTTGAGTAAATCCTCTTCTTGGTGGGGAATTCTTCCCGCTAAAAAGATTAATTCTTCCTCATTTAATTTTAAATGCTTTGCCAAACCACGAATCACTTCTTCTTTGGGTGCATAATCTGCTCGATTATTTTCTAGTTTAGATAAATAAGTAAAATCTATCTTGAGTAGTTTAGCTAATTCTCTTTGAGATAATTTGAGATCTTTTCGTGCTTGGCGAATCAATTTACCAAAATCATTATCCACGTTTATTATTCCTAACAATTAAACTATTTACTTACATCATAGTTGAGCTTGAATAAACAATCAACAACATTAGTGTTTTTGAGGCAATAATTTAGCTGTTTGATCGATTAAATTTCCTCAGAATAATCCCCTTAGATTTATATGCAGATTTTCCATAATATCGATTTAGCAGATACATTTTCTTTGCTTCAAACTAAAGCGATAACCATGAGGTAAGATATGCAGCTTTGCGCCACAAATCGCCAAAGACTCATCATGCAAAGACTCATGAAGATTGGTGTGTTCGAATATTGGAAACATCCACAATTGTCACTGCACCTTACTCCCAATACTTCAATTACGTCTCCATTTTATGCTAGAACTAGCTCTCATAATTAATGGTATTATAATCCAAATTATCTTGTAATATCTAGTTGTACTTAATAGTGAAATTAAAATCTAAAACTACAATTTCAGAGCATTTTTCAGAGATTAAAGACCCGAGATTAGATAGAACTAAATTACATGAATTAATTGATATTATTACCATTACTATCTGTGCGGTAATCTGTGGAGCAGAGAGCTGGGATGATATAGAATATTTTGGTGAGTGTAAATACAAATGGTTTAAAACCTTTTTAAGATTACCAAATGGGATACCATCACATGACACTTTTAATCGAGTTTTTGCTCAGATCAATCCTCAAGAATTAGAAAAATGTTTTTCGGATTGGGTCAAATCAATAAGCAATCTATTGCCAGGGGAACAGATTGCTATAGATGGAAAAGTTTTACGTCACTCATATGATAATAATACCGAGCAAAAATCTATAGTAATGGTAAGTGCTTTCGCAAGAAAAAGTGGCTTAGTATTAGCACAAAAAAAAGTATCTAAAAAATCAAATGAAATTACAGCTGTTCCTGAATTATTGAAAGTTTTAGAATTATCAGGAGCGATTGTGACCTTAGATGCAATGGGCTGTCAAACAAAGATTGTCAGTCAAATAGCAAATCAAAAAGCTGATTATTTAATTACTTTAAAGAAGAATCAACCTGGATTATATGAGCGAGTAGATGAGCTATTTAAACTAGCTTTGTCTGAGAACAAAAATGAACAATTTTCTAGTAATTATAGTGTATGTGAATCAGGTCATGGTCGAACTGAAAAGAGATATTATCATGTTTTAAATGATATTCGAGAACTAGTAGACTCAAGCAAAAAATGGTCTAATTTTAATTCAGCTGTTCGAGTTGAATATTCTCGTCGATTAAAAAATGGTGAAATTAAGGAAGAAAGTAGATATTTTATAACTAGTTTATCTCAGGATGCAGAACAGTTAGCTGAATATATTCGAGGACATTGGACTATAGAAAATCAACTACATTGGATATTAGATGTAGATTTTAATGAAGATAACTCTCGCATTAGAAAAGATAATGCTCCTGAAAATTTAGCAGTTATTAGAACTGTTAGCCATGTCCAGTCAGTACCAGTAAATACTTTAATCTCTGCACTATTGTTATCTTCTGCAAGCTTTATGCACTGATTTTTGTACAAAGGTGGATATGTACCACAGTCTGCATTTAGCTTCGGAGGTAATGCTGTTTTACGTTTTCTAATTCCTAACTGCCACATTCTATATCTAGTGACAAAGCTAGATACTTGTCCTACGGCAAATTGGATTGCTCCACGTCGATAATAGCTGGGAAATTTATAAAAACGAGAATTAAAGTATTGATATTTGGGAGATGGATTTTTAGCAGTAGCATGAATCAGTTTTTCTACTGCTGGTATTTGAGCTTTGGCATCCAACTTACCAATAGTTGTCCAATGAGTGTAGACTACTCCAACTAAACAACGTACTAAACATCTAAATTCAGACACAGTTTTTTGCAACAACTCTTTCTGTGTTCGAGTTGCTACAATACTCCACTTGTCCGTTCTGATGTTTTGCTTTACCATGAGATAATTCTATCATAGTGTTTGTGTTTTATGGTCAAGCCTAAGCCTCATAATCATAGTTTTGGGTACAATGCTGTTCATATAGTGTTTGTAACAAAATATCGTCATGAAGTTATAAGCGAGCAAATAGAATCCAGGTTAATAGAATTGTTTGCTAGGCTTTGTAAAACTCAAGATTCAGAGTTATTAGAATGCAAAGCAGACTTAGGTAAGAAAGACCATATTCATTTACTTATAGATCTTGCTCCTAGAATATCTCTTGGTAAAATTTGTAATATTCTTAAGACTATTAGCAGTAGAGAAATTAGAAAAGAATTTGCAACAGCGATCGCCGTATTTTCATCAATTCCAAACCCTAACACCGCAGGTTGCTGCATTAAAGCTGAAACAAATCTACCTAACCTTCCCCGTTGAGCAAAATGCTGGTCGATCGCTACTTGAGGGATAAAACCCATTCCAGGCTTAAGGGTGACGCTATCAATACGAGGATTAGTTTCACCTTCCCCTTCTACAATCATAATATCGGACATCATTGCTGCTCCCGCACTTGTACCACCAATGGTCAAACCCCGAGCATACTTTTTGTGTAGCAGATGGTCTATTTTCGTGTCCTTGAGAATATTAGTAATACGAGCCTGAATCTCCCCCTGTAAAAAATACCCCTGTGGAATTCTCGATCAGCTCCAAATCTCTTTCATTGTCCCCATCTTCTCTTTTTTTTGTGTCAACAATATCGATGGTATTCACACCTAGATCTCTAAAAACACGACTATAATTTTCTCCGACTTCTACGGGCAAACTTGTTGCAGTTGTCATTACAACAATTTTAGCTTTTCTGCCTCCTGCTCTTCGGATAAATTCTCTTAAAATTGTACAGTCGCCCTCTTTATCTTCTGCGCCTCCAATAATAATCAACTGTCCTATTGAAGATTTTGAAGCTTGTTCGTCAAAACTCGAAGTATTGGATTCGTTATCCTTAATTGCAATCATAGTTGACAAATAATTATTTAAAATATGGTTTATTACTATTAATAAATCACATTTGTATGCTTCCTTTATTATTTCTTAAGATGGATATTTGGTAGTCTTTGATACAGATTTTTTTCAAAGAGCCGTATTTGACTTTTGACCTATACTTTATATTTACTTCCATGTATTCTCAATGCTACAAGTATCCTCAAACTCCTCATTTGAGCTTTTCTCCAGGGGTAGGCGAAGACGATCTCAAGCTCCATCGCATTCCTCTATTAAAAGAATATAAATCTACACACCAAGATAAAGAATGACATGCAGAAGGCGATGTGCATATTTATGTGGGAATGGTGTTAGAAGAAGCTTATAAAATTTTAAAAACAGAAGAAACCCATTTAAATAATGAACAACGTCGTCATCGTATTCCCAAAGATGTATTAATTAGGCAAATTGAACAGATGGAATTTCCCGAACTTGATGAAGCTCATCGAACTTTAATTGTTGGTAGTCAAGGAAAAACTTTGGCTAAATATGGATATTGTTCTTAATTAATTACAATAGTTCGGAAAGTTTTGAATTACTCATATATGACGCCGAATACAATCGATTGATGTTTGACTCTTATTTATAATAGGGTATTACAATAGTTTTGTTTCGCTTGAGAAAATTCAAACAATTGGAGTCAAATTGATGACACAAACTGGATCGAAACGGCAATTTGCCTTAGCAAATGTCGATGGCTCAATAATTGTTTACCTAAGACTTCAATCCGATGGCTCTTACCAGAGAACATTAGTTAGTGACGCCTTTGAAAGTGAAGACGAAAGTGGTGATAGCATAAATGAAAAAATTACTAAAGCCATCAGTACTTATTTCGGCAAAACCAGGGATGTTAGAAGTGGCTATTATTTCATTGTTAGAGCGGATGAAAATACAACCTGCGTGGAAAACATGGGTTACTTCTTTGAAGATACAGTTGAAAAATTACAAAATCTGAATATTGTGATTCCCTTTATAAAAGGAGAAACTCAAAGAATAGCCTTAATTCCTTTTGAAGATGAAGCGATAGTTGCGCGAGAAAATATTCAATTTGATGGTCGGATCTTTTTTCGGCATCACACAGCCGAGCAAATAGCTGTAGATGAGGACTGACTCGTAAATTTTAATTGGTGTTATGTACTTACTTTTTCTTTTCACCAAACTCCATTCTCGTCTTCTTCGTACTTTTCATTAATCTCAGACCAAGCTTGGTGTTCTGCTTTGGTTTCGTCATCTGTTTCGCTAAAACAGCATTATAACTTGCAATAAAGTCTTGCTGTGCTTCTTCTGAAAGATGAGAACGTACTTCAGGAGAAAGGTCGTCTACTCCGTTACATTCACCTGCACAAGCGCGGGGTAAGGTAGATTCATTGACGTGGATTTCTTCTCCTCCCGCGCTTTCAATCAATAGCTGATACTCACCAGATTTGTTAGCAGGAACTTCCGCCATTAGTAGGTATTCTCCCGCTTTGACGCGAGTTTCGTAGATTGCTGCTTTTTCTTTTGGCATTCCCAAAGTAGCCAATGCTGAAGCTAAACCCGCACCAGCACTACCAGCAAGCGCACCAGACGCAGCACCGAGTAAAACTGAAGTAATTGGTCCGCCCGCTACTACCGAGCCAATAAAGGGAATAAATAATACTCCAACGCCAGTAAACAAACTTAGTATAGAGCCAAACAAAGAGCCAAATACTGCACCTGTACGTAATCCGCCTAAAACTACGTCTTTTTTACTAATGAAACCTGAAATGCGAGTTTGAGACTGGAAGTTTTGACCCATTACCGAAATGTGATCTGAGCTACACCACGATCTATTAAACTACGAACTACATCATCTATTTGTTGCTCTTCTTTTAAAACTGCGGTGATTGTACGTTCGGCTTTATATATTTCTTCTGCCATTCTATTAAAATTCCCTCTTATTGAATTCATGTTAAGGTTGTAAAAATTCTGAGCGTGAGGACGTTTGCTCACCTTGTCAGATATTGCGATCGCTCAAAAAGCATCAGTTCTATGGCACTTAACAGCAGGCTTAGTTTCTTCTCCCGCACGGTTGCCACTAGGATCTAGGCTTTCGCCTTCTAGGAAAGAACGTAGCATCCAAGCCATTTCTTCGTGTTCTTCCATTTTGGCAGTCAAGAAATCTGCTGTTCCTTCATCGTGAAACTGCTCGCCACACTTGTCGATGTCTTCTCTTAGGTTACGGATAACCTGCTCGTGGTCTTGTACCAAACGTGCAACCATTTGATTGGCAGAAGGCAAATCGTTGGGATGTTCTTTGATAGATCCATACTGAATGAATCCTGCTGCTGTTCCTATAGGATAACCACCTAGCTGACGAACTCTCTCTGCTGTTTCGTCAATGTTAATAGTTAAAGCATTATAGTGTTCTTCCCAAAGCTCATGTAGAGTTCTAAATTGTGGTCCGATAACGTCCCAGTGATACTTTTTAGTTTTGATCAGCAGTAAATATAAATCTGCTAAATCTCTGTTTAATAGTTCGATTACGCCGTGGCGTTGTTCTTCGCTTAGACCAATATTTATCGTAGGCATAAAAATTTATTTCGAGTAACTTCATTTTCATTAGACCAAAAATAAGCAAGAGCGCACATCTATAATAAGAAAGAACTAATTCACTCCATCTCTTACTTTAGATATATTTTTTGAAAACACCTACAAAGGTCTAGTCATTTCTGCATGACCATTGGGTTGAATTTTTTTGCCATATTTACGGGCATATACCTGAGTGCATTCTGCACCAAACAATAGGATTTGAGCCGAGTAAAACACCCAGGTCAAGAAAACAATCAAAGAACCAGCAGCACCATACGCCGAACCGAGAGTACCGTTACCTAAATACAAGCCAATTAAAAACTTACCTACAGTGAACAATAAAGCAGTAATAATTGCCCCTACCCAAACATCTTTCCAGCGCATTGTGACATCAGGCAAATAGTAGTAAATCAGGGCAAATAGTAACGATATAAAGCCAAATGAAACCCCAAAATTCAAGAACCGCCAAAAAGGTAAAAATCCTGGCAATATATCAATTTGTAGCTTTCCAATACCTGATAGCATCGCACTAAACACTAAAGACACTAACAGCAAAAAGCCGATTACTAACACCATCCCAAAAGACAATAACCTTTTACGAATAAATCCCCAGATACCAGCATTTGGTTTAGCTTTGACATTCCACACTGTATTTAATGCCTCTTGGAGTTGGGCAAATACTCCAGACGCACCAATAAGCAACACTACCACACTAATGATTCGAGGCAATACCACCTAACTGTGGCTGATTGGCATTAGCTAGTGCCATTTCAATTGCCTGCGCTCCTTGACTGCCCACTAAACTATTGATTTGCTCGATAATTTCTCCTCTGGCAGTATCTTGACCAAACATTGCGCCTGCGATCCCAATCGCTATAACTAATAAAGGAGTGATGGAAAACACCGTATAGTAAGCCAAAGCTGCTGCCAACAGAGAAACTTTGTCTTCTTGCCACTCTTTAACTGCTTCTTGTAAAAGTTTGAAAATCGATCTAACGCTGATACGCATAAACAATAAAAAATTCTATACTTGTCCATTAGTTTACAGATTAAAAGTGCGATCGTATCTAGCGTAAGAAATAAAAAAGTAATGACTTTCAATATGTTTTATTGAAAAGAGGGCATAATACTAAATCCGATTACCAAAGTATGTATAAAATGAAACTGAAGAAAAAAAGAAATTGAATGCCAAAAACAGCTTATTTAGCAAAACATTTGAGTTCGGTTGAACTCAAAGAAAAATATCTTAAAAGTCAAGACACCGTAGAAGCAAGAAGATGGCATTTATTATGGAAAATATCTTTGGGGTGGACTATTTTAAATAGTGCGATCGCAGTAGGTTATTCTTACTCTTATGCTCAAAAGATTCTTAGTCAGTACAACCTTCATGGAGAAGAAGGGGTCGCAAATCGCAAAAATCAAACCAGCAATCATGTTCGAGGAAAAAAAAGCTTACTATCACAACCACAGCTAGAAAAACTAACAAGAGCGATCGCCCAAGAGTCGCCAGACGGAGGAATTTGGACTGGGACTAAAGTAGCTCGCTGGATTGAAAAAGAAACAGGAAGAGAAAAAGTCTGGAATCAGAGAGGGTGGGACTACTTAAAAAAGTGCGGTTACTCTTGGCAGAGTCCGAGACCAGCACACAAAAAAGCTGATAAATTAGAGCAAGAAATATTCAAAGCTAACTTACCATTAAAAGTCAAAAAACTAGAACAAGAAAACCCAGGCGTACAAATAGATCTATGGTTTTTTGATGAGCATAGGGTAGGACTAAGACCAATACTGAAAAAAGTTTGGTCAAAAATTGGTAATCGACCCGAAGCGATCGTACAACATCGCTATGAATGGTTGTATGTTTATGGATTCGTGAAGCCAAAAACTGGGGAAACTTTATGGTATTTAATTCCCAGGGTTAATACCAATTGGCTTAATTTGGTTTATCAACAATTTGCCATTGATGCTGGAATCAATAGTCAAAAAAAATTCTCTTAGTGGAAGATAATGCAGGATGGCATCGTAGTAAAAAGGCGATTATTCCCTCTGGAATAGAAATTGAATTTTTACCAGCTTACTCTCCAGAGTTACAACCAGCAGAAAGATTATGGAAATTAATAGATGAACCTTTAGTAAATCAATATTTTGAAACTATTGATGAGATAGAAAATATTTTGGTCGAGCGTTGTTGTGTAGTCAGTGAAATGAAAGATGAAGTTCATAAGTTGACTAATTATCATTGGCTAAAAAATGCCTGTTGTTTACATACTTTGTAAATCGGATTTAGT
>CAWCWY010000009.1:0-27593 GCA_963799375.1 uncultured cyanobacterium
ATCTTGAATGAGCGCGATCGTGTTTAGACGATTAATCTAGGCTGGTGGTATTTAAAATTCTGAAATCCAAACTGACTAATAAGTCGATTTATAAACAATGTTGTTTACTAACGCCATAAAAACAAGTTATTAGACACAATTTTGAGGTGGTTTTGGAGTGTCCACTAATTTATATAAAAAGTTACTACGTATCAAAAATGTGCGTACTTGTTCACTTTCAATATACAGTTTATCCTCCTTATAAGCAGCTAAAAAAGCTAAGGAATAAGAATTGGAGGTAAAAACCATGAAAGCGGTAGGTTTAACTCAATATTTACCCATCGAAAACAAAAATAGTCTTTCAGATGTTGAAGTCCCTAAACCCACAGCCAAAGGGAAAGATTTACTGGTAGAGGTTAAGGCTATTTCTGTTAATCCAGTAGATACCAAAATCCGCGCACCAAAAGATAAGATTGAACCCCAACCCCTCATTCTTGGCTGGGACGCAGCAGGCGTTGTAGTAGAGGTTGGAGAAGAAGTAACAGAGTTTCAACCTGGGGACGAAGTTTATTATGCAGGAGATATTACTCGTTCTGGTAGCAACAGCGAATTTCAGTTGGTGGATGAGCGAATTGTCGGTCTCAAACCCCAGAATTTAGACTTTGCTTATGCAGCAGCCTTTCCCCTTACTAGTATCACTGCTTGGGAGGACTTTTGTTTGAAAGACTGAATATCGACAAAAAAGGAGCAGATGCAGGCAAATCAATTTTAATTATTAATGGTGCGGGGGGAGTTGGTTCTATTGCTATTCAACTAGCGAAAAAGCTCGCCAAGCTTAATGTCATTGCTACGGCTTCTCGTCCAGAAACGATCACCTAAGCCAGTACGATGGTTGAAAGATTACACTACCAAGATAAAGGGTGCTTTATTAATTTTGGCGATCGCATTATACCTATCTATTTTTTATCTCAAACTTAGATAACGTAATCAATGTATTAGATAACTTTGCGTCATAGTATAGATGAACTCTCCCAGATTCAGTTTAATATCATTTATTTTTTCTAGCGTATTTATTATTTTTAACGTTGGTTATTTTGTCAGAGAGTTTAAATTTTTTCCGTACCAACTTTATACTGAAGCGACTAAAGGATGGTCACAAATTAAAGAGTCAAAATCTGAGAAACTTCCTTGGTTTTATCTGCGTTCTAATAAACCGACCTCTGAAGTTATCAAAAATATTAGCCAGACTCAGCCAGGACTGTCTTTAGTCACGGAAATTGCAGCAGAGCGCAGCATATCGGCTAAAATCATCGACTTAGAGGGAAATACGGTTCATAAATGGGACATAGACTGGTTTGAAATTTGGTCGAACCCAGAACATTTACCTGAAAATATAGTTCCTAAATCTAAGCCAGGCACTAGTATTCATGGTGCTGTAGTCATGGAAAATGGCGATTTAGTTTTTAACTTTGAAAGCAAAGGTTTAGTTCGGATCGATCGCAATAGTGAAGTTGTCTGGCGTTTGCCCTATCTTACTCATCATTCAATCCACCAGCATGATGATGGTAACTTGTGGGTATCGGGGACAAAGTATCAAACAGAAAAAGTCGATCGCTTACCCAATTTAATACCGCCGTTTTATGAAGAGACAATTTTAGAAGTTAGTCCCGAAGGTAAGATTTTGCGCGAGTGGTATGTTGCCGATATTCTACGCAAAAATGGTTATACAGGACTACTTTATATGGGCAGTCTCAATAATGAGAATACCTTAATTCAGGGTGACGATCGCCTGTTGGGCAAAACCGATATCTTACACCTGAATGATGTTGAACCTTTTTCTGCCAAGTTGCAGCCTGGTTTCTTTCAGCCAGGAGATGTGATGGTTTCTCTGCGCAATATTAATACGGTTTTTGTGTTTAATATCGAAAGCGAAGAAATTAAGTTTATTTCTACAGGCAAGTTTGTGCGCCAACACGATCCAGATTTTATCGATGGTGATACTATCTCGGTTTTTGATAATAATAATGCCAGCGAGCCAGAACGCAAAAGCAAGATTACCATTGTTTCAGCCAAAGATGATAGCCACAAAGTATTTTTTGCAGGTAGTAAAGACAACAAATTTTTTACTAGGGTGATGGGAAAACATCAGTGGCAACCCAACGGCAATCTACTAATTACCGAATCTATGTCTGGCAGGGGTTTTGAAATAGATCGTCAGGGCAAAGTAGTTTGGGAATATGTTAATTATGTCGAGCCTGGTATTGTGGGCGTAGTTTCCGAGGTGCAGCGTTTATCCCCAGAGTCTACCGAACTATTTACTCCAGCAGAATAAAGTAATAGCAAGTATTTTATTACCTGAGTCCAAAATGAAACTAAAAACATCATCATTAATTAGCATTGCTATCTGCGTGCTGATGCTCGTTATTTTTGTTCAGCAACCCGCGATGGCCTATGTTGGTCCTGGGACGGGAATTGCAGCTTTAGGGGCATTGCTAGCAATTATAGTGGGGGTCATAGCTGCTTTGTTTGGCTTCTTGTGGTATCCCATGAAACGACTCATGAAAAAGCGCGAACAGGCTGCCAGTCAAGATGTACAAGAAAGAGAAGGGGAAGTATGAGTCAGTGGGTTGGGGCGATAATACTGGTTGTTGGCTTTGTGGTTTTGATTCAGCTTTTAGGCGTGACCAAAAAAAGCCGCAATGTTGTTCGTATCGCCCTCCACTCCATGAAGATTATCGGTTCTTCGCGGTTGAGCGATCGCCAGAAAGAGTCCAAGCTACAAAAAAACTCTCTAAGATTGTTTGGACTGTTCTTTGTCCTAGCATTTAGTGGCGCGATCGCAATTTTAATCCCTTTGGGAGTATTATGGTTGGGCGATCGCCTGGGGTTACTTTCTCTCTATGATGTTTTAGCCACTACTGTTTCGCCAGTGTTTTTAATTGTTAGTAGCATCGTAGCGATCGCAGTACTATGTTTTAAACCGAGTAAGCAAAGAGTTGATACGGCTCAAACCAGCAGCTATTCCCAACTCGACCGTAATTTACATTCCTTAGCGTTTAACACCTACACTGCACAGATAACTTTAGCCGATCTTGAAGATCGTTTATTCGATCGACAGCTTGCAGACTGTAATAATGAAAAACCTGTATTTATTACCGCCCTTCCCAGGGCTGGAACAACTTTACTCTTAGAATGTTGTGCCAGTTCTCCTGAGTTTGCAGCCCACTGCTACCGCGATATGCCTTTTGTGATGATTCCCTGCCTGTGGAATCGCTTTTCGCAAACTTTTCAGCGAACTGTAGCATCAACTGAACGCGCTCATGGTGATGGGATGCAAATTAGTCCAGATAGCCACGAAGCACTAGAAGAAGTAGTTTGGAAATCCTTTTGGCAACGACATTATCATCGCGATCGCCTTATTCCCTGGGACTATGAAGAGAATGAAGAATTTAAGCAGTTTTTTGATTCCCATCTGCGAAAAATAATTTTCTTACGTCGCCCAAATACTTTAGATTCAGCTCGTTATGTCTCGAAGAACAACACCAACATTGCCCGCATCAAAACATTACGCCAACTTTATCCCAACTCCACCATAATCGTTCCTTTCCGCGATCCTTTGCATCATGCTAGCTCTCTTTTACAGCAGCATCTCAATTTCTTACAAATTCACTCAGGCGATCGCTTTGCCTCCGAATACATGAAGGCGATCGGGCATTATGATTTTGGGCAGAATTTACGTCCCATTGATTTTGATGGTTGGTATGACCAGCGTAGCTCGCCAGACGCTAAATCTTTAGCTTTTTGGTTGGAATATTGGATCGCTAGTTATCAGCACTTGCTCAACAACAATGCCCAACAAGTTAACTTTTTCAACTACGATAAGCTTTGTGAAAATCCCCAAATCGGACTAAAAAGTCTGGCAGAAATTTTAACAAGCAGCAACCCAGAAGCTTTGATTTCATTCGCATCTCAAATACGCCATCCGCGATCGCGAGAAATTGATTCTAGGAGTTTACCAACTTCTCTTTTGAAAGGCGCAAATTCTATTTATGCAGAATTGAACCGCTTTAGATTTGATAGCGATAAATAATAAAAGGAGTCCTGCTTTGCCCTTGTCTGAGAATTGAAGTAAGACTATTGGGGTAAGCATCAAATTGAAATATCTGCTCTCTCAATGTCTGACGGACTATTGAAGTAGGAGAAACTTTGTAACGTCTTATATATGCCGTATAGTCATTACCTATTTCGTTATCAATGTAGTAAGAACTATTGATAAGGCTTGAGTTTAGTCCAAGATTGTCTTCTCCTAAAATATATACGTTATCATCTTCTGAAAACCCTAGATTTGAAGGTTTGGAGTCGATAATATTAATATTAACAACATTTTGACCTTCATTGGTAGTAGGCTCTGTCTTAGGCGATCGCTTCTGACTTACATTGCAAATATCGGTTAAATCTGTCAGTTGTCCAGAATTATCGATTAGATAACATTTTGGGCGTTCTTGTGCGACGGCTATTGGTGTTAATCCACCGAGTGAACTCAGGCTAGTTAGAAATATTGTTAGTAGAAATTTATAAGTCATTTTTTTGACCCTTTATAAACAACAGTGTTTTTACTGATATTTTTATTGTTGCTCAAAAGTGAAGCATTATATTATTAATTGAGGAAATTTATATTGCTAATAGTGAGTTAAATAACTGACGATTACGCTGCGCGTAGCCAATCGATCGCATATGCCAAAATCCAGACTGGTAAAGTAACTTAACTTTTTATCGCCTATGATAAGCGTAACTCTTTGTGCGATCGCATAAGCTAGAAAATCATACCTCAATCCAGCAACGCCAAAAAAAAGATGAAGCATTGTAGCCTCATCTTGCAATATTCATAATTGACAATCAATCAATGTTTTACATCAATCCTTTAACATGGCTGATGATGCCTTCTGGATCTAATCCTTGATAGGGGAACTGTTCCCAAAGTCCGCCACAACCTTCTTCATGGACACCTAGATAAGCATACTTAGGAGTTAAACCACGTTCGAGTAAGTAAGAACCAAAACGACTACCCAAACCAGTACGACGGTTGAAGGATTCTACTACCAATACGAAGGGTGCTTTACCTATCTTAGCGATCGCATCTTCATCAACCACATTCAAAGTAGACTTGTTGATTAAACCAACATTAATACCCTCTTTTTTAAGGCGTTCTACCGCATCCAAAGAACGATATAAAGCATCGCCGAAGCTAACAATATATCCCGCATCTCCTTCCCGTATCACTTCGTCTTTTCCAGGGGTAAAGGTATAGTTACCACCAAAGAATTCATTACCAGAGTCATCCAAAATCATGGGAACTTTGGAACGAGTGGAGAAGATAAAGCGCATTCCTGGGTTGTGGAATACCTTTTTAACGCAGGCACTCATTTGATTAGCATCAGCAGGGAAATAGAGACGAGTTTCATAACCATCTTCTAGTCCATTGTCTGCATACATATTATTGATACCAAAGTGGCAAGTATTATCTGCCATGTCATCAATACCAGCGTGGGAGAAGTGACACAATAAGTTGGACTTATTCAAACGTGCCATAGTGATTTCAGATACGCACATTTCCAAGAAAGCACTAAAGGTTGCAAACACACCCTGTTTGCCTTCTTCCATACCAAAACCCGCAGCAGCCGAAAGATTACCCCGTTCCATAATTCCCGAAGGAATAAAGACTTCAGGATAGGCATCGTGGATTTGTTTGAAACCACACGAACCTTCTAAATCGCTATCAATAAAGATTACCTTCTCTTTTCTTTCAGCATCGCTCATCTCACCGAGAACAGATACTACCGCTTCACCAAAGACGTTACGGTTAGAACCAAGCTTGTCGCTAACACCCAAGAACTTATAGTCATTAGTTGGTTTTTTAATGTTCTTGAGATAGTCTGCTGCTGCACCTTGACCGTGCTTTTCCAAATAAGAAATTGCTTTGTCTACCGCAATTACATCGTGTCCGTGAGTCGTGCCTTCAATTCCTTCAATACCAGGACACATAGGACGCTTGTTAATTAAAGCAACTGGACCATCGCTAGTTACTGCTGCACACATACGGCTATAGAGAGAATCAATATCCTCTCCATCTCCCTCATTAACCTCTAAACCATGACCAGTCAAAGTCCTGTTAACGTCATAACCTTTCAAATAGTCAGAAGGATGACCTGCAATAGTTACATCATTATCATCAATAAACAGTTTTACATTAAGGTTTTGTGCCACTGCTAAACGTGCAGCCTCGGCATCATTACCTTCTTGTTGTGAACCATCAGAACCCAAACAAACTACTACCTTATTGGGGTTTGCTAAGGCGATACCATTGATATAGGGCCACATATGACCCAAACGACCAGAACTAAATTTAACCCCAGGAGTTAAGCCTAATTCGGGGTGTCCTGGTAATTTAGAATTAGCTCCACGGTATTTTAGTAATTCTTCTTTAGGCAAGTCGCCGTTTAATGTCGCCATCAAATATTGAGTCGCAACGCGGTGTCCTGCTTCATCAAAGAAAATAGGTACAAATTTATCGGGCGCACCACGAAAAAAAGCATCCAAAATCATTACTTCGGGTACAGTATCAAAAGGCCCTCCAGTATGTCCGCCAACGCCTCTGGCACCACCAGTAGCGGTGAAGAAGACGATCGTTTCACGGCAAAGTTGGATATTGGCTTTTAATGCTTCTCTTTGCTCGTCGGTCAAAGTAGGATTACTAGGATCTAAAGCTAGGGGTTTATATGCGTCTAGATCGATAGGAAAACGAGTGCTTGTTGCTGTCATGATTTATTCTGTTGTGTTTGAGTAAAGATGTGTATTAAAAAAAGTTGCCAATCCAAAAGCAAAAAATTGTTAGTGGTATTTTTTGTAGCTATTAGTTTTTCCTAAAAGATACTACTTCGTCCTAAAGGAAGATGCGGTGGGTACACCTTTCTCGCTACGCATATGACCAAAGGTAATCCTATAGAACATATAGCTGTTAGCTTTTTACTTGTTTTTAAGTGTAATTAACTGACTTTCAATACCTTGGTTGAGACAATAATAATTAAGAAATCGTTACACCTAAGTACTAATGCTAATTTTTATCCAGTGAATTTTAGTACTTATATAAAGCAGTAAACAAGTTCAAGTTTATCGGGTTGTGGTCAATAGGGGAAATATTTTTTTACTATAAGTTAAACGAAGTAAACTCTTGTTTTATTTGCGATCGCTTAAGAGATATTGAATCTAAATTCAAAAGAATATTTTTGTGGAAAACTTGTGGATAACTAGGTAGTTTGACCTTTAATCTGTGGAAAACTTTAATTCAATCCCTGGCATTAATTTTGTTGGCGACTGACATAGTTAATGCGATCGCTCAACAAAGAAATGGTTTGATTTAAGGCTCGATCTGTTCTTAATAGTTTGGCAACTTTGTCACAGCTATAAATGACTGTTGTGTGGTCTTTTCCGCCAAATTTTTCGCCAATGCGAGGCAAACTAAGATCGGTATGTTGGCGCATTAAATACATCGCAATTTGTCTAGCGCGACTGATTTCTCGACGACGCGAATTGCTTTTCAATTCTTCTAAAGAAACATTGAGAATTTCTACCGCTACATCCATGATGATCTCTGGAGATGCGGTGATCTGCTCTACTTTTGGATTGAGTACTGATGCTATATTTTCCACGGTCATAGATAAACCAGAAATAGAAATATAGGCGATCGCTCTAATTAATGCCCCTTCAAGTTCGCGAATGTTAGAAGTATACTGGGTGGCAATATATTCGATCGCTTTTTTTGGCAGACGAACATTTTCATATTCGGCTTTCTTTTGTAGAATTGCCATGCGAGTTTCCAAATCGGGAACTTGGACATCAGCAATCAAACCCATCGAAAAACGGGAACTAAGACGTTCCTGTAGCTTGGAGATTTGATTCGGAGGGCGATCGCTTGCCAAGACTACTTGTTTTCCTGCTTCATGAAGGGTATTAAAGGTATGAAAAAACTCTTCTTGAGTATATTCCTTTCCCTCAATAAACTGAATATCGTCTACCAGCAAGATATCCGCAGTGCGGTAATGTTCGCGAAACGACTGGATACTATCATTACGAATAGCTGCAATGAGGTCGTTGGTAAACTGTTCTGTTGAAACGTAAAACACTTTGGCATCAGGATTAATTTCCAGATGATAATGCCCAATAGCCTGCATTAAATGGGTTTTACCCAATCCCACCCCGCCACACAAAAAGAGAGGATTAAAATCTCTGCCAGGAGACTCTGCCACTGCCAAAGAAGCAGCGTGTACCATCCGATTAGTTGGCCCCACGACAAATCGATAGAAAGTATATTTAGAGTTTAATTGAATCGGCTTGAGGGGACTTTTGAGAGAATTATTAAAGCGATTTTCTTCAAGTAGAATTTCAGCTTCGATCCGCAGCAAAAGGTAAATTTTCCCCATGTTCGGATGTTAAACGAATTTCGAGGGACTCTCCCAGAATTTCGGTGACTACATCACCAATTGTTTCCAGATAATGTTTTTGCAAATGATTCATCACAAAAGCATTGGGAGTCAACAGAGTCAGATATTCCGAATTAATGTCTTCAATAGTAGTATTTTGAATCCACGTCTCAAAAGTAGGACGACTTAACTTCTCTTTGAGGCGTACTAAAATTTTCTCCCATAATTGTTCTGCGGAAATTGCCACTCTGTTTACTGATTTGTAATTGATAATTAAAATGCGGTCGCATTTTGAGACTGTTACAATCTTGATTCATTGCATTGTTGACGATTTTATCAGTTGAGTCGAATTAAAATTAATATGTTTATTATCTATTTTCGATTATTCAAATTTCTGTGTAAGACGATAGTTGTTTGAATATTGAGATTTAAAAATATTTAAGCTTATAAAATGACTAAAATTGCCAAAATTGCTCAATTAGGTGAGCCAGTTTTGCGAAATCAAGCAAAACCTGTAGCAGAAACCATAGATCGCGAAATCTTAGGATTGATCGATACTTTAATTAACACAGCGATCGCTAACAAAGGCGTTGGTATTGCAGCACCCCAAATATCCCAATCCTATAGATTATTTATAATTGCCTCCCGCCCAAGCGATCGCGATCCTTCTGCACCAATGATGCTGCCAACGGCGATGATTAATCCTCGCATTTTAAATCATAGTGTAGGAATAGCTAAAGATTGGGAAGGATGTTTGAGTGTTCCTAATGTTCGTGGTTTAGTGCCGAGATATCAAGAGATAGAGGTAGAATACACCACCAAAGAAGGAGAAATCAAGCAGGAAATATTAACCAATTTTGTAGCGCGGATTTTTCAGCATGAACTAGATCATCTTGATGGCATAGTATTTACGGATCGAATTAAAGATGAAGCAGATCTATATACAGAAGCAGAATATCAGCAGATAATTAATGGACAATAAATAATTTACTATTGCTCCTTATTTATAATTAATGCAAAAAGTTATCGGTGTCGATGTGGGTGGTACTGCGATCAAGATGGGCGTGTTTGTTGAGGATGGAACTTGTTTAAAGTCAATTTCTTTACCTACTCCTCAACCTGCCAATCCTGAACCAGTGGTAAATGCGATCGCTTTAGGCATAAAACAACTCCAACAAGATTTTAACTGTAAAGCGATCGGTCTTGGTATGCCTGGTCCCACGGATAAAGCTAGACGCATTGCCAGAAAATCAATCAATCTTCCTGGGTGGGATGATGTTCGGGTGGCTGACTGGTTGGAAGCTAAAACAGGACTACCTACAATACTCGAAAATGATGCTAACTGTGCTGCCATAGGTGAAGCTTGGTTAGGTGCAGGAAGAAACTTTAAGGATTTTATTCTCTTAACTTTGGGTACGGGAGTAGGAGGCGGAATATTTATCGATGGTAAGTTATTTACAGGTCGTTTTGGTGCAGCAGGGGAATTAGGCTTAATTACTCTAAATTCTGATGGCTTCCCCTGTCGCAGCGGGAATCGAGGCTCTTTGGAGCAATATGCTTCGATTGGAGCAATTTTACGCATGACAGGTAAGAAGCCAGCTGAGATGGGTAGATTAGCTCAAGCAGGAGATATTGAAGCAATAGAATTCTGGCAAAATTACGGCAGTGTTTTAGGTGGGGGGCTTGCTAGCCTAATTTATGTCCTTACTCCTGAAGCTGTAATCATTGGTGGAGGAATTAGTGCTAGTTCCGAGTTTTTCCTACCTAGTACGATGAAAGAAATTGAAAAACGAGTCGTATCTCCTTCCCGCACAGATTTACAGTTGCTCACGGCTGAATTGGGCAATCAAGCAGGAATGTTAGGGGCAGCAAAATTAGTTTGGAACTTATCAAACGATTGAGGGTTGACATTTAGTGTTTGAACATTTTGGCAAATTTTTAGTAGAAGTTGCTCTATGGTACTGCTAGTAATTTGAAAACAGCTATTGAAAAATAATTTATCGTTTATGCAGCAAAATTCTAAAGTAATATCAGGAATAATTCAACCTGGACACCAGGTAGCATCAGGAATGGCTTCAAATAGCCCCTATGCTTTAGGGACAATAGAAATGCAGTTGCCTTGCTTCGATAAACTAGGTCTAGATTTGAGTAATTATTTTCTGGGTACTTTAAATATCTCCCTCGCACCCCATAAATTTAAAGTCTGCAATCCTAAATATACTTTTCCTTTAGTTAAGTGGCACCCTGACTATCCTGCCGAAACATTCTCCTTTTCTCCTTGCCAGATAATTTTTAGAGAAGCTGAATATGAAGGCTTGATTTATTATCCCCATCCCGAAACTAAAATCGGACATTTTCAAGCTGACTCTATTTTGGAAGCGATCGCACCACCTATACCTGAAATTAAATACGGTGATGCAGTGCAGTTGAAAGTTAACAGCCAAGAAATCGCCATTGAATAAATGAGCGATCGCATATCTAAAGTTATAGTTTATAATATGGTACTTTGCTCGATTACTCATCTAGCAAAATCAAACTATTCCAAAAATTAAGGAATTACCGCAATACATTCAATCTCGACTAAAACATCTTTTGGCAGGCGAGAAACTTCAACACAAGCCCTTGCGGGTGCTGTTTCTTCTTCAAAGTATTGAGCATATACTTGATTCATTGCCCCAAAATTAGCCAGGTCGGTGAGAAAAACTCCTGTTTTGACTACATTATCCCAACCTAATCCAGCTTCGCTTAATATAGCTTCGATATTCTCCATCACCTGCTTGGTTTGGGCAGAGATGTCTCCATCGCCAACTATATTTCCAGATTTGGGATCTAGAGGTACTTGTCCTGCTACAAATAACATTTCTCCCGAAGCTGCGATCGCTTGATTATAAGGACCTACTGGTGCAGGTGCTTTATCGGTACGAATAACTTTTTTAGACATAAGAATTTAAAACTAATCCGAGTATTAGTAGTAACGAGCTAGAAAGATATAAATTGACTGCAATAAACTTGCTGTTACTTACCTTATCAGGCACAGCATGATTTTGACGGACATGACTTACTAACTGATAAGCAAAAGGAAAGCTACCAAAAATGATTAGGCTCAACGGTGGTAAAGTTCCCACGGCAATTAAAACTACTGTCACCAGATAAATGCTGGCAGTTGCGATCGCTAATAGTTTTGCGCCTAAATTCGTACCTAAACGGACTATGGGCGATCGCTTTCCTGCTGCCAAATCATCTTTAACCTGATGAAAATGAGAGCAAAAAAGAATAATAGAAGTGCTGATGCCGACAATACTGGATACTGCTAAATTACTGCCAGAAAATGTCTGAGTCTGGGAATAATATGCTGCCGATACTGCCCCTGGACCAAAAGTAAAGAAACAAATTATTTCTCCTAATCCCAAGTAACCTAGTCTAAAAGGAGGACCTTGGTAAGTATAGCCGAGAAAACAACACAATAATACTAGCCCTAATACAGTCCAATCTTGCTGCCACCACGATAAAGCAACTATGCCACAGACACCTAAGATCAAGCAAAGATTAGCCACCCAGAAAACTAAAGATTTATTGCCTGTAAGATTTACGACAGAATGGTCTTTATTGATGTCAATGCCTGTTTCTGAGTCAAAAACATCGTTACTTAGATTCAGCCAAGCAATAATTAAAATCGCCGATCCCAAGAAGGTGAAGAATACTTGGGGTTGAAAAATACCTGTTTGAAAAAAAGCGACAGATGTTCCTACGGCTATAGGCGCGATCGCTACGCTGTATATTGGTGGTTTAATGGCAGCAAGCCATAGACGATGATTTTTTTTGCTTATTTGCTTGGTAGTCATGGAAGTCAGACAAGGGTCAATAGTTATGACTGCACCGTAATAAATTACGGTCTTTTGTACCCTATCAGTTATAGCGGATAGAGTTTAGCTAGTTTCATGAAAGTTTATCTTTTACTTTTATCTGTTTGTAATAAACTAACTACCTACTTGTATTTGTTTAACTTTGAATCCTGACAGTATTTTCCTGGCTACTTAAGTTGGGTAGCACTAGGACTATTGCAAGCAGTAGCCTATAATGTATATCATATTATTTTTTTTATTAGTTACTTAACTAATTAATATTAATAGCCGATTTAACATTTTTTTATAGTATTGCTGCCGATTTTTTTTGGAAATGACACAATATAAAAGCTCTATGTCCTTTGCAACTCAATCTAATAATTTAATTTTAGACAGTGATAATAGTACGGAATTTGAAAATTTTTGGTGCAACAATAATTTAAAATATGCCGTAACAAAAAATACTAAAATTGTTAGTTTTGCTTATCAAGTTCCTGGTATCGATCCTTTAGCCTGTTTACAAAAATTCAATCACAATAATACTTTACATTTTTACTGGGAAAATTGTAGTAAGCAAGAGGCTGTAGCAGCTTGGGGTGTAACTGAGAGTAACTATACTAAATCTAATTCTCGATTCACTTTAGCTCAAGATTTTATCCAACAATGCTTTGGTCAAATTATTAGAAAAGGAGATAGCAATTCAGGAATTGGCAAGCCAAGTGTGTTTTGCAGCTTTACGTTTTTTAATGATACAGAACAATCTCAGCCATTTAAATCTGGAACATTATTTTTACCTCGTTTTCAAGTAGTAAAAAAGAATAAAAATTGCTGTTTTATTGTCAATTTTCCTCTCCCAGAAAATCAAAAAGAAAGTCAAGTTGTCAAGGAAATAAAACAAAAATTAGACAACATTAATTGGACAAGTTTGGAAGGGCTAAATATTGATAAAGACAATAGCCTATTGTCTATAGATAGAGAACAACACCAGGACTCTAATTATTTCAAATCTGCGGTGACATCGGCACTAAATGAAATCGCAGTAGACAAGTTAAGCAAAATTGTCATTGCTCACACTACGGAAATCAAGTCGGCAAAACCTTTTAAGATTGTGGAGTCTTTGAGTAATTTACGACAGCTTCACCCAGACTGCTATATTTTCTCTATTAGCAATGGAGAAGGGCAATACTTTGTTGGAGCAAGTCCAGAACGTTTGATTAGCGTACAGAATAGACAGCTTGTCACCGATGCTTTAGCTGGCTCTGCACCAAGAGGAACAAATAACACTGAAGATTTGCACCTGGCTAACTTACTACTCAAAAATCGTAAGGAAAAAAGAGAACATAAAGCCGTTAGCGATTTTATGATGCAGCGTTTACGAAGTATTGGCTTAAAACCTCAACAGCTCCCTCTGCAGTTACTTAAGCTATCCAATATTCAACACTTGTGGACACCAATTTACGCTCATCTACCCGCAGATATTGAACCATTAGAAATTGTCGCTCTCTTACATCCTACCCCTGCTGTAGCGGGAGTTTCCACTAAAGTAGCCTGTGAGAAGATTCGTTATTATGAAAAATTTGATCGCTCTTTGTATGCAGCACCAATAGGTTGGGTAGATTATGAAGGGAATGGTGAATTCTTAGTAGGTATCCGTTCGGCACTGATTGATGGCGATCGCGCCAGACTCTATGCAGGAGCAGGTATTGTTTCAGGCTCTAACCCTAACAAAGAATTTGCTGAAGTACAGCTAAAATTGCAGTCTTTATTAAAAGCTCTAGTTTAACTTTGTACGAATAACAACTGATAATTGATAATTGATAATTGATGTTATACCCTTGTGGTACAATTGATTTTCGTAACATAAATACCCTCTGGGCATCGGTAATAGCAGAAACATTGCATCGTTGCGGTATGAGTATGGCAGTAATTTGCCCAGGTTCACGCTCAGCTCCTTTGGCTGTAGCTTTTGCTAATCATCCCCAAATCGAAACCATTCCGATCCTAGATGAACGCTCCGCAGCCTTTTTTGCTTTGGGTAGGGCAAAACAAACAGGTTTGCCGACTGCCCTAATTTGTACTTCTGGTACGGCAGGAGCTAATTTTTATCCTGCGGTTATTGAAGCAAAACAAAGCTGTATCCCTTTAATTATTTTAACTGCCGATCGCCCTGCGGAATTACGTCATTGTCATGCAGGGCAAACTATCGATCAGGTTAAGCTATATGGTAATTTACCCAACTGGCAGTGTGAACTTGCTTTGCCTGAAGCAGATTTAGGAATGCTGAGTTATCTCAGACAAAATACGATCCAAACTTGGGAACAGTCATTGTTTCCTATCCCTGGGGTAGTGCATCTGAATTTGCCCTTCCGTGAGCCTCTTGCTCCCATAGCGCAGCCAGAAATAGCACAGTTAAAGGCTGAATTTATGGCTCAAGATTTCTTTAGTGCAGTAGGGAGTAATATCCCAATTAATTATTCTAATGCCACTGTACCTCTTCATCATTGGCAGCAGAAGTCAGGAATCATTATTGCGGGTTTGGCTCAACCCAAAGATCCTCAAGCATATTGTCAAGCGATCGCTTGTTTGTCAAATTTACTGTCTTTTCCTGTCTTAGCCGAAGCCTTATCTCCTGTGAGAAATTATGCAAACTTAAATCCTTATTTAATTTCTACCTATGACTCAATCTTACGTCAGGATAAAGTCGTAAAAGAACTTGTTCCCGATGTAGTGATTCAAATTGGTGAACTTCCTACCAGCAAGCAGCTTCGTCAATGGCTCAGCGATCTTGATGTTGAACGTTGGGCGATCGATCTAAAGATCTGAAAACTTCGATCCTTTGCATGGCAAAACTATTCATCTTCATAGTTCTATTGAGGAGGTAGTCAATAGTCTAGACTCTAGTTTAAATAAGCCTGCTCGATCGAAATACTGTCAGCGGTGGTGTGAATTGGAAGCCCAGACGAGAAAAAATTTAGACAGTACTTTTCAATCTATAGATACCTTATATGAAGGGAAAGCAGCATGGTTGATATCAAAAAGTTTGCCCACAGCCACACCAATATTTTTAGCCAACAGTATGTCGGTACGCAATGCAGAATACTTTTGGCAGCCTAACAATTGTAAAATAGTTCCCTATTTTAGTCGTGGTGCAAATGGGATTGACGGTACTCTTTCTACTGCCTTGGGCATAGCATATCAGGATCGAGGAATATTGCTGACAGGAGATTTAGCACTATTACACGATACCAATGGTTTTCTGATTACTCAAAAGTTCAAAGGACATTTAACCATTATCTTGATTAACAACAATGGAGGGGGAATTTTTGAAATGCTACCTATTGCTGATTTTGACTCAGAGTTTGAAGAATACTTTGCCACTCCCCAATCAGTAGACATAGCAAAACTTTGCGCGGTTTATAGTGTAGAACATCAAGTAATAACCAGTTGGCAGAAGCTCGAAAAACTATTACAAAACTTGCCCAAATCGGGAGTTCGAGTTTTGGAAATAATTTGCGATCGCACTATGGATGCAGCTTGGCTCAAAGATAACTTAGGCAAATTTAGTCAAGGCAGTTAAAATACCTAATAATCCCCATCTTTTATTCCTTATCCTTGATAAAGAAACGCCTGATTTCTGCCTCTTTCTTTTGCTTCATATAGTGCCTTATCTGCCAAAGCGATTAATAATTCAGGTGTTGATTCAGAGTTAGGGATTAAACTGTGTACTCCCAAACTAATAGTTACATAATTATTAACTAACGAGTTTTCGTGAGTAATATGTAGCTGGTTGACGTTGATGGCAATTTTTTGAGCAACTTTAAAAGCTGTCGCAGCATCGGTATCGGGTAAGATAATGCCAAATTCTTCCCCACCATAGCGGGCTACTAAACCAGGAGTAGACTCAATTACACATTCAATTGCCAAAGCTACCTGTTGTAAACAGTAATCACCAATTGGATGACCATAAGTATCGTTGTAGAATTTGAAATAGTCAATGTCACATAAAATCAGAGAAATAGGAGCTTTTTCTTCTTTCAATTTACGCCATTCCTGAAGTAGATAGTCATCAAAACGACGACGGTTGGCTACTTGAGTTAAGCTATCCAAGACACTTAATTTTTCTAATTCTCGATTGGCTAAACTAAGAGCAGCTTGAGCTTTCTGGCGATCGCAAATTTCGTTGTGTAGCTGAGATTCTACTATATCTGCGTGTTCGGTAGTAGTTTCTAGCATAATTTCTAAATCTGCTTTTTCTAATTTCAATTCGTCTAATTCTTGACGCAATTGCTCTATTTTAAATAGCAGTTGCTCCTTAGCAATTTGCTCGTCTAATACCGATTTATAGTCTTCTACATCTACGGTTTGAGAATTAGCAATTTCTGAAGAAATAATATGTTCGACGATCTCTTTATCCAAAGGTTTGGATAAAAAATATCCTTGACCATACTGGCATTTTAAGGCTTTTAATTGTGCAAGCTGTTTTACCGTTTCAATACCTTCGGCGATAGTATCCATACCCAAATTGTTAGCCAAGCTAACAATAGCTCTGACAATACCTAATTTATCGGCATTGTTATTGATGCTGCTGACAAAAGAGCGATCGATTTTAAGGGTATCAAAGGGAAACTGATGCAAATAGCTCAAAGAAGAATAACCCGTACCAAAATCATCTAAAGAAAATTCGATTCCAATCGATTTCAACTCTTGAAGAATAACAATAGTTGAGTCAGCATCTTCTACCAAACAACTTTCCGTAATTTCTAACTTGAGGTTGTGGGGATTTAGCCCTGTTTCTTGCAAAACCTGTTTTACCTGAGCGACAAAATTAGGTAAAGCCAACTGCTTACTAGAAATATTGACGCTGACTTTCCAAGTAGCCAAACCACCATACTTTATTTGCCAAGCACGCATTTGAGTACAGGCTTCTTTTAATACCCAAAAACCCAAAGGAACAATTAACCCTGTTTCTTCGGCTAAGGAAATAAATTCTCCTGGTGCAATTAATCCTTTGTCTGGGTGTCGCCAGCGTACTAATACTTCAAAGCCTTGTATTTTATCATTGCCCAAAGATACTATCGGCTGATAGTGTAAAATGAATTCTTCTCGTTTGATTGCTCGTCTCAAATCATTCTCTAATTGCAGTAAGGTAAGAGCCTTACCACGCATAGATTGATTAAATACTTGATAATGAGACTTTTTATGTCTTTTTGCGTCAGATACAGCTAATTCTGCATCTCTTAATAAATTTTCTGGCTGAGTATAGTGTTTATTCCCTGGCGCAATACCAATACTGGCTTCAATAAAAACTTCGTAACCACCCAGATTAAAAGGTACACATAATTCTCGATAAATTCTCTCTGCAACACTAGTTGCATATTCCAAATGTTCTACATTACTTAGCAAGATAGCAAATTCATCATTTCCCATACGAGCAATGAAGTCATGAGAGCGCAAACAAGTTTGTAGCCTTTGGGAAACTGCCACTAATAAGCGATCGCCTAAAATTCTCCCTAAACTGCTATTGATTACTTTGAAACGATTAATATCAATAAATAGAATAGTGAATTCATAGCTAGGTTGCTGTCTGGCAAAACAAATTTCTTGCTCTATATAGGCAAAGAGTAAATTATAGTTAGGCAATCCAGTCAGGCTATCGTAATTGGACTCGACTGTAATCGAAGAATTTAATACTTTACTTTCAACAATTGCAATAGTCTTTGACTCTACATAAGTGTCTTTCATTATCAAAGATTTTTGAAGGTTTAATTCCTGCCAAAACCGATCTGACACATTTAACTTACTGATTAAAACTTCTAAATCCTCCAGTTTTTCTTCACAGGCGGTAACAATAATTGATGGCAAATCTTCCATTGGAATAATTATAGATTGTTGTAAAGTACATTCTGTTTTAGAACGAATCCAATCTCCTATGACAGAAATATCATCTAAGCAATTGCCTAAAATATTTTCTGCTGCTGAATTTAAAAACAAGCAATTTTGGCTGTCATCAAAGATGATAGTCGCATTACTTAGATTATCTGAAAATGATACAGAGTCAGAGGGATGACTGGTTGTCTGAAACTGACCGATTGTTCCTGATTTAAATTGCATTTCGTAAAGCATTGGATTCATTGCCAATCAATATATATCGACAGTCTAAAATTCAATTTAGTTAAGCTACTTTATCAATATGATTTTTAAATTTAAATCGTATGCCAAAAATATACTTAATGAATTTATTAATAGAGTACTTATAAATTAAGTGAAAAATAAAATAAAAGCTGTGATGTGGATCTAATTTAAGTATGGTGCTAATAGGGCGAAAAAATAAATATTTAGGGTTGATTTCAAAGAGCAATATTAAATATATTTCAATTAAGTAAAAATACTGAATTATAAATTTTTGCTAAAAAATCAATGCTTATAAATACTGATAAAAAAGAGAGAATTAAGATTGTCATCAATAAAATATCAGTTTTTTTATCTATAAAATGTTTCTTTTTTAGCAAAAGTGGGAACTATGGGTAAGTGGTTTTCCAGCTTTTAAAGCTTTGTGAGGAACAATATGAAAATAGTTAAAGATCGATCGACTTCAAATCTATTCAAAAAATTATTAGTTCTTAGTACTAACACTAGTTTGGTTGTCGCTACAGTTGCCTTATTACTAAATTCTCAGACAACTCAAGCCTATGCTCAAATAGCAGATTCTTCTGTTGATAATAGCCTGCTCGACCAAATCGATCGCTATGCCGTACCTAAAAATGACGATGCTTTAGGTCAAGTTACTAATATCAATCAGTTAAGAGATGTTTCACCCACTGACTGGGCTTACGAGGCTTTACGTAGTTTGGTAGATCGTTATGGCTGTATTTCTGGTTTTCCCAATCAAACCTATCGCGGAAATCAACCCCTCAGCCGTTATGAATTTGCTGCGGGATTGAATTCCTGTTTGAATCAGATTGAGCGTTTAATCGCTTCAACTGATTCAGTTAACACTGGAGATTTAGAAACAGTACAACGATTAGCTCAAGAGTTTGAAGCGGAATTAGCCACTTTAGATGGGCGTATCGACGCTGTTGAGTCACAAACAGCTATTTTAGAAGATAGTCAATTTTCTACGACAACTAAATTAACTGGAGAAGCAGTATTTAGCGTCGGACATATCTTTATAGGTGAGAATGCTTCAGGAGAAGATTTAGATACCGAACCTGTTTTTGGTAATAGAGTTCGTTTAGGTTTTAATACTAGCTTCACAGGACAAGATTTACTATTTACTCAGTTTACTTCAGGAAACTTTCCTTTCTTTAGCGGTCAAACAGGTACTTTTGAAGGTGACTTGGGCTTGCTAGCGGATAATGGCAATAATGTTGACCTACTAGTGGCATTATATTCTTTCCCTCTAAGCGATCGCACTACCGTAGTTTTAGAAGGATATGGCGGGATTGCTTTTGACTTTGCCGATACTATTAGTCCACTGGATCACTTTAACGATAGTGCTAGTGGTGCAATTTCCTTTTTTGGGGTACGCAACCCGATTTACAATCAGGTTTTTGGTTCGGGTATTGGACTTAGAAGCGAACTAAGTGATAGCTTTGAATTTAGTGCAGGTTATCTTGCTCCTAATGCAGCCGATCCTAGTGAAGAAGAAGGTTTATTTAATGGTGGATATTCTGCTTTAGGACAGCTAGTATTCAAGCCAGGCGATCGCTTTAAGTTAGGTTTGACTTACGTTAATTCTTACAATAGTAGCGATAATTTTACTGGCAGTAACTTATCTAATATTAATTCATTTATTACTGGTCAAACTGGTGAAGTTGTTCCCATTACTAGTAATGCCTATGGAATATCAACTTCTTTTAACTTAAGCGATCGCTTTATTATTAGCGGTTGGGGTGGATATACTACTAGTCGTGTTTTAGAATCTGCCACAGCAGACGATGGCTCAAATTTAGTAAGCAAAGGAGATCAAGAGGTTTGGAATTGGGCTGTCACCCTTGCTTTCCCCGATTTAATCAAAGAAGGAAATCTCGGCGGAATTGTTTTTGGTATGGAACCTAGAGTAACCGAGTCTAGTATAGACATTGCAGGAGTTGCAGATAACACCGATCCTGATACTTCATTCCACGTTGAAGCCTTTTATCAGTATCAACTGACTGATAACATTGCCGTAACTCCAGGCGCAGTCTGGATTACTGCTCCCGATCATACAGAAGAAAATGCTGATACAGTAATTGGTACTCTTCGTACAACCTTCACTTTCTAAGTAATTCTCAATTGATCGCAAAAAAAAGCCTTTACAAATTGTGTAAAGGCTTTTTTTCTTAGATTTGGAACTAACTGCTACTTATGCAAACCACTCTTCAACTGCTTCAGCTTTAGTGTTTGTATTGCGAGAAGGAGTTTCACGCTCAAAGTTCATGTGAATTGAACGAGTTTGTTCTCCGTCAATTGCCACAGCTTTGATGGGATAGTCGATTACGCCATCTTGGAAGGACATTTGGAAACGGAATGTTCCATCGGGATTGAGCTTAATTTGGCGATCGCCAATTGTTACAGTGGCATCAGGTTCGGTTGCGCCGTATACAATAAGCTCCGCATCAGCAACTAGCCAGAACTGACGTGGTTTAGCAGAAGCAAGATCTCCAGAGAAACCAGCACCAGACATATTTTGACCAGATGCAGTGGGTACTGCCCACATTCCTACTCCAGAAGGGAAAACATAAGAGCTAACCGCTGCTTCAGGAGTCTGCTGCATCGAACCAAATAGTGAACCAGCCATACGCATTGATTCAGTATCTTTAGTCATGCCAAAGACTGCATCATAAAGTCTGTTGCCTTGAGCTGCTTCTGTACTCATTGCTGCTTGCTTCTTAGCAGGAGGTACAAGATTGTAAAGGGTTTCTCCTTCGAGTTTATCTTCCCAATCAACTGTAATAAAGGCATCTTCAATCCAGTCGGAAGGATATACAGGGGGAATACTGACGGATGCAGAGCGAGCTAATGCTAGCCAACGACCATCAGCACAACGATAACCGATATCGGCTACATAATCGCGATCGCTGACGGGAATTGGTAAATACCATTCTCTTGCCATTTCATCACACAAATACTCTTGTACGCTGTGGGGGGCTTGATTATTGAGATCTATGTCTGTTGTGTCATAAATACGCAAAGCCAACTGTTGTCCGCCTTGACGACGCAGTTCTTCTTTGTGAACGCTAGGAACATCCCAATAAGCGTAAGCCCACTGAGGATCGCGAGGCATCAATACAATACGGCTTTCTCCGTAACCGTCGGGAAGTTCTCCCAAATCTTGATCGACAGAAGCTAAACTTTCTTTTAAGTTATCTTCTTGTCCGACTTCAAATTTTGCTGTACCTTTCACTTGCTGCTCCTCCTGGATGGCTGATGGGTTTTGAGAGAATCTCTCTTCTTCTGTTCTTTTAATCGCTTCTTTAATCGAAGCAAGTAGCTGCGCTTTACGCATTCTGCTATAACGAGATATTTTATACTCACTAGCAACTTTTCTTAGCTGCCGTAAGGTCATTTCTTCTAGTGGTGGACGTTCTTTTGCCATTAACTTACAGCCTCCGATTAATTAGACGGTGTTTAGCTGCTGGCAGCCATATTTAAGACCTATGAAGCCAGAACTCCGTTAGTCTTTCAACCTTAATTTACGTCTACATTAATTGTTATTTATTTATTTTTGATTTTCATGTGTGTGTGGGAAAGGTCTTAACCACTTGATCTAAGTTATAGCAAAAAAAAAGCGATGGGGATCGATGTTTACTACTTTAAAACCTGTCTTATAACGACTTTATTGGGCTTTAGAGGATATAATGTCATGAAACTGTGATATGTGACGCTTTCCGTAGCTCGTGAAACTGCGCTAAGTCATAATTTGATGACATAAGTTATTTGCACCTTGCTCAAGAGTCTTTAATAGTGGGAAATATAGTAATTTCAGAGAAGAAAGCTTGATCTTGTTTTTCCCGCTCTATTTTCTCTTGTTCCAACTGGTATGGCTTCTTATTCAATCCAAACTTGCCGATTAGATAATACGTAACTATTCCTAAAACTGCACCAAAAGCTAGACCAAAAGTAATTAGCCTGGTAAACATTTGCTCAAGCTGCTTTTTACGTACAGCAACATTTTTGGGTGACAAGTTAGCGTCGATATTATCTAGGTTTTGTTCTGAATCTAGATTGGATGCGCGATGCTTACGGCTATCTTCAAAATCGCGGTTTTGGTTGTCTCCTGGTTCAAACACAAGTTAAAGCCTCTATTAGATTAATTAATTATTGATGGTTGCTTATACTAGTTTATCCAGATAAAAAAAAGCACCCACCTAAATGAGTGCTTTGAATCTTAAATTTTAAATTATGTTTGTGAAGTCGAATTATTTATGCTGCAACTTCAGCAGCAGCATATACGCTTACTTTCTTTTGACCTCTTTTTCTATATTCAAATTTCACAACACCGTGAATCAAAGAATATAGGGTGTCATCTTTACCGCGACCAACATTTTCACCAGGATGAACGCTAGTACCTCTTTGACGTACCAAAATACTTCCTGCTGTTACTTCTTGTCCGCCGTAGCGTTTGACACCGAGTCGCTTAGAATTAGAATCGCGACCGTTGCGAGTACTACCCGTTCCTTTCTTGTGAGCCATTTTGTCTATCCTCTTTAAGTTTAATTTTTACTGATTGCTTATTTTATTCAGCAGCAGTTACTTCTGTTTCTGCTTCAGCTTTATCCGAAGGTGTATCCTTTAGGGCGGCTTTGGCAACAACCGAACCGTTTAAGCTAATAGAATCAATCATCAAGCGAGTTAATTCTTGACGATGACCGCGTTTTTTGCGAGTTTTCTTTTTGGGCTGCATTTTATAGACAATGACTTTTTTGCCACGTCTATGGCGCATCACAGTACCTTCTACGGTAGCACCTTCGATAAAAGGACGACCGACAGTTATATCGTCGTCGTTGCTTACCAATAACACTTTGTCTATGGTGTAGCTAGAATCTGGGTCGGCAGCTAGCAAGTTGATGTCGTAAAAACGACCTGGTTCAACTCTAATCTGTCCGCCACCTATCTCTACAATTGCGTATGTCATAAAAATTTTCTCTTTTTGTATTGCCGTAAGGGTAGCCACAACAAGCATCGTCTAGCAATTGCTAGTTAGATTTATCTTGGTAGCGTGACGTTTCTCTAAAACCCAATCCGAGCAACTTATTCGATGCCCAATCTATAATTATCTAGATTTGATTCGAGTTTGTCAAGATAGTTGTTTGGCATTAAATTAAAAATCTTTTGAATAGGCTAAAAATGTCAACTAGAAATGTCAATTAGTTTTCAATCCTTAATCGTGTAATACTAATCTTTATAAGTAAATTCCCTACTTAAAACAATTTGGAGGGGATATTTTATTGAGAAAATTTTATAGTCAAAAATGAGCAAGAAACGAGTATTATCGGGAATCCAAACTACAGGCAACTTACACTTAGGCAATTATTTAGGTGCAATCCGCAACTGGGTAGAGATACAGCAGGATTACGATAACTATTTCTTTTTTGCCGATCTTCACGCTATTACTGTACCCCACGATCCAAAAGTTTTAGCCGAAAATACTTTTAAGCTAGCAGCAGTATATTTAGCTTGTGGCATCGATTTGGAATGCTCGACTATTTTTGTTCAGTCTCATGTCTCGGCTCACAGCGAGCTAACTTGGTTGTTCAACTGTATTACTCCTCTTAACTGGTTGGAAAGAATGATTCAATTCAAGGAGAAAGCCGTCAAACAGGGAGAAAATGTAGGGGTGGGGTTGTTAGACTATCCTGTCTTGATGGCAGCAGATATTCTACTTTACGACGCAGACGTTGTACCTGTAGGGGAAGATCAAAAACAACATTTGGAGCTAACTAGAGATATTGCAGCGAGAGTCAACGATAAGTTTGGTAAGAAAAAGCAGCCTGTTTTGAAAGTACCCGAACCCATGATTCGGACTGAAGGCGCAAGGGTAATGAGTTTGACAGATGGGACAAAAAAAATGTCCAAATCCGATCCTTCTGATTTGAGTCGCATTGATTTATTAGATCCACCCGATGCAATCAAAAGAAAAATTAAAAAGTGTAAAACCGATCCCGTCAAAGGATTAACTTTTGACGATCCCGAACGTCCAGAGTGTCATAATTTATTAAGCCTGTATCAAATCTTAGGTAATAAAACCAAAGAAGAGGTGGCAGCAGAATGCCAAGATATGGGGTGGGGACAGTTTAAACCTTTATTAACCGAAACTACGATCGCAGCACTCGAACCTATTCAAGATAAATATAACGAATTGATGAGCGATCGCGATTATCTTAATACAGTGTTACGAGATGGTGCAGATAAGGCTAGCGAGGTAGCAAATCAAACTCTGGCTAGAGTCAAAAATGCTCTAGGATTTTTACCTCCTCGATAAAGAGGGATAATTTTAAACATAAAAAATAAAAAATAATAAACCAAATGACGAATAATCTTCGACAAGCAGTAATTAACAAAGATTTTTTGATTACTGCCGAAGTCGCTCCTCCCAAGGGAGGAAATCCTGCCAGGATGCTGGAGGTAGCCGAAAAATTGAAGGGAAGGGTTCATGCAGTAAACGTAACGGATGGTAGTCGTGCAGTATTGAGAATGTCTTCTGTGGCTGCTTCGGTAATTTTGTTGCAGCATGGTATTGAGCCAGTATGTCAGGTGGCGTGTCGCGATCGCAACTGTATTGGTTTACAGGCAGATTTGATGGGTGCTTATGCTCTGGGTATTCGCAATGTTTTGGCACTGACGGGCGATCCTGTAAAAGCAGGAGATCACAAGAAGTCTAGGGCAGTTTTTGAGCTTGAATCAATAAGATTGCTCAAATTAATTGATAAACTCAACCATGGTATTGATTTTAATGATAGAGCAATGCCTGACGAAGCCTTGGATTTATTTCCTGGGGCTGCTGTCGATCCGCAATTAAAAAGCTGGTCTAGTTTACAAAAAAGATTTGAGAAGAAATTAGAGGCTGGGGCGCAATTTTTTCAAAGTCAGATGATTACTGATTTTGATAAATTAGACAAGTTCATGAATCAAATTGCCTCAGTTAGTGACAAACCAGTTTTAGCAGGTATTTTCTTGTTAAAATCGGCGAAGAATGCCAAATTTATTAATAATTACGTTCCAGGGGTAAATATTCCCGATTCAACTATTCAACGTTTAGCCGATGCAGAAAAGCCTCTAGAAGAAGGGGTTAAAATTGCAGCCGAACAGGTTAAACTCGCCCAAACAATGTGCCAGGGAGTTCATTTAATGGCGGTAAAGCGAGAAGATTTGATTCCCGATATTCTCGATTTAGCAGAAATCAAGCCTTTAGAATCTTAATAAGAGCGATCGCCATTTCAAATAGCCAAGAAAATGAAAGAAAAAAGTAATAAATTAACTACATTAAAAGCGATCGCTAACAAATTTCTTTAATGACCAAGAATAAGCTAAATATTGCTGCTAAGTTTATTATCTTGGCTTGGGGGACTAGAGTTTTTTGGAGCTTTTTTCCTTAGTACTGCTCTACTTTATCATGCTACTTGCTTTGTAAACTCCTTAACTCACATAGTCGGTTCTCAGCCCTTTCTTGCATCCGACAATAGTTTTGTAACAACTAGTTTGTAGCTCTTTACTTGTATGGGAGAAGGATGACACAATTTGCACCATGCTGTGGAATGGTCTGCACGCCATAGCTATAACATTAGCAATGGTGAAGTCAAGCTACTTCCCAATCCTACTTATTGGTTTATTCAGCTATTAGAAAAATTTAATCTTGCTTCTAATATCAAACTTCCTTCTAATGAGTATTTGGCGTTGGTGATTTAAAGTATGACGTACAGAATGTTTTGGTTCGTGGTTATTAACTTTTTAATTGAAAGGCTGAGCAACTTGGCTTTAACCTTGTTACTCAGCCCGATTAAGTTTAATTTGTTTCTTGTTCTTAGGAGTTAATTACTTAACTACTGAAGGCATGACAACCTTAGTTGCCAAACCAAGGATTTTCAAGACATTAATTGCCCACCAAGTCACGTCAAGTTCCCACCAACGATATCCAGTTTTAGCTACCCGAGGAAAGCGGTGATGATTGTTATGCCAGCCTTCGCCATATGCGAAGATGCCAACCCACCAAAGATTGCGCGAACCATCTTCCATTTCAAAGGTACGATATCCTGCGAAGTGAGTCGCGCTATTGACACACCAAGTGACGTGCCATAACAATACAGCTCGCAAACAAATGCCATAGATGACAAACGACCATCCTCCAAGACCATAAAGCAAGATGCCTAACAGAACTTGAAACCATAGATAATTGCGACCCAGCCAACGATAATAAGCGTCCCTTTCTAAATCTGGAACAGTGGTTTTAAATTGTTCGTAGTCAAAAAATTGTGGTCGGTAATAAAGCAGCCACAGCACGTGACTCCACCAAAAACCCCTGCTAGCAGCATAAGGATCTTTTTCGGGATCTTCCGTATGGGCATGATGCAAGCGGTGAGCAGACACCCAAAACATGGGACTACCCTGTAATGCCAAAGAACCAATAGTAACTAAAATATACTCTAGCCACTGAGGGACTTTGAGACTGCGATGGCTTAATAGACGATGATATCCCAAAGATATGCCGATGCTGCCTGTTAGCCAATGCAAAACGAGCATTAAGCCTAATGCCGACCAAGAGAAAAACCAAGGTGCTAGCAGACACGCAAGGTGCATACTGCCAAAAAAGGCAATACTGGCATAATAAGGTGGAAATTTAGTATAGCGATCAGAAACGGTAACTGTATTTGTCATTAAGTTGTTAATTGTTGTTTGAGTAAAGATAAAAATGGTTTGTTTTAATCAGTGCTTAAATACCGATTCGAAAACTGCAATACAGTTAGTAAAGTCGAGTATAACGTTGATGATTGGCAGAATGGCAATCTTATCTCAATCGATGAGTGGTTTGCAAAACTTATATGACAAGAGTTGAGGGCGAGAATACTCGTCTCAAACACTATCTTGCTCGATTACATCGGAAAACACTTTGCTATTCCAAATCCAAGCAAATGTTAGGGCATTCAATTATTTTGCTTCTTCATTATCTTAAATTTTTGGATGCCCCAGTTCCTTACGTCAAACAATATTCTCATTTTTAGCGATCGCTTTATTTTCAAATCATACATTCATTTACCAACACCGCTTTGGCTAATAAAAGTTCCTAGAATTCTTTTCGTATTCTTAGGACATTTACCAT
>CAWCWY010000010.1:0-172689 GCA_963799375.1 uncultured cyanobacterium
TCTACAAACCTATATTTTAGATGAAAACTTGCAGCCAGTTCCTATAGGAATAACAGGAGAATTGTACATTGGCGGTGCAGGTTTGGCACGAGGCTATCTAAATAACTCTGAATTAACCGCAGAAAAATTTATCAACGTAAGGGCGAACCGCCGTTCGCCCCTACCGAATGGAAAATTATATAAAACAGGAGACAAAGCACGTTATCTCCCCTGCGGTAACATTGAATTTTTAGGACGCATCGATAACCAAGTCAAAATTAGAGGTTTCCGCGTCGAATTAGAAGAAATTGAAACGTTACTCGATCGCCATCCCGCAGTCAAACAAGCGGCAGTAGCATTAAAACTGGATACTAATCATGAAAGTAAATTAATCGCCTATTTAGTATTAAAAGAAAATAGTCAAGAACAAGCGATCGCTTTTAGAGATTTCTTACAAAAACAATTACCTCAATATGCCATCCCCTCAGCGTTTATCTTTTTAGATGAGTTACCCCGAACTACGAATGGCAAGATTGATCGCCACAACTTACCCACAGCAGATTTAGTTAAGGCTGAAATAAAACCAAATTATATTGCGCCTCGTACTTTTAACGAACAACAGATGGCGGAAATTTGGCAGGAAGTTTTGGGTATATCCCAGGTGGGAATTTACGATGATTTCTTTGAATTAGGAGGACATTCTTTATTAATAGTGCGTCTATTTGCCCGTATTCGTCATGTTTTTAAACTAGATTTACCTTTTCAGCTTTTGTTTGACGCACCTGTTTTAATTAATTTTGTTGAGAAACTAGGAAAGGATAAGACGGGGATAATAGGAGATGGGGAGACTAGGAGATTGAGTTTAGATTTAAACAAAGAAGCTGTTTTAGATTCTGGTATTTCTCTTAGAAATCCTCGTCAATTTGAATATCCAGATTCAATTAATAACATTTTCTTGACGGGTGCGACGGGTTTTTTAGGGGCATTTTTGCTAGCCGAACTTTTACAACAAACTGAAGCGGATATCTATTGTTTGATACGTGCCGATAGTATAAAGTCTGGTAAAGAAAAGAAGTCAGCATTCTTTAGCTAATTATCTTCTGTGGCAGGATACTTTTAATCCGAGAATTATTCCCGTTTTAGGAGACTTATCTCAGCCATTTTTAGGACTTTGCAATGGCAAAACTTAGATCCCTAAGCGAATCAATCAATCTTATTTATCACAATGGTGCTTGGGTACATCATGCTATGCCCTATTCAAGCCTCAAAGCAGCTAATGTTTTGGGAACGAAGGAAATTTTACGATTTGCCTGTACCGCTAAAATTAAGCCCGTTCATTTTATTTCGACTATTAGTGTCTTTTCTGGAGTTAATAATTCTGGTGGTGAAGTAATTTCGGAAACAGCTAAAATTGATGATTTTGCACTGCGAGGGCGGTTATGTCCAAAGTAAATGGGTTGCGGATAGGTTAGTTACTCTAGCGAATCGCGGTTTACCAGTTACTATTTATCGCCCTGGGGGGATATAAGGAGATAGTACAACGGGAGTGTTCAATCCGAATGACTTCTTGTATAGATTATTAATTGGCTGTGTCGAATTGGGTGCTATTCCCCAAGGAGATTTTTTAGATAGTTTATTACCTGTAGATTATGTCAGCCAAGCAATTGTTAAGATATCTCTGCAACCAAAGTCTTTAGGTAAAGCTTTTCATTTAGTCAATCGCGATCGCTTAGATTTTTAAGATCTTTACTAATCTCATTCGGGATTTTGGCTATGAATTAGCAGAACTCAACTGGGAACAATGGCAAGCTAAATTAGCAGATATTGCCGAAAATCAGCCAGAACATCTTTTATATCCTTTAATTTCCCTATTATCTTCAACAGAATCTTCTGTTAATGCGCCATCTTTAGAATTTGATTGTCAGAATACCCTACAGGCTTTAGCCAATACAGACATTTCTTGTCCAGCTATGGATGAAAAATTATTCCATACTTATTTGTCTTATCTCAATAAAAACGGTTTTTTCCAACCTACGCCACAACCTGTGATGTAAATACGGGCAATGCTAGTAGGGGCGATTCGCGAATCGCCCCTACCTACTACCTACTACCCACTATCTACTACTCTCATGCTAACCAACAACAATGCTTCGACAATTCCAACCCGATCGCCAGAAGAGATTTATCTAGAAAAATTTATCGTTAAATATTGCGATCGCACTAAAACTTCCAAACAATTAGCCCAAGCTTTTCGTCCGATTAGCCAATCCTAGAGTTGCAGCAGGATTCAGTTTACCCCTTAAAGAAATGTGTTATCCCATTGTGGGGCAAAAGTCTTCGGGTTCAAAAGTTTGGGATGTGGATGGTAATGAATATATCGATTTAATTATGGGGTTTGGGATTAACCTTTTAGGACATAATCCAGCTTTTATTAAACAAGCCATTATCGAACAATTCAATCGGGGAATCGAAATTGGGGTGCAAACCCAGCTAGCGGGAGAAGTGGCGCAGTTTGGAATCGCAGAATTGACTGGGATGGAAAGAGTTGCCCTGAGTAATACTGGCACAGAGGCGGTGATGACTGCTATTAGGATTGCTAGGGCTGCTACCGGGGCGTAATCAAATAGCCATCTTTTCTGGTTCTTATCACGGACATTCTGATGCTACTTAGTCAATCTCAAACAAATCGACGGTAATCTAACAACAGCAGCAAAAGCTGATGGTATTCCCGATGGTGTTGTGGGAGATACTCTAGTTTTAGATTATGGGAATTATGATTCCTTAGCAGTAATCAAAAACAATCCAGAATTAGCGGCGGTTTCAGTCGAACCCGTACAAAGCTGTCGTCCCGACTTGCAACGAAAAGAATTTCTCCAAGAATTACGTAAATTGACCGCAGAATTAGGAATTGTGTTGATTTTTGACGAAATGGTCACGGGTTTTCGCGTGCATCAAGGAGGGGCGCAGGGGTGGTTTGATGTCCAAGCAGATATTGCTACCTATGGCAAAATTATTGGTGGTGGCTTACCAATTAGTGCGATCGCGGGGAAGGCTGTCTACATGGATAAGATTGATGGCGGAATGTGGAATTATGGCGATCGCTCTTCTCCCTCAAGTCAAAACTACTTTTTTTGCTGGTACTTATTGCAAACATCCCCTATCTTTGGCTGCTGCTAAGGCAATGTTAGAGTATCTCAAAGCCCAGGGTAATAGCTTACAAATTCAGCTACCAGGCGATCGCACTACTCAATTCGTTCGAGAATTAAATAGGTGTTTTGCTAGTTACCGAATTACCAATCGAGATGGCTAACTTTGGTTCTTCTTTTGATGCAGTTTTAGACAGCGATTCCGTACCATCATCTAGTTCTGATTCAGTTAATCTTGGCATCGATTTATTATCTTACCATTTACTACACAAAGGTATCTTAATTCGGGCTGGTAGTGGTTTTTTATCTACTGCCCATACAGATGCAGAAATTAATTATGTAATTGAAGAAATTGAAGATAGTTTAAAACAATTAAGACGAGCTAATTTAATTTAATTACTAGAGAGATAATCTAAATGAAAACCAAACCAATCGAACGTATTCATCAGCCAAAATTAGCAGAATTCAATCGCTATATAGCCCAAAATCAGCCAGTCGTCATTACTGGAGTTGCTAACCAATGGCAAGCCTATTCTAATTGGACACCAGAAAGTTTTAAACAAATGTTCGGGGAAATAGAAGTTCCCTTGAGAATCTAGTGATAATGAATTAGATGTCTTTTTTGGCAACAAAAAGCAAAAAAAGTTTTTGAGTTTTGCTCAATATATAGATTTAATTTTAAACTGGAATATCGCTGAAAAAAGACCACCGTATTTTGGTAATATTTTCCTCAACAATCCTGAAATAAAACCGATAGTCGAGCCACTTTTACAAGACTTTGATTTTCCTAATTACTTTACCAATAGTAAGAGAAATGATTTACATCTATGGATTGGTGCAGCTAATCAAAAATCTACCATCCACAATGATAATTACCAAAACTTAAATGCACAAATTTATGGTAGAAAAACATTTTTATTATTCTCCCCCGAACAACATCCATTACTTTATCCCGTTAAAATTGATGATGAATTATGGTCTAGCCCCATCGATTCGCAAAATCCCGATTTAGCCAAATATCCTTTATACAATCGCACGTCCTGTATTGAAGCTGTTTTAGAGCCAGGAGAAATTTTATTTATTCCTGTTTTTTGGTGGCATCAAGCCAGAGCAATTACTACTGCCATTAATCTCAATATGTGGGCATTTACTGAAAAAACTAGTGAATATTGGAATGAGAATAATCCAATATTCAATAAACAATTAATAGCTAATAATTAACAACGATGATTAATAATTGCTCCAGTCAGCGTGTTTTAAAATTAATTATAATTATGGCAATTACTGGTTTAATTACTATTGCTTTGGGAAATAATTATTTAGGACAAAGTAACTCCAAGCCAGTATCATCATCTCCTATAGAATATCGTTTGGTCAAAGACGCGATCGCCGAAGTTAAAGTACCAATAAATCCTCAAAGATTAGTAACTTTACACGGTACTGCTCTAGAAAGTATTTTAGCTTTAGGAGACCAGTCGGGACAACATTAAATGGCGATCTTGATCGGCAACCAGATTTTTTAAGTAAGCAATTAGATAATGTTGAGATTTTAGGTTCTTTTGGCGAACCAAATTTAGAAAAAATTTTGCTCCAAAAACCAGATTTAATTTTAGATTTAGATACAGCTAATATTTACGATTATCTATTCAAATTGCTTCAACTGTTGTTAGTGAATCTAATCCTAGTAATAATTGGCAACCGAGTCTAAAACTTTACGCTGAGGCATTAGGTAAACCAGAGGCAGCAGCAGAAATTATTGCTAATTATTACAGCCGACTGGAAAAATTTAAAGCAGCAATAAATAAAAAAGGCAAGCCAATAACCGTGTCTGTAATTCGTATTTATCCTCAAGGAATTACTTTCTATCAACCAGATTCTTTTTCTGGTTCGATTTTAAAAGATGCAGGTTTATCTCGACCCCCTTTACAAAGACAAGAAGGAGGACAACAGTTAATCAGCCAAGAATTAATCGGTGAAGCAGATGCAGATATTATTTTTTACTGGACTTATGGCGATGATTATCACAGTAAAGAAGACCGTATACAAAGCAGTTTGGCACAACTCCAATCAGATCCTTTGTGGTTGCAATTAGATGCAGTTCAACAAGGAAAGCTCTATCAAGTTCCAGACTATTGGATTGGTTATGGTCGTTTAGCTGCTAATGCCGTAATTGACGATTTATATAAATATATACTGGATAAATGAATTTTGAGGATTTTTAATATACCTGCTAACCTTCGTCCTTTTGCTACTATTTGGATTGGGCAATTTATTTCGATTTTAGGTTCGGAAATAACTGATTTTGCTATTACAATTTGGGCTTGGGAAATTACAGGTAAAGCTACTCCTTTATCCTTAATTTTGTTATTTGCCAAGATACCCAGCATTATTGCTGCTATTTTTGCAGGGGTAATTGTAGACCGTTATAATCGTAAGTTTTTAATGTTCTTTGGTGATACTGCCTCTTGCCTTTCTACTGTTTTCTTGCTCGTACTTTCTTTAACGAACAATTTAGAAATTTGGCATTTATATATTACCGCTGCTGTAAACGGTTTGTTTGGCTATTTTCAAGATTTAGCTTATTCCTCTTCCATATCTTTACTCATACCCAAGCAGCATTATACAAGAGCAGCAGTTTTAAATGATTATGTCAGTGGATTTGGAGCTAATATTCTCGCACCAGCTTTAGCAGGAACACTATATTATTTAATCGGACTACAAGGAATTATGGCGATTGATTTATTGACTTTTATAATCGCTATTTATTTATTATCTTTAGTAAAAATTCCTCAGCAAATTACCGACATTAGTTCATCTCAAAATAATAACTTATGGCACAATTTAACCTTTGGGTTTCGCTATATTATCCAGCGAAAAAGTCTCGTAATAATGGTAATTTTTCTAATTATTTTCTATGGCATCGATCGCGTCATGTCTGGAATTGAATCACCGATGATTTTAGCCCGTGGTGGGTAGTGGCAATGATACAGCCATTTTTGCCAGCGTTCATAGTGCTACTGCTATTGGTGGGGCGATCGGTGGTATTTTATTAAGTATTTGGGGTGGTTTTAAGCGTCGCATTCACGGCTTATTACTCGGTACGATCTTAACTTTTACTAGCGCGATCGCCTTTGGCTTGAGTAGTCTACCTCCCCTATGGCTGATTACTACCTTTTTTGCAGCTTTGTTTTGGCCGATTATTGGTACTTCCGAGCAATCAATTTGGTTGGCAAAAATCCCCTCCGAAATACAAGGAAGAGTGTTTGCAGCCCGTTTTTTGATGACGCAAATTCCCGTACTGATTGCTTTAGGGATGACAGGAATTTTAGCCGATCGCGTTTTGAACCAGCGATGATGCCTGGAGGTAATTTAGTCTCTTTTGTTAGGTGGTTTATTTGGTACTGGGTTGGGTTCGGGAATGGCAGTTCAATACACCTTATTCGCCACTTTGGGCGTAATTCTAGGGCTGAGTGGATATGCCTTTAATCAATTGCGAGATATTGAAACCATATTACCCGATGCAGATATAGAAGTAATAAGTAATAGGTAATAGGTAATGAGTAATAGATATTTTAGATCGGCATTATTTCTAATTAGTTTAGCGATCGTTTTATTGGTCGGACAAACCAATTTACTGAGTAAGAGTAATAGCGAAATTCTTTGGGATAACTACGGCGTGCCTCATGTCTATGGAGTTGACGATCTCGAGGCGTTTCAAGCTTTTGGTTGGGCGCAAATGCAAAGCCCATGGTGATTTAATCTTACAACTTTACGGTCAAGCTAGAGGACGGGCAGCCGAATATTGGGGAGAGGATTATTTAGAGTCAGATAAATGGGTTGTCACCATGGATATTCCTCAACGGGGAAAAACTTGGTATCAACAACAGGATGATACTTTTCGTACTTATTTAGATGCCTTTGCTACGGGAATTAATAGCTATGCCCGGAAGAGCATCCTGAATCAATCGATGATGAAGTTGAAGTAGTTTTACCCGTAACAGGAGAAGATGTTCTGGCACACGCCCAACGGGTGCTTAACTTTACCTTTGTGGTAGACCCAGAAACAGTCACCAATATAGCCGAACAGTACTTCGCCCCGAAGGAAAATTTGCGATCGCTTTTCTCAAGAAAAGCCATCCAAAGGTTCTAATGGCTGGGCGATCGCTCCTTCTCATAGCCAGAGTGGTAATGCTATGTTGCTAGCTAACCCTCATTTACCTTGGTCTGATTTATTCCTCTGGTATGAAGCACAAATTACTGCCCCTGGTATGGATGCTTATGGCGCAACCTTAGTAGGTATTCCTGTTTTGGCGATCGCCTTCAATGATAATTTAGGTTGGACTCATACAGTTAATACTTTTGATGGTTGGGACTTGTATGATTTAACCCTTTCTGGCGAGGGATATCTCTTTGATGGTGAAGTGCGCGATTTTGCACAAAAAACTGCTGAAATTAAGGTCAGACAAGCAGATGGCACAATAAGAACAGAAGAACTAACGATCCAAAGCTCTATTCATGGTGCGGTAATCCAGCAAAAAGAAGGAAAAGCCCTGGCTTTAAGTTGTCCGGTTTAGATCGTCCTGGGGTACTGAAACAATGGTGGGATATGGCAAAAGCTAATGATTTTAGCGAGTTTGAAACAGCACTACAACGTTTACAACTACCCATGTTTACCGTAATGTATGCCGATCACGAGGGACACATTATGCACTTATTTAATGGACAAGTTCCCCTTCGCGATCGCGGAGATTTTGCCTACTGGTCAGATGTTATTCCTGGAGATACCTCAGATACCTTGTGGACGAAAATCCATCCCTATCAAGATTTACCCCGCATCGTCGATCCCCAAAGCGGTTGGCTGCAAAACGCTAACGATCCGCCCTGGACGACGACTTTCCCAGAGCGATCGCCCCGAAGATTATCCTGCTTACATCGCCCCCCATAAGATGAATTTTCGACCCCAAAATTCTGCCCGTATGCTAGCAGCAGATCCCAAAATCTCTCTAGAGGAAATGATGGCATACAAACATTCAACCCGTATGGAAATAGCGGATCGTCTCCTTGAGCGATGTACTCCCTGCATTACGTCAAGAAGCTAGTCCCTCAGCTTTAAAAATAGCTGATGTGCTGGAAAAATGGGATCGACAAGCAAATGCCGAGAGTCAGGGGGCAGTCTTATTCGCTGCTTGGCTAGAAGAAACCGACTTTGATACCCTATTTAGTCAACCCTGGCAAGAAAATTCCCCCCTCGATACCCCCGATGGTTTAGCCAATCCTCAGCAAGCTGTCACCACACTTTTAGCTGTAGCTGCCAAGATCGAGCAAGATTATGGCGCAATAGATTTTCCCTGGGGTGAAGTGTTTCGTTTACAGCAGGACAATATCGATTTGCCTGCCAATGGAGGTCCTGGATACTTAGGAATTTTTGAGTAGTTAATTTTATACCAGGGTCAGACGATAAACGTTTTCAGGCATTTGAGGGTGATTCTTTTGTCGCTGCGATTGAATTTTCCCAGCCAGTTAAAGCCATGGCACTAAATACCTATGGCAATAGCGCTCAACCAAATAATAACTCTAGCGAACAGTTAAAATTATTTGCTCAAAAACAATTGCGCCCCCATCTGGCGATCGCGTTCAGAAGTAGAGACTCATTCAGTTCAACACGAAACATTTTAATCCCTAAAAGTCAATGACCATTACTATTTCACAATCAGACTACTGCGATCTATTTACAGAAGTTAAACCCAATGCACCCCAAATCGGTCGTTTCGATCTTACCTACGCCTATCCATCACAGCTAGGACAAGGTTATTCTCGTTTAATTCAATTACGCCCTGGATTAGAAATAAACATCGAACACTATCAACTCCACGATCGCACAATATTGCGGCAAAGCGATCGCTTTCATCCCCTAGAAATGTGTTTTCAAATTAACGGACAAAGCTGCGATCGAGATGGTTTTATAAGTGCAGGACAAACTATATTTTGCGGTAGTGGGTTAGCATTAGCCCAAGAGTGGTCGCAATTTCAGCAGCAATCGACTACCAGCATAAGTATACACATAGAACCCGAATTAGTAATGGATTTCTGGGGGGAAGACAGCAAGATTTTAATGCCCATTGGGACAAATTATTTAGGACAGAAGAGCAACCTTACTTTTTTGTTGTTTCTTAGCTCAATAACCCCCAAGATGCAGATTGCTTTACAACAAATCTCCCACTGTCCCTATCAAGGCGCGATCGCACGGATGTATTTAGAAAGTAAAGTCTGGGAATTAATGGCACTACAGCTAGCACAGATTACAGAGGATCAGCAATCAGTTGGTTAGAGTATTCAATTAAGCTAGGCGATCGCGAGCGTCTTTATCAGGCTCGAAAAATCATTAGCGATCGCTTAAATAATCCCCCTTGTTTAAAAGACTTAGCTAAACAGGTTGGCTTAAATGAATGCACTCTCAACCGAGGTTTTCGTCAACTATTCGGCACAACTGTCTTTGGTTATCTTTATCAACAACGGATGGATGCGACGGCAGCTTTTAGAACAGCGAGAGTTGAGTGTCGGTCAAGTGGCAAAAACAGTCGGCTATTCCAGCCAAAGTCGTTTTGCTACGGCATTTAGAAAGAAATTTGGGGTCAATCCAAAAGTGTTTATGGGGTAAAGATTTTTTATCTTCTTTTCCGATCGCCTTTCTCTTTTCCCATTCCTTCTAAGGCGCAAAATATTCCTCTGAGGCGCAAAGTCTCCGTAAAAACAACTAGTAATTACTGTATTCTGAAGTTCTTGAGAATAATTATTATTAGTGAATAAAAATCAAAGTGAAATTTTATTATCGATTTCAGTTACGAAACAATAGTTTATGCTGTATTTTACTTACTGTAGCGATAATCTGTGGGCTGTCCGATCTCGCAATAGCAGAAAACAAAGAGAATATTAATCAAAAAGATTGGCAAAAAAAAGGTTTGGTTTCCTCAGCAGAAAAAAACTGGGAGACAACTTCTAATTTGATTGCTCAGGGGATTACTCAAGTTACAGGAGTACAGGTTAATCAAACGGAGTCAGGATTAGAGCTAATTCTCAAAACCACAGCAGGAGAGCAAAAATTAGTTCCGTTAATCATACCCGAAGGAAATAACTTAGTTATCAATCTTTTAGATGCAACTCTAGCATTATCAAGAGATGAATTTAGACAAAGCAATCCCGCACCAGGAATTAAATCAATTACCCTGACTCCCATAGATGATAGTAGTCTTCGTTTAACCATTACAGGAGAAAGCCAAACCCCAAGTGCAGAGGTAGTACCATCATCGCAAAATTTAGTTTTAAACATTACAACTAAAGCCACGGCGCAACAAGCACCTGATGAAGAGATCGAAGTTATTGCTACTGGCGAAGTAGAAGATGATGCAGACGATTATGCTGTTCCCGATGCTACAACCGCCACTCGCACCGATACACCATTAAAAGATATACCCCAGTCAATTCAGAGTTGTACCCCAACAGGAGTTAGTTGAAGATCAACAAGCCAATAGTTTAGAAGATGCCCTACGTAATGTCAGTGGTGTTAGTGCGGGGGATAGTTTTGGCAACAGTACAGAAAGATTTGTGATTCGCGGTTTTGCCCAAGATACTACTTTGGTTAATGGGTTTCGCCAGGGTGCTTTCAGACAGATTTCCCAGTTTCAATCGATTAGAACGGGTTGAAGTTTTAAAAGGCACTGCATCAATCTTATATGGCAATCTTGAACCTGGCGGTGTGGTTAATCTAGTTACTAAAAAACCTTTAGAAGAACCTTTTGCCGAAACAAGTATCGAATTAGGTAGCTTTGATATATTTCAGTCTAGTTTTGATTTTTCTGATGCGATCGATTCGGATAAGAAATTACTCTATCGTTTTAATACTTCTGTTGAAGCTGGTGGTAATTTCCGCGACTTTAAACAAGATACGACTCGTTTATCTCTTTTGCCCCCAGCATTAGTTGGCAAATTGGCAAAAACACGGACTTACTTATAGATCTTAATTATACTGACCAAGCCAGCCCCTTTGATCGCGGTATTGTGGCAATTGGCGATGACGTTGCCGATATTCCCTCCGATCGTATTTTTCAACAGTCTGATGATGAATACGAACTAGAACAGTTTAATGCCAGCTATCAGTTAGAACATCGTTTTAACGATAAATGGAAACTCCGCAATAGCTTTAACTTGGTTTCTTCAGATACGTCGAATTTTACTTTAGATTCTATATTTATTGACGATTCGGGGATTTTAGAAAGAGAATTTCGCCGTAACGAAGTATATTAGTGAAAACTACAGCTTACAAACTAATGTTAGTTGGAGAGTTTAAGACGGGAAAAGTCGAGCATCAGCTTTTAGCAGGGGTAGATTATGACCGCGCTACTCAGTGTAGGAAGGCAGGGAAGATTGCCAGACGACCCTATATTCTTTAATTGATATCTTTACCGAAGAAGCAGACCCGTCCTTAATATTGAACCAGAAGAATTAACTTCATTTGTGCGAGATGAAAATATTCATGCCCATTTGATTGGTATTTTATCTGCAGATCAAATTTCTGTGAGCAAAAAACTTAAGTTTTTAGCTGGGGGACGTTTGGATATTTCTGACCAAGAAACTATTGATTTTACCGAAGATATAACTATCGAACAGTCTTCAGAAAGATTTAGTCCTCGTGTTGGTATAGTTTATCAACCCATCGAACCTATCTCTCTATACGCTAGCTACAGCACCTAGTTTAATCCCGATCCTTTCAATTCCACTACCGTTGATGGTGATGTCCTCGAACCTTCTACGGGTACTCAATACGAACTGGGAGTTAAAGGAGAATTTCTGAATAAAAAGTTGACTAGTACTTTAGCCTTCTATCAAATAGAACGCGATAATTTTGCTACCACCGATCCTGATAACCCAGATTTTCGTATCGCTGCGGGAGAAGTTCGCAGTCGAGGAATTGAATTCGATGTTGCAGGGGAAGTTTTACCTGGCTGGAATGTTATTGCTGCTTATGCCTATACCGATGCCGGAATCACTGAGATAATGACTTTCCTGTCGGCAATCAATTAGCCAACGTTCCTGAAAATAGCGCGAGTCTGTGGTCGAGTTATCAAGTTCAGCAGGGAAGTTTACAGGGTTTAGGAGTGGGCGCAGGGGTCTTTTTTGTGGGAGACAGACAAGGAGATTTAGACAATACTTTCGCTTTACCGGCTATGTCCGTCTGATACTGCAATTTTTTATCGTCAAGATAATTGGCAAGCCAATCTTAACTTCCAAAACCTGTTCGACGTGGACTATATTAGGTCGAGTGAAGAATTTAGAGAATATCTTAGACCAGGGGATCCTTTTACCGTAATTGGTTCGGTTTCCTTGAAGTTTTCAGCGGATTTAGTTTCAATACTTCTCGGTTAAGAATTAAACAGAATTGAAAATCGAAAAGTATTGGGATTCACCGTTCTGCTTTTAACTGGGAACTAACGGAACAACGAACGAATAGGGATCGCATACCAGGGCGTATTTATCTTGGGATCTTAAAATTAATTCAGATTCGCCAAAGAAATCGCGCTTTTACCCGCACTGATACTAAACTCATGGCGTTGCTAAACATAAAGTTGACGAATTAAACTGTTACATCTAAAGCCAACAGGCAAGCTCTCGACGGGATTTGAACCCGTGATCTCTTCATTACCAATGAAGTGCCTTACCCCTGGGCCACGAGAGCATAATGATTGTATGATGCTAGACAATTATGATGCAAAATGTACCCTTTTGGCAAGTGATACCAGATTAAATAATATTTGATGTTAATACTGGATATAACAAACTATGGATGGGGAAGGTAGATTGTGCAGGACATATATGAACGAATTTGGAACGCAATAGCCATAAGCTTTCAGTTAGTCCTCGCAACCTGAATGGGCAATGGCTAGAACCAAATGCAGATATTCTTCTAGATGAGCAAGTTGCAGCCTTTGGCAGACAAGGGTCCGATTTAGCCAGCAAGCCACTTTTCTATCGAGTCATTTGATTTATACAATAACTATTTTGGAGATGTTTCTGTCAGGGATGCTTCTGGGTTTGAACATATCTCTTGTTGGGGAAGGAAAATCCGATCTACCAATACCATGGTAGTAGAATTTTTGGGGCAATTTCGGGATACCATTCTTGGGTCAAGGTTTATCTTGATGAAAAGCAGCAACAAGTAAACTACTTGGTCAAACGTTCCCCACCTTGCGAAGGAGGAAGACCCCACGTCGCCGATAGGCGCAAGGGAATGCTTTCCGATGCGGGGCTTGCGCTTGACCGCCTTCCTCGGTCACAATTACGATCTCCAAGGAAACATTGGTGTTGATAATCCTTATGTCGTGACGGTACAAATGCTATGGCAACAATGGGATCCCAGAATTTGTGGAAATTGCATTATTTAAGAAAAAGGTTGTTTTTTTATTGGTACTAGTCCAGAATTCCAATGCGATGGGTACAGTAGCCTACTATGAAAGTCTAGCTAACTATAATTTCAACAAAGAAAAAAGACGTACACAATCAATGGTGCAATATACGATCTTCCCTTTCTCGTAATATTCAACAAGATGGCCATCGGCGATCGCATTCGCTCTTTTTATCCCGTATATCTGGGTGAACAAAAAAAATTCTGATATTTTAAGATTCCTCTTGTTGTTACTGTTTGTAGTCTAGAGTTTGGCTCTTTTTTGATCGAGGGAAGCGAGGGACATTAAAATGCTGATATCGTATACTGTATACTATTGTTTGGAAATTTATTCCAACACTTAACAGTCTCTTGTGAGTTAAAGCTCGAACTATGATTTCTATTCAAAGAAGTCAGTCCCTACGGCAGCAAGTATATCAAGCTCTAAAGCAAATTATCCTCAAAGGCGATTTGGCTTCTGGGGAGCGAGTAGTAGAAACTAAATTAGCCGAACAGTTACAGGTGAGCCGTACTCCAATTCGCGAAGCAATTGGTCAGTTGAAACGAGAGCAGTTAATAGTATCTAAGGGCAATAGTGGTTTTAGAGTTGCGACTCTTTCTGTTCAGGATGCAGCTCAACTTTACGATTGTCGTATAGCTTTAGAACAGCTTTCTGTGAAAAATGCTTGCGAACAAATTACCTCTAAACAGCTAAAACAGCTAGAAAGATACGTACTTCTAGCAGAGAAATTGGCAAAATCAGAATCTAGTAAATCTGACAGCTTAAAGCTTTTAGAAATAGACTATCAGTTTCATCACTTAATAGCAGAAAGTTCTAATAATCAATGGCTGCTAGCTTTACTCGAACAGGTTTTTGACAAGATGGCATTGCTAAGAGTTCAAACTACCAAACACAACCCCCAGGTTTTGGAGATTCGTTTAGAACATAGAGAAGTTTATCAGGCAATCGCTTTAAAAGATTCTATTCTGGCTCAAGCAACTGTCAAAGAACATCTAACTGCAAGTAAAGCCAGAGTGGTCAAGGAATTGAATATCATTAATAATTTAGAATCAAACACATCCAAATAAAATTATGACAACAGAATCAGGTATCAAGCACGTCTTTATTTGTGGTTCAGCTTTAAAAGGGCAGCCAGACCATCAAAATCTCCAGTCGGCAAAGTTTATTAAAACAACTAAAACTCTGCCTCAATATCGTCTTCACGCAGCGGAAAACGGCTGGCATCCTGCTATTTATGCTGTTGAAACAGGCGGTATTAGCATTCCTGGAGAAATTTATGAAATGACCAATGAGCAGTATGAATATCTCTTAAAGAACGAACCTCCTCATATGTATCCAGAGACAGTGAATTTAGAAGGGGATGAAAAAGCGATCGCAATGCTATATCCTCAAGAATTAGTAGAAAAGCATAATTGGGAGGATATTTCCGATCTAGGGGGATGGGCAGCCTATAAATTAGGTAATAAGTAATCAGTAATCAGTAATCACTCAATTTTTCCTAATTGAATTAACGTTTGTAATAATACGTTTGCCCCTTGAATACATTGTTCGGGGGAGGTGTATTCATCTGCATCGTGAGAGACTCCCATTTTACTAGGGACAAAAATCATGCCCATATCGCTAATTACGGCTAACTCTTGGGCATCATGGCTGGCGCGACTGGGTAAGTAGGTATAACTGAGATTTGAGTTTTCACAACTCAAGGCGATCGCTTTTTGGATATAGGATTCGGATAGGGCTGGTTCGTTATGCAAACAGGGGTTCAGGCGTATTTGCGTATTGGTAGCAACGGCAATTTCTTCTAGATGTATGCGTAACTGCCTTAAGAGGCTGTCGATATGTAAGCTAGATAAATCGCGAATATCCAAACTCATTTCTACCCAGCCAGGAACGACATTGGCTGCATTAGGTAACACCGACATTTTTCCCACAGTGGCTACCTGTTGACCAGGAGTATTGCCGATTTGATTTACGGCTAACACAACTTGAGAAGCTGCCACTAAAGCATCACAGCGCATCTGCATTGGAGTCGTACCAGCATGGTTTGCACTACCTTTTACCGTAATGTTGAATCGTCTTTGTCCGACTATTCCTTCAACCACGCCAATTTGCTTGCCCATAGACTCTAAAACGGGCCCTTGTTCGACATGAAGTTCAACGAATGCAGATATGTCTTCGGTGCTACGGCGAGCTTGAACGATTTTATCCCAATTACCGCCAATTCTATTCAAACAGGTTTGAATATCTGTGCCATCAGGACGACGATAGTATTGGGGATCTTGAACTACTCTACCTGAGATTGCCTTAGAACCAATCATACTGCCTTCTTCATCGGTGAAGACAATTACTTCTATTGAACGATCTAATTTAAGCTGATTTTCTTGGAGTACTCGTACTACTTCTAATCCTGCTAGAACGCCATAAGCACCATCATAATGTCCGCCACAGGGAACAGTATCGATATGCGAACCAGTCGCTAAAGTCGAAGCGACTGGATCTTTACCAGGATACTTACCAATAATATTTCCTGCTGCATCTATGTTTATCTCCATTTCTAGTTCTTGCATCCACTGCCGAACTAAATTCCGAGCTTCTATATCTTGCTGGCTATAGGCAATACGTTTTACGCCACCATTGGGTAGTTGACCAATACTCGCCAAGCTAGCAATACTCTGATTCAAGCGATCGCCATTTACCAAAACGTCAGCAGTAGTTATTGATTTCATAGATTAAGCAGCAGAAGGTAAAAAGTATACTGTATACAGTTGTTTTAATCTATCATAGTTGTTTTAAAGTAATTAGGTCGGTAAAACCTTAGTACAGGACAAAAGTTGAAAAAGCTAAGAGAAAAAAGGTTTCATGGAAAATAATCACACTAAACTCATGAAGACCCTATGGACAATGTTAACTTGCTCCGAAAAACCTTGAAACCTCACTTAAAACGGCATGGAGCAAGACTAAGTTTCCTCGCACTATTTCTCATTGCCTTGTTTCGAGTAAGAACAGTAAATCTAGTAGATTTATTAAATGCTGGCATAGCTTTTTCTATGTTACCTTTGCGGAGCGTAAAGCCGTCTCAATTTATTGGACGGATATAAGCGAGCAACAGATTTATAATCTGTTGAGCCGCGGCTCGTGCGTTCCTTTGCGCCTGTCGGCGACGCAGGGTCACTCGCCAGATTTATCTGGCAGTAAAATATTATCCATGATGCGGGTCGTTAATATAGGCTAGTACTACTGAAGTACTTATCTTTCCTGTTGTATCAAACATATAAGAGTTAGTCCAAAGACTAGGAAGTTTCATCAATGAGGGAAACTCTTGTCTGAGGTATCTAGATGACCTACCTTTAAATGCTTTTATGACTTGAGAAATTGAATGAAAAGGGTCGTACTCCACCAAAAGGTGAACATGGTCTGGAGCAACTTCTAATGCTTTGATGACCCATTTTTTTTCACTAGCCACACTATTGAATATATCAATACAGCGCAGTTTTATGTCTTCATTTTTGATAGTAAAGATGCGCTTTCTTCTGCACGGTATCCAGACTAAGTGAACGGTAGCTAATCCTACTGCGTGGTTGTAGTGTCGATAAGTTGTTTTAACTGTTTTCATTTAACTGTTTATTGTAGATACTTGCTTTTTATCTACAACATACACTACCATTTTTGGTATGAAAACTTATCAGTTTAAACTATACCAACATAAGCGGAACAGGCATTTGCATCGCATAATTAATGCAGCAAGCAATATTTATAATCATTGCATTGCTATACACAAATGCTACTATCGCCTGTTTGGAAAATATTTGAACAAGAATAGGTTAATGAAGCACATAGCCAAGCTCAGGAATAAGAATGAGTACTGGCAACTTGTAGGCTCGCAAGGCGTTCAAGACATAATTCAGCGCATAGATAGAGCTTACCAATTATTCTTTAAACATCACAAAAAAGGGGTTAGACCACCAAATTTCAGGAAAAGAATTAAATACAAATCTATAACTCTAAAACAAGCTGGCTATAAGTTTTTAGACGACAACCGTTTGAAAATAGGTAAGCGAGTATTTAAGTTTTGGAAGAGTAGAGAGATAGAAGGGAAAATCAAAACTATCACCATCAAACGTAACCCTCTTGGAGAAATATTTGTGTTTGTGGTGACAGACTATGTAGACAGTCAAATCTTAATCGCGACAGGTAAAAATGCGGGTTTTGATTTTGGCTGTAAGGTTTTCCTGACCTGTTCTGAAGGGTTTGAAATTAAATCTCCTCTATTTCTCAATCAGTCCCTCAAAGAACTAAGATTAGCTAGTCGTAATCATTCTCGCAAGAAAAAAACGCGGAATGCGCTCGCCGCAGGCACCCGAATGCATTCGGGTGAACGGCGAGGCTCTAATGGTAGAGAAAAAGCTAGAAAACATTTAGTTCGCGTATACGAAAAAGTAGCTAATCGCCGTCATGACTGGTTCTGGAAAATCGCTCATGACTTAACAGATAGATTTGATTATCTGTTTTTTGAAACTCTTAATTTAAAGGGTATGAAACGTCTTTGGGATAGAAAAATTAGCGATCTAGCCTTTGCCGAGTTTCTTAAGATAATCGACTTTGTAGCAACTAAAAAAGGAAAAGTGGTTAGCTATATCGACAGGTGGTATCCAAGCTCAAAAGAATGTAGCGAATGTCATCATGTTTTAGACAAGCTACCTCTAGATGTTCGTTATTGGGTATGTCCTAATCCTAGCTGTAATGCCCGTCACGGAAGGGATGATAACGCAAGTAAAAATATCAAAAGGGCAGGGCTTCTGTCCTTGGGGTTAGATGGTGTAAGACAGTCCCAGACTGCTACTGTTGCTTAACCCCCGAATCCCCCTGATTTTTAATCGGGGGAGTGGGTCAAAGATACGGACGGCTTAGTACTAGAACAAGAACAAATAGATGAGCTTATTTCTCAGACTCCTCTTGGTCGTTTGGGTAAACCGAACGATATTGCTGCTGCTGTTTCCATGTTAGTTAGTGATGATGCTGGCTGGATTACAGGACAAAATATTCGCGCTACAGGAGGAATTGTTTAAAAAATGGATGGTGAAGTTTGTTAATGGTATTGTAATTGCCTACTTTAAAACAACTAGTCTTTGATAAAGTCACCAAAAATAATGTCAAACAAGAGGTCAATTATAACTATCAAGAGGATTACTACTAGCCTATAGCTATCCACAGTTTTCTGCTAATTAAGCAGATTTACAAACCGTAAAGCGCGATCGCGTTTTGCAATGATTAAAAAAGAGGAGAACAACCATGTCTGATGTCAAAGTTCAAATAAAAGATAACGGGCCATTTTTGGTTCAAGGAGATGTATCTATTTTAGATGCTGAAGGAAAAAAGTTTGAAGCCGAAGGAAAAGCGATCGCTTTATGCCGTTGTGGTGCTTCGACCAATCAACCTTTCTGTACGGGAAATCACAAAAAAGCTGGTTTTGAGTCTGCACCTAGAGCATCTGAATAATTAGACGTTAGTAGCGATCTAAAAAAGCGCGATCGCTCAAAACATAAAGCGATCGCGCTAAACTTAAAAAAAATACGTTATGAAAAACAGTGACACAAGTACTTACAAAAGAAAAGAACAGGTATATGTATGTATATCTGTTCTTAGATTAATTATTTGATTTAGTTAATTAATAGCTTATGGGGTTACAGTTTCATGTTTTAGCTCTTTGAACTTGCCTAAAAGACGATCTGCCCAATACTTAACGTCATAGGTACTTACAGTTTCATACATTTTTGCCATTCTTTCTTTCTGTTCTGCTTCAGGCATAACTAAAGCCTGTTCGATAGCTCGATCCATGCCATCTAAAGAATAAGGATTAGTCAAAATTGCCTGGGGTAACTCTACCGCTGCACCTACAAACTCAGAAAGAACAAGTACGCCATCTTCTCCTTCATGAGCCACAATATATTCTTTTGCCACTAGATTTAAACCATCCCGCAAAGGAGTTGTCCAACAAATATCAGCAGCTCTATAGTATGCAATTAAATGGGGAATAGGAATCGGTTGCGTAAACAGTCTGACAGGCATCCAATCTAGCTTTCCGTAACGACCATTGATTTGACCTACCATCTGTTCAATAGTACTTTGAGCCGTCTTATAAACTCGCATTCCTGGAGCTGACTGAACGCAGGTCATTACAAAGCTAAGTTTGCCGTGTAGGTCAGGGCGACGTTCTAACAAGCGACCATAAGCTGCCAACATCTCTTCATTGCCCTTAACATAATCTACTCGTCCCGCAGCAATAATTAGCTTTTTACCTGCAAGTTCTTCTTTGATTTGATAAAGTCTGTTTTTGGTTTCTGTCTTGTCTAAAACCGATCTAATAAACTGAGGATTTGTCCCTACAGGAAAAGCATCAATATTGACTATATGTCCTTTATATTTTAGCTGAGTTGTCATCTCAGGTTCGGCTAAAGCTATACCTACAGGAGTCATGTGTCCATCTACAGCTTCTTGCTTGGTTACTTCTACAGGTTTGAGACTACGAGCAACATTGACAAAGTTTTCGGAATAGCGAGGAACATGGAAGCCGACGATATCACAACATAGTAGGCTTTCTACGATCGCGTCACGCCAAGGCAGAATGTTGAATACATCTACAGAGGGGAACGGAGTGTGATGGAAAAAGGCAATTCGTGCATTAGGTTTTAATTCCCGAATGTACTGAGGTGCTAACCAAAGATTGTAGTCATGAACCCAAATTAAGGCATCATCAGCTGCTTCTTCACAAGCTGCTTCGGCAAACAAACGATTGATGTTTTTAAAGTTTTCCCATTCGGTAGTTTCGGAAGTAAAATGATAAGGAAAAGAGTGAAGAATTGGCCAAAATGCTTCTTTGGATGTGATGTGATAGAACTGTTTTACCTGCTCGTCATCTAGAGGAATACGTCGAACATTATAGTTGGCTTCCCCTTCAACATTGACTCGCTCTTCAAAACTATCTTTTTGTTCTTCATTCACCTGTTTCCAAGCAATCCATGTGCCTTTATTGGCATCAGCAAAGAAACTTTTTAAAGTAGGTACAATACCGTTGGGACTTTTTTTCGGTACATAATGAATTTTGCCATCTTTGATTATTTCGTCATGAGGTTCGCGATGATAGAGGATAACTAAAGATGATTTCATGTTTTTTGATTATTAAGTGGCTATTGATACAATAAGTATATGTTTAGTTTAGTAATTTCGATTCAATAAAATTACTAAATTGAACATTAAACTTCTATGCTTTAAAGAATATGTTTTGCAAGATATAAAATTAGAAAATCATAATCGATGGTGACTAGGGTTTAAGTAGAATTTATAACGGGCTAAAAATTGATTTGGGAGAGAAATCAAATCGAACTATGAAAGAACAAAAACAGCTATCAACTTAATGGTTACAAAATTAAGACAAAGATACCATTGCTATTCGATTGAATTTTAATCATTAGTTGCAATTTCAGTTTTAGACATTTGAAACCCTAATTAAATTAAGTAAAATCTCCACATCAACCTTTGGGTGGATGTACAAGTCATTTCATAGTTTGAGAAACTAGCTCATATACATATCGATCCTACACCAATTACTGTTCTCACTCAAAATACATCTTGGTGAACTGCCAGTTCAACCCCAGCAAAATTAAAAAAATTTAAAAAGTTATAGTAAAGAGTTGCCGTGTTTTCTGACATACATCAAAATAAACTAAGGGAAAATGCGAACTATCCATCTAAAGCAGAGAGAATTGCGTGAAAGTAAAAGTAGATACATCCATTAGGTTAGTTCCTGAAGCAACAGGAAAACTCTTAGCGTGGGCATCAGGATTAGAAGGAACGAGTAATACCTATCTAGAGCAAACCAAGGCTTTAGCTCGCAAATTAGGGGCTTATTATCGACCTGATGGATTGACAGAGATTGGCTTTTGGGTGCCTGGATTAATCAGGGATGTATTGCACGAGAGAGAAATATATCTAGAAGTCTTTACTCCCCTTGAACCAATTGACTGGCAAGAACAGGAGCAAACGATAAAATTCAAACGCGATCGCCTACACTTAGAACAACAGGGCGAGTTTATTTGGGGTGTCGTAGCAGGAATGACCCCAGGAAACCGCGAACAGGCTGGTTCGTTTTATTGGTTGCGCTATATAGATCGTGCCGAGAAACTGCGGACAATTCGCGATTTAGTACCCAACTCTCTACCCTATGGTATTTTTGCTCCAGCAGAACTATATGATATGGATAGTCTCCAAAAAAGTAGAGCGGATTTAGATTATCTAGAGGAAACGGCAAAGTCTACTAACCCTAAAGTCAAAATTCCTCGCGTCAAAGATCCCCGAAACATTTTACAAGTCCATATAGGAACAGCTTCTTCTGAAGGAACAATTGCTGGGCTGACTCGTATTTATCAAGATATTGGGGAAAAGGTTAAAACAGGAGAACCCCTCACCCCCAGCGAGCAAAATTACATTGGTTACGATGCGGTAGAACTATTACCCACCGAACCAACGATTGAATATCGCGATGAATATAGTCCTGAGAGTGAATTTTTTCCCTTTATTAAAGACGATGAAGATAATGATGTCGTAGAAGTTGAACTATTTAAACCTAACACCCAAGACTGGGGCTATGATGTACCTATTATTGGCTCAAGCGCGACCAACCCCGCACTGCTGAGTACTTTGCGTCCCGATGAAGTAGTCGATCTTATTGCCACTCTCCACACCTTTCCCAATAACCCAATTCAGTTAATCTATGACTTAGTTTATGGACACGCAGATAACCAAAGTGAGTTATTGATTGCCCGCGAATTTTTAAAAGGACCAAATATGTATGGTCAAGACCTCAACCATCAATTACCAATGGTTAGAGCAATTTTATTAGAAATGCAGCGACGCAAGCTAGATACGGGTGCCGATGGCATACGTATTGATGGCGGACAGGATTTTCGCTTCTTTAATCCCCTCTCAGGCAGAGTAGAACAAGATGATGCTTATCTGTTAGAAATGAGTAACATTGTTCAAGAAATACAGGGTCACAAACGACTCATGTTTACTATCTTTGAAGATGGTCGTCCTTGGCCAGAAGAAGGCTGGGAAGAAAAGTCTACCTATCGAGAATTAATCGAACTAAAGCCAGAATCTTATCAATGGGGTCCCTTAATTTTTGCCCATAATACCCCTAGCATCAAAGGTTTTTGGGAAAAGAAATGGTCTAGAGTAATGGAGGTTATGACCATTGGGGATCATTGGATTACTGGCTGTGGCAATCATGATACGGTGCGTCGAGGAAATCAAATTGACGCTAAAGAAGCGATTAACTGGCATTTGGGCAAAACTTTACCAGAAGTCCTACACAATGCTTATGATAATCCCGCAGTAACTATGTGGGTCAATTGCTTTAGTCCTGGTTTACCGATGGACTTTATTAACGCTACCATGCACGCACCTTGGCTGTTTTTCCGCAATACAGATGAGCAATATGGGGTAAAGGTTGTTTCGGAAGAAGTCGGCTTTTTAGATTGGCAAATTAGCCCCGATTTGTATCGCAGATCTTACTCTTTCCCCCGTTTGAAGTCTTTGGGTTTCAAGCAGCTTAAACAGCTCAAACAGTTTGGCAACGCTTTACATCATGCCATGATCCAGCAGGACTATAATTTGGCTGAGGTAGTAGAAGTGTTGCAAAGATGTACTAATCCTGATACTCATTGTATTGAAGACTTGTTACCTTTGGTTGAGTTGATGCGGGGGGGAATGGTGCGTTTTCTCAAAAAACTGGATGAAGATCGTCTAAAAAGATTTTCTTTGATGTTTATGGAAGACTGCTATCAAGTATGTAATGTGGCAAATTATGAATCTCAAGTTAATTCTTCAAGAGCTAAATTTAATTTGACCACCAGGGAATTTCGCCATCAATATCCTTGGTTAGCTCATAATTTAATCGAGCAAGATAGCTTTGATAAATTCACTGAAGCCGAAAGCACTATTATCTATGGTGTACGCCACGATTTCAACGATAAACCCGCAGTGGCAATAGTGGGTAATTTTGAAGGAGAAGCAACCAAGCTCAACATAGCCGAAATGTTAAAAATTGATTTAGCAGAGTGGAAGATTGCGATCGCAACTCCCGATCTAGAAGTGGAAGATTTGAGCAGTGATATTACCTTAAGCAATAGCCAAGGCTTATTATTGATACCTGCCTGATGTAATGCAATATATCCCAGTGCAAGGAAATTATCTCAATAGATTGGAAAACCTTGCACTTTGGCTTACTGTCGATTGCCGAAAAAATTACGAGCGATCGTTCCCAATTCGTCAGCTTGCAGACCATCACTCAAATCTATTCTAGAAGAATTAGAAGATCTTTGAGTAGAACCTGAAGATACTACTTGGTTAATAACATTTTCAGGGTGAGTTTGTAAGATTACTATCCCAGGACCTACAAGTCTGGCTAAAACAAGTCCTTCCCCGCCAAATATAGAGGTAAATATACCACCCGCTCGTTTAATCTCATATTTTACCGACTCGGCAAAACCAACAATACACCCAGTATCAACATTCAAGCTTTCACCTCTTTCAAGATTGATAGCTTTTAAATCTCCTCCTGCGTTAATGAACACTCTGCCTCTTCCCGTAAACTTTTGAAATATAATTCCTTCTCCACCAAGAAAGCCACTCAAGCCCAAATTCATGGTTACATCTAACTTAACGGTAGGATCTGAGGCTAGCCAAGCACCTCGTTGAGCGATCAAGCTATAGTCGGGAGAAATGTCCACCTCTTCAATTGTGCTTAAATATGGGCTGGCAAAGCCAATTCTTCCTGGTTTACTGCCATTGTTAACCCACAATACTTGAAACAGCTTTTCTTTTGTCACCAGCTTTTTGACGGCTGACATTAAACCACCTGTAGTAGTTTTAGCTTCAATAAATCCATCGCTATAGCAGAATGCGCTGGGTTCAGCCAAAATAGATTCTCCTGGTTGGAGAGTTATTTCTACGCCCTTATTGTTATCGGTATATGTAGCCATCTTTTATTATATTGATTAAAATTATTCTTTCTTAGCTGCGATCGCAAGTTGCACGTCAGGAATTTGTCGTAACTGGTCGATCGCATCTACTACTAAGCCATGCTCGACTGTCTTATCGGCGTTAACAACTACAGTGGTTGTATCCCCCGTTTGAATTAGCTTTTCTACTGCTGCTTTTAATCCATCCATTTGAGCAGGTTGACTGTCAACAGTTAACTTACCTTCTCGATCTAAACTGACGGTAATTTGCTTTGTTTTTTGCACTTCTGCTGTAGCAGCGCGGGGTAGATTAACAGGTAAACCTTCTGAGCGAGTTAAATAAAGACTGGAAACAATAAAAAATACTAAAATTGCAAAGATCACGTCGATCATTGGCAAAATATTAATGCTTGGTGGTAAATCTGGTTCTTCTTGTATACGCATAATTTCATTTATCATTTATCATTTATCATTTTCAGGTATCATTTATCAGTCATACCCCAATCATTTAGTCAGATTTGACTAACTGGCAAGGTTTATTTTGTATAGACTTGATCTCGATCGCTTTTATCCAAATGAATCAGTTCTAATTGTCCCCCTACTTCTTGAATTAAAGAAATTTGGCGTAAATATAGTCCCCGAAAAAGACTAGCAAAAAACAAAGTTGCGATCGCCACAATTAAACCTGCTGCGGTAGAAGTCAAGGCTTCGCCGATACCTCCTGTAACTCCTGCTGCTTGGGATGACTCAATATCCCCTAATTTTAAAGAAGATAAAGACGCAATCAAACCAACTACCGTACCTAATAAACCCAGTAAGGGAGAAAGACTAATTACCGTTTCAAAAGAATTACTAAACCGTTTTAAAACAGGCATTTCTGCTTGTGCAGCAGTTTCTAAAGCCAGCTTGAACTTTTGTGGTGTGGAACGTCTGAGAGATAAAGCTACATTAAAAATGCGAGCAATGGGTAAATTGAGATGACGTTGCAGCATCATCACCGCCGTTTCCGTATCATCCCGATAGAGATTTAACAATTGCTTGACTATCTTGTCCTGTTGTCGCGACACCCTGAGCCAAAAAAGCGATCGCTCTAAAATCATAGCTACAGAATAAATTGATAATCCCAATAAGGGATACATCACAAATCCACCACTTTTAAATAGTTGTAAAATAGCTTCCATAAATTTTGGTAGTGTCTGCTTTTCTAATAAAGATATATATTAAAGCTAAATTCAATCTCCAGTGCTTCCAACGGAAAATCAGGGGGTAGAGGATCGAATGGACCAGAATTTTGTACTGCTGCAACCGACTCGCGATCCAAGTTTTCTGAACCAGAGCTTTCTGTCACCTGAAGATCGGTAATCTGACCATTTTTCTGGACATTAAAAGTCAGGTAAGTAGTTTGTTCTTGGGATGAATAAGAAGGATTCCAATTACTTTTTACTCGTCGTTTGATTTCGGCAAAATATGCAGTGAGATCGACATCTCGCAAAGCATTTATTTGACCAGGATTTAGTACGGTTTCGTGAGTCAATGCTTCTGGACTAAAAAACGCTTCCCCTCCTCCATCGGCTAAAGTCTTTTTATAATCTCCTCCCAATAAATCCGCTGCACTACCTTCACTAGAAGAAGGTTCGGGTACAGATTCGGTTGGCGGTGGTGTAAGAGTAGCAATTTCCGCTTCGGCTGTTTCCTTTTCCTCTGGTTGAGGTGAGGTAATAGGAGCATCCGAGCCTGAAATTAAATCTTGAGCAGCAGGTTCGGGTTCAGGCTGTGGTGCAGGTTCAGGTTGTGTTGCGGGTGTGGGAGTGGGAGCGGGTGTGGGAGTAGGTTCGGATTTAGGTGGAGGTGTAGGTGCGGGTTCGGCAACAATTTTTTCATTAGGTGCAGTTTTTTCTGGCTGCACGTTGGGATTAGCCACCGAATTTTCTAAAGCTCGATTATTGGTTTCTGGAGGAGGATCTTCGCTTTTTTCCTCTGGAGGAACAACCACAAATTCAATTGGTTTACGTTCTTCTTTTTCTTCGACGGGCTTATTAGCCTCATACTTGGCAAAAAACAAGAAAAGCAGCGCATGAGCGATCGCCGATCCTAAGATAAACAGTAAAAGATGCTTAAACTTAAAACCACGATAATTAATAGCTACAGGTTCTTTCTCTTGCTTTTTGTTTGGTTTCAAATCCACCATTTGCGATCCTTGCTCAAGCTAATCCCTACGAAAAATTCAACTTGCTTTTAAGATTAACAAATTTACCTTAGTGATTAGCGATTAATAATGGTTGACAATAGTCGATACATTGATGAAAAACAATGTTATTTTCTCTGCCCACCCTACAGGCAATCGCAAAACATAAGCACTATTAGCGGAAAATGCGATCGCGTGGTAGCCACTCACTCCAAAATATAGTTAAGGTGTTATCTAAAATAGTTTTAAATTTGGGAACTACAATAGTTCGTTTATGCTTGTTAACCTTAATCGGAAATTGTAATTTTACTGGAGAAAACTTTTAAAATAGTAAATATATGTTTATATGTTTCATTAATATTCCTAGATACCTTATTAGTAACTCGTAATCTAACCTCCTTATTCCTTATCCCTCATTCCTCGTTCCTCAAATATGGCTCGCAGAAATAGAAATAATAGTAATCCCAGAAATAGTAGACAGAGCGATCGCTACGATCCTCCCAACAATTATCGCCCCAATCCCAATCCACCAGAAAAGAAAAGTCCTTTTGACGTAGCAAAGTTAGCCATAATAGGCAGTGTTTTTGTAATCGGCATTGTCATTGGATTATCTCTCAATCTCTCCAGCGGATCTGACAATAATAGATCGGTTGATTCCAGTCTGCAAATCGATCGCGCAGCACCTAATCCAGAAGTCTGTCAGCAGTTTGGTGCAAGTGCAATTGTTACTGATATGCGGGTGTTTTTAACCCTCAATCCCTTTAGCGTTTATTTAACTCAACCTCGTATGCAGCCTGGTTGCGTATTGCGCCGTACTAATTGGTCGCTTTTAGAACAAAAAAGCTTAGTATCTTCAGAACAAGTAAGAGACTGCAAAAGACGCATGAATACTTTTGGCTTTGTAGGTGTATTAGACGGTAAACCAAAAATTGACTGCGTATATCAAAATGATGCAGCAGGAAATATGTTCCTCAATCAAAATGGTAAATCAATAGCACCATTGCCAGAATCAGATAATTTCTAAAACCTTCCCTGAAATATTCCAAATTATTACAATTGGTATTTCAAAACCCCGATAAGTTTAAAAGAAACATATAATTCCATTTTTTTTAGTCTAGACTAGAGGCGATTAAACAATCTTAATTAATATAACTAGTTATTAATCATGTGTGGAATTGTTGGTTACATCGGCACTCAGGCTGCTACGGATATTTTAATTGCTGGTTTAGAGAGATTAGAATATCGGGGTTATGATTCTGCGGGGGTGGCAACCGTTGAAGATGGCAAAATTAACTGTGTCAAAGCAAAAGGTAAACTGTTTAACCTAAGAGCAAAAGTAGAGCAAGAAGAACACAAAGCACAGTTGGGTATTGGACATACTCGTTGGGCGACTCATGGTAAACCAGAAGAACACAATGCCCATCCACATTTAGATTCTGAAATGACTTTAGCGGTGGTGCAGAATGGCATTATCGAAAATTATTTAGAATTAAAAGAAGAATTAATTAGCAAAGGTATCGAATTTCGCTCGGAAACCGATACAGAGGTTATTCCTCATTTAGTTTCCATATTTTTGCACAGTTCTAGCTCTTTAATGGAAGCTGTTCAAAAAACCATTTCTAAATTAGAAGGTGCATTTGCGATCGGTGTAGTTCATCAAGACTATCCTTACGAACTAATCGTCGCCCGTCAACAAGCACCTTTAGTATTGGGCTTTGGACAAGGTGAATTTTTCTGCGCTTCTGATATTACCGCTGTATTGCCCCATACCCGCACTATTCTTAACCTAGAAAATGGTGAGATGGCAAGATTAACTCCCTTGGGAGTTGAAATATATACCTTTGCAGGCGATCGCGTTTCTCGTTTTCCCCGCACCCTAGATTGGAATCCCGTACAGGTAGAAAAACAGGGTTTCCGTCACTATATGCTCAAAGAAATCTACGAGCAGCCAGCGGTAGTTAGAAGCAGTTTAGACACCTATATCAATCCCAATTGGCACGCTGATGAAAATCCCGATTTCAGCCCTGTAAATATTGGCTTAACGCCCGATATGACGGATAATTTGGAACATATCCAGATACTAGCCTGTGGTACAAGTTGGCACGCTGCATTAGTTGGCAAACACTTGTTAGAACAAGTTGCAGGTATTCCCACCACCGTCGATTATGCCTCTGAGTTTCGCTATTCCCCCAAACCCGTAATTCCCCACACCTTAACCATCGGCGTTACCCAGTCTGGAGAAACCGCAGACACTATTGCAGCCTTAGAATCAGAAAGAGCAAGAAGGGCAGATTTAGAACCCAAATATCACGCTAAACTCCTAGCAATTACCAACCGCGCTGAAAGTAGCATTGCCCAAATATGCGATCGCATCATCGACACCCAAGCAGGGATTGAAATTGGCGTTGCTGCAACGAAAACTTTTCTCGCTCAGGTAATGGGTTTTTATTACCTATCATTGGATTTAGCCTACCGTCGTAAAAGCGTATCCAATCATCGAATTGAAGATATTCTAGAAGGATTGCGCCATATTCCTAGTCAGATTGAGACTATTTTAGATACTCAAGCCGATGCGATCGAAGAATTAGCCCACGACTTCACTACCGAAACCGAAGACTTTATCTTTATCGGACGAGGCATCAACTTCCCCATCGCTCTTGAAGGTGCATTGAAACTAAAAGAAATTTCTTACATCCATGCAGAAGCCTATCCCGCAGGAGAAATGAAGCACGGACCGATCGCTTTGTTGGATAATAAAGTACCAGTAGTAGCTGTGGCTATGCCTGGAAGCGTCTATGATAAGGTGATTTCCAACGCACAAGAAGCAAAAGCCAGAGATGCACGTTTAATTGGCGTTACGACGGCAATGAATGCTACTGAAGCAGCCCACACCTTTGATGATATGTTAACTGTACCAGAAGTGGATGAGTTGATTTCTCCTGTGTTAGCAGTTATTCCTTTGCAGATGTTGTCCTATCACATTGCAGCGATTAAAGGCTTAGATGTCGATCAGCCTAGAAATTTGGCAAAAAGCGTGACTGTTGAATAGAATAACCGCTATTTACTAGCTTCTTTGTAGAGTAATAATAAAGTTAGAAACTTTGTAAAAAAGATAGAAACTAAATAATAAAGTTAGAAACTTTAGCTGTATAATACAGTAACCATGTATTATTAAAGGTTTTCCAATGGCTAGAAGTAAGAGTGATTGGACACAAGCTAAATTTGAGCGATATGTAAAAGAAGGCAGAGGCAAAGGCAATGGGGAAAAAACTATAAACCTTGGATAACGATTCAAGATTTCCCCTCAAAAGGTAGAGATATCGCGATCGCCTGGCTGGAAAAGCGATCGCATACATCATTTTATGTCTGACTGGGAATTAAGATTTTTCTATCTACTAGAATGGTCGGATGCAGTTAGAGATATTAAAGAGCAATATCCACTACTGGATTTAGACTTGGCATTTTGTATTGCCGATGAACTGGGAATTAAATACCCCGTCAACAGCAAAAGTAAGACTCCTTATGTACTGACTACTGATTTCATGCTGACAGTAAAACAAGGAGCAAAACTCATTCAAATTGGGCGTACTGTTAAATTAGCCAAAGAGTTAGAAAAGAAAAGAGTTTTAGAATTACTACAAATAGAACAAAAATACTGGGAAAGAAAAAGTGTCAATTGGGCAGTAATCACAGAACAGGAAATATCTAAAACTTTGGCAGATAATATTAAATGGGTGCATCCTGCCTATAAATGGGAATTAACAGATCAGGAGAACCAAGATAATTGCTACTATTTAAGCAATATTCTCAAAGAACAATTAATTACCAAGAAAGTAAAAATCAATACAATAACAAATGCCTTAGACAAAGAAATTGGAATTGCACCTGGAACATCTTTGTCCTTGTTTAAACATTTAGTGGCTAAAAAAGAAATAATTGTCGATATGCTGGAAAATAAAATTTCTGGTAGTTCTACCACAACTATTATCAAAAGCGTGATTTAATCGGCAATTAAAGTATGACTATGGTTACTAATTTATATGTCAACGATTTGATTGAATGGCTAGATAATTCTGGAGAAACTACAGTAGAAAGAATTGTTTGGCTAGATGAGAACTATATTCTAGCTTTTCTCTTTGATATTAATACCAATAAAGGTGTGCCTTATCCTAAAAGAATCAGCGAAATTGAAGACGCTATTGCTGAAGGTTATGCATTAAAGCTAAAATCCGATCCTTGGTTCAAGATAGTTACCGAAAATCACTTATCAGAAAAGGAAAAAGAAATTAGAAATAGAGCTTGGGATGTAATTTCTGAATTAGTTCAACAAGAACCTGATATATACGATCGCAAGCTTAGAGGCTCTTTAGTAAATAAAGCAATTGCTAATTCTTCAGAAAAAATCATCAAAAAAACTATCTACGGATATTTAAGAAAGTATTGGCAAAGAGGAAAAACCAAAAATGCTTTACTTCCCGATTATTACAATTCGGGAGGCAGGGGAAAAACTAAAAACTATAGTAGTGAAAAAAAAGAGGACGACCTAGAAAATATAATAATACTGCCAAAATAGGCAAAGGAGTTAATATAACCAAAGAAGATCGCAGAATATTTCGGATTGCTATTACTAAATATTACAACAATCGGAAGAAAAACTATCTAACCACTGCTTATAAGCTAATGCTCAAAGAGTATTATGCAGAGGAAACTGTATTCGATGTTAATGGAGTAAAAAAATCAGTCTTAATTCCTCCTGAAAAAAGACCTACTTTAACTCAGTTTAGATACTGGTATAACAAAGAACACAAAGACATTAAGAAGACTACTATTTCCAGAAGAGGTAGTAGAGCTTTTGCTTTGGAAAATCGAGCTATTTTAGGAACTTCTAAACAAGAAACAATTAGTCCAGGCTCTCGCTATCAAATTGATGCCACTGTTGCCGACGTTTATCTTGTTTCTAAATATAACCGTAATTGGATTATTGGTAGACCAGTTGTTTATGTCGTTATAGATGTTTTCAGTCGGATGATCACTGGTGTATATGTTGGTTTAGAAGGACCATCGTGGCTGGGAATGATGATGGCATTGGTTAATGCTGCTACAGATAAAGTTAAATTTTGTGCCGAATACGGAATTGAAATTGAGGAAGAAGAATGGTTAGCACATCATATACCAGATGCAATTCTAGGTGATCGCGGTGAACTAGCAGGAAAAAATGTCGAAACCTCAATTGATAATCTTGGTATTCGCATTGAAAATGCTGCTCCTTATCGAGCCGACTGGAAGGGTTTAGTAGAAAGACATTTTCGGATTATTCACGATCGCGTTAAACCATTCCTTCCTGGGTATGTGGATGTTGACTTTACTCAGAGAGGGGGGAAGGACTATCGTTTAGATGCCAAACTCGATCTAGACCAATTTACGAGAATTATTATTCACTTGATTCGTTATCACAATAACGAGCATCATTTACAAGACTACAGCAGAGAAGAAATGATGATAGCTGATGATGTTTTAGCAGTCCCCAAAGGATAAAAAAGCTTTTGGAAAAATAGCTCAAGAATATAGAAAAAAACTGGATTTAGACACAACTATAGTAGGAGATAGTGCCTTATACAGCAAAGATAACTTAGGACTACTTAAGCAAATCAAATGGCTAACCAGAGTCCCTCTATCGATGATTCTTGAGAATTACTTGCCTTGCAGAGATTGGTTAGCGTAAATAATCCGCTAACTAATCTCCCATTTATGGGATTAACTTTTTTCTTCAAGATTGAATTACGGTTTTTTGCCGATTTCTTTTGTGTTTCATCTGTGGGGCTGCGGAATGTGGGTTTTAAGAGAGGAATTAACCCAGATATTTGATCGCTTATATGACCCGAAGGGAGCCAAATGTGCGATTCGTGCATGGTGTAAAAGAGTTTGCCAAAGTCAAATATCCCAGTTTGCAAGCTTCTTGAAAACGATTGAAACCTGGCTTGACGAGATCGGCAACTATTTTTTTGAGCGATTAATCAGTAGCTTTGTCGAAGGATTTGACAACCGAGTTAAAGTGCTCAAGCGACGTTGTTATGGCATTTTTGATGTCGACCATCTTTTTCAAAGACTCACCCTCGATATTCATGGCTATGAACGATTTTGTCTGACTTGACTATCCACCACATCTAGCGTCTACCACGGCAATTCTGGTAGAGCCAACAGTCTTCCTAATATAAATGCGATCGCATTTATCCTCAAAGGCTATTATGCAAAAAGCGATCGCCCATATCCTCAAAGATAGCTATCAATATCAATTGATCTATCCTCATCAGCCAGAAACTATTCAAAAGGCGATCGCATTTATTGACCAAATTACAAACCAAACAAACCAATTAAAGTGAATGCTGCCCAGTCAATCGGATTTTGTCCTAATGCGATCGCACTTAACATAGCCTGTCTCAGTGTTTGTAAAGACATGGTCATGATTTCCTTTGCCGTGAGTAAACCATCCTCCGATTCATTGCTATTTTTATCGGTTACAAGTGCGATCGCACCTAATATATTATGCTCGAAGGATATTTCTTTGACCCCGTAATCTAACAAACCGTGAGTGGCTAAATGAATGATTCTAGAAGTTTTCATTCGTTTTACTACTTGAGTTTTGCTTGCTGCTGCTCCAGTCAAAGGAGATACGTTTAAAATTTTAGCTAGGGCGATTGCTCGTATCCTTCAAGATAGCTATCAATATCAATTAGGGTTTACTGAAAAACTGTAAAGCATTGAAGCCCAGGAAGTTATAAGGGGTTGAAGGACTATTAAAATCCCAGGAAAATTGAGATAATCACTAAAAAACCTTGCACCTGTCAGTTGAAATGTACAGAAATACAAACGAGGTTCAGAAACCAGCAGAAAACTTTGAACTGCCATTTGGAGGCAGATTATCTCAAGAGAATCGATGGATAAAACTAGCCCAACTTATACCTTGGTCAGATTTTGAAACCGAATATGCAGCTAAATTTAGTCTAAAAATGGGCGCACCAGCCAAACCCTTTCGGATGGCATTGGGAGCATTAATCATCAAAGAGCGTTTGGGAACAAGTGATGAAGAAACAGTAGAGCAAATTAGAGAAAATCCTTATCTACAGTACTTTCTGGGATTAAATGAATACACTAATGAAGCCCCATTTGAAGCTCCGATATTGGTACATTTCCGTAAAAGGTTAAGTCGAGAATTGGTGGGTAGAATCAACGAAAAAATAATCTTAAACAGAAAAGAAACCCAGACCAGAAAACAACAACCAGACAAAGAAGAGGCAAACACGGAAAAAGACGAACCGCCATCTCTCCCTGGCAATCAAGGAAAACTGATTCTCGATGCCACCTGCACTCCCGCAGATATCGGCTATCCTACAGATATCAAACTACTGAATCAAGCCAGAGAACACACAGAGCAAATATTAGATAGATTGTATGAACAAGTCAGAGATAAATTAGACAGAAAACCCAGAACTTATCGTCGAGAAGCTAGAAAAAATTATCTAGCAATTACCAAACAGCGTCGTCCTCGTCATCAAAAACGTCGAAAAGCAGTACGCAAACAGTTAGCTTATTTGCGAAGAAATCTAGGTCACATAGATCATCTAATTGACCAGGGTGCAAAATTATCACAACTCAAGCAGCAAAGTTATCGAACGTTGTTGATTGTCCATGAGTTATTTAGGCAACAGCAATCAATGTATGACAATCGTTCTCATCGTATTGACGACCGAATTGTTAGTCTAGCTCAACCGCATCTACGTCCTATGGTACGAGGAAAAGCTGGTACTCCTGTTGAGTTCGGAGCCAAACTGTCTGTAAGTTATATTGATGGTTGTTGTTTTCTCGACCATCTCAGTTGGGATAACTTTAATGAATCAAGAGACTTTCAATCTCAAATAAAGCAATATCAGCAACGATTCGGTTGCTGTCCTGAATCAGTTCATGTTGATCGCATTTATCGTACTAGGGAGAATAGAGCATTTTGTAAAGAGCGAAGAATTAGAATCAGTGCGCCTCCTTTGGGAAGACCTCCTGCCAAGCCACAACCAGAGATCGTTAAGCAACAACGAGAAGATGAAAAATTCCGAAATGCAATTGAAGGTAAATTTGGTCAGGCAAAGCGACGCTTCAGCTTAGGGCGTATTCTGGCTAAACTCTCTAATACTGCTGAAACTACTATTGCGATTACCTTTCTGGTGATGAATCTAGAACTGTTCTTGAAGCAGTTTTTTATTTTCCTGTTTAGCAGAAATTATAATTTGAGTAGTCTCAAAAACAATTTAATAGAACCCCTGTTCTAGTTTTTTTACCTACTTTCTGTTTTTCCTTTCAATTTCACTTTCGCTTCAGTTTTATTCAGACTTTTTCAGCAAGCCCCAATTAGTTCATCCTAACTATGAGGCGGGGTTAATAGTCGATCGCTTGATGGTTCAAACTTGCTATGTAATGCAAAATTATCTGCAACATAATTTCTATATTACTTAAAGCGATCTCCTTCTTTGTCAGTAAATTTAACCTCGTGTAACTTAATATTTTTCTGTAGGAATTATAGCGATCGCATTTAGTCAAAAACTGTTAGGTTACTTAAGAGTACAAATCGTAGTTAAATATTAACAACTAAACAAAAACTCTATCTAGACCATGCCTGAAATTATCGTCATAGATACTAGTAGTCATGGGCTCAAATAGAGTTACCATTAATTGGCTGTAGAAAAATCAAAGAAAGCAGATGCCGAGACTAGCTGCCAAATTACTAGAGTTAGACCCTATAGAACAGGAAGAACTAAAAAAAATTCAGGCTCGTCACAGTACAAGTCAACAAATTGCCAAAAGAGTCAAAATAATACTCATGGCATCTGAGGGAAAAAATCATCGAGCCATTGCCAGAGAATTGGACATCAGCAGGAAAATGGCAAGATTGTCCTAAAGGATACCGCTCCGCATATGGAGAGAAAGATGGCTAGAGTTAAAGCAAAAAGAACTCCCAGTAGCAGAAAGATTGTTGGATGCGCAAAGACACCGAACGCCGACTAAATTTACAATGGAACAGGTATTACAGTTATTCGCAATGGCTTGTAAGTCACCAGATAAATACGGTAGACCAATCAGCCACTGGACATCAAGAGAGTTGGCAGAAGAGATGATTGAGCAAAAAATAGTCGAAAGCATTTCTCCCAGACACGTAGCTCGATTACTATCAGAAGCAACTTTAAAACCACACCTGTCAGAATATTGGCTTAATCCCCCCCCGACGAAAAGAGAAGCGAAAAAGTCAAAAATATCTGTCAACTATACCAGCAAGCAATCAAGACGAGAGGGGAAGGAGAGAGAGTCGTCAGTCTCGATGAAATGACGGGAATTCAAGCTCTGGAGCGAAAATCCCCTGACAAACCAATGAGACCAGCTCAGCCAGTAAAAAGAGAGTTTGAATATATCCGACATGGAACTCAAACTTTAATTGCTAGTTTTGATGTTAGTAATGGAAAAATCTTACATGAAAGCATCGGTCAAACCAGGACAGAGGTAGATTTTGTGGTTCATGTGCAACGAATGGTTAAAGCCAATCCCGAAATAGTCAAATGGCATTTGGTCATGGACTGTTTAAACATTCACCAATCAGAATCTCTGGTGCGTTGGATTGCAAAAGAAGAAGGTATTCCTGCTTTCACATTAGGTAAAAAAGGACAATCTGGAATACTTCAATCAATGGAAACTAGAGCCAAATTTTTAAGTAGCCTCGAACATAAAATTGTCTTTAATTACACACCGAAACATTGTTCCTGGCTCAATCAGATAGAGATTTGGTTTAGTATTTTAATGCGAAAACTTCTTAAGCGCAGTAGTTTTGACAGTGAAGGTGATTTAGCTGTCAAGATTCTCGATTTTATCGCCTACTATAACGACAAAATGGCAAAACCTTTTAAATGGACTTACCAAGGCAAAGTTTTAAGTGCTTAATAGCTACCTTGTTTAAGCCTTAGACTACTAGATCGGCATCTAAAAAGATTAAATTATCAATACCTTCTAACAGAGGTTTATGAGTTTTGGTGCTTAAAACAATTTGTGTAACTGCTTTAATTGTTTGGACATTGATATTTAGATCTTTTAAAGTTTTAGCAGCATATATTGCGCTCTTGGTTTCGTTATCGGTAACTTTAGGATCATAAACATAGTCATGAAACCAAGCTGAAAATTTCAGAATATCTATATCCTTAGAATAGTCTTTCACTTGTTCTAACAAAATTAAAATACTGTATATATGGTATATGTTGTGATAAGTTCTTTGTTTATTAGAATAGCCTTCAATCAAAGTGATAAATGTACGATTGCCCAAATAAAAATCTAATGTTGATTTTTGAAATAAATCGAACCAGTTTAATCTAAGCTTTTCAATTAGACTGTTCGGATAATTGTGACTATTTTTAACCATAAATACTGTTGAATTAAGTCCTGTTAAACGTTATCTTTTCGTAATGCGATCGCTATTCAAAGAAAGAAACAGCATCTTCTCCAGAAGAGATTAAACGTTCAAAAGCAATCATGAAATCTATTTTGCCAAGAAGATAAACCTATTAGAATTATGTTACAAGAATTGGATGATATTGAAAAAGAGATATATCGTAAATACAAACCTGCACTGCAATATATAGGAGTAGACTTTTCTCAAGAAGATGTACAAACAGCTATTATTAGCTGCTATTCTGGAATGGAATCTGCTTTTCAAGCTATCATTTCTTACTGGATTTATAAAAAGCAAAATAGAGAAACAATATATCCTAACGCAGCTTTAATTGAGGCACTCAACAATCATTGGAAACCTTTCAGTTGGAGTAACGAGTATTTAAACGATTCAAGATTTAAAAGTCTTTGTTTAGTGTGCTGGGAGGAAGTAGCAGAAGCATGGGGTGAAGATGTTAGGAATGAGCTAATCGCAGATGTGTATGAAGCCAATAATGGAGAAATATATATCCTCTTGAAAACTGATGAAAAGATCTCTTTGACCATAGTTGAACTAAGAGGATGGGATTGGGCTTTAAATTATGCTCGATCTAAACAGACTTTAACTAATAAAAACTATAGTAGTAAAAACAGCAGTTTTGTTAGCTAGTTCTCGATCTTAATGCTAAATACCATCAAAAAAATTCTAGGAGGATTTGGTACGCTTGATGGAGCTACTTATCCTTTTAAAGCCTTAGTCACTTTTATTGAAAATCCTAAATTAATCAAATATATCGCTATTCCAATAGCAGTCAATATTGTAGTAGCGATCGCTCTTTATAGCGGACTACTTTATTTTGGCTGGCAAATTGTCGATGGAGTACAGGCAGATCTGACACTTTGGCTGAATCAACTGATTGATAATTTACCTCAATGGTTGGGATTTTTAACTTATACTGTTGCAGGTTTGATTGCCATAGTTCGTTTTTTATTAGTCGTAATTCTCTTTATTGCTACAGGTTTTTTGTTGACTCAATTTGGCGTATTATTAGGCGCACCTTGGTATGGTCAACTTTCCGAACAGCTCGAAAAACTCCGCACAGGCAAAGTCGAATTAATTGAATTAAATATAGTTAGCGATTTGAGTCGGGCTATATTATATGAACTAAAAAAATTAGTTTTAATTATTATAATTGGTATTCCTTTACTTGCAATTAACCTGTTTCCTGGAGTGGGAACGCTAATTTCTAGTATTGCTTCTGTTACTCTAACTACGACAATAGTTTGTATGGATTTTCTGGACTCTTGTTTAGAAAGAAGACGATTGAAGTTTCGCCAAAAACTAAAAGTTGTATTTAAAAGTTTGCCTGCTAGCGGTAGCTTTGGACTAGTGTGCTTGGGATTAATTAGCATTCCTTTAGTCAACCTATTTACTATTCCTTTGTGTGTCGCTTCAGGAACATTATTTATCTGCGATCGCGTTAAACTTCCCCCCACCTCAAATCGTGGTTAATATTTTCTTTTAAACAAAAATACTCCACCTAATTAGGCAGAGCATTAATATTCAATAAGTAAGACAATACTTAAAATATTAACCGCGCAATACTATTTTGTTTCGGTTTCTCCTTCAATATAAATAAATAAAAGAGCCATAGAAACTGCTGCGCCAACAATACCAACTAAAGGCACCATAGCTACAGGTAGCCAGGAAGCTGCATAATCACCAATCATAATTTTATTTTCCTATTTCGGATTCAAAGGTTAACAACTTGGATATTACTGCGAACGCCTGTACGATTAGGTTTAGTTATAAAGATTCTTAACAAAAAGCGAACTAAAACCAAGTTAGAGTAATGCTATTTAAAGGGATTCATCGAATCTCATTAATTCAAAAGGAGAAATCAAAATATGAACGAATACGAAGCTATCCAGCCACCTGGAGATCCTCAAATAGGGAATTTGGCTACTCCCCTTAATGCGTCTGACTTAAGCTTGTCTTTAATCCGCAACCTGCCTGCCTACCGCGATGGTCTAGCACCTCTTCGTCGTGGTTTAGAAGTTGGTATGGCACACGGATATTTCTTATATGGTCCTTTTCTATTTTTAGGTCCATTACGAAATACTGAAAATGCTGATATTGCAGCTTTACTATCATCTTTTGGTCTAGTCACAATTTTGACCGTTTGCCTGTCTTTATACGCCAGTGCAATGGGTGGAAAACCTACTGAAACAATAACTACTGGAAATGTTTCTTCTGCTTTTGCCAGCAAAGAAGGTTGGAGTGAATTTGCTACAGGTTTCTTTATTGGAGGAGGCGGTGGAGCATTCTTTGCCTATTTCTTGCTATCTTCTGCTTATTTGTCAGGGATCAAAGAGTTGATTGGTCTTTAATTTTTGACTGCGGTTGACAATTAAAATTTTAAAATTTTGAGATAGTCAATAGTTTTCTTCTCATAATTCAGATAAATTAAGGCTCAGGGTTACTCCTGGGCTTTATTATTGAATATGTAGATGTCCAACAAAAATTTTGTTGATGAATCAAGAATATTCTTTAAAAAAGTAATTATTTGAGAATAGAAACTATGGAACAATATCTTATCTTAATTAAACAGAAGGCGTTAAGCTCATTTAAACTAACTGCTTCAACACTTTTACTTATATTTACCTTGTGTTGTATTGCTGCGCCAGCGATCGCAACAGGCTTGTTCGATCTCCCCGATTTCAATGCAAATGAAACATGGGTAGTTGATACCGCTGATGCTATTAGTAATATAAACCAAAGCAAACTAACCAGTACTTTTAAAGATCTAGCTAGTGAGACAGGTCAAGAAATTAGAATGGTGGCAATTCGCCGTTTAGACTATGGAGAAACCGTTGACACTCTAGCAGAAGAAATATTTAAAGATTGGTATCCCGATGCTGAAGCACGAGCCAATCAAACATTAATCGTATTAGATACTCTTACTAATAATGTGGCAATTCGTACAGGAGATTCGGCAAAAGAATTTGTAAATTCCGATCTGGCACAAAGCATTGTCGATGAAACTGTCGGTTACAACATCCGCAAAGGAAACAAATATAATCAAGCCTTTCTTGACGCAGGCGATCGCCTTGTAGCGGTCTTATCTGGACAGGAAGATCCAGGACCTCCAATTATAGAGGATGAGATCCAAACTGAAGGCACATTTACCAAAGCAGAAGACACTGATGACGGTAGTGCAACTATTTGGGTAATTGGCTTTTTAATTGTTGCTACCGTTATTCCTATGGCTACCTATTACTGGTATGTAGGACTTGGTAGTTAATTTGATTTTTTGTGGCGGGCGATAATAAACGCGATCGATAATAAACCGCGTCTAGATAGAAAACTAGAGCTTGAGGTAATTCATTTTTTCCCTTTTCCCATTTCCCTTTAACAGTACATGCGGACAAGTCCTTTGTCTAAAAAACTATGGGTTTCAACAAGTGTGTGGAATAAGCTTGGGAAACTCAAGCATTTCCGCACTTCAAAGTGGATGCGGTTTAATTAAGCGAAAATACTATTGCCCGCCTTGTTTAAATCTCGGATTTAATCTTGAATGTATTCAAGATCGTTGATTAAAGCATATTCAGCCTTGGTAAACTCCCTGCCTAAATATGCTGCATGATCTAGCATAGTAATCGGACATGGTTGAGGCTCTTCAATTACCTTGACACATAATTCTTTGGCTGTTCTAGCCGTATAGAGTGTTTCCGCTGCACGCTCTACTTTTTTCCCACCACAGGCAATCACTTCTCCTGTCTCTGGGTCTACTGCCAAACCTTTGTCATTGATCACATTGGTATAGTGTTTGGCGCAAATCAAGCCCGCTTCACGGTCTAAGTAAATAACGTAATAGCCACCAGGATCTAAGGCAATAGGACGCTTGGAAAGTTCGTCATCTAAAAATTTAAGCTGGTCATTATTAATAGTTGTAATCGGCATTTAGTTTCATGATGTCTGTTTGATTTATCAATAATAATCATAAAGCCCTTTAGCTTGTTTACAAAAGTTAATCTGTTTGAAGCATTTTTTCTAAAATCAGCAAAGACACTGAGCGTATTTATTCTTTTCAAACATTAAATCTTTAAAAACAAATTGGAATAAACTCATATTTTATTTATCTAAGAGGTGGACTGCCCAATTCAAAATCAATTCTTTAAAAAACAGTCACCAACATATATGCAGCTTTTTTCCAACTAAACTTTGGATTTTTTTTAAGCATTTAAAATAGTTTCGATAATAATTGAATATAATTCGTCTTTAAAATTTTTATTACAATCCCTCAAACCCTTGATAAGATTATAAATTTTGTTTTTAATGATTGCTAAACTGGCTCATTTTTATAATAATACTCAGACGAAATCAAAGCTTTTGAGGCTTTTAAAGTCTCAACTATTCTCAAACAATTAACTAACTCACAATAACTTTATACAACAAAAAGTCTTCAAAACAACTTTAAAAATCATATTTTTTTTTCATCTCAGCTTGATTTACTTCTAGGTAATTCAAGCTATTCTTGTTTTTGTAGACATAAAAAACTTCGCTTACAAAAGAAATCAAAAACTATTTTAAAGCTTGGTAAAAATGTCTAATCGAATCTTTTTGATGTATAAAACAGGCAATTAAATTAATAAATAGCAATTAATACATAAATATAATATGTCTTGAAAATTATCAATACAAATCAACAAAGATTCGTAATTAATTCTAATTAAATCTAAAAAAACAAGTTAACAAAATTATACCTATGGTTATTTCAAAAGCTTCCGATTTCAACAACGCTACTGAATTTTACTTACAGTCAGAACTAATCGGTGACGACATTTTAATGGACGATCTTGTCGAAAGCTTGCATACAAGACTAGATATCGGCAACGAAACCGAAGATAGCAATAGTCAAGATACTTTGAATGGTGAATCTGGAGATGATTCTCTTGATGGAGGTGATGGCAAAGACCAATTATTTGGTAAGGCTGGTAATGATTTGCTTAAAGGCGGTACAGGCAACGACCTTCTTTATGGTCAAAGCGGTAACGATCTTCTTTATGGTCAAAGCGGTAATGACTACCTCAATGGAGGAAACGACGATGATAAGTTGATTGGTGGAAGCGGTAATGACTACCTCCACGGAGGAAACGGCAATGATAGCCTCTACGGTGGAAGCGGTAATGACTACCTCAACGGTGGAGACGGCAATGACAGCCTCTACGGTGGAAGCGGTAATGACTACCTCAACGGTGGAGACGGCGATGATAAGTTGATTGGTGGAAACGGTGATGACACACTCAATGGTGGCATTGGGAATGATACGATTCACTTAGGTGATGGCAAAGATACTGTTGTTCTTACCCCAAATAGTGGATTCGATCGCGTGTTGGATTTTAAAAATGGAGAAGATAAGATCCAGCTTGATGGTGGACTTACTTACAGCGATCTTAAAATATTTGGTCAGGGAAGCAATAACACCATTATTAAAAATCTCATAACTGGCGAAAACCTAGCCAAACTTAAAAATGTAAATCCCGCAACTATTGATGTTAACGATTTTAGTTTTGAATCTGAAGAAGCTCCTGTCTTCAATTTAGAAGTCCGCAGTTTGGATGGTAGCGGAAATAATTTGTTAGACAACGAATTAGGTCAATCTGGCAATATTTATAAAAGAGCTGGCGAAACTAACTATGCTAATGGCGATGAAATAGATAATAGCTTACCAAATGCGAGATTTGTCAGTAATCGTGTCTTCAACGATCTTCACGTCAATTTGTTTTCAGAAAACAACGCTAGCCATTTGGTTTTTGTATGGGGACAGCTTCTAGACCATACTTTTGGGTTAGCTCAAGGAGGAACAGAAGCAGCAAATATTGCTTTTGATAATAACGACCCCTTGGAAGATTTTCAAAATGACTTTGGTGGTATCAGATTCGATCGCTCAGAAGGCGTAGTAGTTGATGGAGAAAGAGAGCAAATCAACACCGTTAGCTCTTTTATCGATGGTTGGGCTATTTATGGCGGAACAGAAGAAAGATTAGAATGGTTGCGAGAAGGTAAAGTAGACGGAGATATGTCAAATAACAGTGCTAAATTGCTTTTACCTGATGGCTATTTACCCCGTGCTGATGCCCGTGGTGACTACACCACAGCGCCAGAAATGGCTTTAATGTCTCGTTTGAGAGCCGATCCAGCCTCAGCTATTATCGCAGGAGATGTTAGAGCCAATGAAAACACTGGCTTAACCGCAGTACAGACATTATTTGCCCGCGAACACAATCGTGTTGTAGATCTTCTTCCCAATAGTCTTGATGAAGAAACCAAATTCCAAATCGCTCGTAAGGTTGTAATAGCAGAGCAACAGTATATTACCTACAGTGAGTTCTTACCTTCAGTGGGAGTCGAACTAGATCCATATCAAGGTTACGATCCAAAAGTCGATCCAAGTATTACCAATGAGTTTGCTACTGTTGGTTATCGCGCTCACAGTATGGTTCATGGAGACTTTGATTTCGATCGCCGTAATCTATCTGATGCAGACTTGGCTATTTTAGAATCCCAAGGAGTTCTTAAAGATGGAGATCAAATTGAAGTATCTGTAAATGCTCAATCTGGTAATCCAAGTGTTGTCAACAAAGTTGGTTTAGGACCTGTCTTTGAAGGACTTTTTGAAACTAACTACAGTAACGACGAGCAAATCGATAATCAGTTGCGTAGTATCCTCTTCCAGATTCCAGTTACAGGAGGAGAATTCACCGATGGACCACCAATTGAAAATCTTTTCAATGGTGTTGTAGATATCGGCGCGATCGATATTCAACGAGGACGCGACCACGGTATCTCATCTTATAACGATCTTCGCGAAACTTTCGGATTAGAGAGAGTTGACTCATTCTATGACATTACAGGAGAAGATCCAGAAGCTATAAAGGCATTCGTAGATTCTGAAAACTTAATCGATGTGGACGGAACTAGAATCACCTCAGCAGATCTTATCTTTGATGCCAATGATATAAACCTCAACGATCCTGCAATTATAGATTTTATTGCTGTCTTGGATGGAGAAGGAAAAGTAGAGGCAGATCCTCAAAAAATTGCCGACTTACTAGCTAACAATGAAGAAGTCGAAGGTATTACTGCTATTCGCAGGTCTACCATTGCTGCTCGTTTAGAAGCTGTTTACGGAGACGTAGACGATGTAGATGCTTTTACAGGCATGATTTCGGAAGAACATCTACCTGGTACAGAATTTGGCGAACTACAGCAGGCTATTTGGCAGCAACAATTTGAAGCACTCCGAGATGGCGATCGCTTTTTCTATCTCAACGATCCAGATTTGAGTGAAATCAAAGCTACCTTTGGTATTGATTATCAAAATAGCTTCAGCGACATCATCGCCTACAATACCGATCTAGACAGGGGCGACATTTTTGATAATGCTTTTATCAGTGAACCTCATTTAGCAGCTGATGCAGAAGTTGCAGTCTAAATTTAAAGCACAATAGATAAATAGAAGAAGGGCGATCATGCGATCGCCCTTCTTCTATTTATACGCTATAACTCTTCCAAGCTTGCCATAAATTCAACACAGCCATAGATGCTAAAAACAAAACAAAAATTCTGCTGACTACGGAATCAGGCAGCTTAGGTAATACTCTTGTTCCTAGTTGAGAACCAATCATTCCCCCGACACCCAAAGTTAAACCCTACTATAAGCAGCACATTTCCTTGAATAGCGTGATTGACAGTAGACGAAATAGTTGCAGCTACAATTACACCCAAACTAGTCCTAATGGCTACTTTGATTTCTTCGTTGAGTAACAGCATTTGCAACGGCACCATGATCGCACCACCCCCTACTCCCAACAAACCTGCCAAAAATCCTGCAATACTTCCCGTAGCGATTTTAGACAGGACAGGATTGAGAAAACTATTGGACTGTTTATTTTGGGCTACTAGTTTTTTGCGTAGCTGAATTAGAAAGATATTAGTTATCAAAAAAATGCTGAATATGGTCAATAAAACATAGTCAGGTATTTTTACTGCCAACAAAACTCCTAATTGCGCTGCAATAATAGCAGGAATAGCAATATAAACAACTCGTTTGATATCTAGATAACCATTACGCCAGTTATAAAAACTACCAGTACTCGAACTCAAAACAATTACTAAGCTACTAGTTGCTACAGCTTTGATCGGAGCATAACCCAAGGCAACCAATAAAGAAACAATAATAAATCCGCCACCAATACCCAATAATCCCGACAATATTCCTGAGAATATACCGCCCACAGCTAGAATCAGCCAATCCATAGTTGTTAATTTAGTAATTATTTAATCTAAATTATTCTACTGATTCAAACCATTCTTTGATGCCTTGAGCGATCGCTTTACTCAACTTTCTTTGTTCTACACTATTAGTAATCCATTCAAATTCTTCAGGATTAATCATAAAACCTAGCTCCAATAAGATAGATGGTGCAGTATGGGGGCGAGTCAAAGCTAGATTATTCCAAAATGTGCCATAATCAGGACGATTTAATTTATCTACTAAATAATTGTGTAAAAACATAGCAGGATCGTGGGCTTGGGTGTTATACCAAAAAGTACTTATCCCTTGAGTATTCTCCGCATCGCCACTATCGGGTAAAGCATTATAGTGAATTGAAATAGCTAGATCGGGTTTGACCTTGTTAATCATTGCCACTCTTGCTTGCAGAGATACATCTTCATCTTCCTCTCTGGTTAAATAAACTTTTGCCCCTAATTTAGTTAATTCTTGTTCGACCAATTTAGCCATCAGCAAATTAATATCTTTTTCAGGATAACCCGTTGGACCTTTTGAACCTGATTCCTTTGCGCCATGTCCAGGATCTAACAATATTTCGATATTGTTTAAAGGCTGCTGAATCAGAGGACGCTCTATGGGATCTTTGACTGAATTATTCTGCGTTCTGTCGAAATTCAGCAATGGCTTTGCTTGAGGCGCATGACGCAAAGAAAAAATCAAACTAGTTCCTTCATAATGCAGATCGTAACCCCACTGCTGTTTATTATTAAGCTCAAAAGTATAATCAATTTGGCTTGGGGATACCTGTTGCCAATCAAGACGCTTAATCGTTGGATCTGGGTCAAGGCGAATAGTGTCAGTCTGAGCCGTAGTATTATGCAGAGATAAGGTAATGCTGTCGTCTTTTTGCTTCACTTCTACAGGTACAGGTAGTTGCAAAGGAAAAACAATTTCTGTCGCCGATTGAGTTTGTCTAGCAGCAATACCTCTAATTATCGATTGAGGGGGAATGTTTCCAGGTACGGGTTTAGTTTCTCCTGCTTTAATCCAAGCACCATAATCTAGTCGCAACCATTCTCCCTCCTTTCCTGTGACTCTAGCTCTACTTCCTTTGGGCAAAGGCGTTAAACGAGAATAATTAGTACTTGCGCCTGTCCTTGCTACTCCCGCATCGGCAATGACTTCTACCACCTTAATATCCTTGGGCGACAGTATTTTTATATCTCCCTGACCCTTTTGCGAAATCACTTCGCCGTCTTGTTCTAGTTCAAATATTGGCTTGCCATAGTTTTGAGCAGAGTCCAAAGTAGTGCATCCTTCATATTTACCTATATTAGAATTAGCTATAGGTTTGTTTTCGGCTGTCAACACCGCAGAATTGGAGGGCAAATCGACAGACTTTACTTGAGGCAACAATACTATTTTACTTTGACCTATCCTGGCTGAAACCTTAGCATCTGGTGGCGCGATCGCACTAAAGCAAATTGGCTCATTGGGTAAGCGGGCAATATCTACATTAGGAATTAAGGAATCTTTGCCAAAGGTCAAATCTTCAGGAATTTCAGGTTGAGTGCTGCTACGAGTAATTTTTATTTCTACTTCTTCATCTTCATAACGAATTTTAAATTTATTTTCGCCTACTTTTAAAGGAAGACTGGGAGCAAAATGTCCCGAACTACTACGATTTTCAATTTCTTTGCCATTAATAAAAACGGGCTTTCTTGGCGGTGCTGAACCAATAAAAAAGATTTTCTCGGCAATAGTCTGATGTTCTGGAGGTGGATAAACTATTGATAGCGGTGATTTTGCTTGGACGGGTAAAGTATTCGCCATCACTCCACCTATCAACAGAATATTGGTTGAAACTGCTAAACCGAGAAATTGTTTCATTTGTTTATTTACGGATCAATTTACTTCCAGCCCGATCGATCCATAATCTTAACCGCATCTGCGTTATTCTTCCCGTAAGCAGCCACATTGGTAGTATCTTCTTCAAATTCTCCAAAGCTTTTGACTACGTGATTGACAGGAGTGCCTTCTACCACAGGATATTCATTATTCCCTAAAGCAAAAAACTCTTGTGCTTCAGGTTCGGCAAGATATTCTAAAAAAGCGATCGCCTGCTCTTTATGTGGAGCATTCTTGAGCATTCCCGCTCCACTAATATTAACGTGCGCTCCTCTATCTTGTTGATTGGGAAAGACCACGCCAATTTTCTCGAATATCTCTGGCTGGTCGCTGTATCTTGCTAGATAGTAGGTATTAGCGACCGTAATATCTCCAAGTCCCGCAGCCACCCCTTCAATATTACTCGTGTCGTTGCCTTGAGGAGAACGAGCTAAATTAGCCATAAGTCCTTTAATCCATTCTGCTGTCGCTTCTTCTCCTTTCTCTTCAATCATTCCCGCCACTAAAGATTGATTATAAATATTGCTAGAAGAACGCATTAAAATTTTGCCTTTCCATTTGGGATCGGTCAAATCTTCGTAGGTAGATATATCCGCAGGATCTACTTTATCTTTGTTATACATAATCACCCGCGCTCGTTTACTATAGCCAAACCACAGATTTTCAGGATGATGCAAATTAGCTGGAATCTTTTCCGCCAAAACTGCTGAATCTACAGGGGCAAAAATACCAGCTTGATCTGCACGCCAGAGCCTTCCAGCATCTACGGTAATTAAAATATCTGCGGGACTATTTGCCCCTTCACTTTTAATTCTTTCAATTAGCTCATCATCTTTACCTTCAATCAAGTTAACTTTAATTCCCGTTTGTTCTGTAAAACCTTCATATAGTTGGTCGTCAGTATTGTAATGACGAGCAGAATAAATATTAACCTGTCCGCCTAATTTACCTGCTTCACCAGTTTGTTCTGTTTCTTGAGGTTTATCTCCCTGAGTTTGACTACAGGCAACAACCAAAGCAGCAGTACTAACAGTTATAAAAAAGCGTCGGGAAAACTTACTTATATGGTTACTCATAAAAAATCACACAATTAATTGTTTGAGAATCAAGACATTTTTAGAGATTCCATCATACAGCTTTTGCTAAATATTCTCAATAAGTTGTTTTAGCGAATTTGCGATCAATAAAGACTACACAATTACAATTTAGTCATCACAAATTTGAGAGCAGTAAACCGTTAATGCAATCAACCTTGTTCGACTTGTTCTTCATCTACTACTTAACCGCAGCAGCATCAGTTTGGAGCAAGGGAAAACCTAAACTTTCTCTTTGCTCTAAATATAGTTGAGCAACTTGTCGAGCCATGTTGCGAATTCGACCAATATAACGAGTCCTTTCTGTTACGGCGATTACACCTCTAGCATCCAACAGATTGAAACTATGAGAACACTTAAGAACATAGTCTAAACTAGGCATAACTAAACCGCGATCGATTAACTGTTTGGCTTCTTTTTCATAAAGACCAAACAGATTGAATAACAAATCTGGATCGGATGCTTCAAAGTTATAAGTACACTGTTCAATTTCTCCCTGTAAGAAAATATCTCCATAACTAAGGCGATCGTTCCAGCGAATCTTAGTAATGGCATCTACATTCTGCAAATACATTGCCAATCGTTCTAAACCATAAGTAATCTCGATCGACACAGGATTACAATCAATTCCACCGCACTGTTGAAAGTAGGTAAATTGAGTAACTTCCATCCCATCTAGCCAGACTTCCCAGCCAACGCCCCAAGCACCCAAAGTAGGAGACTCCCAATTATCTTCAACGAATCGAATATCGTGATCTTTTGTTTTGATTCCTAGAGCCTCAAGGGATTCTAGGTAAATATCTTGAATATTGTTTGGTGACGGTTTAATTAGTACTTGGTACTGATAATAGTGTTGAAAACGATTGGGATTTTCTCCATATCTACCATCTGTAGGTCTCCTACACGGTTCTACGTAACCCACTGACCAAGGTTCTGGACCGACGGCACGCAAAAAAGTTTGATGACTCATTGTGCCAGCACCTTTTTCTGTGTCATAGGGTTGAACGATCAAACAACCGCGATCGCTCCAGAAATTATTTAATGTAGCGATTACTTCTTGAAAAGATAGAGACATAAAAAAAGATCCAAATTAAATTTCTGCCCAAACACCATATCACGACTGAGTTTGAGAATAAAGAGAAAACCAATCCCAAATTTTTTTCCTAAAAGGGGTTGACTTTCTTATTCAACTTCCCTATATTGGTAAATGCGCGGTTGAGAGGGAAACTTCGAGACCAAGCGGTCAGAACCTAGACAAATCAATAGTTTGACGGTTTTTTAAAACACAGCTTTTTGGATTAAAAACAAATTAAAATCCATCCCGTTAAAGAAACTTAATTTTAGATTTATTTAGAGTTAAGTCGAATAAACAATGGTAACGAAAAAAAGAGCGAAAAATCAAGTTTAATTCTTGGTGAAGTAATTCATCATGGAGAGTTTGATCCTGGCTCAGGATGAACGCTGGCGGTATGCCTAACACATGCAAGTCGAACGAAGCTCTTCGGGCTTAGTGGCGGACGGGTGAGTAACGCGTGAGAATCTGCCTCAAGGATGGGGACAACAGTTGGAAACGACTGCTAATACCCAATATGCCTATTTGGTGAAATATATTTAGCCTTGAGAGGAGCTCGCGTCCGATTAGTTAGTTGGTGGGGTAAAGGCCTACCAAGGCAGCGATCGGTAGCTGGTCTGAGAGGATGAGCAGCCACACTGGGACTGAGACACGGCCCAGACTCCTACGGGAGGCAGCAGTGGGGAATTTTCCGCAATGGGCGAAAGCCTGACGGAGCAATACCGCGTGAGGGAGGAAGGTTTTTGGATTGTAAACCTCTTTTTTAAAGGAAGAAGAAAGTGACGGTACTTTAAGAATAAGCATCGGCTAACTCCGTGCCAGCAGCCGCGGTAATACGGAGGATGCAAGCGTTATCCGGAATCATTGGGCGTAAAGCGTCCGCAGGTGGCGAATCAAGTCTGCTGTTAAAGACAGAAGCTCAACTTCTGAACAGCGGTGGAAACTGGTTTGCTAGAGTATGGTAGGGGTTGAGGGAATTCCCAGTGTAGCGGTGAAATGCGTAGATATTGGGAAGAACACCAGTGGCGAAGGCGCTCAACTGGGCCATAACTGACACTCAGGGACGAAAGCTAGGGTAGCGAAAGGGATTAGATACCCCTGTAGTCCTAGCTGTAAACGATGAACACTAGGCGTTGCTTGTATCGACCCGAGCAGTGCCGTAGCCAACGCGTTAAGTGTTCCGCCTGGGGAGTACGCACGCAAGTGTGAAACTCAAAGGAATTGACGGGGGCCCGCACAAGCGGTGGAGTATGTGGTTTAATTCGATGCAACGCGAAGAACCTTACCAGGACTTGACATCTCGAGAATCCGCCCTAATAGGTGGAGTGCCTTCGGGAACTCGAAGACAGGTGGTGCATGGCTGTCGTCAGCTCGTGTCGTGAGATGTTGGGTTAAGTCCCGCAACGAGCGCAACCCTCGTTCTTAGTTGCCATCATTAAGTTGGGCACTTTAGGAAGACTGCCGGTGACAAACCGGAGGAAGGTGGGGATGACGTCAAGTCAGCATGCCCCTTACGTTCTGGGCTACACACGTACTACAATGGTTGGGACAAAGGGCAGCAAGCTCGCAAGAGTTAGCGAATCTCATCAAACCCAGCCTCAGTTCAGATTGCAGGCTGCAACTCGCCTGCATGAAGGAGGAATCGCTAGTAATCGCAGGTCAGCATACTGCGGTGAATTCGTTCCCGGGCCTTGTACACACCGCCCGTCACACCATGGAAGTTGGCCACGCCCGAAGTCGTTACCCTAACCTGTTTACAGGAGGGGGATGCCGAAGGCAGGGCTGGTGACTAGGGTGAAGTCGTAACAAGGTAGCCGTACCGGAAGGTGTGGCTGGATCACCTCCTTAAAGGGAGACCTAACCGTGAAGCCAAGACTGATATTATGTCTGGTAATCACAGGTCAAACCAAAGGTCGGTTCAAAAAGCGATTATGTGAAAAAAAACTGTCAAACTGATTGTTCTGGTTCAGAACTCAATTTCTATCTAACCAATAGAAAGTTCTAACCAAAATGAGGGCTATTAGCTCAGGTGGTTAGAGCGCACCCCTGATAAGGGTGAGGTCCCTGGTTCAAGTCCAGGATGGCCCACCATCAACTTACAAATAGGTTGAGAAAAATTACGGGGGTATAGCTCAGCTGGTAGAGCGCCTGCTTTGCAAGCAGGATGTCAGCGGTTCAAATCCGCTTACCTCCACCAAAAAGTCAGAACCCGCGTCGGCGAAAGACGCAAGGGAAAGCTGACTTTAAAAAGACTTAAAAGTCTAAATAAATAAGTAAAATTCAGCACTGTCATAACTATTGAAGAATAGTCCATGAGGATGCTGGACTTTAATGAGTCCAGAACGAACCTTGAAAACTGCATAATATCTAGAAGAAGCAAGAAGAGCTAGAAGTCGAAAGACGTAAAGGCAAATCTTGTTTGTGATAGAGCCAATAAAGAACTAAGTAATAAATTTAGGTCAAGGTGAGACCCCGCGTCGCCGAAAGGCGCAAGGGAATGCTCACCTCTAAAACTAACAAGTGAGTGAAAACTCACAAAATAGTCCAAGGTGTAAAAACCTATAGGTAGAGAACAGAAAGTGTTGAGCAAGATTACTCAGGTATGAATGTTCAACACTGATTGGTCAAGCTACAAAGGGCTAACGGTGGATACCTAGGTACACAAAGGCGAAGAAGGACGTGGTGACCGACGAAATGCCTCGGGGAGTTGGAAACAAGCATTGATCCGAGGGTGTCCGAATGGGGCAACCTATTGAACGACCTGCTGAATATATAGGCAGGAGCGAGCGAACTCAGCGAACTGAAACATCTTAGTAGCTGAAGGAAGAGAAAGCAAAAGCGATTTCCTTAGTAGCGGCGAGCGAAGCGGAAACAGCCTAAACCATCGACTAAGGTTGATGGGGTCGTGGGACAGTCATAACGGATAAGGAAAATTAGACGAAGCAGTTGAAAGCTGCACCAGAGGAGGTGAAAGTCCTGTAGTCGAAAATGGAACTTACCAGACTGAATCCCGAGTAGCACGGAGCCCGTGGAATTCCGTGTGAATCAGCGAGGACCACCTCGTAAGGCTAAATACTAATGTGTAACCGATAGCGAAACAGTACCGCGAGGGAAAGGTGAAAAGAACCCCGGCGAGGGGAGTGAAATAGAACATGAAACCGTTAGCCTACAAGCAATTAGAGCACGATTGAACGTGTAATAGTGTGCCTGTTGAAGAATGAGCCGGCGACTTACAGGTTGTGGCAGGTTAAAGAGTAATATCTGAAGCCAAAGTGAAAGCGAGCCTGACAAGGGCGACCCTTGTCACAATTTGTAGACCCGAACCCGGGTGATCTAACCATGTCCAGGATGAAGCTTGGGTAAAGCCAAGTGGAGGTCCGAACCGACTGGCGTTGAAAAGCCAGCGGATGAGGTGTGGTTAGGGGTGAAATGCCAATCGAACCCGGAGCTAGCTGGATCTCCTCGAAATGCGTTTAGGCGCAGCGGTAAATTTCCTTGTTAGGGGGTAAAGCACTGTTTCGCTGCGGGCTGCGAGAGCGGTACCAAAGTGAGACAAACTCAGAATACCTAACAATATTTTACCAGTGAGACGGTGGGGGATAAGCTTCATCGTCGAAAGGGAAACAGCCCAGACCACCAGCTAAGGTCCCCAAGTACATACTAAGTGACAAAGGAGGTGGGGGTGCATAGACAACCAGGAGGTTTGCTTAGAAGCAGCAATCCTTGAAAGAGTGCGTAATAGCTCACTGGTCTAGCGCTCCTGCGCCGAAAATGAACGGGGCTAAGTATGTCACCGAAGCTGTGGACTTGTACTTGTTACAAGTGGTAGAGGAGCGTTCTGTATAGGGAGAAGCATTAGCGGCAAGCAGATGTGGACAGTACAGAAGTGAGAATGTCGGCTTAAGTAGCGAAAATATATGTGAGAATCATATACCCCGAAAGCCCAAGGGTTTCTTCGGAAGGCTCGTCCGCGAAGAGTTAGTCGGGACCTAAGGCGAGGCCGAAAGGCGTAGTCGATGGACACAGGGTGAATATTCCCTGACTATTACATGGGAGCAATAAGCGGGACGCATGAAAAATAACCACGCCCTGATTGGATTGGGAGTTCTCTAAGGAGAATGTGTGGTAAAGCTAGTGCCAAGAAAAGCGTTTATTGTGTTGAAGATGTAGTACCCGTACCCGAAACCGACACAGGTGGGCAGGTAGAGAATACTAAGGGGCGCGAGATAACTCTCTCTAAGGAACTCGGCAAAATGACCCCGTAACTTCGGGAGAAGGGGTGCCACCGAGAGGTGGTTGCAATAAAGAGGCCCAGGCGACTGTTTACCAAAAACATAGGTCTATGCTAACTCGTAAGAGGATGTATATGGGCTGACGCCTGCCCAGTGCCGGAAGGTTAAGGAAGTTGGTCAGGGCTGCTTGCAGCTTGAAGCTAACGACTGAAGCCCCGGTGAACGGCGGCCGTAACTATAACGGTCCTAAGGTAGCGAAATTCCTTGTCGGGTAAGTTCCGACCCGCACGAAAGGCGTAACGATCTGGGCGCTGTCTCGGAGAGAGGCTCGGCGAAATAGGATTGTCTGTGAAGATACGGACTACCTACACTTGGACAGAAAGACCCTATGAAGCTTTACTATAGCCTGGAATTGGGTTCGGGCTTCCCTTGCGCAGAATAGGTGGGAGACGATGAAAGTAGCCTTGTGGGGTTACTCGAGTCATCAGTGAGATACCACTCTAGGGAGGTTAGAATTCTAACTTTGTCCCGTAAGCCGGGAGAAGAACAGTTTCAGGTGGGTAGTTTGACTGGGGCGGTCGCCTCCAAAAAAGTAACGGAGGCGCACAAAGGTTCCCTCAGGCTGGATGGAAATCAGCCAAAGAGTGCAAAAGCAGAAGGGAGCTTGACTGCGAGACAGACAAGTCAAGCAGGTACGAAAGTAGGTTTTAGTGATCCGACGGTGCTGCGTGGAAAGGCCGTCGCTCAACGGATAAAAGTTACTCTAGGGATAACAGGCTGATCTCCCCCAAGAGTTCACATCGACGGGGAGGTTTGGCACCTCGATGTCGGCTCATCGCAACCTGGGGCTGAAGTAGGTCCCAAGGGTTGGGCTGTTCGCCCATTAAAGCGGTACGTGAGCTGGGTTCAGAACGTCGTGAGACAGTTCGGTCCATATCCGGTGTAGGCGCAAGAGTATTGAGAGGAGTCTTCCTTAGTACGAGAGGACCGGGAAGAACGCACCGCTGGTGTACCAGTTATCGTGCCAACGGTAAACGCTGGGTAGCCAAGTGCGGAGAGGATAACCGCTGAAAGCATCTAAGTGGGAAGCCCACCTCAAGATGAGTACTCTCATGACGCAAAGTCAGTAAGGTCACGGGAAGAACACCCGTTAATAGGCGTTAGGTGGAAGAGCAGCAATGTTTGCAGCCGAGACGTGCTAACAGACCGAGGGCTTGACCTTGAATACAACTCATTTTACTTCGGCTTAAATTCGATTGTCTTAGTTTTTTATGACAAAGCTCTTCACTTTATTTTTTAGAATTGTGCAGTCTTGAGGGTGCGTTGAGTACACCCAACAGATATTCCTGGTGCTTTTAGCGCAGTGGAACCACTTCGACCCCATCCCGAACTCGACTGTGAAACGCTGTAGCGGCGAAGATACTTGGGGGGTAGCCCCCTGGAAAAATAGCTCAGTGCCAGGTTCATTTATTTAGCAAAAGAGGGAAAGTAATAATTATTACTTTCCCTCTTTTGTTTGGAAAAAGAGCTAACCACTATAAAATGCCGAACTGTCTTGTTTCTCTACTGCCCAATCATCATTTTCTCCACCGATGATTAGTCGCTCAATCTGTACAAACTCTTTACTTAATTGATTCATTGCATTGATTAAAATATCGAGCGCAATTAAGTCGCTTGTACCCAAGTCAAACCAACATCGTCCCCACACGCCTAAATATTCGATATCTCCCATATTGTGCATGGGAGACATTAAAGCATTGTCCAAACTCGATTTATCGTATTCCATGTAGCTGATTTCTACACCAGTATCTTGCACGTTTAAGTTCTCAGCATTATATCCACCTAACTTGCCAAGATAAAACCAAGAATCTAATAATTCCTCAATATATTGCTGTTCCATTCGAGAAGGAACGGTAGGGAATTCTAACCAAATCCATAGGTCAAAGGGATTGAATTCTCTAAATTGGACTTCCATAATTTGAAAAATTAAGACTAGTAAATAACTATATTTTACGTTGCGATAAAATACGGCTTTAATACTATAGGTTGTATTTAGTACTTTTCTTCTTAATGAAAACTAAAATTTTATTAACTTCATTTCAAACTTGGCTTCCCCATCAAAAATCCAATTCTTCTGATGATTCTTTTGGCAAAAATACAAAAGCTTAATTATTCTCATTATATTTCCCTGTTTTTTCTAAGAAATCTTCCTGTAGATATTGAACTAGCTAGTGAAAGATTAATTGCTGAAATCGAACACATACAACCAGATGTGATTATATGTTGTGGAATGGCAGAAAAGAGAGAGAAGCTAACCTTAGAATCAAATGCTTCTTGTCAAGATGACTGTCTTTATACTTCTATTGATTTAGCTGAATTGACTAAAAAATTAATGGTTACTGAAATAAGTCATGATGCAGGAAAGTTTGTCTGTGAAGGCTTGTATTATCAAGTATTAAAATATATTCAATCTCAAGATATGAGCATACATTGTATATTTGCCCATATTCCTCTATTAAAGTATCCTGACTTGTTGGGTTTAATCTTAGAAGATTTTCACTATATATTTTTTTGGTTCAAATCTAAACTCTCTAAGACATAAATGAGAATGTAGAAATAATTTGTTCTTCACATTCATGCGATCGCATGAATACAAATAAACACGAAAAGTTGAGCATAAAGCCAAAATCAATCAATTAGTAAGGCGATGAATTTATCACCACTTTAGTTGAAGATAGTCGCTTTATAGCTCAACAACAGATATTTTATTTTTAAGTGAGTTTATATTAACCTTCTCTTTGATCTTTATCGGTTTGGATAAAGAGAATTAGTAAGAAGACAGTAGGGACTAAAACAAACAGAATAGTAGCTACAAATCCCAGATCGTTAACTTCCATATAAAAGCAGCTCCTAAGCAGGTAATTTTAAAACAATATTATTATCTAGAGTATCATTACTTAGGGTGCTAGCTGCATAGACCATAGTTATTTTTTCTTGGAAGGTTTTGGTTTGGTGATTATCTTGACTGAGCCATTAACTAGGGTTTGACAGGCTAAACGGTAATTATCAGGCTTTTTCTTTAATCTGCGCTTTTCAAAATCTGTTTTGGGCGATAGGTTTTCCATCCCTTCTGCTATTTCCACGATACAGGTGGCACATTGACCATAGCCACCACAGTTTCTTAGTTTGCCTCCAAGGGTATAGATATCAACTCGATTCTGGAGAGCTTTCTCGCGCAAATTAGATCCCTGGGCAGCGATCACTTCTTTATTTTCTTTTACAAAGCCAATAGTCGTCATAGAAATTCTCTCTTTTTAAATCCTATTTACTATATTATTAAGAAATCATAAGAGATCATACATCGATTTTAAGACTAATTGTGCTGTGGAGCTTTTAAGTTATTGAAAATTATGAAATACTAGGTTCAAATTTCAATTCCAATTCCAAAAATCAATCTGCTCTTTACTGATTTCAGTTTCTATAGCAATTGTCCCTACATAGTCAGCTGCGGGAATACAGGAATAGATAGACCAGTTATTTTTAGCTGTTGTATTTCCGTTGATAGCGAATGATAAAGCATCCCTACTATATTCTTCAAAATCTATATTTATACTAGCTAATGAACCAGATAGCCCCGTACCGATCGCTTTTAAATACGCTTCTTTAGCTGTCCATATTTTTAAAAATAGTTTAGATTGCTCTTCTATAGCTAGATTTTTGATTAAATCAAATTCCCTTGGAGAAAAAAAACGCTGGGCGATTTTAGCTGCATCTGGCATTTCTCGTAAATATTCGATATCTACTCCAATCAAACTATCGATAGTGAAGCCAAACAAAGCATATTCTTGAGAATGAGAGATATTGAATTGCAGAGGATGCACCGTATTTGATTGCAGTATTTGAGGTTTACCACGATCGCCATAATCAAATTTGACGCTTTTTGGGCTTATATTTAAATAATTACTTAACAGTTGTCTTAAAATGCCTCTGGCAACAATAAATCTTCTTTTGTGTTCTGGAAAACGAAATTTGCTTCCTCTGTCTATCTCATCAATAGATAAACAGGTAGCCAAGGGAACTACTTCTGCTGCTGGTAAATCTAAATTTGCCCGCCAGATATGAACTTGATGCTCATCTAAAACTGGTTGACATAATGGACTGTGCCAAATTGTCATGTGGAATTAACTAATACTGCTCAATTTTATGATTAGCTTTGACTTTGATCAACAGATTTTTATCATCTACAACTGTTGACCAACAGTTCTCACCTAATTGTTCTAACGCCAGCAGACAAGCGTATTTGAGGTCAAAGATTGGCGTTTCTAAAGTTTCTTTTAAAACAGGTATTGCGGTAGTTGTACCAAGATTGCCCAAAGCGATCGCTGCTGCTGCGCGGGATTTTTGGAACTGGGGAGAAGTATTGTGCAATGCTTCAACTATTAAATCGTAACTAGGCTCGTGTTTGAGCAAGCCCAATAATTTAATCACATGAAAGTGTGCGCCATAATCATTGTTAGCTTCTTCAGCGTAAGTATTTAAAAGAGCATGAGGAGCTTCCATAGAATATGTCTCCAGCAGAGTTTTACCAGCCAAATAACAGCGTCCAAAGTCGGTATGGTAAAGTTCTCTAATTAAAAATTCCAAAGATGGTGGTTGGTCATATTCGTGTACCATCTTGATATCTTGGGGGCGATCGCGAATTATACTATCCAAGCTTGATTCAATTTCGGCAAAAGTGACTTTACCAGCACCAATACCTTTAGCCGCTAATAATCTAATCCCTCTTAAACGAAATGCTATCGAAATTGGTGCATGGGCAATTTCATTGATGGCAGGATAATATTCAACATCAATTAAATCCTGAATACAGGCACGTCTAGCATTAATATCATCGCTTTGTAGTAAATCCACCACTCGCTCCATTTGGCTATTGTCTCCAGTCAGACGAGCTAAACTAGCGATCGCAGCACTTTTTACGGGTTCATCATCATAATCGGTAAAAGGTTGAATCTTTTCAATTGCTGGCTTGTAGTCAAAATTTGCCAAAGTATGAATAATGATGCGGTAGGTTTGATTAGGCTTAGTTAAAAGATTGGCGATCGCTTTAAAGATAGATTGATCTTCCGTACCAATTTCCCCAATTGACCATACTGCATTTTCTACCATTAAAACATCTTCATCCGATAAGCAAGATCTCAATAAAGGTAATGCTTTAACAGCCTTTAAACGACCCAAACTTTCTACCGCTTTGCGCCGAGCAATACGATTTGCTAAGGCAGGATCTCGATCTTTAATGGCTTCAATCAAAGCATCAATCGATCTTTCTGTGGGAAAGTTAATTAAGTGTGCTGCACCAACATAACGCTCTGATGTGCCATCTTCAGTGTTTAACGGCTTTTTTAATAAAGCGATCGCCTGATCTTCAGTCAAATTAAATATATTAGAAAATCTGTTATCCATTACGTGACAAGACTTGTATATAAAAACTATTTGAATTATTTGCTAGGTTGAATTAATAAAGCATCCAATTCATTCTTCGCATCTAAATTATAGAGATCGTCGCAACCTCCTATGTGGCTATTGTTAACAAAAATTTGAGGCACTGTCTTACTTCCGTTAGCTCTCTGTGCCATATTGCCTCGTGCTGTTTCATCACCGTCAATCTTATATTCGGTAAAATTCACTCCTTTCCACCATAAAAGCAATTTGGCACGAATACAAAAAGGGCAAGTAGCCCAAGTGTAAATTTCAACATTAGCTTTAATATTCTCTGGATGACGGTTTAGTAGAGGATTTAAGAAATCAAACATAATCGATTTTTTTATTACTGTAATAGCTTACCTAGATACTAAAGATAGTAAAACAATTCATTGATAATGCTTGATAAGTAAGTTGAACTCAATCCATTTACAAAAAACTGAGTATAAATTACATTTACCTAAAGCTATATTTATTATGTTTTGTATTGATTTTTGTATATGATAGATAGGGTAACAACTATCACACAGCAGTCTAGGAGTAACTACTTTTGATTCAAGCCACCCTACACCAACTAAAAGTATTTGAGACAGTCGCTAGAAATGGTAGTTTTACCCGTGCAGCAGAAGAGCTATTAATTACTCAGCCAACTGTATCTAGTCAAGTTAAGCAGTTAACTAAAGCAGTCGGCTTGCCTTTGTTAGAGCAAATTGGTAAAAGTCTGTATTTAACCGATGCAGGTAAAGAATTATTACTCACCTGTCAGGAAATTTTTGAGAAGTTAGATAACTTTGAAATGAAGGTAGCTGACTTAAAAGGGACAAAGCAAGGACAATTGAAGTTAGCCGTAATTACTACTGCTAAATATTTTGTCCCCAGGCTCCTTGGTTCTTTTTGCCAACATTATCCAGGTATTGATGTATCTCTCAAGGTAACTAATCACCAAGAAATTCAGCAGCGAATGTTGAATAATCAGGATGATTTATATGTCGTTAGCAATCCTCATAAGAATATAGATCTTAAAAGCCAACCATTTTTAAACAATCCTTTAGTGGTGGTAGCTAAGAAAGATCACCCTCTAGCCCAGCAAAATAATGTAGATATTCAAGAATTAAACGAGCAGCCTTTCATTATGAGAGAGCAAGGCTCAGGGACAAGAGATGCCATCCTAAAATTATTTGCCGAACATGACATTTCAGTCAAGGTCAAGTTAGAGTTAGGCAGCAATGAAGCCATAAAACAGGCTATATCAGGAGGTTTAGGTATATCGATTTTATCTGAACACTGCCTTATCTCCGAAAGAATATTAGGAGAGCTTACTATTCTAGATTTCAAACATTTTCCCATCAAACGCCGTTGGTTTGTATGTCGCCTTGCAGGAAAAAAGCTGTCAGTAATTGCTGAAACATTTCTAGAGTATTTACTAGAAGAAAGTCCCAAAATGTCTTTTCCAGAATCAAGCATTCTCGCTAAATTAGCAAAATAAAAACTGGAGAAGGTCTAAGGCACATCATTAATTTAAAGGATAAGGTGATTTTTTATCGCTACAATTGATGATGGTGTAATCACAAAATTGAATTACATCATTTATAGTTATCAAAATAAATTAAAGGTTATGGCAAATAGTCGTCGCGTAGCTCGCGTAGCTGCTTTAATCAAGCGAGAAGTCAGTCAAATGCTCTTGAGCGAAATAAAAGACGATCGCGTTGGAGCAGGAATGGTAAGTGTTACTGATGTTGATGTGTCAGGAGATTTACAGCACGCTAAAATCTTTGTTAGCGTTTATGGCACAGAAGAGGCTAAAGGAGAAACCATGGAAGGGTTAGATTCTTCGGTTCATTATGTTCGCAAAGAATTAGGTAGTAGAATGCAACTACGCCGTACTCCAACAGTGAAGTTTATTGAAGATCGTTCCCTGGAAAGGGGAGATGGTATGGTCAATCTTCTTAACAAAATAAGTCGGGAACGAGAAGATAAGCCAGAAGCGGAAACAGAAACAGTAGAGTAGTATTGGTTGAAGAGAAGGCAAGTCTTATCTCTACAGCAGTAGATTGAGTTGATAAGTGTTCAATGATAAAAGATTGGAAAAGTCTATCTCTAAAAGAGCAGATTGCTCAAATGATCGTAGTTCGTGCTTCTGGTTATTTATACGATCATCAGATTCGCTATCCTGCTTGGGAGGCTTCTAATAGTCAACTACAACAGTGGCTAGCAGAATTAAATTTAGGGGGGGTGATTCTTTTAGGAGGAAGTAGCGTTGAACTGCAAAAACGATCGCATCAGCTTCAGTCTTGGGCGAATATACCACTACTGATTGCAGCAGATGTTGAAGAAGGCATCGGACAGCGTTTTCCTGGGGGTACTTGGTTTCCGCCTCCTATGGCATTGAGCGCAATTTACCAAGAAAATCCCGAATTAGCTCTAAAGTACGCTACTAAGATGGGCAAAATCACTGCACAAGAAGCGATCGCATTAGGGATTAATTGGATACTCGCACCTGTAGTAGATGTAAATAATAATCCTCATAATCCTGTAATTAATATTCGTGCGTTTGGAGAATCTCCCGAAGTTGTTTCGGCTTTGAGTACGGCATTTATTGCTGGTGCAAAATCCTATCCTGTATTAACCACTGCTAAACACTTTCCTGGACATGGAGATACCGCTACAGACTCTCATTTAGAATTGCCATCCTTATCTCACGATGAAGCTCGACTAGCTCAAATAGAGCTACCTCCTTTCCAAAAAGCGATCGCAGCAGAAGTAGACAGCGTAATGACAGCACACTTATCTATACCTGCTTGGGACAAAGATAAACCTGCTACTCTCTCCACAGACATTATCACAGGGAAATTAAGAGAACAGCTGGGTTTTTCTGGCTTAGTGGTTACTGATGCTCTAATTATGGGAGGCATTACAAAATATGCCTCTCCTGAAGAAGTTGCTGTTATGGCGGTAGAAGCAGGAAATGATGTTTTATTGATGCCTGACAATCCAGAAATTGCGATCTCATCTATTTACGATGCAGTAGTATCAGGCAAGATCGACCAAGAGCGTATCGAGCAGTCTTTAAAACGTATTTGGCACGCTAAACAAAAAGTATCAAACCCTCTTAATATAAATTCAGCCTTATATAGCCCAGAAGCGAAGATAACAGTTAGCTCTATTCTTCAAGATTCACTTTTAACAGCTAATACCCCTTTGATTTCTGCTAATAAGAATAATTCTCGCAATTTGATCGTAGTAGACGATGTATTAAACGCTAGCTATTTAGATATCAATACTCCTGCGATCGCCATTCCTCAAAAGCTTGGTTATCATAGACAAATAGTCGATAGCAATACCCTAGACTGTATTTTGTTAGATTCTCGCCCAACTTTGTTACAGATTTTCATTCGAGGTAATCCTTTTCGGGGAAATGCGGGTTTAACTGCTAATATCAAACAAATTTATCAGCAATTAATTATTCAAGGGCAAATAGAAGGAATAGTTATTTATGGTAGTCCCTACGTATTATCTTGGTTCAAAGATTTTATGGATAGTAAATTACCTTGGGTATTTAGTTATGGACAAATGGATCGGGCCCAAGCGATCGCTTTAAAAGCTTTATACAACCTTAACTTTGATGTGTTACGGTCGAATAACCAGGAAGATTTTGGATTTTAAATACTAGACATTTTGGGTAATTATGTAGTGAATATACAAGTTGCTATTTGAATTTCTTATACTACACTTTTTTGTTATTTTAGATACAGCCAAAAGAAGATTTTGTTGGGTAATAATCTTCAATATAGTCTATAGTTATATAAAGAGAATTTAAAAAAACTACTATATACGGTGACAAGACATGATTACTGCTACTGCATCCCCTTACGTTTCTACTAGATATTCTATTGAAACCCTCAAAGACGAAGCACGACAGCTGATCGAAACAGGATTGGTTAGTCGTCAACAGTCAATATATACCCTCTGCAAATATATCCCTGCTCGTGAATGGGTAACAATCGAATGTGAATTGGAAAGATGTGACTATTTACTACGCGATCCTATTGGGGATTTAGTTTCTAGTGACAATTGGGAAAACGACTAACACTGTTCTGCTGTTTAAGCGAAAGCGTATATTTACTTGTTATTTAATTAAAAACTAGGGCTCAACACACCATCTATTTTAAGAGTGTATTGAGCCCTAGTTTATTTTATTCACTATTAATTTATTAGTTGTTCTACTTTTTGTTTCCAAGTCTGTAGTTTTTGCGATACTTCTTGCCATGAGAATTCTGGATTTTGATTTAAGTAAATGTAACTTCCCATAGCAATGGAGGCAATTAATCCTACTAATAAAAAACCAAAAACATTCTTCTTTTGCTTTGGCTGATTTAAATCTTTAGCAACTGCATCTTGTGAACTAATAGTATTAATTGGTATATTTTGAAGAGCTGTTGGTCTTTCTTGTACCACTACGCTGGCATTGGTAGATTGGCTCTCTGGGGATAGTTGTATATCACGACCAATTACTGATTTTAATTTAGCCCCTTTTAGGTTGGCTCTATCTAAATCGACTCCCCTAACATTTGCTCCTGCCAAATCGGTATTAGTCAAATTAGCCAAATCCAAATTGCTGTGACGCAATATCGAATTAGTCAAATTAGCATTGCTCAAATTAGCTTCGGCAAAATTGACCCCTTGCAAATTGGCATTGCTTAGATCTGCACCACTAAGATTCTTTTTGGCTGCGCCACGATTAACAATTTCCCATACAGAATGCCATTTAAAATCGATCATGGTTTTGCGACTAAATTTTGCTTGTTTTAAGTTGGCAAATTTTAGTTCTGCATCTTTAAAATATGTGCCACAACATGATGCACCACTTAAATAGGCTTTGGTTAAATTAGCCTGGCTAAAATAAGCGTTTCTCAAGTCAGCATTTTGTAAATTAGCTCCCGTCAAATCTGCTTTAAAAAGATAGGCATTGTTGAGATTAGCACTATTTAGATTGGCATTTTCCAGCTTTGCGTGACTAAGATCGGCTTTGCTTAAATTGGCACGAAATAGATTAGAATTTCGTAAATCTATACCGTTGAAGTTTTTATCTTTTACCTTATTGTTGACAATTTCCCAGACATTACGATTATTAGCAGCAATTATAGTTTTATCATTTAATTTAGCTTGAGAAAAGATGACATAATCTAAATTAGCCCCTTTTAAATTGGCATTTTCTAGGTTTGCTGATAGTAAGTTAGCCCCTTCTAAATTACTATTACTCAACTGAGCTTTCGTTAAATCCGTACTACTGAGATTGGCACGATCTAAATTTGCTCCGTGTAAATCAATTCCACTTAAATTCAAACCACTAAGATTAGCTTGTGTTAAGTCGGGAATTGTTCTTTTATTTTTCTTGTACCATTCATTCCAGACTGTTACGCCCCGTTTAATTAGTGCTAAATGATCTTGGTTTGCCATTTTGAAGAATTCCTAAATCCTACTATCGTTTGTAACGTTATTGATGCTAAAGCAGCAAACTGCATTAATACAATTTGCATCTAATAAATATTAGCTTTTTACATATTGATCGAATAACGTCTATTTGAAAATGGAATTTTGCCAAGTAAAGTAATCGATGGTCGATTAACTAATTGATAATAAGACTCCCAAACATGAAAAATGTTCCGTAGTATGACACCTTCGGGTTTGACACAACGTACTGTTTTTCTGTTAGCTTTTCTTGTTTAAAAAACGTTACAATTCAACCTGATTTCTTAAAATTAAACAGCTTTTTTTTGTATGCTACGTCCAGAGCAAAGAACTAAATTAGACGACACTAACGATCTAAATTTTTATGATTATCCACGTCTTGTTACTCATGTCGATGATGGATTTATCGATCGCCTAAGCAATCTTTATCGAGAAAGGCTACAGCCCAAAAGTCGTGTTTTGGACTTGATGAGTAGTTGGATATCCCATTTACCTAAAGGTGTAGAATTTGCTCATGTAGAAGGGCATGGAATGAACCAAGAGGAATTAGCCAAAAATCCTCAACTAGACCATTACTTTGTGCAAAATCTAAATCAACAGCCGAAATTACCTTTAGAAGATGCCGATTTTGATGCGGTATTGATTACTGTTTCTATACAGTATTTACAATATCCTGAAGCGGTATTATCAGAAATATATCGTATTTTAAAGCCCAATGGCATAGTAATTATTAGTTTTTCCAATCGAATGTTTTATCAAAAAGCGATCGCAGCTTGGCGGGATGGGACAGATACAGATAGGGTAAAATTAGTCCAAAAATATTTTCAATCTGTTGATGGCTTTTCTCAACCAGAGGTAATAGTACACCAATCAAGCTTACCCCCTTTACTACAGATGATGGGCATAGGAGGTGGAGATCCATTTTATGCTTTAGTTGCTTGTAAATCTGCTTAAAGTATTAGTAGTTGAGTTGGTTAGCACTTTGATTATTTTAGTCAGTTTGTCTTTATTTATTTGGTTGTTTCTGTTAATCTTTTGGGGGAATTTTTGGCGATCTAATCAATATGTCGATGATGATTACCCAAAATTAAAGTCTTATCCCAAAGTTGCAATAATTGTTCCTGCTAGAGATGAAGCGGACGTAATCGAAAAAAGTATAGAGTCATTATTAACTCAAAAATATTTAGGAAACGTCTCTGTCGTTTTGATAGATGATAATAGTTGCGATCGCACTGCGGAAATTGCTTTAAAAGCTGCTAACCAATTACAAAAATCCCAACAGTTGAAAATAATCTCTCGGAAAGCCCCTTATTGATGACTGGAAAGGTAAACTGTGGGCAATGAATCAGGGTATCGATTATGCTAGTCGTCAAATCCCATACCCTGACTATTTCTTATTTACCGATGCAGATATCTATCACCACCCAGATAATTTAAATCAGCTAGTCACCAAAGCAGAAACAGAAAATTTAGACTTAGTTTCTTTGATGGTATTGTTACGCTGTACGAGCCTGTGGGAAAAGCTTTTGATTCCCGCATTTGTCTTTTTCTTTCAGAAACTATATCCATTTCCCTGGGTAAACAATCCTCAAAAGTCCATTGCTGCTGCTGCGGGGGGTTGTATCTTAATCAGTAGTAAGTCTCTGGAAGAAATTGGGGGTATTGCAGTAATTAAAGACGCTTTGATTGATGATTGTTCCCTGGCAAAAGCGGTTAAATCTCAAGCTAAAATTTGGATTGGCTTAACCCAAGATACGATCAGCTTACGTCCCTATAATAATTTGAAAACTATTTGGGATACCATTGCTCGCACTGCTTTTACCCAATTAAACTATTCTTTTTTGCTGTTGATTGGAACTTTAGTTGGTATGAGTATTGTGTATCTTGCTGCTCCTGCGGGTTTGATAGCTGGAATATATACCCACAACTGGCTATTGATAGAGACTGCAACTTTTGCTTGGTTACTAATGACCATTGCATATATCCCCACGATTAAGTTGTATAACCTGCCCATTACCTGGGCATTTAATCTACCTGCGATCGCTTTTCTATACACCTTGATGACTATAGATTCCGCAGTTAAATACTATCAGGGTAAAGGCGGTGCATGGAAAGGAAGAACATATATCAACTAGTCAGATTTTATCTCTATGACTAGTTGATTTTTCCCTACACTGTGTTTTTAGACGATCTCAAACTGTTCTCCAGTGATAATGTCAGCATTTGAACCACTAGTAATATCAATATTATCTAAAGTAACTTGCTGACCAAAAATATCAGTGACAACTAAATCTTGTCCGCCATAGAGAGGATAATTCCCATTGAGAACAAATCGATTATCCGACTCTCTTTCAAGTTCGACCGAATTACCTCCATCAGTAATTAAATTAACACTTTCAATGGGATAGCGATGATTGTTTAATCGAACTGCTCCATAATAAGGGTTTGTGTGGTCAATACCCTCTACTACGATACCTTGACCAATACTATAACCATAAGCCGTTACATAATCATCTCCTGGTCCGACTAATTTATATTCAATGTTTACTACCCCATCCACAGGATCGGCAACTTCAGCAAAAGCTTCTGCACTCATATCAAAGCCATCTGCTCTCTCATATAAGTAATCTACTACTTGAACCGTAATCGGTGCTGCACCATCTCTTTGTTTTGGTCCCGATACTTCAAAAAACGTACCACTAGCCTCTGAGCCATTCCATTGAACGTTATTGATTGCCACGATTTTGTGCAGCTGACTTTGCATGGGTACATCATAACCAGAAGCACCCAATCCACCAGCAGGATTTGCAGCATCATAAAATGTAGCGCGTCCTTGATACTCTTGATTTAACTCCAATTCAGACTGCAAGTCGGGGTTGGAGAAAGTATAAATGCTATCGGATCTGCTTGCACTGTTAAATACCGAACCATTCAAATCAAAGTTTTGTGGTTGGCTAGTGAGAGAATCATTTCCCGTAAAGCCAAAAGTTAGAGTTTCCCCTGCTGCAATTTCTCTATTCCAATTGGTATGAGTAATAACATAACTTCCATCTGCATTTTCTTCTACTTCCGCATCCCAAATGTTATCGATCTGATTGGGGAAATCAAATTCTAAACTCCAGCCGTCAAGATTACCGCCAGTATTATTGGTAATAGATATCTTTCCTTCAAAACCACTACCCCAGTCTTTGACTAAAGTAAAATCAACCTCTCCACTGATATTTTCGTCTGCGACTGTTGCCTTGGAATTATCTATGTTTTGCGTAGAGATGTCTGGTGTTATTGATTGCTCAACAATTTCTTCAGAAATAGATTTAATATCTACATTAGATACTATCTCAGGGATACTTTCAGTTTCCGTCTCAATGATAGGAGTCGTGCCATCATTTAATAAAATACTGCTTGGGTTAACAATTTCTCCGTTGATTTTGTTCCCATTGAAAAAGATTGATATTCCTTTATCTGTATCAATACTATTGTTGTGGTCCAGTGGCTTGAGAGTGTAGAGATCGCCTTCGTGACTAACAATTTCTGCACCCCAGATCGTGCCTGGTTTAATTAGTGATGCAGATTCAAATTCTATTGTCCAATCTTCAACTATTTCTCCTGTGTTGAAGATATCTAATCTTCCTGTAAATCCTTGTTCCCATTCGTTTTTTACGGAAAATTCCGTTCGGATTAAACTGTTGTTAAATGCGTTTTGCATAATGTTATCTCCCTTTGCTCTGTTTTAAGAGCGATCAAAGTAATGTATTACACAATGGTTCTCCAACAATTCAAAAGTAGCAGTGATAAATATCTAAAAATAAATGTGATCTAAGATTCTATAAAAATGCTCATAAAGAACGAAAGTATGAAATTGCCGTTACTAGCCCCAAACAGCCAACAAAAGTTACAGCCAATAGTACCAACATAAAAATCTCCCCTGAAGAGAGGGGGCGATCTGTAGGGTCAAGATAGGCAGTTTTAGAATATTGTTCTTTTTCAGTATCAGACCAACTTGGTGCTTGGATTACGTTTATACGAGAATAACCAATTTTTAGATCGTAAAGCGATCGCTTTTCAGGACTACTCAACACTGCATAGGCTTCATTCAGTCGTTGAAATTTAGCCACCGCTACATTGGGAGGGAGTTGAGTAGTATCAGGATGATATTTCTTACTTAACTGACGATATGCTCGGCGAATTGCGATAGTCGAGGCAGAAGGATGTAAATCCATCAGAGCATAGTAACTGTTAATCAGTTTAGTTTCGGCAGGAAGGGTTTGGGATTTTTGTTTGCTATTAAAATTGACCATACTAAAACTGAAGCTGATTCTTTATTATTATTTAGCGAATTTTGTCCCTTAAATCAAGGTAAAGATAATTTATTGACCCATCGCCATATCAGTGAAGAGATGTATTGTCTTTTCTAATTATGTATTCTCTAAATTAATAACAAACTATATAGTTTATTTAAGAAATATTAAACTGTATCGACCAAATAACTAAATAATTCGACCTGCTTGTTACAGAATTTAAAGTTATCTCGCCTTTTGCCGAGAGACAATAAAGCATGGGGTAAACTAGCCTCTGATTCTATAAAGAATACTAAAAACGAGAACATTCGCAGTTGGAGCTTATATTCTAATGTCCCATAGCGTCAAAATTTATGATACTTGCATTGGGTGTACTCAATGCGTTAGAGCGTGTCCTACCGACGTATTGGAGATGGTACCTTGGGACGGCTGTAAAGCTGGTCAAATTGCCTCTTCCCCCCGTACAGAAGACTGTGTAGGTTGCAAACGTTGTGAAACAGCTTGCCCTACCGACTTTTTGAGTATCCGTGTCTATTTAGGCGCAGAAACTACTCGCAGTATGGGTCTTGCTTATTAATTAAAGCTTTAAGCTCGAGGCTCTAGGCTTTTTAGAACAAAATTTTATTTTAATTAGCCGATAGTTGATAGCAAAGCGATTTTAATAGACTACTAAAGTGTCGTCAGACTTTCATAGATTATGCTGTTTTAAGTATGGTTTAGAACTTCGGCGACACTATTTTTTTGATATTTACGATACTTAGATAATATTACGAGCAAGAGGTATTTATGGCGATCGCAACTATTAATCCCGCTACAGGGGAAACTCTCAAAACTTTTACTCCCTTGACTAATGCTGAAATTGAATCAAAGCTAGCATTAGGAGAATCTACCTATCAGGAATATCGTAAGCTACTTTTGCCCAACGTAGTGAGTGGTTGAATAAAGCAGCAGATATCTTAGAAAAGGATACGGCTAAGTTTGCCCAGATTATGACTACGGAAATGGGGAAAACTTTTCAAAGTGCGATTGCAGAAGTTGAAAAATGTGCTATGGTTTGCCGTTTTTATGCTGAGAAAGCACCAGATTTTTTAGCTGATGTCCCTATTGATAGCGATGCTAGCAATAGTTATGTGGCTTATCAACCATTAGGCATAATTTTAGCTGTAATGCCCTGGAACTTTCCTTTTTGGCAGGTATTTCGTTTTGCTGCACCCGCACTTATGGCGGGCAATGTAGGTATCCTTAAACACGCTTCTAATGTGCCTCAGTGTGCTTTGGCGATCGCAGATATTTTTGCTCAAGCTGGTTTCCCAGAAGGTGCGTTTCAGACTCTATTAATTGGAGCTGCTCAAGTTAAAGCTATAGTTGAAGACGATCGCATTAAAGCAGCTACTTTAACAGGAAGCGAACCAGCAGGGATGGCTTTAGCCTCTGTTGCAGGACAACAAATTAAAAAAGTAGTTTTAGAGTTAGGCGGTAGCGATCCTTTTATTGTTCTAGAAAGTGCTGACATAGAGGAAGCGGTTAATATAGGCGTAAAAGCTAGGATGCTCAATAACGGTCAATCTTGTATCGCTGCCAAACGCTTTATTGTTCAAAATAGTATTGCCGATCGCTTTGAGTCGCAATTAATGTCAAAATTTCAAGACTTAATCGTTGGCGATCCGATGGATAAAGATACAGATATTGGACCTCTTGCTACGGCTACAATTCGCTCAGAATTAGACCAGCAGGTAAAAAGTGCTGTTGCTCAAGGGGCAAAGGTTTTAATCGGTGGAGAATCTATAACCGATCGTCCTGGTAACTATTATCAGCCAACAATCTTAAGTGAGATACCCGTTGATTCTCCCACTGCTAAAGAAGAGTTTTTTGGACCAGTCGCTTTACTCTTCAAGGTAAAAGACATTGATGGTGCGATCGCTTTGGCTAATAATATTCCCTTTGGTTTAGGTGCTAGTGCTTGGACCAATAACCAAGAAGAAAGCGATCGCTTAGTTAAGGAGATTGAAGCAGGGGCGGTATTTATTAACGGCATGGTCAAATCAGACCCACGCTTGCCTTTTGGGGGGATAAAGAGATCTGGCTATGGCAGAGAATTGAGTAGCCAGGGCATTCAAGAGTTTGTTAACGTCAAAACTGTATGGATTAAGTAATCAATAGCTTTTTTCAACAGAAGTTTTCTCTCATGCTTTAATCAAAGCCACGTCAATTTTAGATTCTTCTCCCCCAGTAATTTCGGCTTTGATATCAGGGCCGAAAAACTTCTCAATTTTCTCTCTTCTTTCTTGCCACTGTTCCAAATCAAAAAAGGGCGAATAAAATTCCATGAGCAGAGTATAAGCACCATCTTTAGAATACTCTTGAAGACCAACCAACACTGGTCTTTCTTCGTCTGTGGGACTCAAACCAAACTTAGCTAAACACTCATCTAAATGCGCTTCTTGACCGTAGCGAAAGCGAGTCACATCTTTACGTAACTGCTCTTGGGTAGGAGTAGCTTGCGATCGCAACTCTTTAACTTCAGGACTAGTTTCAATTGTGTAGGGTACGGGTCTCAATTCGGAGGCTTTAAGAGCTAATCCACCTAGTAACAAAGGAATTCCATAAAAGAAACCAGCCAAGTTTAGAGTATTCATTCCCACGGCATAGGCATAAAAACCAACAACAGTTAAAATCCCTCCTACAGTTAAACCCACCGCAGCCAATGGTATTTTACGCAACATAATAAAAAATTGTTTAAATTTGTCAATATTGTCTATTCTAAAGCTATTGGATACTTAAGTTTAAAGAAATTATGGATAAAGTTGAGATTAGAGCCAAAATAGCCCAAATGGCTGCGAAAAGAGATTCTTTAGTAGAATTATTGGAAAGACCAAATCTAGGTACTCTAAGGATTGACGTAGATCAAGCTTTGGAAGAATTAGACGAGCTGATTGAAGAATTCAACGAAACTTTTCCTGAAGAGAGAGTCTAACTTGATAATTATAATTTTGATAAATCTTATCGCTTTATATTCGCGATCGCTCCGTAAAATAAGTAATGGTTAATTTCTTATTGAAGTTTAACAACGAGACTTGTCCAAGAGGATACCGCTTCGCATATGCTTACGGGCGGAACCCCCCGCGTGACGCGGAGCTAATCCTCTAGGGCACTTCCTCGTTCAATTCACATTTTAGATTTAGGTGACTATTGACAAAGTGAAGTATTTTTTTCTAAGTGATGGCTGGACTCACGGTAGAGTTTGGGAGTTTGGCGGATTATGGGATCATGTAAGTTGGGGACGCGGACCTGAGATAAAACTTTTGAACTGTGGTAGTATCCAACAGGGTGAAACTCTATGGCTTTATGCAGTGGAAGATGCAGTGCTAATGGTCGAGGTTCAACCCAAAAGTAAAATAGAAACTAGTTCTAGTATTGGACAGGTTGTATTAAAACGTTTGATTGATGCGGAGCAGGCGATCGAAATATTGAGCAGTTCAGAATCAATATTTAATATTTCCTAATTCTTCACTCTAAACTTTTTCACAATTACTAATTTGAGATTGGAAATGGTTAACATAAATTTACATTTAGCAATAAGATTCGATAGATCTTGCAATAGGTTCTAACAATAGTTACACTTCTTTAAATAAATAGTATTTTCAAGTCTTTCTCGAGCAAGCCCATTTTCTAGCTAAAGGGGATCGAGGTTTCCTTAATAATCATAAGGATTTTGGCATAAATACAGATTACAAAATAATGGTCAAAATTGGCTTCTCCACCTAATGGTGATTTCATCCTTAGAGCAAAAGTAGCCGATCAATCTAAATAAATTATTTAATCAATTAGGAGGGGTTTAGTCTATGGGACTACCTTGGTATCGAGTTCACACAGTCGTCTTGAACGATCCAGGAAGATTAATATCAGTTCACCTCATGCACACTGCTCTAGTGGCAGGTTGGGCTGGTTCTATGGCTCTATTTGAGCTGGCAACATTCGATCCTAGCGATGCTGTTCTCAATCCCATGTGGCGACAAGGTATGTTTGTATTACCTTTTATGGCACGTTTGGGTGTAGACACATCGTGGGGTGGCTGGAGCGTAACTGGAGAAACAGGCGCAAGTGCTGGTTTCTGGTCTTTTGAAGGCGTTGCGATCGCTCACATCGTATTATCTGGTCTACTGTTCCTTGCAGCAGTATGGCATTGGGTATATTGGGATCTAGAATTATTCGTCGATCCCCGTACTGGCAATACAGCTTTAGATTTACCAAAAATGTTTGGTATTCACCTGTTCTTGTCTGGTCTACTTTGCTTCGGTTTTGGAGCATTTCACCTCACTGGAGTTTGGGGACCTGGAATGTGGGTGTCAGATGCCTTTGGGGTAACTGGTCACGTCCAGCCCGTAGCTCCAGAATGGGGTCCTGGCAGGATTTAACCCCTTTAATCCTGGTGGCGTTGTAGCTCACCACATTGCTGCTGGTGTTGTTGGTATTATTGCTGGTTTATTTCATCTCAGCGTTCGTCCTCCAGAAAGGCTATATAAAGCTTTGAGGATGGGTAACATTGAAACAGTTCTTTCTAGTAGTATTGCTGCGGTATTCTTTGCGGCTTTTGTCGTAACAGGAACTATGTGGTATGGAAATGCAACTACTCCCATCGAATTGTTTGGTCCTACTCGTTATCAGTGGGATCAAGGATACTTCAACCAAGAGATTCAACGTCGCGTTGAAACTGGAATGGATGATGGTCTGACTCGTTCTGAAGCTTGGTCTACAATTCCTGAAAAACTAGCTTTCTATGACTATGTTGGAAACAGCCCTGCTAAAGGCGGTTTGTTCCGTACTGGTTCAATGGATAGTGGTGATGGTATTGCCCAGGAATGGTTAGGACACGCAGTATTCACTGATGCAGAAGGTCGCGAACTAAGCGTTCGTCGTATGCCTAACTTCTTTGAAACATTCCCCGTCATCTTAGTTGATGCAGATGGAGTTGTTAGAGCAGATATTCCTTTCCGTCGTGCAGAATCTAAACTTAGCGTAGAACAAAGTGGCGTTAGTGTTTCCTTCTATGGTGGTGCTTTAGATGGTCAATCTTTCAGTGATGCGCCTACGGTCAAGAAATATGCCCGTAAGGCTCAACTTGGCGAAGCCTTTGCTTTTGATACTGAAACACTAGAGTCTGACGGTGTGTTCCGTACTAGCCCTCGTGGTTGGTTCACTTTTGGTCATGCGGTATTTGCTTTATTCTTCTTCTTTGGTCATATTTGGCATGGTTCTCGTACGTTGTACAGAGACGTATTTGCTGGTGTTGACCCTGAGCTAGAAGAAGAACAAGTGGAATGGGGCTTCTATCAGAAAGTGGGTGACAAATCTACTCGCGCAAAACAAGAAGCATAAACAGAATTTGCTAATTAGTGAATTTTGAACAATAGTTTATGGAGAGAAGCAACTGTAATTGTTTCTCTCTATAAACAAACAAAAGCAAAAACTTTAGCTAGTTTTGTTGATAAAATATAAATAACACACACTGTAGGATTTTAAATATGGAAGCTGTTGCATACATTTTGGTGTTGGCTATGGGAATTTCCGTTCTATTCTTCGCGATCGCTTTTCGCGAGCCACCCCGCATTGAAAAGTAAATAGATATTAATCTAGATTAAATTTAAATGCTCAACTTGAATTATGTTTAGCTATAACTAAATGTAGTAATTGTTAAGCATTTTTAAGATGTTGTCATTTCTGAGTCATTTCTACCTATTGTCTGTTAACAAACAGACTATGATGTAATAGACGGCTCAGATTTATCGTTTATATGAACAACTCCTCTATAGAAAAGCATATATTTAAAATCCATGCACTGTCCTAACTGTCAGCACACGGAAAGTAGAGTCTTAGAATCTCGTTCTACAGAGAGTGGACAGAGTATCCGCCGTCGTCGAGAATGTCTAAATTGTAAACAGCGTTTTACAACCTATGAAAGAATAGAATTAGTACCCATTACGGTAATCAAAAGAGATGACAGTCGAGAATCTTTTGACAGAGCAAAATTGTTGAGAGGAATATTAAGAGCTTGTGAAAAGACGACTAGTTTCTCATCAAAAAGCAGAAGCAATTGTAGACAGTATAGAAGGAAGATTGCAACAAAATTCAGGTAAAGAGTTTACTAGCAGCGAGATTGGAGAGTTAGTATTACAAAATCTGCGCTATGAAAACGAAGTAGCTTATATACGATTTGCTTCGGTGTATAGGAAATTTCAAGGAATCAAAGATTTTATTGAGACGTTAAACCATCTTCAAAACGAAAATTCTAAAAGTCCAGAATTCACCATGAATCTGACCATATAGTCAGCAATGTTTGCTTCATGTTTTGCTAAAGAATAGCAAATTAAGTCAAATTTGCGATCGATACAATCAACTTTTAGTAAAAAAACAAAAAAAAGTTACCGCCATCCCAATAAAAAGTTACAATGCTATAATGCCATCTTGCCAACAAGCAAACGTAATTTTCAGTAGCAACAATGCTTTATAGAGTTCTTACAATTCAATATTGCATTTTTGTTGGCTGAGAGGCTAGGTGAATGTAGGTGTAGGCTGCACGACGACAGTAGCGAGTGTACATCCAGCAGGAGGCTTATCAATCAAAAAAATAAGGAAATATAACAAGGACATCTAATCCATATGGTCAATCAGCAAGCAAACAGCACTAAAGATATTGGTTTTACTCACGAAGATTTCGCTGCTCTCCTCGACAAGTATGATTATCATTTCAGCCCTGGAGATATCGTAGCGGGAACAGTTTTTAGTATGGAACCAAGGGGTGCTTTGATTGACATTGGTGCAAAAACAGCAGCATATATTCCCATTCAAGAAATGTCAATCAATAGAGTTGACAACCCAACTGAAGTTCTTCAAGCAGACGAAACAAGAGAATTTTTTATTCTTACTGACGAAAACGAAGATGGTCAATTAACCCTATCTATCAGACGCATTGAATATATGCGAGCTTGGGAGCGTGTTAGACAACTACAGCAAGAAGATGCAACAGTGCGTTCTAATGTATTTGCTACTAACCGTGGTGGTGCATTAGTTAGAATTGAAGGTTTAAGAGGATTTATTCCTGGATCTCATATCAGCGCAAGAGAAGCTAAAGAAGATCTTGTTGGTGAAGATTTGCCACTCAAATTCTTAGAAGTAGATGAAGAACGTAATCGACTAGTTCTAAGTCATCGTCGAGCATTGGTAGAGCGCAAGATGAACGGTTTGGAAGTTGGTCAAGTCGTCAGAGGATCTGTACGCGGTATCAAGCCTTATGGTGCGTTTATCGATATTGGTGGCGTAAGTGGATTGCTACACATCTCAGAAATATCTCACGATCATATTGACACCCCCCATAGCGTATTTGGTGTCAATGATGAACTTAAAGTGATGATTATTGACCTAGATGCAGAAAGAGGTCGTATATCTCTCTCCACCAAGCAACTAGAGCCAGAACCAGGTGATATGCTCAAAAACAGAGAGATTGTGTTTGAGAAAGCCGAAGAAATGGCTGAGAAATATCGTCAGAAATTGTTGGCTGAAGCTGAAGGGATTACTTTAGAAGAGGCAGCAGAAGAGATTGCATCCGCAACAGAAGCAGTTGAAGAAGCAAGCAGAAGCAGGTACAGACGTAGTTGAAGAAGCAGCAGAAACAAGTACAGACGTAGTTGAAGAAGCAGTTGAAGCTGTTACCGACGTGGTTGAAAACGTTGTTGAAGCCACTACCGAAGCAGTTGAAGGAGCAGCAGAAGCTGTTACCGACGTAGTTGAAAATGTTATCGAAACGGTCACGGGAGAATCAGGTACAGAAGAGGACTCTTCTGAGGAAATGGTAGGTGCATCCACAGAAGAATAAATTTAGTTTGTTCGTTTTACTGGAAAAATAAATATATTGAGAGGGAATTAACCCTCTCTTTTTTTGCTTAATTATCTGATGGGAGAAAAATTTTGTCTATTGCGATGTCTTCAGCTAGTAACACGATCGCTTGTAAAGGTTTAGAATTTGAGAATATAGCTGCAATTATCTTTGACAAAGATGGAACATTGGAAGACTCTTTAGCATTTTGGCGAGAAGTAGGTATTCAAAGAGCGCGTTTAATTGACGCTCAAATACCAGGAGTAGGAGAGCCATTACTGATGGCGTTCGGTATCCAGGATAATACTTTAGATCCTACGGGTTTGCTAGCTGTCGGTAGTCGTCAAGAAAATGAAATCGCTGCTGCGGCATATATCGCCGAAACAGGACGCAGTTGGCACGAGGCAAGAAAAATTGCTCAAGAAGCGTTTACAGAAATATTAGAATCAAAATACCTGAGCAAAACACCCGAATCTGCTCCACTATTTCTAGAAGTTAAAGATGTACTACAGTCTTTGAAAAATTCGGGATTGAAGCTGGGAATTCTGTCGGCTGATTCCACTACAGGGGTAGAAGAGTTTGTTACTAATCATCAACTGCAAGAATATATAAATATTAGTATGGGAGTAGATGGGGAACTCTACAAACCCAATCCACAGCTATATATTAAAGCTTGTCAAGCTTTAAAAGTAGCTCCAGAACAAACTCTAATGGTGGGAGACTCCCAGGCTGATATCCAAATGGCAAAAGCAGCGGGAGCAGCAGGAACGATAAGTATCAATCGCAATAAAAACTCACTATCTCTTCAAGGTGATGCTCACATTTTTGATTTGTCTGAAATTCAAATTTTGTGATTGTTAAAGTAAACCTGTATTATGTACCTTAATGATTGAATATATAAATTAAAATTTAGCGTCACTGTATATTCAGCATCACTATATGTAATCTCTCCTAGAGGACTAGAACAAATTGTCTCGTAACTATTTATTCACTTCCGAATCAGTCACAGAAGGTCATCCTGATAAAATTTGCGATCAAATTTCCGACACTATCCTAGATGCTTTGCTAGCTCAAGATCCTCTCAGTCGTGTTGCAGCAGAAGTAGTAGTCAATACAGGATTGGTTTTAGTTACTGGTGAAATTACCACTAAAGCTCAAGTTAACTATGTCGATTTAGTCAGAAAGAAAATTGCTGAAATTGGCTATACTAATGCTGAAAACGGTTTTTCTGCCGACAGTTGCTCTGTATTGATTGCTTTAGATGAGCAGTCTCCAGATATTGCTCAAGGTGTCACTTCTGCTCAAGAGCAACGAGAAAATCTTAGCGATAGTGAATTAGATAAGATTGGTGCGGGCGACCAAGGAATCATGTTTGGGTTTGCCTGTAACGAAACTCCTGAATTGATGCCAATGCCTATTAGTTTGGCTCATCGTATGTCCCGTCTTTTGGCACAGGTAAGGAAGCAGGGAGACTTAGCTTATTTGCGTCCTGATGGTAAGACTCAGGTTTCCGTTAAATATGAAGATGGCAAGCCTGTCGGCATAGATACCATTCTTATTTCGACTCAACACAGCGAAACTATTGGTGATATTTCCGAAGGTAGTGCTGTTCAGCAGAAGATTAAGGAAGATCTTTGGTCTGCGGTAGTTCAACCTGTATTTGCTGACTTGGAAATAAAGCCAGATGACGATACTCGTTTCTTGGTTAATCCTACAGGGAAGTTTGTGATTGGTGGCCCTCAAGGAGATTCAGGCTTAACTGGTCGTAAAATCATTGTCGATACTTATGGTGGCTATTCTCGTCATGGTGGCGGTGCATTTTCTGGAAAAGATCCCACAAAAGTAGATCGCAGTGCTTCCTATGCCTGTCGTTATGTAGCGAACAATATTGTGGCAGCAGGTTTGGCTGATAAGTGCGAAGTGCAGGTGAGTTATGCTATTGGTGTTGCTAGACCAACAAGTATTTTTATCGAAACTTTTGGTACTGCCAAAGTGGAAGAAGAAAAGCTTTTGGATTTAGTCAGGCAGCATTTTGAATTACGTCCTGCGGGAATTATTCAAACCCTCAACCTACGCAATCTACCCCAAGAAAGAAACGGTCGTTTTTATCAAGACGTGGCTGCATACGGTCACTTTGGCAGAGATGATTTGGATTTGCCTTGGGAAAAAACTGACAAAGCAGAATTATTAAAAGAGTTCTTGCTATCTAGTAGTGCAACATAGAACCAAATTGCTTTTGAATTAAGTACAAAAGTTAGTGTTTTAAAATAGAGGGGTTTTATATTTGACTAAACTCCTCTATTTTTTTGGTTATTAACCCTGGTAGAATTAATATTGCATTCTATCAATAGTGCGGTATTGAATTGCTTCTGCTAAATGATTAGTTTGTAAATTACGATCGCCTGCTAGATCGGCAATAGTACGGGATACTTTCAAAACTCGATCCATTGCCCTAGCAGATAGACCTAGTTTACGTATTGCTCCTTCTAATAAATTACGACTAGCATCATCTAAAATGCAGTGTTCCCTTAGATGTTGCGATCGCATTTGGGCATTACAGTTAACTTTTTTGTCTTCAGTAAAGCGTTTTTCTGCTATGTTTCGAGCAGCCACAACTCTTACTCTTACTAATTCTGAGTTTTCTCCTATAGATTGTCTAGTCATCTCTTCTGGTTTAAGACGATTAACTGCCACCTGCAAATCGATTCTATCCATCAAAGGACCAGAAAGTTTGCCCCAATAGTTTTCTCGCTGCCGAGGAGAGCAGGTACAATTTTGGATCGGATCGCCAAAATATCCGCAAGGACAGGGATTGGTACTGGCAACTAAGGTAAATTGAGCAGGAAATACCACCGATTGACGGGTACGGGAAATTGTTACCTGACCATCTTCTAAAGGCTGGCGCAAGTATTCTAATACATTACGTTTGAACTCAGTTAGCTCATCTAAAAACAAGAATCCCTTGATGAGCTAAGGAGATTTCCCCAGGACGAGGATAGCTACCACCACCGACTAATGAAGGACCAGAAGCGGAATGATGGGGACTACGAAAAGGTCTTTTGGTAATGAGGTTTCCCCGATCTTTGAGTAATCCAGCTACAGAATGGATTTGGGAGACTTCCAAAGCTTCTTCAAAAGAAAGATTGGGTAAAATCCCTGGTAAACGTTGAGCCAGCATAGTTTTACCACTCCCAGGAGGCCCGACAAAAATAAGGTTGTGACCTCCTGCTGCTGCAATTTCTAAAGCTCTACGAGCCTGTACTTGTCCTTTAACATCTTTTAAATTAGAGAATTGCGTTAAAGATTCTTGCTCCATAGACTGTTCAACAACAACAGGCTGGTATTTATCTGGCTGATTGAGAAAATCTGCTACTTGGGTTAAACTTTCAAATCCATATACGGCAATATCTTTAACCACCGCTGCTTCAGAGGCATTTCCTTTGGGCAAAATCAAACCTGCAATTCCCATTCTTCGTGCAGCAGCAGCAATAGGTAATACTCCTGAGACCGATCTCAGCGTGCCGTCTAAAGAAACCTCTCCATAAAACAAATAATCTCCTAGCAACTGCGGATCTACTTGCTCTGATGCAGCTAAAATTCCCACACTGATAGGCAAATCAAAACAAGGTCCTTCCTTGCGTAAATCTGCGGGGGTAAGGTTAATTACGATCTTACGTACAGGAAAGGCAAAATCAGCATTTTTAAGGGCTGCCTTGACTCTCTCTTTTGATTCTTGGACTGCCATATCAGGTAATCCAACCACAATAATTTTGGGAAGTCCCCCAGACACATCTACTTCAACCCCTACTTTGATAGCATCAATACCCGCGATCGCTGCACTCCAAACCCTAGCCAACATTGATTTATTTATGATTCAGCAAACCCAGCCTATTCTGTTTTAATGTAATTATCTAACCGCAAATTTACTAGTATTTGCTGCTTACAAATTCTTGGTTAATAATAAGGAACAAATGATTTAATTTTGACTGATATTTTATTCTTTCTTTCGGGAACAATATGCTTAACTATTATGTTGGCAGTTTTTTGATGGCACTAAACACTTCTAGTATCAGATAGATCGGTTTATGACGACGATTAGGAGCATTAAGAAATATATAGTTATGGCTAGTTTTTATATAGTGCTTCAAATCTGAATTGGTATAAAAAACTAGTCTCCACTGATACTCAGAACAACATGAATGCAAAACACAATAAAGATAATGCAATGGATAGCCTAGATAAAATACATCACGTATTAGTAATTGAAGATCCTTCTTTTCAGAGAGAAATTAATCTTGATGCTGCTACCTATTCCATTGGGCGCCACTCTAGCAATGATATTGTTCTTTCTTGCCAAAAAACTTCTCGAAATCACGCCACCCTTTTAAGAAGAACAGATGTTAAAACTAACAAGTTTTCCTATTGGGTTTTGGATGGAGACTTACAGGGCAATCGAAGCCGTAATGGAATTTATATTAACAGCAAAAAAACTTTAGTCCATGAATTGAAACACGGGGATGTTATTCAATTTAGTGGAGATGCTCACGCAACTTATAAGGTTACATCAGATTTACCTGTCGATCCGCCTAAAGATTTCTCCCTAGATAGTTCCCCTGCACCTTTAGAACCAAGTGCTTCAACTAACAAAGATACTATTGTTTCTCTAGCTCACGAACCATCTTCTAATAACAACAATAGTAAAAAAGTATTAGTTGATTCTTCGCGACAGGTTTCATTAACTGAATTAAGTCCTCAACCAATTGTTGAAATAGATCTGTACGGTAATATTACGTATATAAATTCTGCTGGTATTATTAATTTTAAAGATATACATCATAGCAAGCTTAATCATCCTTTACTAGAAAATTTAATTTCTATCTATCATCAAGGAGAAGATAATATTATTAACCGAGAAGTCAAAGTCGGTGATAAAACTTTTTGGCAAACTGCCCATTATTTACCCGACAATAAAGTAATTAGAAATTATATTGTCGATATAACTCAGCAAAAAAAATTAGAAGCAGCAATAAAATATAAAGCAGATATTTACAATAAGATAACTCAACATATAAGCGATGGGATTATTCTAGTAGAATCTACTACTAAGCAAATAGTTGAAGTTAATGATGCCTGTAGCGAATTATTAGGATATTCGAGCGATTGCTTTTTAGCGATGAATATTTATGAGCTTTCTTCAGCTTCTGATAAATTTGCGGGAATTTTACAAAGAGTAATTGCTGAGAAAAATAGTTTTTCTGGAGAATGTTTGTTACGTCATGAAAATGGAGAATCTATTAAAGCTCAGGTAAAAATTAGTTTAGCTCATTCGGGAGAGAAAGAAACAATTTGTTTAATCATTAATGGTTCTAATAAAAAACAATTAAGTTTAGAGTTTCAGCAAATATCCCAAGTAGATTTATCCCCAACAGATGTATTTAAGCAACAAATAGTTACTGCTATTGCCAATGCCGAAAGAAGCGAAAATTTGATGGCGATAGTATTTTGTAAACTTTATTTCTTGCCTGATATTACAGCAAACTTGGGTGTACAGAAGAGTAAAGAGTTATTATCAACTTTGGGCAAAAGATTAAATTCTTGTATACGCGCTGGAGACATAGTTATCCACTGGGAAGATGATAAATATGCTTTGTTGATGCCTCAAATAAATGGTATTGACGAAATAGCCAAAATAAATAAAAGAATTAAAAAATCTGTAGAACAGTCTTTTACTTTGGGAGATACTAAAGTCACTCTCAACGGCAGTTTAGGTATTGCTGTATATCCTCAAGATGGAGCTGATATAAATATCTTATTAGCCAATGCCAATACCGCCTTAGAACGTGCTTACAAATCTAAGGATAGCTATCAGTTTTATAATGAGTCGATGAACTCTCAGGCTGTAGTCGCACTCGAACTTGAGATGCTATTACAAACGGCTTTAGAGAAAAAAGAATTCAGGCTATATTATCAACCACAAATCGACCTAAATACAGGTAAAACTGAAGCAATAGAAGCTCTATTACGCTGGCAGCATCCAGAGTTTGGGTTGGTTTCTCCCAATAACTTTATCAAGTCAGCAGAAATAAGTCAGTTAATTATACCCATTGGAGAATGGGCAATCTATCAAGCCTGTAGTCAGAATAAAGCTTGGCAGCAAGAAGGTTTGCCTGCATCAAGAATTACAGTTAGTTTATCTTCTGTCCAGTTTGAGCAAACTAATTTAGTCTCAAAAATTGCGGAAATATTAGCAGCAACAGCTTTAGATCCTCAACTATTAGAATTAGAAATTAGCGCGCTGAGTTTACTCAAAAATGTCGAATACAGCAAAACTACTCTAAGAAATTTGAAAAGTTTAGGAGTGTGTATTGCTATTGATGATTTCACAGAAGGATTTTCTATATTGGAATACCTCAAACATTTTCCTCTAGATACTTTGAAAATAGATAAAACCCTCGTTCAACAGTTGACCAATAGTCCTAAAGATATGGCGATCGCAACTGCTTTAATTAACTTAGGGCGAGGTTTCGATTTACGAGTAGTAGCAGAAGGAGTAGAAACTCAAGAACAAGTGGATTTACTACGCAATTTAAACTGTCAGCAAATGCAGGGTTTCTGGTTTAGTCGCCCTTTAGAAGCATCAGAAACTAGCAAGCTTCTATCTCTTAACGATTCAGATGAAGAAACCAGAGAGCAAATGACAGAATCTTTGATGCAAGAATCTTTTAATTTAGACTAAAACCTGTATATCAATCATTGCTCAAAAAAATAAAATAGAGCCGATTCGCGATTTTCATAGTTAGTTTATTAATCGCTACTTTGCCAAGGAAACAATCGAATTAAATAACTTTTGTAAAGAGGAATCTTCATCACTATTATCCATACGATTAATATATTCTTCTTTATTATTAAATACACTTGCGATCGTATTTAGTAAAGTATCCTTAGTTAAATTTTCTGATCCAAAATCACTTCAGCATATCCCCTGTTTCTAAAAACCATAGCATTATCAATTTGGTCGCCACGACTAGATTTGCTGGACAAAGGAATCAAAATCATTGGCTTTTTGAGAGCTAAAAACTCAAAAATAAAGTTCAATCCAGCACGAGAAATTACTAAATCTGCCAGAGACATCACATTAGGAAGTTCGCTATTGACATATTCAAATTGACCGTAATGTGACCAGCAGAACCACCACCTGTTAACAAAATTTTCTTCATTGTTCCTTCATCCTTCATCCTTCATCCCTCATCCTTTATCCCTAATAATGTATGCTTCGTCAAAGAGTTAACAATAATAAAAAATAAATGTCTATAAAAACAGAGAAAATAAAAGCGGGTGAGTTTGAGTGGTTTTATCGTCAAACAGAGATAGAAAGCAAACGCACTCCTGTACTTTTTCTACATGGTTTACCTTCCCATAGCTATACCTGGGAAAAAAATATGTCCTTGTTAGCAGATGAAAACATTCCTAGCACGGCAATAGATTGGTTAGGATGCGGATTTTCTGATAAACCCAAGCCAAAAGACTTTGCCTATACTCCTGAAGCATTTTTAACAGAGTTGGCAAAATTAATTGCTGCTTTGAAGCTAGAGAAATTTTATTTAGTTGTGCAAGGATTTTTGGGTTCAGTTGGCATCCAGTATGCTTTACAAAATTCCGAACAGGTTGAAGGGCTAATTATTCTCAATACGCCGATTACTCCTGGTGCAAAACTACCTTGGCTGATGAAACAGTTGAGTTTGCCTTTTGTCGGCGACATGATGACTCAAGATCCTTTATTGGTCGATCGCACGATTGAGAAAGGCAGTGGTTTTGTAGTTGCTGACCAAGATCTAGATCGATTACGCAAGCCTTTTTTGCAAAGTTCGGCTGTAGGCAGATCTTTAATGACCATTCTTAAAAAATTAGATCTAGATGGGACAACAAAAGAAATTGAAGCTGGTTTAAGCCAGTGGACAACACCAACCTTAATTATTTGGGGTGCAGCAGATAAGTGGTTGAGTATCGATGATGTCAAAAAGCTGGCTAATAACAATCCTCAAATCGATTTAATTGAATTAGCCGAAGCCAAGCATTATCCCCAAGAACATTGGGCATCGGATATTTCTCAAGAAATTGTGCAGTTTTTTCGTCGCAAAGTTTTTTAAAGGTGTACCTTTTCCTGAGAAAATCAGAGAATAGTAATAAAGTTCATATTTAGCAAAATGAAGATCTTTCGTCCTATTCTTTCTTTAATATTAGTGTTGGCTACAACTATTTTAGTTAGCTGTGGTAGTACCTCGGCTGTTGCGCCTCCTACTTATACTCCCGATAAATTGCAAAAAATTAAAACCTATCGCATTCCTCTAGATGTTGCCCGTCAAAGAATTCCCGAACTCGGTCAATATATTGACAAAGAAGATTGGGTAAATGCAGATAGCTTTCTTCATGGTCCTCTTGGCTTAATTAGAAGAGACTTGACCTATTTATCTAACGCTTTGCTTCCTGATGAGCAAGAACCAGCTTTAGAAATGGCTAAAGATATCTTTGGTCATATTCAAAATATTGATGCTGCTGTGGATGACAATAACTATAATGTAGCGATCTCTCAGTATAAAGAAATGGTGTCCGATTTGGATGTTTACGCCAGTCTGATTCCTAAAACAAAAGAACCTGTAAATCAGGCAGAAAAAGCGATGGATTCAGCAGAAAATGTTTTTAAAGGTGTCAAACAAGAAGTGGCAGAAACAGTTGATGAAATTGAAGAGGTTATTCCTGACTTTGATGATGGTAATGCTTAGGAAAAATCGATACAAGATAGATTAATAGAAGTGGGCTTGGCATTGCCGAGCCTTTTCTTTTGTTTTTGTTTAATTAATTATGAGCAAGATTGTCATTATTGGTTGTGGAGTAGTTGGCTCGGCGATCGCTTATGAGCTTAGTTTAATACCTGAATTGGACATCACTGTCGTTGAAAAAAATACCCCTGCTTCTGGCTCAACGGGTGCTGCTTTAGGGGTTTTGATGGGTATCATTAGCGGGAAGAAAAAAGGTCGTGCTTGGCGGTTTAGAGCGACTAGTCTCCAACGCTATGAAAGCTTGATTCCTGAATTGGAAGAGAAAACAGGATTACATATTTCTGTTAATCGTCAAGGAATTTTCAAACTTTTGTTTGCAGGGGACAATCTGGAAAAATGGCACAAATTGCAAGAATTTCGTCAAGAAGAGGGATGGCGTTTAGAAATAGGCGATCGCAATTATGTTCAACAGCAATGCCCTCATTTAATCAACGACGATATTATTGGTGGAGTTTATTCTCCTCAAGATCGGCAAATTAATCCTGTTGAATTGACTCAAGCATTAGTTGCTGCTGCTACTGCTAACGGAGTCAAGTTTGAGTTGGGCGTAGCAGTAGAAGATTTTACAACTGAATTAAACCAAGACGACGAATTATCTACCTGCAAGCAGTTAGTCACAACCACAGGAAAAATTGAGGTAGAACAACTAATTATCTCCGCTGGACTAGGTTCAACTCCCCTGACTCAATCTTTAGATCGGGCTATCCCTATTCGCCCTGTATTGGGACAGGCAATTAAATTTAAACTAGATCGACCTTTAGGTCATGCTCATTTTCAGCCTGTAGTTACAGGAAATGATATACATATCGTACCTTTAGGCGATCGAGAATATTGGCTAGGAGCAACTGTAGAATTCCCTACCGAAGCAGGAGAAAGTATTGCAGATGCCGAATTATTAGAACAACTGAGCAAAAATGCGATCGCATTTTGCCCTCAACTAAAAAATGCCACTATCCTAAAAACATGGACTGGCAAGCGTCCTCGCCCAGAAGGTATACCAGCCCCCATCATTAATAACTTATCGGGATACAGCAATGTTTTACTGGCTACAGCCCACTACCGCAACGGAGTTTTATTAGCCCCCGCAACAGCTTTGGAAGTCAAAAAAAGTTTAGGTTTCTAAATTCAATCAATATACTGTCCTCGATATTTACGGGCAGGTTTATTTTGCCGATTTAATTGCTGTACTGCTGACCAATCGACAACTGTTTCTTCATATACTTGACCTCGATATCTTTTCGTCACCTTTTTTGTCGGTAGTCGATCGTTAGTGGCTGCTTCCCCCTGAGATTCGTTTATTCGATTTTCAGATTCAATAATAGATTTTTCTTCAATCCAAATTGTTAGCTTTTCTTTATCCTTAACAATCAAAGTATTAATATCAATGCTGTGATATTTTTTGCATATATTTAAAGCATCCTTCATATTGAGAGTCAATAGTTTATATGTACTATAGCCTGATATAATATATTGACTTTCGATTTCAACGTTTCTTATCAAAGACTTGAGTAAGCAATAGATGGTAAGCCATAGGTTATAAGATGAAATGAAAGAAATTTTAATACCGTTGAATCAAAAGAGTCTCAAGCATATGCCTTCAGAAATCCAAACCCTACCAGACGAGGTAATTGACCTCATTGCAGCGGGAGAGGTGATAGATTCCTTGGCAGCGGTGGTAAGAGAATTGGTAGAAAATTCATTAGATGCAGGTGCTACCAGAATTGCGATCGCTTTAGATCCCCAATCGTGGCAAGTCCAGGTAAGTGACAACGGTAGGGGAATGTCCTTGGAAGATTTGAGGATTTGTATCGAACCCCACAGCACTAGCAAAATTCGTACCTGTAAGGATTTATGGCATATCACCAGTCTGGGTTTTCGAGGGGAAGCTCTTCATAGTATTGCTCAAGTTGCGGATTTAACTATATGTAGTCGCACCAGAGATCGATTAAAGCCTGTTGGTTGGCAAGTAGCGTATCAGGAAGGTAAAGCAGTTCGAGAATCTGCGATCGCGATCGCTCCTGGGACAATCGTGACTGTTTCTAACCTATTTGCCAAAATCCCTGTTCGTCGTCGTGGTTTGCCCCCTTTTCCCCAGCAATTAAAAGCAATTCAAAAGCTAATCCATCATGTGGCATTGTGCCATCCCCAAACTACTTGGCAAATTAAGCAAAACAATAACTCCTGGTTCAATATTAGTCCTGGGACAACGGCAAAGGATGTTTTACCCCAGTTTCTTAAAAGAGTCAGTAGCAGCGACGTAGAATACATGAGAGTGGAAACTTCCACCCCTTCAGAAGAAGAGAATTCTGTCACTTCAATTATAGAGTTAACTATTGGCTTACCCGATCGCTGTCACCGCCATAGAGCAGATTGGGTTAAAGTATCGGTCAATAATCGTTTAGTGCGATCGCCAGAATTAGAACAAACTATTTTAAATAGTATGGCAAAAACTCTACCCCGCGATCGCTATCCCGTTTGTTTTTTGCATCTTCATACCTGTCCGAGTCAAATTGACTGGAATCGTCATCCTGCTAAAACCGAGATATATCTTCATTCTCTTCCCTATTGGCAAGAAGAAGTTGGTAAAGCAATAGCTAGAGTTTTAAGACTCAATGATAGTCATCTTCCCGATGGAGTAAGCGATCATCGAGTAGGTAAAATGCTAAGAGTGGCAGAGGCTTCAGGTAAATATCAAATAGATCGAGATCTAGCAGGGGATTTAGTTAAAAAAACATCTTCTATCGCCAACCACAATCCCTTAAAGCTTAAAGCAGTGGCTCAAGTCAGCAAAACCTATATAGTTGCCGAACATTCTTCTGGAGTTTGGCTAGTAGAACAACATATTGCCCATGAGCGAGTACTGTATGAACAATTACAAGACTGTTGGGAATTAGTACCTTTAACCACTTCCATCACCCTAGAATATCTCAGACAAAGACAAGTCGAGCAGTTGCAAAAACTAAACATCGATATCGAACTATTTGGCGATAATATTTGGGCGGTGCGTAATGCACCCAAAGCCTTAGCTGAAAGAAACGATTGCGCCGATGCTCTGGTGGAGTTGAGTTGGGGAGGAGATTTGCGATCTGCTCAAGTAGCTACCGCCTGTCGCAGTGCAATTCGTAACGGTACAGTCTTGGATTTGCCCGAAATGCAGAATTTATTAAATCTTTGGCAGGCTACCCGCAACCCTCGTACCTGTCCTCACGGTAGACCAATTTCTCTGTCTCTTGAAGAATCTTCCCTCTCTCGGTTTTTTCGTCGTCACTGGGTAATTGGGAAAAGTCACGGAATTTAGTTTGATGACAAATCTCGCCTGATGATAGCGCCATGTTCTCCTTTAATCGAAGGGGGAAGCTGTTTTAAAGTAATTAATTCCCAAGTCTTCGCATTGTAAGTACTGTATGTCAGCTTAGATGTAGCTGTTTCTAAGTCTATAACTGTAACAGTGGGATAGGGTAATAAATCACTGTCGATCAATTGTCTTACACCTTGTCCTAATGCTCCTGCATGGAGTAATTCCAAGTCTCCTTTTTTGCCAGGATAATAAACATGATGATGTCCGCTGATATATACCTGCACTTTATTTTGTTCCAAGAGCGATCGCATTTCTTCCCCTTTAGCCAAATATTCTCCTGGCTTATTTTTAGCTGCTGCTACAGGATATAAAGGCAGGTGTCCGATCGCAATTCTGGTTTTTGCTTGTTGGGCAACGTTGCTATTTAATGTTTGTTTTACCCAAGTCAATTGTTCTTTTGAAATATTGTGCGTAGAGGCATCCCACACTAAAAAGAAAATACCATTTTGTTGAAAACTATAATAGAAAGGAAAATTTTCTTCGTCTACAAAATCCAAACCTAATTGCGCCTGATGCCTACGCCAATAGGCTTGAGCCAGATTTCGCTCTTCTTGAAAAACAAAACCTTTATCTTTAATTGCACCCGAACCATCATGATTGCCAATAGTAAAGCCAAAGGGTATCTGCTGCTGGCGTAAAGGATTTGCAATATGGCGATCAAATGCTTGCCACATGGCATCAATTTCTGACTCAGTAAGAGATTTTTTTTGTCCTGCAATCATATCTCCACCACACAAAACTAGGTCAGGTTGCCATTGAGACATTAAAGCGATCGCCTGTTTTACTTCTGGTTCATATTCTGTAGAGCCATACTGACTATTGAGATCGCTAATCACCACAATTCTAAAATCTTGACGTGGTGGCAAATATAAATTTTCCGCAGTTTTTCCTAATAGAGAGTTATTTTGACTTTTAATTCCACAGGCAAAAAACAAACTAATAACAAACCCAGAAATTGTTAGCCAAATAAATTTCTGTTTATTACTCATTACTTATTACTCATTAACGGGAGCGAATACAGTCAAACTCTTAGGGAAACATTCAATTTCTAAGGGAGTGTTGCCAATAATTTCTCCGTCGAGGACAACTTTTTGCACGGGATTGGCTGATATCTTAACTTTAGGCGATCGCACGTGAACAACATTATCAAGTTCAGCACTAGTTTTAATCAATGCTGCACCTAGCATACTAAAGAGAGTAGTAACTGCTTGAAGCTTATTATCTACAGTGGCGATCGTAATGTCCAATAAACCATCATCAATAATTACTTCACCAATTCCTTGAGCAAGTACGGAGGTAGGAGGGGCAGCATTAGCAACGGTGATTGCACCAGCCTGAAAAGTTTTGATTTCTCCTTCAATTTCTACTTCCGCTTCAAAAAGTTTTTGCTCGTCTAGCTGTTGCCAACCCGCCATAATATAAGCCAGCGAACCCCAACGGTTTTTAGCTTCGCGATCGGCTTTTTCAATGGTTTCCGCCTCATAGCCTATCCCTGCCAATAAGATCAAAGGCAAATCGTTACACTTAGCTGCATCAATCACTCTAGTTTTTCCCGCCAAAATAACCTCACAAGCTCTACGTATTTGACCAATTTGCTGAGTGATGCCCAATGCCATACTAAAAGCATTGGCTGTTCCCCGTGGAATAATTCCCAAAGGAATATCTGTGCCAATTAATGCCCCTGCTACCGTAGAAACCGTACCATCGCCACCAGAAGCAATAATCATATCTGCACCTTGGGCAATAGCTTGGGTTGCCAATTCTTGAGGACTAATATCAGGACTAGTTAAATGAACTTCCAAATGTAAGTGAGGATCGAGCATTTGCTGAATAAACTCCAAATCCTGTAAACCATTGCTGTTGCCCGATACAGGATTAAAAATTAAATGAGCAACTAAACTTTGAGCAAAACTATTGGCGATCGCTTCGGCAGTTCCTAAATTAGTAGCCAAGGGAACTAAATGAACATTGCAAATTCTTAAAAGGGCCTGTATATCTGGTTCGTGGGGTTGAGCATTAAGAGGGTCAATTAAGAAAATTACTGCCACGATTTCCCCTGCAACGACTTTAGCAGCAATTTGAGCATCTCCCCCTAATGGACCCGATGCCATGCGCTCAATTTCTAGATTGGTAGCCTCTTGAATTAGTTTTCCTGTAGTGCCTGTGGCGACTATATTATAACGAGACAGCATTGGCTGATGCCGAGTGGCAAAATTTACCATGTCGTCTTTTTTATCGTCGTGAGCAATAAGTGCGATCGTTCTAGCCATAGTCAATTAATCTTCTCAAGAGTAATTTTAAACTCAAAAATAATCGTGGTTCGGTTATAGTTCGGTTTTATAGATTGAGTCAAGCTAAAACCTAAGAGTATAGATGCGTTAAAATCATTTTACTAACCTTGGCATAAAAGCAATAATTAAACCTTATTAATTGTTTTTCTACCTTATTGCCCTGGTAGATAACAATATAAGAATAAGAGGTAAATTCACTAAAGATACTATGGACTCACCAATTAAGGCAGTACAAGCACCCTACAGAGGAGGAGGCGGTGGTAATTATCGTACTCCACCCCCAGATTTACCTTCTCTACTATTAAAAGAACGAATTATTTATTTGGGACTACCTCTTGTCTCATCTGATGAATACAAGGATCAAATTGGAGTAGATGTCACAGAATTAATTGTGGCTCAATTGCTGTTTCTACAGTTTGACGATCCCGATAAACCCATCACCATGTATATCAACTCTACTGGTACTTCTTGGTATGGAGGAGATTCTATTGGTTTTGAGACAGAGGCATTTGCGATCTGCGACACCATGTCCTACATTAAGCCAGCAGTTCATACAATTTGTATCGGTCAAGCAATGGGAACGGCTGCAATGATTCTTTCTTCAGGAGAAAAAGGATATCGAGCTAGTCTGCCCAACGGAACAATAATTCTACACCAGGCTCGTCAGGGCGCACGTGGTCAAGCTACTGATATTCAAATTCGCGCTAAGGAAGTAATCGAAAATAAACGAGCCGTATTAGAAATCTTCAGTCGTAACACTGGTCAACCAACAGAAAAGTTGGAAAAAGACACAGATCGGATGCTTTATATGACCCCTCAAGATGCCAAGGAATATGGCTTGATTGACAAGGTTTTAGAAAGCACCAGCGATTTAGCCACCCCTGTTTCTGTCCTCACGTAAAAATAAATATAATACAAAAATAACTCTCATGCCCATTGGTATTCCCAAAGTTCCCTATCAGCTTCCAGGTCAGCAATATAGCGACTGGATTAGTATATATGACCGTTTGTATCGCGAGCGCATCATCTTTCTAGGAAGAGGCGTTAATGATGCTTTGGCAAACCAAATTATTGCCATCATGCTTTACTTGGATTCTGAAGATCCTGGTAAGCCTATCTACCTATACATCAACTCTCCTGGTGGTTCGGTAACTGCTGGATTGGCAATTTATGACACCATGCGTCATATTAAGTCAGAAGTCGTAACTATCTGCGTCGGTTTGGCTGCTTCGATGGGAGCATTCTTACTCTGCGGTGGTACAAAAGGTAAACGGTTAGCTTTGCCCCATTCTCGCATCATGATTCACCAACCTTTGGGTGGTGTTCAAGGACGTAGACAGGCAACAGACATCGATATTGAAGCAAGAGAAATTTTGCGTATTCGCGATCAGCTAAATAACATGATGGCTGAGAATACTGGACAGTCTATTGAAAAAATCCTCAAAGATACCGATCGCGATTATTTCATGTCAGCATATGAAGCTCAAGAATATGGTCTGATCGATCAGGTGATTGAAGATAAAGAGTAAAAGTGTCGCTGTTCTTTATCTAAAATTTAATTAACAATAATTTTAACTGGTAAGTTTTAATAACTTGCCAGTTTTTTGTTTATAGGTAAATTTGTGTTCTAACATCATGTTTGTATGTCAAAACTTAAATATATTGTTATTGCCTTCGATTTAGAATGTTCCTTGCTTAGTTAATTGATTGTTATTTTTTTAGAATAAGGCGATCGCAATTCTATTTATTTCGATACTAATTAAAATTCAAAAAATTACTAACTAACTTCTAAGAATCAATTAAATTCTTGGCAATTAAAGTCTGGGCGATCGTATTTCTCAAAAGTTCATTTCTCTCCTCAGAAGGCAAAGTCATCCATGCTTTATGGTGACTAATTGGCACTTTTACCGATATTGCAGTTCGAGAAGTTGGTTCTTTTGCCGATACTCGTGGATAGGATCTTAAATTCTGAGTATTATATCGAGACATTTGAAAATATATTTTTGGTTGACCGTGAATTTATGATACATCAGTTTAGAGAAGAAAAAAGTTCGATAGCTTAGGTTCTTCTCTAATTATTGTTCGCAAAATTATTAGCAATTGCTCACACTATGATAGTACCCCAAGTTAACAAAACTCTCTATCCTTTTCAAGTTTTCTCAACTACTAATTGCTGGTTTATTACACTTGAATCTAGACTTAAGATTATAAGCAAAACCTGCAACAAAAATAGTTAGTATTCCTGTAATCCATAAAGGAGTTGTGTAATTCAAACTTACCAATAAACCTGATATTACAGGACCGATCGCATTGGACATACTCAGATAAGAAGAGTTTATTCCTAATACTTCTCCTTGTTCTTTGTTGTTGGAATTAAGAGACAATACCGTATCAATTAAAGGCATGGGAAAGGAATTAACTATCCCAAACATAACCATAATAATTATAAATGCGCCATAAGTAGGAAAGGTAGGCATCAACAAGAAAGTTACCCCGCGCAAAGCTAAAGAAACAGCAATAATATTAATTAAATTAAATCTTTTGCTTAATGCTTCTAGGGCAAATACTTGAGAGATAAAGCCTAAAATTCCTACCAGCGCAAACATCATTGCCAATCCTTTCGAATCTTGGTTTAAGACATTAAGAAAAAACGGCTGAAAGGCAAAGGTAAAAATAGTAAAAGTACTACCGCTAAGGAAAGTTAAAATAAATAAATTGCCTAATTGTGGTCTAGCTGCTGATTTGGCAATTTTACCAAAAGCAAAGTCATCCCAACTCAATTTAAACTCTCCCTGAGTGGAAGTTGTTTCTGGTAAGAAAAACAAGGTCAACAACGAAGCCAAAGTTGCGATCGCAGCACTGACGACAAAACTCATTCCTAAAGAGGAAACCCCAGGCAAAGTCGGCAACTGTTGGGCAAAATAGCTCAATACTGGACCAATAACAAACCCCAAACGAAAGGTAGCCCCAAAGATACCAAAAGCTTTTGGACGCTGGGCAGGAGTAGTAATATCGCTAATTACCGCACTGGCTACTGAAGTATTTCCCCCAGTCAAACCATCCAGCATTCTTGCCACATACAGCAGCCAAGCAACTCCCGCTACGCTAGCCAACAGGTTCGCTACTACCGTTCCCGCTAAACTAAACACTAAAATGTATTTTCGTCCCAAGCGATCGGACAATTTGCCTAAAATCGGTGTGCCAAAAAACTGTGATAAGGCAAATGCCGTGGTTAACAAACTAGCTTGAAAATCGCTTAACCCAAACTGTTTAGCATAGGGATAAAGCAGGGGAATAATAATCGTGAAGCTGATGGAGTTGATTAAGGCAATTAAAGCAATTAACCAAAATAAAGGGGGTAAATCGAATTTCTCTCGCCAGTTAAAGCTTTTCATTGATTAAGTTTTGTCAAACAAGCCTTAAGTATATCTTTATAATCCCGATGGCAAAACTATCGAAAGTTTAGTACTATATTTGTAGTAAATAAATAAGATGTCATGCCACACGAACAGTTAGATTTATCAAGTAAAAAACCCGTATTGTCTTGGGCAAATCACGAACTTGACAATCGAGAAACTCAGATGGCGAAAAATGTAGCATCTCTACCATTCGTATTTAAGCACGTAGCATTAATGCCCGATGTCCACTTAGGTAAGGGTGCATTGGTTGGATCTGTCATTGCTACCAAGGATGCCGTCATTCCTGCTGCTGTGGGCGTGGATATTGGATGCGGAATGGCTGCGGTGAAGATGCCCTTTACAGGCGATCGCGTTGAAGGAAAACTTAAGAAAATCCGTCATCAGATCGAGCGATCAATTCCCGTCGGCAGATGGGGTAATAAAAAAATCGACAAAGATGTAACCAATTGGCAGGGATGGCGCGATTTTAAAGAATTGCACCCAGGAGTACAGGATTTAGATAATAAAGCCTTGCAACAAATGGGTTCTCTTGGTGGTGGAAATCACTTCGTCGAACTCTGTTTAGATACGAATAATTATGTCTGGTTGATGCTACATTCTGGTTCGAGACACATTGGCAATAAATTAGCCCAATGTCATATTTCCACAGGGAAAAAGCTAGCCGAACTCGCCGATCTTAGTTTGCCCGATCCTGACTTGGCTTATTTTGTCGCAGGTACGCCCGAATTTGAGGCTTATTGGCGCGATCTTCAATGGGCGCAAGATTATGCTCGTTTTAATCGCGATGTAATGATGGGGCGTTTTAAAAAGTTAGTGGAAGAATTTGTCACGGGAGGCAAAGAAATCAAGCCTTTACTATCAGTCAACTGCCACCACAACTACGCCGAGAAAGAAGTCCACTTTGGCGAAGATGTTTACGTCACTCGCAAGGGTGCAGTACGGGCGCAAACAGAAGATTATGGAATTATTCCTGGTTCGATGGGAACTAAATCTTATATCGTTAAAGGCAAGGGAAACCATGACAGCTATTGCTCTTGCTCCCACGGCGCAGGACGATTAATGTCTCGTACTAAAGCTAAAAAAGAGTTTACGGTTGAAGATGTAATCGAGCAAACCAAAGGTGTGGAATGTCGCAAAGACAGCAAAATTATCGATGAAATTCCTGGGGCATATAAGCCTATCGAACAGGTGATGGCAAATCAATCCGATCTGGTTGAGGTCGTTGCTACCTTAAAACAAATTGTATGTGTCAAAGGTTAAAGCGATCGCTTTTCAATTGGTAGGGTGGGCATAACAAAACTTATCAAGTGTAACGAATAATTTGCTTATGCCCACCAATATTTACAAACTGAAATTAATTGTCAGCGTAATCTATGACATTCATATAAAAATAAGTCATAAACGTAAAACACACTTTTATAAAGAGATCGCTTAATCTTATTAGTTAATTTGGTTGTTTAAGTAAAGCAATTACTTTTAGCAAAGTGTGTTATGAAAACATCTGATATAACCCAATGACTTTTGAAAAATATTTGTTAAGTTTAAAAAGATGTTTCATTGGGTTTTGTTGGCTTAATGGATGATGGATCTGGCAACGGTAGAAATGAAACATTTAATTTTGGTCAATCTTTCGTATCAACGACAATTATTGATGATGATGGTGATACTGGTGGAGGTGGCACTGATGGCGATGATACTGGTGGCGGTGGCACTGATGAAGGAAGCAATATTGTTTATCGTTTCTTTAACCCAACCGCAGGGGTACATTTCTACACTGATGATGAAGTTGAAAGAGATTTCGTCCAAGATCAACTCGATAATTACGAGTTTGAAGGATCGTCCTATCGCACAGTAGATTCCTTAAGTGGTCAAGCAGAGGACGTATATCGTTTCTTCAATTCCAACACTGGAGTTCACTTATACACTACTGATGAAAACGAAAGAGATAGCATCATCGAAAACCTAGATGATTTTACCTTTGAAGGTAGTGCCTATAGTGCTTATGAAACTGAGATAGAAGGTTCTATTCCTATCTATCGTTTTTATGAACCTACTATTGGCGTACATTTCTATACTCCTAGTGAAGCGGAAAGAGATGTTGTAGATACCGAACTCGATAATTATAACAACGAAGGTATTGCTTTCTATGCCTTACCTCTTGAGGCGGGAGACTTGTAGAGACAGTAAAGATAATTAGGTTAATTTAATTATTCTTCAGATGGGTAAAGCGATCGCTTTATCCATTTATTTTTATTAGCAAGTTGATGGAGAGCGCAATATAGTCCAAAAAACAATACAGAAGCAATTTTAATCTAGAGCGTTCTTAAGCAGGATATTTTCAACTAACTTATTCCACAGAAGAAACACATCCTACTCTGATTTGGTATCGTCAATAATGAATATTACAATAAATTCAATCTATTAAATCACAGCCAGTACAAGAAATAATGTCCCAAACAGTTTGGATAGCCAGACACGGCAACCGTCTTGATTTTGTTAATCCCGAATGGTTTAATACCGCCCCTAAACGCTACGATCCTCCTCTCTCAGAAGACGGTTTTGTCCAAGCAGCAGAATTAGGACAAAGACTCAAACAAGAAAAGATTAGCCATATCTTTGCCTCTCCCTTTCTGCGAACTATTCAAACTGCTAATGAAATAGCCCAAATCATCGATCTACCGATCAAGTTAGAAGCAGGGTTGGGAGAATGGTACAATCCCAAATGGATGACAGAAACACCAGAAATTCATCCCCAGGATTTTTTAACTGAGAAATATCCTTTGATTGACTGGAATTATCAGTCCAAATTCAGTCCCCAGTATCCCGAAAATAGAGCAGAAGTATATCGACGCACTGCCAAAACCATTCAGAAACTCGTGTTTGATTTTTCAGAAAATATTTTAATTGTGGGACATGGAGTATCAGTACATGGAGTAACCTATGGTTTAGCCCCAGAAACGCCCCATCTAAAAGTTCCACTGTGTTCTTTAACTAAAGTAATCTGGAATAGCGATCGCTGGCAACTGAAATTTTTTGCCGATGTTTCTCACCTCAGTCAAACGGAAACCAAGGTAAGGTTAAATTAATGGCTCTATTCAACTAACGCGAGCCAAACTTGGGATTATCTCCATTTCTATAGGGAAATAGTCTACAAGTTCGCCATCCACAACTAAAAGACCTTTTTTTGTCAGCGGTTCGAGGTAAAAAGAACGCACTTTATAATATTCCATGTGGGGTAGGTCGAGATGTTTTCCCTTACCACAGAGCAACAAGACTTTTAATAATTCTAGGCGAGATGTTCCTTTGCGCATAACTAAGACATCGATCGCACCATCGTTTAATTGAGCATAAGGGGTCACGTTCATATCGTGAGCAGCCCAAGGGGTATTCATTGCCCACAAGAAGACAAAATCGTCTTCAATTACGTGCCATTTTCCTTGTTTGGATATTCCTTTTCCTTCTAGGTTTTGGCAGTCTGGGTGAGTAATAAATGAAAACTTGCCTTTATAAGTACGCAGAAAACAAATCAAAAATAGAGCGTACAAATCGAAGCGTAATGAGCCTAAAAACCTTAATTTTTCTGATTCAATATCAACATCACTAATTAAGCCCCAAGCTAAAGAAAGAAAACTATAATAACGTTTATTATTTTGTATTACCTGAATCAAATCTAAGCTTTGCTGTTTATCTTTGGCAATTAAAAATGCAGCATTAAGAGGATCGTAAGTCTCTTCATAAAGCTGTAATAGAGACTTGGATAAACCATTTCCCGTACCGCCAGGAATTATACCCAAAGAAAGTTTTATCGCTGTTTCCCAGTCAGGACGACTCATCAAACCTGCGATCGCATCGTGGACAGTGCCATCTCCCCCAACTATTACTAAACCATCCACTTCTGATAAATTTAGATTGCTGACAAAATCCTTGATATCAGCACCACTAAAAGTTTCTTTGACGCTATAGGTTAAATAGCTCCTATCAAATAAAGAACGAACTTGTTCAAAAATTTTATTCCCCTGTTTTTTTCCGCTAACAGGATTAATAATTACCTGTAAATGTCTTGGCTTTTCTGCCAAAGAATTATTAATTGCCTGAATCCATTGCGATCGCACTTTTAAACTCGGACAAGTAAAGCAATATTCTCTTAATATCCTTGTCTGTTTTTTACGATTGTTAGCTTTAGCCAGCCCTAAAGGATAGGCGTGTATTAATAAACAAGGAAATTCAGTTTCTTGTCGATCGACTTGTGAAACTCCTACTACATCCTCAAGAGACAAATGCCGTATCTTGTTCCTTTTCTCGCCAAGACAAAATCCCACTCTGCTAAATTTCCCAATGTATCGGGATTGTCAGGGAACAAGGCTAAAGGAGATTGAAACAGAACAAAGTTTGCCATTAAAGTTAATTTTAGATCGATAAGAATCTAATTTCTCCTAAACTAAAGATTAACAAAAAATATTCGTTATTAGAGACAAGGCACGCCTTGCCTGTACAAATTGGAAGCTTCAAGTCTTTCTAAGTAAACCCCAAATCCGTCCCCTTTCCTGCGTGAACTCGCGCTAATTTTTCATAATGGCGAGCGTGTTCTAACAATTCATCTGCTTGTTCGTCGCTAATATCTTTGATTTTTTTTGCAGGTATACCTACTACAAGCGATCGCCCCAGAACATCTTTGGTGACTACACTTCCCGCCCCGACAATACTTCCCTCTCCAACTCGAACCCCATCTAGAACAATCGCACCAATCCCAATCAAACAACCCTTTTCTATATGTGCAGAATGAATAACTGCTCGATGACCAACGGTTACATAGTCTTCCAACACAGTAGGCTTACCAGGATCGCCGTGTAAAACCGCCCCATCTTGGATATTGCTGCATTTACCGATAATTATTTGTTCTACATCTCCTCGGACTACGGCAGTGTACCAAATGCTAGAACCTTCTGCTAGAGAAACATCACCCATGACAGTGGCATTATCAGCTACAAAAGCTGCTAGAGATAAGTCTGGTTTAGACCAAAAAGAAGCTTGGGATTGTGCCATAATTCAAAACTAATGATCTAGATAAAGCCAAAACAATACAGCTTAATAATAGTAAGCCATGCTATAAGGTAGAAGAATAATATTTGCGAGATATGAATTTAGCTTTACAATATCCTGTTTTTGGTCCTGAAATAGTCTGTCCTCACTGTAGACAGACAATTCCTGCTTTGACTTTAACTGACACCTATTTATGTAATCGTCATGGTGCTTTTGAAGCGGATCCCAAAATCGAAGAATTGATTCATCTTCCTTCTGGTAGGAGGTGGAGACGTTGGGACTCCCAATGGTATCGCCAACATACTCATCCTGACGGTATTCGTTTCGAGATTCATGAAGCTTTGGATGCTTTGTATACCGAAGGCTATCGCGCAACAAAAGTTATTATTGCCAACCGCTATCGAAATTTAGTTAGTTCTTATTTGGGACGCGCTCATCCTTGGCGAGACAGTTCAGAATTCAAATCTCCTAAGCTATATGGATTACCCATCAGCTTTAGCCCCGAAGAGGACTATGAACCTCATTGGGAAATAATTAATTTTGTTTTAGAAAAAGAGCCAGGAGTACCTCGCCATTATCCTTATCGATTTTTGTTTGAATAGTTTGTTTGAATAGATCTAATAATTAATCAATGCACCACGCTTCAATTCGTACCGCCGATATACACAAAGCGATCGCTTTTTACGAACAGCTAGGTTTTACTGTCAAAGAGCGTTTTACGACGGGATATACCTTAGCCTGTTGGATGACGGGACTTAATGGCAGAATTGAACTGATTCAAATTCCTGAGCCAAAACCCGCGCCCGATGCCTTTGGTGATGAGCATTATGTCGGATACTACCACCTCTCTTTTGACTTGACTGATACAACAACCGATTTATCCAGTTGGCTGAATAGCTTGAAAGAAAGAAATGCGATCGCTCTTAAAGAAAACTCCCAACAAACTCAACCTTTAAAAGTGCTGTTAGAGCCAGAACAGCAAATGATTGGGGATTCTGTGTATGAAGTAGCTTTTATTGCCGATACTGATGGTTTACCTCTAGAATTTATCCGCGTTTTGAGTTGATAATCCAGCACCGTCTAAAGATATTTAGAGGATTTTAGAATTGAGTTGGCTCGTATCCTTAAACTAAAGAACGATGTTTTAAATTATTTAAACGAGCTACATTAACGTAGAGTTGACCAAAACGCAAAGGAGTCTTAATGCTAGAACTATATCAATTTGAACTATCTCATTTCTCTGAAAAAGTTCGCCTGATCCTAGATTATAAGCAATTAGAATATCGCAAAATTGAAGTTACCCCAGGGGTAGGACAAATTGAGTTAATGCAAAAATCTGGCAGTCGTCAAGTGCCAGTACTTAAGGATGGCAGTACATACGTTTCTGATTCTACAGAAATTGCTTTATATTTAGAACGTAAGTATCCCGAACGTCCAATTATTCCTACTGATTCTTTAGCAAAAGGACAGTGTTTGTTAATCGAAGAATGGGCAGACGCTTCTATTGCTCTAAACGCGAGAAAAGCATTTATTGGTGCTTTGAATCAAAATCAAAACTTTAGGACTTCAGTATTGCCAGCCAATACTCCAGACATTATCAAGACAGCCGTAGGCGCGATTCCTGGAGAAGTATTAGATGTTTTGGGTTCTGGTGTCGGTTTTGGTGGAGATGCGGTCAAGGAAGCGAAAAAAAGTCTAATTCAAGATTTAGAGGCTTTGTGTTTAATTCTACAAAATCAACCTTACCTAACTGGAGACACTCCAACTCTTGCCGATTTAGCTGTGGCAGGATTGAGCATTTATTTGAAATTACCCGCAGGTTCTTATTTAGATATTCCTGAAGCCTTAAAAGGAAAAGGTATCCCAGGACTAGCAGATAATATCACTTTTGAACCATTCTTTGCCTGGCGCGATCGCCTTTACGCAGATTTCCGTCAAGGTTCTAGTATTTCTAGTACCCCAAGCTCTAGTTCTTCTCCTACTTCAATTAATATTGAATAGGACTATAATTTCAAAATTGGCAGCTAGTGACTAAATTACTAGTTGCTGATTCCTCAGTGATTATTTATTTTGAACACTGATTTATATAGATAATAAAAAGGCTAATAGCCTATGGCTTAGAGCTTAGAGCTATTTTAATCATTTAATGATGTCAACTCAAATTAGTTTTATATTATGGAGCGTCGTTCTTTACTCAAATGGTTAGGTAGTTTCACCGCTGGATTACTTTTGTCTTCTCAAGTCAATGCTCAAAATGAATCAGGAAATGATGCAACATCAGATCGATTAGGTAAACTATTACCCCTGAGAACATTAGGACGTACTGGTGAAGCTGTAACCATGCTTGGTATGGGAGGATGGCATTTAGGAAGCTTGAGCGAACGGGATGCCCAAGAATCGATTGAAATCGCCTTGCAGGGTGGAGTCCGTTTTTTCGATACGGCAGAAATGTACCAGTCTGGGGGTAGCGAAACGAGGATGGGGAAATTGCTTATTCCCAAATATCGAGATGATATTTATCTGATGAGCAAAACTACCGCCCGTGATGCAGAAAATGCCCGTCAAGATCTCGAAGATTCTTTACGTAGATTAAATACAGATCGTCTTGACCTATGGCAAGTACATACAGTCGAAAGTTCTGATGATGTAAGCGATCGCATTACTAATGGAGTATTTGAGGTGATGGCAGAAGCCAAAGCATCAGGAAAAGTACGACATATTGGTTTTACTGGTCATCGCCAACCCCAAGCACACCTAAAAGTATTAGCCGAGTCGGATATTTTTGATACTTGTCAAATGCCGATAAATGTTGCCGATCCTAGCTATTCTAGTTTTATTAAACAAGTAATGCCACAGCTGGTAGAAAGAAACGTGGGCATAATTGCCATGAAGTCTTTAGCCAATGGTGGCTTTTTCGGTGGCTCATATCACGGACAACATGGAGATAATCCCAAGATTGTACCAAATCGAGTCAGCATAAGCGAAGCAGTTAATTTTGTTTGGTCGATGCCCGTTAGTGTATTGGTGGCTGGCTTTGATAATCCTCAACAAATGCAGGAAAAGATTGACATTGCTAGATCCTTTACCACAATGGATGAGCTACAGAGACAGACTCTAATCGATAAAGTCGCCGATCTAGCAGGAACACAAGTGGAATTTTATAAAGCGTAAACAATTCCCTGTAATTTTAGATTATACGAGCTCTGATTTACACTACCCACTACCTACTACCCACTACCTACTACCCACTACCCACTACCTACTACCTAGCCTTTAAGTGTTATGTGTAAGCAGGATTTAGTATTAAAGCCCCGTTTCCCGCATAGCTTCCAAATAATCGATCGCAGCCTGTAATTTATCCTCATAGGAATAAGAAAACTCTTCAAACCATTTTCCTTCTTCCGATCGCATATTGAGATTTTTGAGCCACTGTTGCGCTTTTTCTCGTAATGCTTCCTTTCGTCTACGCTCTCGTAATTCTTCTCGTCGTTGGGCTTCAATTAACTCTTGTTGACGGCGTTTTTGTTCTGCTAGACGGGCTTCTTCCTGACGCTGGATTTCTGCCATTTTTGCTTCTCTTTTGCGTGCCTGCATCTGATAGTCTTGCTCGATCAGAATATTAAGACGTTCGCGATATTTAGCACTATCTTTGCTTGCTTGAGTCGGTTTTATTGCTGATACAGGCTGGCTTTGAGGGCTTTTTCGTCTACCTCTACCCGATTCTATATCTGCTCGCAATTCGTCTAGCATTTGCTCCATTGATGCCGATGATGCAGCACTTTGGGGTGGCTGGGGTGGTTTTGGAACAGATGACGATTGAGTATTCTGGTTAGATTCTCTTTTTGGCTCAAATTCTTCTTTTAACTGAGCCAGTAAATCATCCATATTTTTTTCCGACACAATACCACCCCATTCTTGCTTGACACCTATATTTATGATAAAACTATGCTGCTGCTAGAGTATCAGCCAAAGGTTTCCAGTTTACATAGCGATCGCCACCTAACTCCAGAACAACCTTAATTTTTGGCTCATCTTTAGTCAAATCGACCAAATATTGAATCTCTTGACGGGACAGTATTTGTCCTTCCATAATCCAAAGTGCCAATCCTTTCGCATCAGCAGGTAGGGTACTCAACTCGTAAGTAGCAATAGGTGGCACATAATATATATCACCCACGCTTGCATCCTGTCCAATAGTCTTTTTACCCAAGTGGGGAGGGCGTACACCATGTATTTGAGTCAAATAAGCTGCTGGATCTCCTAAACCTCTGGCGGTAATATTAACTGTCTGGTAGCCATATGCTCGCAAACGTCTTTGATAACGTCCTTCTGCGCCTCCTTCTAAGGGCATATATAAGCCCAAAGCACCATTCTTTTCTAAGGCTTTAATAAATGATTTTCCAGTGGTAATTAATGGCATCCCTTTATTTGTCTATTTGTTATGTTGACGTACCTATAGATTATATTTTACGCCTGATGTGAATCAACTTTGTTCTAATTTTAACTTGTTAGCAAGGAACGAGGGGTAAGGAAAGGGACAAGTCCTTACTCGCATCTTCCTCTAGGAAATAGCTGAACGCGAAGCGTTTTAAGTATAAAGTTTGGCAATATCTGCCAGAGTATTAATTTTAAAGCCATTTCCCACTGCTGCCATTTTCCATTCTTCATTGTGACGATATACGTCTGCTAAAATCATGCCTGTCATACCCTGATATTCTTGTCCTGAAAGGTCATAACGAGCTAACTCTTTATTGGTAGTACGATTAACTAGTCGAACAAAAGCATTATCTACCATACTAAAATCTTGCTTACGTTCTTTAGACTTATAGATGTTGATGGCGATGATTAAATAGGCAATGTTGGAAGGAATTAAAGGAAGATCGATATTGATAACTTCATCGTCTCCTTCTCCTGCACCAGTTAGATTATCTCCTTGATGGGAAATTGAGCTTGAACTATGTCTTAAATTACCAAAGTAAATTATGTTTTTGACATCGGTTAGCTTTTTATTTGTATCGAGACAAATGACAGAAGAGTCTAAATCGAATTGTTTGTTACCACCAAAAAATCCTCCTGACTTGGGTGCAACATCCCAACCTAGTCCGCACATAATTTGCTTTAGCCCAGGATCTTCTTTGGTTAGAGAAATCCGCTGTCCTTTTTTTAAGTTAATTGCCATTACTTAGTTGTGCCTAGAATTATTTGAAACAAAAGAGTTATTAACTAGTTTAATCAATTCTGAAAGCACCCAGACTAATAAAAAAGCGATCGCAATACTAAATAGTTTCCAGACATCGAGTAAATCTTCTCCTGTGGTTAAGATTACTTTTCCAGGTTTGGTTACTAGATCCCAGCTATTAAACCGTTCAAATCTGCCTAGATATATGCCAACTACACACAGCAAATGAATAATTCCGTTAATCAAAATTAAGTATTGTTTGTTGATCGAATCAATCAAATAGTTGTCTAACTTAATCAGGGAAATAACATAAGCCCCAAATCCTGCCAGGATAAACACTGCATATTGAGGAATCAAAACAAATACAATTGCCCAGAGAGGATAGTTTTGTTGGCTTAATTCAATAATATGAATTGAATCAGTCAGAATATAGGGTGCATTGGGCAAAAATGCTGCAAAAATAATTAATAATGTCCACCAAACCAGATTGCGTACAGCTAGGGGACGAAATAAATAATAACTAAGAGTAAGAGGAATAAAAGCGAGAAACAAATTCCAAATAATGCGATCGCTACTTTGATTAAATAAGTTTAAAGATATTTGTACCCAATCAGTCATTAATTTGCGTGATTGTCGATCGTATTTTTTATTTTACTTCTGATTCTTGAGTCGATTCTTCACAATCGATACAGTCACAGTCATGAGAATCTATTTTTGTGTTGCTATCTTCATCTTCTAGCTGGGATTCATCCTTTTGGGAGGTTTCAGCCTCACACTCATAAAATGGATAATCGGCTTCTTGAGTTGGTATTTCTTCTACTATTTCATTATCGACTTCTGGTGGTGCGCTAAATACATATTCTGTAGAATTAGCGGGTAATGTTGCCACAAACATCATTACGGCTATAGTTCCAGAGTTTTTTAAAGTAATAAATAATCGATTAATCATAGTTAACTAACTTTGTCGGCAACTACAGTAAAGAAAAGAGTTTTTTCTAAATTAATCCTCTACCCTTCGCTCTAGACATATTTAAACACAACCTTGAGAGATGTCTATCTCGGCGATCTTGTTTGTCAAATTTAAAAGCATTCTGTAAACAAGTAGAGAATCACTCCTATAAAATCAATAATTGATTATTGAGTTACTGTTTCATTTGATTTACTAAATGATTCAACTCAGGCAAAATAAGTTCCGTCATCGCTAGCTTTACTGCATTGGAAGAACCAGGCAGAGAAAATAGTAATTTGCTGTTTTTGACTCCAGCAACAGCACGAGATGCGATCGCTCTTGAACCAATTTCTTGGTAGCTTAGGTAGCGAAAAATTTCACCAAAGCCAGGAATAGTTTTATCTAACCAATCAGCAATAACATCATAGGTGGTGTCCCTGGGGGCAATTCCTGTACCACCATTAAAAATAATCGCGTCTAGCTCGATAACGCCATCTAGCTTTAGTAGCAACTCTTTTATGTCTTGAGGTTCGTCTTTAACAATGGCATAGCTGACTATGTTGTGATGGGCATCAGTTAACAATTGCTGAATTAATTGACCACTCTTATCCGTCTGGGGAGTGCGAGTATCGCTAACGGTTACAACGGCGCAGTTTGTGACAACTTCTTTGGTATCTGGATGGGGAATCATTGTTAAGGGATGAAGGATAAAGGATGAGGAGGAGAGGAGAGAGGAACTATAAATAAAATAGGGAAACTTCGTTATTTATACGAAATTTCCCACAATATTATCTATATTGATTTTTTTATGTTTGTTCTGGAATAGACTATTCTCGATCTAGACCCAATCCATTTTCTTCGGCATATTTATCCATAAAACGGACAAAACGCTCAAATTCTTCTTCAGACTTCATAATCAATACCGCTTCAATGCCTCTAGCCTCTCCGTTGACGAATTTGCCTTTAACTTCGCGACTGACGATTTCACCTTCATCATCAATTAGATACATCCCTGTAATCTCATCTGAGCTATCTCTATTCAAGATTTTGGGATCTTCAAAATAGAAAGTTGCTGTGCCAGTGTTGCCTGTTTTAGAACGAGTAACTTTAATTTTTGGGATTACCGCTTCGGTTACACCTCTGGAAAATTGAATCTCTGCCACACTCTAACTCCTGTTTCTTTACAATCTGTTAATAACTTTTAATCATCTCATAAATCCAGAAAGTCAAGTAGTGGCGATTTAAAAATCCAAATTTAAGACCTAAATTTAACCTGGAGGCCAATTCATTTGGCGATCGCCTAAAATGTGTAAATGTAGGTGATCTACTGATTGTCCCCCATCATTACCATTATTGATCACCACTCGATAACCATTGCTCAGGCTGGCTAATTCTGCTACCTTTTTAACCGTCATCAACAGATGTCCCATTAATTCTGTATCTTCAGCACTAGATTCTGATAAACGAGGAATAGGCTTTTTAGGAATTACGAGAATGTGAGTTGGTGCTTGAGGACTAACATCTTTAAATGCCAAAGCTAAATCATCTTCATAGACAATATCTGCGGGAATTTCACGACGAATAATTTTGCCAAAAATAGTATCGCTCATAACTCTCGTCAATTTAATTAACAGCCATTATTGTAGTAGTATTATTCTCTACTTCTGTTCCCTTTCTATTTATACTTAACTTTTGTTAGGAATCATGAGCGTAAAACTTAGCAACAACATATGTAATTTGGCAGTATCAGAATCGAAAGAATGGCTGATTACTAATGGAATTGGCGGTTATGGTGCTGGAACAGTATCAGGACTACTGACAAGACGCTATCATGGTTTGCTCATCGCTGCTTTGCGTCCCCCTTTGGGAAGAACGTTATTATTGTCTAAATTAAATGAAACGATCATTTATAACGAGCAGAAATATGAACTATACTGCGATCGCTGGGCAGATAAATCCGTTTCTCCTCATGGTTATCAATATCTCAGCAATTTTTTCTTGGTAGGGACTACTCCCGTTTGGGAATATAAATTTGCTGATGCCCTGTTGGAAAAGCGAATTTGGATGGAACAGGGAGAAAATACTACATACATTCGCTATACTTTTCGTCGTGGTAATTTCCCGATCAAGTTATCATTACGGGCAATGGTTAACTATCGCGACCATCATGGAGATACCCACGCTACAGATTGGAAAATGCGAATAGACTCCATCGCGGGAGGAATTGAAATACAGGCTAGTAAAGATGATGAAAGTTTATATCTTTTTGGCGATAATAATCAGTCAACTACGGTTGACTGGCAACCAGAACATCTTTGGTATTACAATTACTCTTTGGCAAAAGAAAGATATCGTGGCTTAATTTATTGCGAAGATCATCTTTTAGCTGCAACTGGTACGGTTACTCTTCATGAAGAAGACTCCATTACAATTATTGCCAGCACTGAACCCAAGCCAAATTTAGATGCCCAATCTGCTTGGAAACAACAGTACAAATACGAACAAGAATTACTCAATAAATCTCAAAGGCTGGAGTTTGGTCAACTCAATAACCAGTCTGGAATTCCGCCTAAATGGATCAGTCAGCTAGTATTAGCAGCCAATCAATTTATAGTCGATTGCGAAGCTAGCCATAGGCATCGCCCGACAAAAATCTACCGTAATGGCAAAACAATCATTGCAGGCTATCCTTGGTTCAACGACTGGGGTAGGGATACTATGATTAGTCTACCAGGATTGACTCTGGCGATCGGTCGCCCTAGCGTAGCTCGTATCATATTACGCACTTATGCCGAATATGTCAGCGAAGGAATGTTGCCAAATGTTTTTGGAGATAGTAAAGAAAAACTGGCATACAATACTGTAGATGCTACCCTGTGGTATTTTGAAGCCGTTTTTGCCTACTATCAAAATACTTTGGATAAAAGTCTAATTAAAGAATTGTTTCCAGTATTAGCTAGCATTGTTACCAACTACATTAAAGGTACTCGCTACAATATTCACCGAGATTCTGACGGGTTGCTTTATGCAGGAGAAGAAGGATCTCAGCTAACCTGGATGGATGCCAAAGTTGATGGTTGGGTAGTTACACCCCGCAGAGGAAAACCAGTAGAAGTCAATGCCCTGTGGTATAACGCTCTAATAATTATGGAACAGTTGGCAATAGAAATAGATCGCCCCCAGTTAGAATATACTCAATTAGCAACCTCCGTCAGACAGAGCTTTCAGAAGTTTTGGAATGGCAATTTAGGCTATTGCTATGATGTAATTGATACTCCCCAAGGTAGCGATAGTACCCTTCGCCCCAATCAGATTTTTGCTATATCTTTACCATCAATCGACCATGCGCCATCACTTTTAACTCTTCAGCAGCAAAAAAGTATTATTAATATAGTAGCCAAAGAATTACTAACTCCTTGTGGACTGAGGACTCTTGCTCCCAATCACCCCAATTATCACAGCTCCTATGGAGGAGATCGCCGCGATCGAGATGGTGCGTATCATCAAGGTACTGTTTGGACTTGGTTGATCGGTCATTTTATTCAAGCTCATCTAAAAGTTTATCAAGAACCAGAAACCGCCCGTGAATTTTTAACTCCCATTGCCGATTTGTTAGAAAATGGATGTATTGGCAAAATTGGCGAAATCTTTGATGCCGAGCCTCCTTTTACTCCTAGAGGTTGCTTTTCCCAAGCTTGGAGCGTTGCTGAGGTATTAAGGAGTTGGAAATTGCTCAACGATCGACAATTAGTAATTAAATCAAAATGAGAACCATCGCCCAAATCAATGAAAAGATTCAGAATGGTCGAGTAGTTGTTTGGACAGTAGCCGAAGTTAAAGCCAAGATCCCCAAACTAGGAATTGAGCAGATATCCCAGGAAGTAGATGTGATTACCACTGGTACGTTTGAGCCGATGGAGTCTTCTGGAGCAATAATCAATCTGGGACATACCGATCCGCCGATTAAAATTCGTCAGTGTTGGCTAGATGGTATTGCAGCTTATGCAGGTTTTGGGGCGGTAGATTTATATCTAGGTGCGACAGCAACGGCTGACTATAACCTTAACGAAACAGATCCCAATTTAAGAGAAGGAGTAGGCTGGGAAAGGGGTGGCGGTCATGTGATTGAAGATTTGATTGCAGGAAAGTCGATTCAATTAAAAGCGATCGGACAAAAAACAGATTGTTATCCCAGGGCAGTTTGGGAGAATACTATTACTAAAGACAGTATTAACCAATTTTATTTATTTAATCCGCGCAATCTCTACCAAAATTTTATTGTCGGGGTGAATGGAGGCGATCGCACTTTATATACTTACTTAGGACCTCTCCAACCAAGGCTAGGTAATGCCGTATATTCAAATCCTGGGGCTATTTCTCCCCTGATAAACGATCCAGACCTTAACTTAGTCGGAATAGGAAGCAAAATCTTTCTTGGGGGTGGTATTGGCTATATAGCTTGGGAAGGGACGCAGCATTTCCCCTTGCAAAAACGTTTACCGAATAATAATACTCCCATTGGTCCTGCTGCAACGGTAGCTTTGATTGGTGATGCCAAGCAAATGGACTCTAATTGGGTTCGGGGATGCTATTTCAAAAACTATGGTTCATCTTTGATGTTAGGTGTGGGAGTAGCATTACCTGTCTTAAACGAAAAGGTAATCCATAACTGTGCTGTAGTAGATAAAGAAGTTGTTGCCCCTGTAATCGATTTTTCCATCCCTCGCCGAGTCCGTCCTACCTTTGGTCTAGTTAGCTACGAACAACTTCAAAAAGGTCATGTAACCATTGATGGTAAGTCAGTTAGGGTTGCCCCTCTAGCCAGTAAGTATAGATCCCTCAAAGTAGCTGAAGAATTAAAAGAGTGGATTGCAACAGGTAAGTTTACCTTAACCGAACCCGTTGCATCCTTGCCAAGCGATCGCACTTTTATTCCCCAAGATACTAATAGATCTAGTATTTCACTGGAATAAGGCAGTGATTAATCACTTTTCTTCTTAGTGATAATTGGTCTTGCAGTAGCAGATCTAGTTGGGCGACTGGGGCTAGGGCGATCGCTTTTAAGTTGGATTTTCTTGGGATCTTTCTTGAATTTTGGCTTGCGTTTTTGAGCAAAGCCTAAGTCTGTTCCTTCTTGGATTATGAGATCTTCTCCTTCCAAGCGAACATTGACATCCCAGAATCGTTTGATTGGTTTTTCTCCCAAAAGCCCCTTCAGTTTAAGTTTAAAGAATTTGGGCTTATCTTCTTTCTTGCGAGGAAACTGTTTAATTTTGATAATGATGGTTTTTTCTTCTAGGGAGTAGAAAATCACTTCTCCTCGAATAGAAAAATAACCATGCTCGGCTGACTCTCCTGGATTTTCTTCAATATCGTCGTCTTGATTTAAAGTTTCAGGCTCCCAAACCCCAACAATTTGAACGTGGAGGCGATCGTCCTTCATCTTGGTTCTGGGATATACTACCCAAAGATGCTCTTGCTCTAAATCGAGATGATTTTTAATTAAGCTAATAATACGACCAAGTAAAACTGCCTCAATCTCTGCTCCATCGGTAGTAATGAGCGTACCTTGAGTCATTTGGTCGGCACTCTGCACATATTTAGCTTTAATTAAGCCGATAGCACGATACTGTCGAGGATGAGATGGTGGGGGAATTGGCTGTTTTCTTTCAGGAGATGTTTGAACTTCTGAGTTAGGAGAAATAGAATCAGGAGATTGGTTGGACATGATAGACTCGACCGATTGATTGGCAGCAGTAGAAGGTTTACTTGGTTTTGTAAGAGGATTATTTTTAGCCAAATTCATAGAGCAACAAATAGCCCAGCATTACTATTAAATGTAAGAGAGATTAAATTATATAAGAAATAATATCTTATACTCTCACGGAAATATAAGATAACTGGCAATTGCTAAAAACTGCGTTTTCGCCTATAGCAATTAGCTTTCAGCCATAGGATAGACATACTGTTATCGGTGTAATGCCCATAATAAACAAATTAAGTATAATCGGCTAATCGTAATAAGAGTCGTAACAACATGAAAAAAAAGCGTAGTAGTTGGATTTATCTAGTTTTGGGGGTCATGTTATTTTCTTTAATAACGGTCTCAGCACTTCCTCTAGTGGGGAGTGTAGTAGAAGGAAGACAGTTTGCTAAAAATGCAGACAGCGAGGTAGTCATACTGTCTCAACAAGAATTAGCAAAATTAGACGCAGAAGCATCAGGTTATCAAAAAGTTTTGGATCGAGAGCCTGATAATTCAACTGCTTTGAATGGTTTATTGAAAATAAAACTACAGCAAAAAGATATTGAAGGGGCGATCGCTCCATTGGAAAAGTTAGCAAATCTTAACCCAGAGCAAACAGAATATACCAATTTGCTAGCTCAAGCCAAAGAACAAATAAAAGACTATGAAGGGGCAGCAGCAGCCTATAATCGTGTCTTAGCCAGTTTTCCTGGAGATCTTTATGCTTTAGGGGGAATTACTAATTTATATCTGCTTCAAGATCTACCTGAAAGAGCGATCGCTTTATTAAAAAAAACTATTGATACAGCCAATAAAGAAGATAGTCCCAAATCCACTTCTATTAGCAAGGATGCCGTAGAATTCCTGCTAGGAGAACTTTATACTAATCAAGAACGTTATGGCGAAGCGATCGCTCTTTATGATGAGCTAGCTGAAAACAATGAAGACGATTTTCGCCCCATTTTGGCAAAAGGCTTAGTCCTAGAGAAAAAAGGAGACTTAACCGCAGCACAGCCTATTTTAGAAAAAGCCTACATTGCTGCACCTCCAGAATATAAAGACCAAATTGGGGATGAGATGGCAAGGTTGATTGAGAAAACCAAAGCATCCCAAACACCAGAAGAATAGACTTAGGGAAATGTAAATCAGTGGTGGGCAAGGCAAAGCTACTTTAAACTACAGAGTTTGTCTTGATTGCCCACCCTACACCCCGTTTTTCCTCCTTCCTTGCTCCTCTTTCCTTATCCTTTATCCTTTATCCCTCATCCCTTATAGTTAAAGATTGAAGAATTAAATTGAGATAAGTTTGTGGAAGGGAAAAATAGAGAACCAATTGCTAATTGGGCATCATATCATTTACTCAAGTGGTCGCTGGTAAGCCCTGCTCTACATACTTGTTTTCGAGTCAAGATTCACGGGGCGGAAAAAGTACCCCAGTCTGGAGGATTAATTGCTGTTAGCAATCATGCAAGTTATTTCGATCCCCCTCTTCTCTCTAATTGCGTTCGTCGCCCAGTCGCTTTTATGGCGAAAGAGGAATTATTTAAAACACCTGGATTAAAACAGGCAATTAAGCTTTATGGAGCATATCCTGTTAAACGAAGTACAGGAGATCGCGCTGCTTTGCGGGCTGCTACTATGGCTATAGAATCAGGGTGGATTGCTGCGGTATTTTTGCAGGGTACTCGTTCTGATGATGGGAGAATTACCGACCCTAAATTGGGTGCAGCTTGGATTGCTGCAAAAACTCAAGTACCTTTACTACCAATTAGCCTTTGGGGAACAGAAAAGGTAATTAGTAAAGGCTTTCCTTTTATAAAACCCGTGCCAGTAACGGTAAGAATAGGGGATATTATTGCTCCCCCTTCTTCTAGTAAAAAAGCCGATCTACAGTTTGTTACCGAACAATGTGCTAGTGCAATTAATGCTCTACACGACATGGGAAGATAAAGCGGTTTCGTTCCAGCTTGTGGCTTATGGCTTTCGGATAAAATGCATTAAGGATTTGTAAGGGATATCATGCAGAGCGATCGCTGATGCTCTTAGTATCTTTAGATTCTGTCAACTAAGAATTAATAACCCATGAATAAAACGGAATATTTTGTCGATAGCGAATGGTTGAGTTCTCAGTTAGATCACCCCAAAGTAGTCGTGGTAGATTGTCGCTTTAAGCTATCAGATTCCAATTGGGGAGAAGAAAAATATAATCAGAGTCACATTGAAGGTGCGTACTACCTCAATCTCGACCGCGATTTATCTAGCAAAGTAGAGCGTCACGGAGGAAGACATCCTTTACCAGATGTAAACGTATTGGCTCAAAAGTTTGCCAGTATGGAAATCGTGAAAAATGAAACTCTAGTTGTGGCTTATGATGATTCTCGTTTTGCCTTCGCCTCTCGCTTGTGGTGGCTGCTGCGCTATTTGGGACACAATTCTGTAGTTTTACTTGACGGAGGTTGGCATGAATGGCTCAAGCACGATTACCCTGTGACTAGTACTATTCCTGAAAATAAATCAGGAAGCTTCTCCCCTGAACCAAACTCGGACTGGCTGGTAGATATAAACGCAGTAAAATCTGCTCGGAATAAAGATGATGTCAAACAAGGATACCGATTCGCCCTAAAGGATACACCTTCGGATAAGACTGAAAGGAATCCTTTAGGGCATATAGTTATTGTTGATTCACGCGATCGCGATCGCTATCTTGGATTAATTGAACCAATTGACCCAATCGCAGGAAGTATCGAAGGTGCAGTTAATTCTCCCTGGAAACAGGTAAGTGATGAATCGGGATATCTGAGATCTTTAGACGAACAGCAGCAGCTATGGAAGGATTACAAAGATGCAAAAGAAATAATTGTCTATTGTGGGTCAGGGGTGACAGCCTGTGTCAATTTGTTTTCTCTTGGTATGATAGGAATAAAAAATACTAAGTTATATCCTGGCGGTTGGAGTGATTGGTGTTCTTATCTAATTTAGTTTTAACTCATTATCATCAAGATTTGCATCAATATTATTGCATAGTTTCCTAGTTAACTAGGAATACTTTTCGCAATTATTTAATCTGGAAATATGAAATTCCTAAATATGATGGATATTTAAGTTTGCTCAATATTTTGGTTTATTTAGGTCAATCTTTCTGTAAAAAAAAGAGCGATTATTCAATAAATCACTTTGCAACTCAAAATAATAAACAGCGGTTTACATCAGAAACTTTTACTTCCATTCTAAGAATTAGAGGTATTGAATTTAATGCTCTCGAACAATATGCAGAAGGCTTTTATTGTCGTAAAATAGGTTTTTTAAAAACTAGAAAATTAACTAATAATATTCTTCAGATTATGCTGAATTTCTGCCCAATGACGGGGGAACTTGTCTTTGGTATAAACTAACAAAGCCTTATTTAAAAAAGCGATCGCCTGACGTTTGTTGGCTTCTTTTTCTCCCTTGACTCGATGGCGATATGCCCCACCTAAATTATTATTGAGCATTGCCCAATTATAGGGAAATTTCTCTAAAGTATGGATTGATAAAGCATTTTGATAGTGGGATATAGAACGTTCGATATTGTTACCTTTATCGCCATTAATCCGAGATTGAAAAGCATTACCTAAATTATTTTGCAACATTGCCCAACGATGGGGATTATTAGAAAGAGTAAACATCTCTAAAGATCTTTCCAGGTGATCGATCGCTGTTTCAATATTTTCTGCTTTATCTCCCACCAAACGATTAGGATAAATGTCCCCCAGGTTATTGTGACTTGCTGCCCAATCATTAGGATAATCGGCTATGGTGTGGACAGATAATGCTCTGTTATAACAGATAATCGCCTGTTCGATATTTTTAGATCTGTCCCCTTCTATTCTGTAAGTATGGGCAATACCAAGATTGCGCTGAATGTTACCCCACAGATAAGAATACTTTTCTTTGGTAATTACTTCTGAAGCTAGCTGATATGCCACAAGAGCCTGTTCGATATTTTCTTGACGATTACCCAAAACGCGATCGCGATAGGCGTTGCCCAAGTTAGACTGAATCATTGCCCAATCTTTGGGAAAATTGATTGGTTTGTAAGGTTTTAAAGCAGCTTCATAAGCAACAATTGCCATTTCAATATTGTTAGACTTATCTCCTGCGGGATAACTGCTGATTATATTGCCAAAATTAACCAAATCGTTGGCGATCGCTCTTTGCTGGTGGAGATTAACGGATAATATAGTTTCATTTGCCCAATATTTCAGAATTTTAGTCAAATTCTGGTCTAATATAGCCTGGTTTTGCCGAAATAGAGCGTAAATATTTTGTGGATTGACTTTATTTGATACCTGCTGCAAAACATTCATTAAAAACTCAAAATATTCTTTACGTTGAATATTAGAAGTATTTGTTTTTTGTAACTGTAATAACTTATCCGCCAAATTAATCAGACGCTCTGCGGAATTGATTTCACCTGACTGTCTTAATTTTTCCCCCACAGACATCAAGCAACTAATAAACTCCTGATTAACTAATTTTTGATTAGCGTTTAGAATGTTTATCTCTTGCTCTCTAGGGTTTTTCAGGATAACGTCAATCAATTGGAGGTAAGAATGTTCTAATTTACTCATAGGAGGTTTAGAGGCTACAGAAAATAAATAGCTTTTGCTTACAACCGTATAATATATCGAACCCACTTCCTAATATCTGTATACTGTGACTGCAAATAAAAAATCATCTCGATCGATGGGTAATATTGCCAAAGTAGTTGCGATCGCAACCTTGGTAAGTAAACTGTTTGGCTTTGTCCGCGAATTAGTAGTTTCCGCAGCTTTTGGTCTTGGTTCAGTTAAAAATGCCTACGCTTATGCCTATACTATTCCAGGCTTTCTTTTTGTCTTAATCGGTGGAATTAATGGTCCATTTCATAGTGCTTTGGTGAGCGTATTAGCCAAAAAAGATAAATCCGAAGCTGCACCAATTGTCGAAACAGTTTCTACTTTAGTCAGCATTTTACTAATCGTTGTCACCGTTGCCATTATTACCTTTGCATCAGATTTAATTAATATTTTAGGACCAGAATTAGCTCCCCAGGTAAAGCAGTTGGCGACTCTACAGCTGCGGATCATGGCACCAATGGCTTTGTTAGCAGGGTTAATTGGTATTGGTTTTGGCTCATTAAACGCAGCAGATAGCTATTTACTTCCTAGCATTAGTCCCTTGTTTTCCAGTGCTGTAATTACTACAGGGGTAGCAGCAATACTATGGAAATTTGGCGAACAATTAAATACACCCCAATACTTTCAGATAGGTGCAATTGTCTTAGCAAGTGCCACCTTGGGAGGAGCAATTTTACAGTGGTTAGCTCAATTAATTGTGCAGTGGCGTGCGGGGATGGGAACACTAAAACTCAGGTTTAAACTAACTTCAGGGGTAATCGATGTCTTTAAAGTAATGATTCCTGCCACTCTTTCATCAGGAATGCTTTATATAAACCTCAATGTGGATCAATTTTTTGTTTCAGGTATAGACGGTGCTGCTGCGGGGTTACAAAATGCCACCTTTATTTTTATTACTCCTTTGGGGATTATCTCTAATGCAATCTTAGTCCCTTTCTATCCAGTTTTCTCTCGACTAGCTGCCCCTGAAAATTGGCGAGAATTAAAAGACAGGATTCGCCAGGGAGTTTTTCTCGGGGCATTGAGTATGCTGCCCTTCACTGCCATCTTTATGTCCCTATCCTTGCCCATCATCAAGCTAGCATTTGAGCGCGGACAGTTCAATTCCCAGAATGCCCAGTTTGTCGCGTCTCTACTGGTAGTCTATGGCTTTGGTATGTTTTTCTATATGGGTAGGGATGTTTTGATTCGGGTGTTTTATGCTTTGGGGGATGGAGAAACACCTTTTAAAGTCAGCATTATTAATATTTTTCTTAACGCCATCTTAGACTATTTTTTAGTCGATGCTTTTGGCGCACCAGGGTTAGTTATGGCAACGGTGGGAGTAAATATTACTTCAATGGCTATTTTTATTTGGATCTTGCACCGTCGTTTAAACGGTTTGCCTTTATTGCGATGGAGTAAAGGTATTGCAGGTTTAGTTGTGGCAACAATCTTGGCAGGGTTAGCCAGCTATGGAATAAGTCAAGGTATAGAAAACACTATCGGCAACAGTAACTTATTCCTGCTATTAATTGAACTAAGCGTTTCTAGTGGAATAGCAATTGTGATTTTTGGTTTAATTGCGATGCAGTTAAAATTACCTGAATTAGATCTGCTAACTAGCCGAATCAGACAAAGGCTTGGAAAATAATGATCTTAAACTCCCCTAACTCCCCAAAACACTAGTTAGAGTACTGACAAAATTAGGATAAGAAATAGAAGCTGCTTCTGCACGATGAATAGTAGTTTTTCCCTTAACTCTCAAAGCAGCGATCGCCAGACTCATGGCAATACGATGATCGGTGTAACTATCAACTTCTGCACCTGTCAATTCGTATCCCCCTGTTATTTCTAGTCCATCAGCTAATTCACTGATTTTTGCCCCCATTTTGCCCAATTCTGTGGCAATAACTGCAAGGCGATCGCTTTCTTTAACTCTCAATTCCGCTGCATCTTTAATAACGGTAGTACCTTCGGCAAATGCAGCAGCCACCGCTAGGATAGGAATTTCATCGATTAAGCGAGGAATTATATCTCCTGATATCTCACAGGCTTTGAGCTGGCTATGTTTAACTCTCAAGTCGGCTACAGGCTCTCCTGCAACAATTCTTTCATTTTCCCGTTGAATATCTGCTTCCATCATTTCTAGAGCTTCTAAAACCCCCGTGCGGGTAGGGTTAACTCCAACATTAGTTATTAGTAAATTTGAACCAGGAACAATGGCAGCAGCAACTAACCAAAATGCAGCCGAGCTTATATCCCCTGGTACAATTACTTTTTGTCCGACTAAGGTTGGTTGTCCTGTGAGGGTAACGCTGTTGGTATCGGTATCTATATCTAAGGTTGCGCCAAAAGCTTGCAACATTCTTTCACTATGATCGCGGGATAAAGCAGGCTCGGTAACGGTAGTTTTGCCATCCACCATTAAACCTGCCAGTAATACACAAGATTTGACTTGAGCAGAAGCAATCGGTGAATGATAATGGATGGGTTTTAACTGTTGTCCTTTTACCGCCAGAGGTGCAAGGGAATTACCCTTTCTGCCCCATATGCTTGCTCCCATTTGAGTTAATGGTTTTACGACCCGAACCATAGGACGCGATCGCAAGGAATTATCTCCTGTTACGGTAAACAAGCGATCGGGATGGGATGCTAATAAACCCAACATCAAACGCATAGTTGTCCCAGAATTGCCTGCATCGAGGATGTCTTCTGGCTCTTGGAGATTTCCTAAACCCACTCCTTTTACTGTAATCTTCTGAGAATTTAACTCAGAAATTTCTGCCCCCATTGCCCGAAAACAGGCTGCGGTGCTGCGAGGATCTTCTCCTAAGAGCAAACCTTCTACCGTTGTTTCTCCTTGGGCGATCGCTCCTAACATCAAGGCACGATGGGATATAGATTTATCACCAGGAATAGTTATATTACCTTTGACGACAATTCCCGATTTATCAGGGGCGATCGAAAGCTGTTGAGAATTTTTTGCACCGTCTTGGATGCTCACAATAGAAGACATGATGATTAGTGATTACTGGTTACTGATGCAGTAAAACAATTGTATTGCGTTCGGGGCGACTTAGAAAACCTTCTTTTTCTAACTGGTTGATTAATTTAGTAACAGTGACTCTGGTAGCACCAATAATTTCGGCTAAATCTTGATGAGTGATGTGTAGATTGATTAGCTGACCAATTTCTATTTCAGTGCCAAACTTCTTCCCCAACCACTGAAGCATCTTGCAAAGACGCTCGTACATTTTGTCCGAGCGCATTATATACAGTAGCTCTTCTGTTTGTTGAACATGATGGTGGATAAAGTCACTCACATGACTTGCTTGATGCACGGGAATCAAAAGAGCCTTGACCTTAGTTATACATTTCACCTGGCAAGGATAAACTAGAGACAAGGGTTGTCCGATAATGTCTTTTTTGCCCCAATATCCCAAAGTAATAGGATGTCCCTCTTCTGTCCAAGTACAAGTTTTTACGATACCCTGTTGCAGCAACCAGTAAAAATCAGTTTTGAGAGGAATCAATTCACTGGGAGCAAAAGTCCGATGCTCTATATTATTCTGCGATTTTTTTTGCATCAAAGTATCGATTGATCTTGATAATTTTGTCACATTGCTCTGTATCATAAACAAAAAGCAGTCAAAGGGCAATTTTACGTACATATTAATGGTTAGTAAAATTGCCGTGTTCTATATTACACTTTTTGCGAAAGACTATAGATAGTTTGGCTTTCTAAACTATCACAAAAGGAAGAAATAGTTTTATCAAAGCTATAATTTTTACGGTCTAGTTTAATTTGCAGTTTGGTCATAGGATCTTCTCCACTGGCAATTAAAAATTCGAGAAGATTTACATCTTGCCAGTCTTTTAACCTATCTAATATTTTGACAATTCCTTCTAGGTACGGATGGTTACAGTCTTGATACCAATTCTTGCTAGCTAAATTTGACTGATCGAAGCCAAGATGAAAAATTAAAGAAGATTTATTAAATAAAGCGATCGCAATTGGTCTTGCTTCTTCTTGAACTAAGAAATCATGCTCTTTAGCTAAATAGCGAATTTTGTCTAATTTTTCATATCTAGCTTCGCTCTTTATTTCTCCTTCCCAGTTAATTGCTACTGTAATTAAATAGGTTTGTAATAGTAAATGACCTAGTTTTTTTGCTTTGGTGGCTAAATATTCAGAGTTATAATCTGTGGCTTCAATTAATAGCGGTAAGCGATCGACCATCTCTAATCCATAGCCTTTTAAACCAGCTATTTTTCGGGGATTATTAGTAATCAATCTAATTTGTTTAATTCCCAGATCGTTAAGAATTTGCGCTCCCATGCCATAATCTCTTAAATCGGCGGGAAAGCCCAATCTTTCGTTAGCCTCCACCGTATCCAAGCCCATATCCTGCAAAGTATAGGCTTTGAGCTTATTGACCAAGCCAATTCCCCTACCCTCTTGACGTAGGTATACCACCACACCCAAGCCATGAGCCTCAATCATCTTTAAAGCAGCCTGGAGTTGCATCCGACAGTCGCAACGCATTGATCCTAAAGCATCCCCTGTAAGACACTCTGAGTGCATTCTTACCATAGCTGGTTTGGCACTCAATTCTGCAACTTCACCTTTAACGATCGCCAGATGTTCGGTATCATCTAGAGCATTACGGTAGGCATAAATTTGAAAATTACCAAACTTGCTGGGAAACTCACAGACTGTTTCCCGATAGACAAAGCGATCGTGTTGGAGACGATAACTAATGAGATCGGCAATGCTAATTAATTTAAGATCGTGTTGTTTGGCATATTCTACTAATTCAGGTAATCTAGCCATCGAGCCGTTAGGATTCTGAATTTCGCAAATTACTCCTGCGGGATATAGCCCTGCTAGTCGAGCCAGATCTACCGCTGCTTCCGTATGTCCCGCTCGCTTCAAAACTCCACCTACTCTTGCCCGTAGAGGAAAAATATGTCCAGGACGGACTAAATCGTCTGGTATAGTGGCAGGATTGATTGCTACTTGAATTGTTTTAGCGCGATCGTCAGCGGAAATTCCTGTAGTTACACCAAGCTTGGGAGAAGCATCAATGCTTACGGTGAACGCTGTTTGATTTCTGTCGGTGTTTTTAGTTACCATCAAGGGCAAATCTAAAGCATCAAGGCGATCGCCTGTCATTGCCAAGCAGATTAATCCTCTAGCTTCCACTGCCATAAAGTTAATCATGCTGGGAGTGGCAAACTGAGCAGCACATATCACATCGCCTTCATTTTCTCGGTTTTCGTCGTCTACTACAACAATTGAGCGTCCTGCTTTAATGTCAGCCAAAGCTGAATCGATGGAATCAAAAACAATAGAATTAGTTTGAGGCGTTTCCACTATAGAAATCTTATGTAGGTATAACGTACTTGAAAATTGATTTCCGTACTTTAACAATTGTAACTTTTTTTAGAGCAAAAGAACTTTTAGCACTTTTATAGACTGGGTTCATATTTAATTTATAGATTTGAATAATAATTCTCATGTTGCAGCAAATAGATAGTAATCTTTGGGTAGCAGAGCAACCTTTGAAGTTCATGGGTTTGTCAGTTGGGACAAGAATGACTGTAATACGTCTTGCAGATGATTCCCTGTTACTAATATCTCCTATCCAAATTACTTCAGAAATCAAACAGCAATTAGATAATTTGGGGACGGTAGAATATTTAATTGCTCCTAATTTATTTCATTATTTATATCTAGCTGAATGCCAAAAAACTTATCCTGAAGCTAAAGTTTATGCGCCTTCAGGTTTGGAAACTAAACAGCCTAATTTAAAAATAAACAAAACATTTGCTCAAGATGATATTCAATTTAATTCTGAATTAGAATATACTTTATTCGCAGGATTTCAAGCATTTATTGTTCCTAAAATAAAAACCGTTAACGAAATAGTTTTTTATCATCCTAGTACTAAAACATTAATCATTACTGATTCCGCATTCAACTTTGATAATACCTTTCCCTTCGTAACTCAATTAGCAGCGAGAGTAATAGGTAGCTATCAAAATCTAAAACCATCTTGGTTAGAAAAAATCGCCGTTCGAGATAAGGAAAAAGCCAAGCGATCGATAGATGAAATTATGGCTTGGGATTTTGAACGAGTAATTATGGGTCATGGAAAAATCGTTGAGACAAATGCTAAACAAGAACTAGCTTCTGGTTATCAATGGCTCGTTTCCTAAAACTACAAAACAAAATTTTATTGCAAGCATGATTTAATATTAAATATTATCAAACGGTTGCGGATAAAGCTCATCTTCCAAAATAATTTTTGAGTCGAGATAAATTGTTAGAGTAGAAGGAAATTGACCAGTAGCTTCGGTAATTGGGGAAGATACAACATAAGAATACTTCTTGTGTTGCCATACTGTTTGACAGATTCCATCGCGACAGGTGACTTTTCCTCCAGTCAAGTAAATACATTTATCTTGCTCATCTACTTGTTTTTTGCCTTCCCCTAAATTATTTTCAAAAGTGCGATCGCATCCATAATAGCTAAGGTTTCCCGTACCGTTTCTACCAGTCCAAGATTGACGATTTCCAACTGACACGGTTACTTTTTCGCTACTCAAGACTTGAGCATTGACGCTGGTTGACCAACCTAGACAAATTAGTAAAATATTTAGGTAAAACGCAAAATTATTTCTCACAATATAAATTGGTCAAAGATTAACTGGAACAATATTAGATTATAAATCAGTAATGCGATCGCATTTTAACTACGAAGACTAATATTATTGTTGCGAATATTTAATTCAATGGCGATCGCTTTCTAGTTACAATCCTCCTGTGGTTTGTGCAAACAAGCTATCAAAATCGCTAGTCACGAAAGCATTGGGGGTATTTTCTAATTTAGAGACAACATCAAAGGCTTTATTCCGAGCATTGGGTTCTTTTAGGGCATTGATTACCAAATTGGCTACATCCTCTCTAGGAATCGAATTAGTCGCACCATCAGGAGGATTTATTGATAGCAAGTCATCTTTACCTACCAATAATTCTCTAACTTCTCCTGGTTCATTTAATAAACCACCTGCACGGATAATAGTGTAGTCAACTCCAGAATCAATCAAATACTGTTCGGCTTTGCGTTTCCAGACTAAAATATTTCCGTTTCCCATACGATTAAGAACATGGTCAGATTTAGTGCCACCCATTGAACCAACCAAGACAATCTGTTTTACTCCTGCTCCTTTTGCAGCATCAATTTGGTTTACCTGACCTTGATAATCTACTATTTCAGGCATTTCTCCCTGATTGTAGGCAAATTCTGGTGGTTTTCCATCTGAAGGTGGTGCGACCATTTTGGGGACGGCACTGGTAAGAATAACCAACCCGTCGCAGCCTTCGATCGCAGCTTCTATTTGAGACTTATTGGTAATATCGCCAACAATAAAATCCTTCGTCGAACCAAACATTTGTTCGATCTTTTCAGGCGATCGCGCAAAACCGACTGCTTTAAATTCTTCTTCGATTTCTCAGTTTGTTGAAAACTATAGAACCAGTTCGTCCTGTTGCTCCAGTAACTAATACTTTTTTCATTATTGCTATTTTAAAACTCTCTTTTTAAAGTAGCATTACAGCGACAAGCTATCTTAGGCAAGGATCAAAAATGGTTTTGGAAAAGCGATCGTATTTTAAAAATTAATCACTCTTCTTGATTAAAATTAGGGACAATTAGAAAATTATCCCAAAAATTCAAGCCAATCAAAACTTGCTTTTTAATCCAGCATTACAGAACATAGCATTGATATTTTGTTTCATTCGTTATTCCACCATTGATTTATTAGCTTTGTCTATTTGTTCCATAATTCTTCGATATCCTTGCATATCATCATTTTCTATGTATAGTTTAGCAGCTTTCTGGAAATCTTCTGAAGCTCTAGAATAATAATCTAGTTTTATAAATAGCCATGCTCTATTGTTGTAGAACATAGGATTATCAGCATCTATTAATATTGCTCTATTGTGGTCTTCAAGAGCAGCTTTCAACTCATCTAATTCTACAAAAGCTAAACCTCTATTCATATAAGCACCAGCATTATAAGGCTCTATAAATAGAATATGGTTACAATCCTCAACTGCAAGAGAATATTTCTCTAAATGATAATGCGTCGCAAATCTGTTTAAATAACAGTTTACATATTGCGGATCGATTTTAAGAGCTACATTATAATCTTTAAGAGCTTGATGGTAATCTTTGAGCAAGTAAAAACAAAATCCTCTGTGATTGTAAATTTCTTCATTTGTTGAGTCTATTTCCAGAGCCAGATTTAAACATTCAATTGCTTTTCGATTGTCTCCAGCATCTGATAGGTCAATAGCTTTGTCAATCAATTCTGTCTACTGCTGAATTAGAATTATGTTCGCGCTTTATATTGTTGCTGACTTTGAATATCAATCAAAGCTTGTTCAAAATGATGGAAATATTCTTTCGCAGTATTCTGGCGCTATTTTCAGAGCAATATCAAAGTCTTGCAAACCACCAAAAATATCACTTATTCTCAGGCGACTTACCCCTCTATTAAGATAAGCTTTAGCGTGATTTGGATTCAACTTTATAGCAATATCAAAGTCAGTAATTGCTCTATAATCTTCTTTTAAAGAAGCATAAACCAAACCTTTATTACTAAAAGCGTCTGCATTATATGGGTCGATTTTAATGACCGAATTAAAATCATTAATTGCCTTTTGAAATTCTTCTACGTAGACATAAGAAATTCCTCGATTCGAGTAAGTGTAGATAGAATTATCATCTATCATCAACGCACGAGTATAATCTTTTATAGCTTCTAAATGACCTCCTATACTAGCAAAAGCATAGCCTCTATTATTGTATGCTTCTTTATTTGCTGGATTAATCTTTATTACTTGATTACAGTCTTGAATAACCCCTTGATGATTACCAAGTATTGGATAAATTAATGTTGCTCTAACTACCAAAGCTTCATAGTAATTAGGCTTAACTTCTAATGCTTGACAAATAATTGCAAGGGCATTTGAGTAGTTTCCTGTTTGGAACTCGTAAACGCCTCTTTTGAGTAATTCTTGAGCTACGTCACGGTTTGTAATCGTATTTTCGCTGTTAAACATAAAATCATCTGATGCTTTATATGATTTCTAATGTTATTCTCAGCAACGTAATAGTTCCGTGATGTAGATCTATCGTAGAGGTTTAATTGAAACTCGTCTTTTTAATGCAGCGTTACACCGATCGCATATAGTCGGATCGTCGGCAAAACTACCAACAGATAAAGAATAATTCCAACAGCGATTAGCTTAGCGATCGCAATTCAATTCAACTATTTCTGGCTTGAGTTAACTTTTGCTGAATTAAATTATCTACTTCTTTTATTTCTTCTAGAGATTGTGCTGGAGAATGAGTTGCTGTATCTGCTTCAGATGTATAGCGATCTACAAAGGCTTGAAATGCAGATTTATCTTCGGGATGCTTAATTAAATAAGCTCTTAATTCAGTCTTATTCATATTGTTGAAATCAGTCATTATAAAAATCTCCAAAAACCATTTTTATAGATTTCAATCTGTATATTTTCGCCAGCGAGGATAAAAACATTACCAGTACGCTCATCTATTCTAACAATATCGATTGGTGTGAATGTATTAGTCAAAGATTGGCATAAGATAATGCAGGTAATGCCTTGTTTTCCTGTCGGCAAAATGTTCTGTCCTCATGTTGTTGATATCTAGAAGGGACGAGTTATCGATCGCCCTCAACAGCTAACCAAATAATTAAAACTCGCCTTTCAATGCAGCATTACAGCGATCGCATATTGTGGGATCGTTACTCAAACTACCAACAGATAAAGAATAATTCCAACAGCGATCGCATTTTTCACCATCAGCTTTTACAACGGCAATATTAGCAATCTCAGATTCGCTTTTATATTCTGCATCGGGAAGAGAATCGACTAATTCTACTTGGGAAGCAAGGAAAAAATAACGCAATTCATCTACGTTCTTCTCACTCAAAGTATCCGAAGAATTATAAGATGCCAGCTTATCTTTTAACGAATTATCAGCAACATTAAGCAATACTTTAGCATCCAAAGAAGAACCGATCGCTTTTGCCGTTCTTGCCTGTTCCATTACTTTGTTTACTTCATCTCGTAAATTGGGAATAGTTAACCAAAATTCTTTTAATTCGGGTTTTTGCCATTCATCCTGCATTTCCACCCAACCAGATTCAAACACGGATTTATAACCAGTTTCATAAGGTAAGGCTTGCCAGATATCTTCTGCCATGTGACACAATACAGGTGCGATCGCTTTGGCGATGTTTTCAATGGCTATAGATAAGACTGTCTGACAGCTACGACGACGAAAAGAATCAAGACTGCTGATATATAGTCTATCTTTGGCGATATCTAAATAGAAGTTAGATAAATCGACGACGCAGAAGTTTTGGATCGCTTGGAAGAAGCGGAAAAATTGATAGCTTTCATAGGCTTCGGTGACTTCGGCAAACACCTCTGTCATGCGATGCAGCATATACTTATCTAATTCAGGTAAGTCTGCATAAGGAATTGCATCTTTTTTAGGATCGAAGTCGTGCAAATTACCAAGTAAGAAACGAGCCGTATTACGCACCTTGCGGTACATATCGGAAGTCTGCTTGATGATATTTTTACCCACACGGACATCAGAAGAATAATCAACCGAAGATACCCAAAGACGCAGCACATCCGCACCATAGGCGGGTTCTTGTTTCTTGTTATTTCCCCCTTCGATGATTAATTCGGGGGCGATACCGTTACCCTTAGACTTACTCATCTTAAAGCCTTTCTCATCCACCACATAGCCGTGAGTCAAGACAGTCTTGTAGGGTGCGATGCCGTTTGTTGCCACACTGGTAAGCAAGCTAGATTGAAACCAACCACGATGCTGATCGCTTCCTTCGAGGTACATATCCACGGGATATTTTAAATCTCTTCCTTTAGCTACCGCAGCCCAAGATGAACCAGAATCAAACCAGACATCCATCGTGTCTGTACCCTTGCGATAGGTGCGTCCATTGTTACGATACTGTTCGGGTAATAATTCCTCTACAGATAACTCCCACCAAGCATCAGAACCTTTTTCAGCGACGATCGCTTTTACATGGTTAATAGTCTCTTCGGTCATTAATTCCTCATTAGTTTCCTCGTCGTAGAATACGGGAATTGGTACACCCCAACTACGCTGACGAGAGATACACCAGTCAGAGCGATCGCTTACCATAGGAGTGATGCGTTTTTCTCCCTGTGCAGGAATCCAGGTAACGTTGGAAATTGCTTTTAGTGCTTCATCACGAAAGCCTTCTACTGAAGCAAACCATTGTTCGGTGGCGCGGAAGATCGTCGGTTTACCTGTACGCCAGTCATAAGGATACTTGTGGGCGTATTCGACCTGCTTAAGTAATGAACCCGCTTCTATTAACGCATCGATAATTGCCTGATTACCTTCGCTAACCTTTTCATTTCCTTTAGCAATTACCTGTAACCCAGCAAACTTGCCAGCTTCCTCGGTAAACCTTCCTCCATCATCCACAGGAGAAAGCAGAGGCAAACCGTATTTTTGACCAGTGATGTAATCTTCCTGTCCGTGTCCAGGGGCAGTATGGACTAATCCCGTACCCGATTCAGTCGTGATATAGTCCCCACCGATCACAACTTTACTTTCGCGATCGAATAAAGGATGACTGTAGGCAGTATTTTCTAATGCTTTACCCAATACAGTAGTTTTAACTGTTAAGTCGGTTTCCAAGGTTGCAGACAGTTGTTCTACTAAATCCTTGGCTACAATTAAATATTTTCCTTCGGGTGTTTCTGCCACGGCATACTCTAATTTATCATTGACTGCTACTGCCAAGTTACCAGGAATAGTCCAAGGTGTAGTAGTCCAGATTGCAACGCTTAAGTTAGGTAAATACTGTTCTAATTCCGCTGCGCCTTCTCCCAATTTAGTTACAGGAAAAGCCACATAGATACTAGGGGAAGTATGTCCTTCAGGATATTCTAATTCCGCCTCTGCCAATGCAGTACGAGAACTAGGACTCCAGTGGACGGGCTTTAAACCGCGATAAATGTGTCCATTTAATACCATTTGCCCAAAGACTTCAATTTGGGCTGCTTCATAGTCCGCAGTTAGGGTTAGATAAGGATGTTCCCAATCTCCCCACACGCCATAACGCTTAAAGCTGGCACACTGTTCCTGTTGTGCTGCGATCGCAAATTCTTTGGCTTTTTGACGCAGCTTGAGAGGGGTTAATTCTTTTCTCTCTTTAGACTTCATTTTTTGCAATACTTTCAATTCAATGGGAAGCCCATGACAATCCCACCCAGGGATATATTCTGTCTTGTGTCCCTGCAATAATTTATATTTGTTGATTATGTCTTTGAGGACTTTATTCAGCGCATGACCCATATGTAGCGCACCGTTGGCATATGGAGGACCATCATGGAGAATAAAGGATTCTTTAATATTATTCTGCGACAGTTGCTCGTAAATCTGGTTTTCTGCCCAAAATTGCTGTAATTCTGGTTCGCGCACCACGGCATTGGCACGCATATTAAATTCTGTTTGGGGCAGATTTACGGTTTCTTTGTAACTTTTTGCTTCTGTCACAGTTTCAATTAATTGAATTTAGATAAGGGTTTGCTTATTCTTTTATCTGTATATTATTACTCGATCGCCCTACCTGTTTCAGTTTTTTATTTTTTCCTGTAAGCTAATTCATACTAAAAATCTACAAGGGAATTAACTCAGGGAAGTTTAGTAATAGTTGTTCGCCATTTAATTCATCCCCTAGCTTTGCAGGAGAGAAATGAATTTGAATTGCTCGTAATTTTTCTTGATAATGAAGATTAATCAAGGCTTTTAAGCCATATTCCAAAGCTTCGATGTCTGCAAGATTATTTTCTAATTCTGGTGATTCTCCCTCAAACGCCACCGTCAACATAACCACTAAATTGCGCGTTACGGGTAAGGATAGGGGTTCGTCATCATCAATATCCTGACTGGTATCGATCTCACTCATATAACGCTGTGCGGAGTCGGTAAATAGCTCGTTGATATAGTCTCCTGCTTCTCCTTCGTCCCAGACTACATCCCCTTCATTTCCCGCAGATTGCCAATAGGTAGTCATCTGCAATAGGTTTTGACAGACGGAAACTAATCCTTCCCCCAATACTTCTAAATCCCCATCTGCATCAATTGCTTCTCGTGCTACTCGATTTAATACTCCCAACATGGGGGCTACTTCATCCCCTGCTAGATGGATGAATACACGGGAAACGACAAAGCGAGTTTTGCCACTAAATTTAGAAATGCGATCGCGCCAAGAAGACATATTTAAGGAATGAGGGATGAGGAATAAGGAACGAGGATGAGGAATAAGGAACGAGGAACGAGGATAGTTTTTATTAATTTATCATTATTGTTGCCTTCTATTGAGAGCAGGATAGAATTAGGGCGAATTAATTAGCTTCTAGATTAACTGGATAATTAAGCCCATGAAGATCTTGTTTTTACATCCTAATTTTCCTGCTCAATTTCGCCATTTAGCTACGGTTTTGGGGCAGGATAAGCGAAATACGGTAATTTTTGCCACAAATCGTCGTGAGGGTAACATTACAGGGGTAAGTAAGGTTGTTTATGATAAGTCTCGTACTGCTCGTCCAGAAACCCACCATTATGTAAGACCACTGGAAAATGCGGTATTGGAGGCTCAAGGAGTATATCGTGTGGCGCAGAAGTTAAAGGATCGGGGTTTCTATCCTGACGTTGTTTATGGTCATTCTGGATGGGGTCCTACTTTGTTTATGAAGGATATTTTTCCTAAAGCGGTTTTAATTTGTTATTTTGAATGGTTTTATAATGCTTATGGTTCGGATGCTAGCTTTGACCCCAGCGATCCGATTAATGCGGATGATGAAGCCAGAATTAGAATTAAGAATGCACCAATCTTATTAGATTTAGCTACTTGCGATCGCGGTTTGTCCCCTACTGCTTGGCAGCGATCGCAATTTCCCCCAGAGTTTCAGAGTAAAATTAAAGTTCATCACGACGGTATTGATACTGATTATTTTAAACCTGTACCAAATGCTAAGTTATTCATCCCTCGCATCAATCTTGACCTGAGCGAAGCTAAAGAGATTGTCACCTATGTAGCTAGGGGGATGGAGCCTTATCGGGGTTTTCCACAGTTGATTGAGACTATTTCTATATTGCAGCGCAAACGCCCCCAGTGTCATTTTGTGATTGTGGGTAAAAACCGCGTGGCTTATGGCAAAAGCTTACCTGATGGCAAGACTTATAAAGAAGCGATGCTAGAGAAATTTCCTTTAGATATGGATCGGGTACATTTTACGGACTTGTTACCCTACGATGAATACCTGCAAGTATTACAGGCTTCCTCTGCACACATATACCTTACTCGTCCTTTTGTGCTTTCTTGGTCAATGCTAGAGGCTTTGTCTACAGGCTGTTTGATTGTGGCTTCTGATACAGCTTGTGTGACGGAAGTGATTAAAGATAATGTTAATGGTTTACTGGTAAACTTCTTCGATCCCCAACAGATAAGCGATCGCGTAATTGAGGCTTTGGATAATCCCGAGAAGATGGCAAAAATTCGCGCTCAAAGCTAGAGAAACAATTCTTAGAAGGTTACGATTTGGCGAAACTGTTACCCCAACATTTACAATGGGTCAAGGATCTAGCCAAAATTTAGCGTTCGGCGATCGATGAATAACAAACAATGAAACATAAGTCCAAGGGAAAGTTAAGAAAGGTAGAGTTGTTTTTTGAAGCTTTAATTTGGAATTTTCGCTTTTTTATTTTAATTCCAGTTATCTTTAGTTTATTAAGTGCTTTGCGCCTAATCTTAATTGGTACTATCGATATCTGGGCAGGATTAACTATAGCAATAAATCCTCAAGATCCTGAAGGAGAAATGACGATTAAGACTGTCACCTATATTATTGGTGGCGTAGATTATTATTTAATTGGCATTGTTTTATTAATCTTCGCTTTTGGTATTTATGAACTGTTTATTTCAGAAATTGAGATCAAACACCAAGACGATTCTAGTATCCTTCAAAGCGCTAGTTTAGAAGAGCTTAAGGGTAAATTGGTTAATGTAATTGTTGTGGCATTAATTGTTAGCCTATTCAAGCAAATGCTCAATATAGAAATAGGCAAACTAAGTGATGTTATTTATATTGCTCTAGCGATTTTACTGATTTCTATTAGCCAATATTTATTGCATTTGAGTCACACTAAATCTCACAAGAAATCGCCTAAAGTTATAGGTAATTCGGCTTCTCATCATGATTCTGAGTAACTTCTAATTAATACTCGCCCTTAGACAATAATTTTGGCAGAAGAAGAGATAAAATTTCATATCGCCCATATTATTCTAATAAAAATGCTAAAAAAGACATTATAGAAGCGTTCTCTAATGTACCAAATATGTCTGACTCTTCCCCATTTAAACCACAGGAAAACAATTCAACACAGCAGAAGCCAGACAGCGAACTGTTTGTAGTTGGTATTGGCGCATCGGCAGGAGGACTAAGTGCATTAGAAGAATTGTTTAGTAATCTTTCAACGAATACTGGTGCTGCATATGTTGTAATTCAACATTTATCGCCAGACTTCAAAAGTCTGATGAAAGAACTGCTAGAGCGACGTACCTCCATGCCAGTTTATCGAGTAATCGAAGGCATGAAGTTGCAGCCCAATTCGGTTTATCTGATTCCCCCAGGACAAAATTTAGCCCTAGACAAAAATGTTCTGCGTTTAGAAGATCGTAAAAAAGATAAAAACAAAAAGCACGAGCTTAATTTTCCCATCGATTTATTTTTTATCTCTCTAGCAAAAAACTATGGAGAGCGTTCTATAGGAGTAATCCTGTCTGGCTCTGGTAGTGATGGAACTCGCGGGTTGAAAGCAATTAATGAAGCGGGGGGAGTGGCTTTAGTACAAGATCCTGCTACAGCAGAATTTGATGGAATGCCCTTAAGTGCGATCGCCACAGGAGTAGTTAATCAAGTTCTACCCCCCAGGGAGCTTTCTCAACTTATTTACCAGTGCATTATCGCTCCTATCAATACTCCAGAATCAGTAGCTTCTGGAGCGGAAACAATCAAATCAACTCTGCCAATTTAAGTCAAATTGCCGAACTACTGCTTGAAAATGAACAATTAGATTTTTCTCAATATAAATCAAGTACGATCTCACGACGTATTCATCGTCGCTGTTTGATTCACAACTCTAAAAGTATTGATGAATATATCAACCTGCTCGATCATTCTTCTGAAGAAAGAAAAATTCTTTGTTCAGATTTATTGATCAACGTAACTCATTTTTTTCGCGATTATCCAGCCTGGAAAAATTTAGAAGACAATATCTTGCCTCGGTTAATCGAACAAATTAACGGAGAAGGTGAATTAAGGTTTTGGATTACTGCCTGTTCGACTGGAGAAGAAGCTTATTCTTTGGCAATTTTGGTTCATGAAGCCCTGCAAGATTCAGAGAAAAATATTCGAGTAAAAATATTTGCCACAGATATAGATCGGGTAGCATTAGATAAGGCATCTCAGGGAATTTATTCTCCTTCTATTGCTAGAGATATTGGCACAGAACGTTTGCAAAAATATTTTGTAGCCAAAGATAATTCTTATCAAATCATGCGGAAGATTCGAGAAATGTTGATTTTCTCGCCCCACGATTTAACCAAGGATGCAGGTTTCACTCGCATCAACTTAGTCACCTGTCGCAATGTCTTGATTTATATGAAGTCTGACTTGCAATATCAGGTTTTACGCAATCTCCATTTTTCTTTGGTGTCAAAAGGAGTTTTGTTTTTAGGTGAAGCAGAGACACTAGGAGAGTTTGAATCAGAATTTGAACCCTTAGACAAAAAATGGAAATTCTTTCAAAAGCAAAGAGATATCAGACTACCTTTGCCATTGAGATCGACACCAAAAATTAGCAAAAGTTATCCCTTACATCGTTTTAACCAGCCCCAAAGCCGAGTTCAACTCGATCCAATATTAGAGCAGTGTCTAGAACGATTGTCTGATGAGGCAGACTCCGTAATTTTGATGATTAGTCAGGATAATCATTTACTCCACGTCAGCGGAGATTCTGGCAAAATATTTAAACCCCCTGGTGGCAGAATAACTACAGAAGTTATCAAGATGGTAGTCTTACCCCTACAGCTACCTCTCAACACTGCTTTACACCGAGCTAAACAGAAGGGAAAACAGGTTCAATACCAGGGCATAAAATTAGATTATCAAGGTGAAGTACTCGACGTTAGTTTGAATGTGATTCCACCCCAAAGCGATCGCAAACACGGTAATTTCTTTTTAGTCAAAGTTAAGCAAGAGATCGCCACTGCACCCTTAGAAATTCCTACTGTCGAAAATTTTGAATTGGGCGGTGAAGCCTCTCGGCGTATCGTTGAATTGGAAAACGAATTACAGCAAACAAGGGAAAATCTCCAGGCGTTAGTGGAAGAATTGGAGACTACTAATGAAGAACAACAGGCATCTAATGAAGAATTGACTGCTTCTAATGAAGAGCTTCAAAGCACTAATGAAGAACTACATTCGGTAAATGAAGAGTTACACACCGTCAACATTGAATATCAGTCTAAAATTCAAGAATTGACTCAACTTAATAATGACGTTGATAATCTACTCAAAAGTACGGAAATTGGCGTAATTTTCCTCGATAAGCAACTAAAAATCCGTAAGTTTACTCCTGCTGCAACTCAAGTAATATCTCTGCGAGAAACAGATTTAGAACGTCCTTTAGCAGAGCTGACGATGAAGATCGAATGTCCGAACCTACCCGAATTATTAAAATCTGTATTATCACAGCATAAAGCAATCTCCCAAGAAGTTTGCCTTAGAGAAAGTGATTCTTTCTTCCTGATGCAAATCAACCCCTACCAAGCAGAAGGCGGTCAATATGATGGTTTAGCGGTTAGTTTTGTTGACATTAATAAAGCCAAAGAGGTTCAGTTAGAACTAGAAAATGCTTTAACAGAAGTCGAAAGCAAGGAAAATGAAATAAACAACTTTTTCCAGCTATCACTAGAAATAATGTGTGTTGCCAACATAGATGGCTATTTTAAACGGATTAATCCTAGTTTTGAGCGAATTTTGGGTTATAAAACCCATACATTCCTAACACAGCCATTTATCAGCTTTGTTCACCCTGACGACAGAGAAGCTACTGTTAAAGCCGTACAAGATTTGTCAGAGGGTAAAGAGCTGATCGGATTTGAAAATCGCTATCGCTGCCAAGATGGATCTTACCGTTGGTTTAAGTGGATGGCAGCTGCTTATAGAGGTTTAATTTATGCCACAGCCCATGACTTGACCGAGGAAAAATTGACTCAGGAATGGCAAAATCGACAGTTAGCAGCTACGGAAACAGCCACCGATGGTATTGCGATTCTTAATGACGACAAATTTATCTACGTCAATCAGGCTCATTCAGACATATTCGGCTATAGCCAGCCTGAAGAATTACTGGGTAAATCTTGGCGCATACTTTATCAGCCAGAAGATATAGCGCTGTTTGAACGAGAAATCTTTCCTATATTGCAGGATAAAGGAAAATGGCAAGGTATAGTTAAAGCAAAGCATCGCGACGGACATTTTTTTGATGAGGAGCTAACGCTTAATTTTACTAAAGCAGGGGATTTGATTTGCGTATGTCAGGATGTTAGCGATCGCATTGCTGCTGAAACCGAACTGCGATCGCAGAAGGCGCAATTAAGTTTACTCAATCGTAATTTAGAACAGAAAGTAGCCAAGAGAACTAAGATATTAGCCAATTTTAGCGATCGCCTTAAACAACTCCATCATCTGGCAATTACCGATTGTGAAACTCTCGAAAGCCTATATGATGAGTACCTAAAAACTGGGTGTGAAATTTTTGACCTGAGTACAGGAATTGTCAGTCAAGTCAGCGATCGCACCTATAAAATTTTGGCAGTGCAGTCTCCTCTGGATATATCTGTGGGACTGGAAATGGACTATGAAGATGCTTATTGTGCCGAAGTGATAGAAAAGCAAAAAACCGTTACTTATTTTGATGTGAGCCAGATGGCAGAGATGCAAAATCACCCTGCCTATCTCAAGTTTGATTTGAAATCATTTATTAGTACTCCAATTTTTGTTAACGGAGCTTTATACGGTACGTTGAATTTTGCCTCTATTCCTCCTCGCAGCAATGATTTTGATTCTTCTGAGGGCGAAATAATCGAGCTGATGGCAAGGGATATCGGCAATTCAATTTCTGCATTGCAAAGCGAAATGGCTCTCAAGCAAAGTGAATTGGAATTTCGTAAGACTTTTGAGCAGGCAACGGTAGGGATTACTCATGTTGCTCTAGATGGCAGATTTATTAAGGTGAATTCGGCATTATGCAAGTTTTTGGGCTATGACAGCCAAGAACTGCTACAGATGAAGTTTCAAGACCTTACCCATCCTGAAGATTTGGCTTTAGATGAAAAGTATATGCCTCAAATCATGACGGGAGAAATGGAAAGCTGTACCTATGAAAAACGGTATATTCATGGCTCTGGTTCAATTGTTTGGGCAAACTTAACTTTTTGTCTGGCAACAGCCGAGGGTGAAGAGTCCGCATACTTTATTGCTGTTATGGAAGATATTGGCGATCGCAAACAGGGAGAAATTGCCCTGCTACAGGCGAGTAAAGCCAAAGATACTTTCATTGCTCACATGAGTCACGAATTACGCACTCCTCTAAATAGTGTGATTGGCTTTAGCAATATCTTAAAGAAAGATTCTAACCTAAATCAAGAACAGCTTAAAACTGTAGACATTATCAATCAATCAGGACAACATTTGCTCACTTTGATCAATGATGTCTTAGATTTATCAAAATTAACCGCTAATAAGCTAGAGCTTAATTACAGTGATTTTGAACTAGTTCATTTTCTATATGATACAGCGACTCTTTTTCAAATTCGTGCGCAAGAAAAAGGCTTAAACTTTATTACTCATATATCAGCAGATCTACCCGTTGTAGTGCATACGGATGAAACTAGACTAAGACAAGTTTTACTCAATCTTTTAAGTAATGCAGTTAAGTTTACCTCAACTGGTGCGGTTACTCTTACCGTTAGTTGTTCGACTATTGATTCTAATCTTAAAATAATTCGTTTTCAGGTAGAAGATACAGGTAGAGGAATTGCCAAAGATAAGTACGATACTGTTTTTGCCCCATTTGGACAGGTGGATGAAAGTACTAATAATTCAGAGGGAACGGGTTTAGGACTGACAATTTGTCAGAATATTCTCAGTCTAATGGGTAGCAAAATACATTTAGGCAGTAAAGTTGGTGTGGGCAGTCGTTTTTGGTTCGACCTAGAAGTAGAAGAAGTACCTAGTCATTCCTCACCTGTTTTAGTTGAGTCTAATACTCAAGTAACTCGCAATTTAGCCACGCCTTGTAAAGTTTTGGTGGTCGATGACCATGAAGATAATCGAATGCTTCTAGTGTATTATTTGCAACCTCTGGGATTTACTCTGAAAGAGGCTGAGAATGGCAAGACTGGGATTGCGATCGCCGAAGAGTTCCAGCCAGACGTTATTTTGGTAGATTTATTGATGCCTGTGATGGATGGTAAGACAATGATCGAGCAGGTTAGGCAACATCCCGATCTGCAAAATACTGTGATGTTGATGATTTCGGCTAATGTCCGGTCAATTCGTGATTCGTCAAATATTAAATGTGATGGATTTTTAGCTAAACCAGTAGACTTGGGCAAATTGCTAGACCTATTAGAGCAAAATTTACAGCTTAATTGGCAACCTCAAGCCGAATATCAATCAAATGCGACTGAGTTGAAAGACTTTATCCTTCCTTCTCAGGAGAAACTAATTAACCTCCTTGAATTAATCAATTTTGGTAATATGAAAGACTTGTTAGAGCAAGTAGACTTACTAGAAACAGCCAATGCTCAGTATATTTCTTTTGCCCAAAATATTCGTCAGCTAGCGGAAAACTGTCAGGAAGAACAGCTAGAAGAATTGCTTAAAAGCTCCATCGAACAGCTGCAATAGATGCAGCGCAGACTTTATGTCAATCTCGTAAATAGGTCTACGCTTGCGTACTATCTCTGAACCGAAAATAAGTAAATGACACTACCTAGCGCAATGAAAAATAAGTAGTTTCAATGGGCTGTCAATCAAAAGATAGCCAACAGCTAATAGCTTAAAACCAGTTTACAAACAAGGTAATCCCTTGACTTGTCACGAATTACTTTGCTCAATTTTTGCAGATATTTTAGTGCATTACATAACATCAGATAGGTGATTTAACTGAGAAATAGTTCTTTCCACCAGGCTTAATCAAAACTTTATATTAGTGGTTTAACCCATTACTAAACGCCGTTTACTCAGTTAGAACAGATATATATATTTCACATTTACATATATTTATCTACTTTAAGATGGCTCTAATACAAGCAAATTTACCATCAAAAACTATTTTAATAGTTGATGATAAAACTAATAACTTACAGCTTCTATCCAAATATTTGGAAAACGCCAATTGTAATATTCTTATCGCTCAAAGTGGCAGAAAAGCAATTAAAATCGCTAATGCTATGAGTCTGGATTTAATTTTATTGGATGTAATGATGCCAGGAATCGATGGTTTTGAGGTATGTCGCTATCTAAAAAGTAATTCCCAGACTAAGGATGTTCCTATTATCTTTATGACTGCATTAGCTGAAACAAAAGACAAGGTACAAGGGTTTAGATTAGGAGCAGTAGATTATATTACTAAACCAGTTGAAGAAGAAGAGTTAATGGTACGAGTAAAGACTCATCTTTCTCTTTATCACCTTTATCAAAATTCTCAGAAGGATGCCTTAAGACGTAAGCTAATTTTGGAAACTAGCGATCGCATTCGTCAATCTTTAGACCTAAAGGTAATTTTGGAAACCGCTACTAAAGAAATTAGAAATCTATTAGATTGTGATTTTGTCGGCTTGGCTGTTCTTAAGAAGGAGAAAGTTAGCATCAAGGCATTTTCGACCGTTAAGGGAGTTAAATTAAATTCTCAAGAATCCTTTTCCTACGACCGCATCTGTCCTAGTCGGGATGAGTATAAGTCATATCGAAAAGGACATATTGAGGTCATTGAAAAACATAATTCTGAGGCACTATCACCATCAAATCCGCGATCGCGATTAATAGTTCCGATTTTAATTAAGGATATTAATTATACATCTGGTTTCTTCTCATCATCTAAAGACACGATGGTTGCTAGTAATATTTTATATGGCTGGTTGATTCTAGATCGAGATCTCAAGCGTTCCTGGCAACCATCAGAGATCGACTTGCTAAGAGAATTAGCAACTCAATTAGCGATCGCACTCAAGCAAGGATTACTCCACAAGCAGTTATCTCAGCTAGCTTTGTTAGATTCTCTAACCCGTGTTTATAATCGTCGCTCTTTTGACCGTCAGCTAAAACGAGAGTGGGGCAGATTAAAACGCATTCCTGCGCCTCTATCCCTCATCATGTGCGATGTAGACTGTTTCAAAATCTATAATGATGTTTATGGTCATCAGGAGGGAGATAAATGTCTCCAGCGGGTAGCCAAAGGCATATCCTCAGCACTCCATAGACCAGCAGATATATTAGCTCGTTATGGTGGAGAAGAGTTTGTGGTCATTTTGCCTCAAACTCCTCAATCTGGAGCAGCAAAAGTTGGTGAAACCATTAGAGATGCAGTAAAAAAATTGCAAATTCCCCACCACAATTCTTTGGTTGATTCTGTCGTGACGGTTAGTCTGGGTATAGCTAGCACTATCCCTGATGATATGGACAATCCTCAGCTTTTAATTGAAGCTGCCGATCTCGCTTTATATCAAGCAAAAGAACGCGGTCGTGACTGTGTAGCGGTGTATCCCGAATCTATCTCTCGCTCTAAAGATCGGCAGGAATTAAAAATACGCTGGATCAAACGTCTGCGTCAGGCACTCAATCACAATCTATTTAGTCTTTATGCTCAATCAATTACACCCCTAAAAGGAAATGACTCTTGTAAATCCTTTGAAATTCTGCTGCGTCTGACTGACAGAGTAGATCAAATAATTCTTCCTGGTGTTTTTATGGATATTGCCGAGCGCAATTTCTTGATGACGGATATTGATACTTGGGTGGTTAATAATCTGTTTGCAACTCTAGAAAAATGCGATCGCACTGTATGGGATAATCATCGCTTTTCCGTCAACCTATCGGGAGCATCTCTAAATAATGAATCCTTTTTGCAGTTTCTCAAACGCAAGCTGACTAACTGCCCTTTTCCTGCTCAAATGTTTTGCTTTGAAATTACTGAATCTATAGCTGTTTCTGACCTCAACAGAATAGTTGAATTTATCAACGCTCTCAAGAAAATTGGCTGTAGCTTTGCTCTCGATGATTTTGGTAAAGGAGTATCTTCTCTTACCTATCTTAAGAATTTACCCGTTGATTATCTTAAGATAGACGGTTCTTTTATTAAAGAACTAAATGTCAATCCTGCTTCTAAAGTGATGGTAGAAGCTATCAATCATATAGCAGAGGGGATCGGTATTAAAACCGTAGCTGAATTTGTTGAGAATGAGGCGATCTTAAATAGTGTTCGAGATTTGAATGTAGACTATGCCCAGGGTTTTCATTTAGGTCGTCCAGGTACTTTGTTAGATGCAATCTCAGCTAAACCTAATCCGCTTTATGAGACAACAGCGAATCCACTTTGAGCAATAGATGGTCTATATCAAAAGGCTTGTAAAAAAGCTCATCAGCAGCGATCGCATCTTCTGGCTTTAAGCTAGTATTTGCTGTCAATAACATTGTTGGTATGTCAGGCAAATTGCAGTTAGATTTTAATCGTCTAATAACTTCCAGACCAGATATATCAGGCATCATCAAGTCTAGGATAATCAAATCTGGAGGGGCATGATTAATTTTGCTAATTCCTTCTTCGCCATTAGAAGCTGAACTAACTTTAAACCCTAAAGGTTCTAAGATAAATCGTACCAATAGCAAATTATCTTCGCAGTCATCTATTACTAAAACATTTTTACCAACACACATTGCCATAAACTCAATTAAGCTATGTTCTTGATATTAGTTTAGTTATGTTCCCACCAGCATATATCCATAGCAGTATTAAATCTATTTTTCACTCTATCTAATGGTTGAATTAAACTATCAAGGATTTAATTTATCTAGCTCGGCGGACGGGGAGAAAAAGAGTCCTAAAGGATATCGCCTACTTTTATCCTTTTCAAAAATTGCCGACTAAATCCGACTTTTTACTGCGGAAGGCAGTCAACGCAGAGGTCAGACCCCGCGTCGCCGTTAGGCGCAAGGGAATGCTGCTTCGCACCGTCGTTTTACGGCGGTGTAACGTTGACCCTTGACCTATTGATATCCACGAGATTGCTGCGATAAAAACTATGTGACAAACATAGTTTTTATAAGTAATGTGAACGCTGTTATTTCGATCTCACGCCTTTAATCAGCAACGTCATGTTACTTACTTACTGACGTTACGCAGAATAACGAAAAATCGATACTTTCAACAAGCGTGTGGAAGCAGAAAAATAAAATCTACTAGTTGGTGCTACCTGCTACCTACTACCGTACGGGCGAACGGCCGTTCGCACCCTACTACTACCTAATCTTCACAGATTAATCAGTAACGTCACGTTACTTACTTATAGAGTTTAAAACACCCTCAGTTTTTGTCTGATAAATTGGTAGCTCAAACCAAAAAGTAGTCCCGACTCCCACCTCACTATCGATATGGACTCGACTGTTGTGTTTTTCGATAATGTTTCTCACAATAGAAAGTCCCAATCCAGTACCTTCTAAAGTGTGTACTCTATTTTCTACTCTAAAGAAACGCTCGAAAATAGCCTCCTTGTCTTCTGCGGAAATACCAATTCCTGTGTCACTAACTTCTATTTTGACGGCTGGTTGCTCTAGGGTATTAGATTCAGCATCAGTCTTGTAGGCTTTAACTGTAACCTTACCCCCTGAGTTGGTAAATTTGAGGCTGTTACCAACCAAATTAGTTAGGACTTGGAGTATAAGGTCATAGTTACCTATCACACCAGGTAAACCATCCTCTATCTCCTGATGAAGTTCAATGTTTTGATCCTTGGCATTTAACTGGCAAGTCCTCAAGGTTTGTTCTATCGGTTGAGCCAAGTCTACTTCACTGAGACTATAAGTGCGGGACGATTCTAAACGAGATAAATCCAAGACATCGTTAACTAAACGAGTCAGTCTATCCGTCTCATGATTAGCCGTGTCTAAAAATTCTTTACGCTGTACTTGAGTTAAATCTTCGCCATACTCTGAAAGGGTTTCAATAAAAGATTTGATATTAAACAAAGGAGTACGCAATTCGTGGGAGACATTACTAATAAACTGGCTTTTTGCCTCGTTTAGTTCGACTTCGCGGGTTATATCTTGAACCGTCATAGCGATTCCTCTAATATTCTCGCTACCACCATCAATAACGCGACTTAACAATAAACGGATTGTTTTGGGTACTGGTTGATCGATGCTAATGCGGAATTCATTCCTCGTTGGCAAATAATGATTTTCACTTTCCAAATGAGCTTCATTGTTAGTGTCTCCATCATTCTCAGATTCGGCTTTTCTTTCGATCATCTGATATAGAGGCTTAGTTAGCTTGACCGTTATTTCTGAAGGGAGACGATGCAATACATTATCTCCAATGACATCCTCACTCCAACCAAATATACTTCTAGCAGTAGGATTGGCTAAGATAATTTGCATTTCAGGATCGATCAGCATTGCCCCATCTGCAATAGTCGAAACTAGCGTTTCTAGCTTTGCCTTTCCTGATGTTAATTCTTCAATATTTTGTTCTTCGTAATTTTCTAGCTTTTCTGCCATTCGATTAAAGCTAGCAATTAATTCTCCCAATTCTCCCCGCAGGGGTAAATCAATTCGTTGCTTAAAGTTTTTTGCTGCAATATTTTTTACCCCTACCAAAAGTTCTTTAATTGGTCTGGTAATCATCAAGGCATTGAAGACATTACCCAAAATTACCATCGCCCAAATGGTAATAAACACGGCAATAGTTACATCTCTTGTCAGGTTTGAAGAAGCAACAATTGTCGGGTTTGGGTTGATTCCAACTGCCAACACCCCTAGATAATGATTGTTGTGACGCAAAGGAACAAATACGTCTGTGACCTGTCCGTTGGGGGTTTGGTGCTGGCGAACAAAAGGTAAATCGCTATTGGGAACGTAATCATCAGGTAGCTGGATACGACGCTTGATAGTGAGGGAGTTTTGTATTTCTGCTTGAGAATAGGGAATGCCGAAAAAGATATTACCAAACTCATTGGCATAGATGATGTAGCGGATACTGGAGGTACTGCGATAAAAACGATTAGAAAATTGAGCTAAACCTTCTAAATCTCCTTCTTCAATTAACGGAGCAGCGTTAGAAGCAATTAAAATACTTAAATCGCTACCAAAACGAGTGTCGTTGATGTTGGACTCTTGCTGAATAGTGTTGACTGCCCAAAAGGTAAGACTACTCATGATCAAAGAAACTACCAAAGTAGCAGCAGCCATCAGTTTCGTTTGGAGGGTAAACTTCGACCACCAGAGGGCGATAATTTCTTTGATCTTAGTAATGAAAGTCAACAATTTAGTTTAATTTAGTTTAATGAACAAATGTTAAGTTCCTTGAATTATAGTTTATCAAGTGGATTGACAAATGGGGGAAATAAGGAGTAAATCTTTAGGATCTTTATTTTTAAGCAAGTATTATTTTTGTTTGTGTTTATGTCCAATATCACGACGGTAATACATTTTGTCAAACTGAATTGATTTTACGGCATCATATGCCACAGCGATCGCTTTGTCAAAATCATCAGCTATAGCAGTAATACCCAGTACTCTACCGCCAGAAGTTACGATTTCATTTTGCTCTAGTTTAGTGCCTGCATGAAAGACAATCGCCCCTTTGTTTTCTGCTGAACCAATACCTGCGATCGCCTTTCCTTTTTCATAGGCATCAGGATAGCCTCCAGAAGCAGCCACCACACATACTGCACTACCAGCTTTGTATTTAATGGTAGGCAATTTTTCTAATCTTTGTTCAACGCAAGCCAGCAATATCTCATCTAGAGGAGTATCCAATAAAGGTAAAACTACCTGAGTTTCAGGATCGCCAAAACGACAGTTAAATTCAATTACCTTGGGTTCGCCTTCAGGGGTAATCATCAAACCTGCATACAATACTCCCCGATAGTCAATATTTTTGCTATTTAAAGCTTTGAGGGTGGGCTGTAATACTTCTTGTTCAATCCTTGCCATCAATTTATCCGTAACCAAAGGTACAGGAGAATATGCCCCCATTCCGCCAGTATTTTTGCCTGTGTCTCCTTCTCCAATACGCTTGTGATCTTGAGCAGGAGAGAGGGGACGAATAGTTTTGCCATCAGTAACCGCTAACACAGACACTTCTGAGCCTGTCAGATATTCTTCAATGACTAATTTCCCTGGATCGTCTCCTAACAATTCATCTACAGCAGCCATAGCTTCATCTAAAGTCATCGCTACAATTACCCCCTTTCCCGCAGCCAAACCATCGGCTTTAATGACTATTGGTGCGCCGACGGTTTGAATATACTGTTTAGCGGAATTGGCATTATCAAAAGTTTCTGACTTGGCAGTGGGAACACCTGCTAGGGTCATTATTTCCTTTGCCCAAGACTTGCTAGATTCTATTTGCGCCCCTTCTTTGGTTGGACCAAACACTGCAATATCTTTTTCTCGCAGATAATCGACAATGCCAAGAGATAAAGGCACTTCAGGACCAACTACGACTAGATCGACACTATTTTCTTTGACAGCGTTAGCAATATTTATAAAATCATCCACAGCAAAGGGCAAGTTTTGGCAGTTTGGCATAGTTGCAGTCCCTCCATTGCCAGGACTACAAAACACTTGTTCAATTTTGTTAGACTGCAATAATGTCCAGGCTAGAGTATGCTCTCTGCCTCCGCTACCAATTACTAATGCTTTCATATCGATCGGTGTAAGTTTGCTTTGTTCGAGTTGGTTGATTTATAGCTCTAAGCTATAAGCTTTTAATTACTACCCACAATGCAAATACAAAATAATTTAATTTGCAGATCAGAATTATCTCACGAGTCACGATCGCTAATTGTTAATTGTTAATAGTCAATTGTTGAAATAATTGAGTAACTTTAGTTAAATCCTTGTCTCCAGGCGATCGCTCTACACCACTAGATAAATCGATGCCATCGGGTTTTAAACGAGATAAAGCATCATTAATGTTGTTTGGGGTCAAGCCTCCTGCAAGTAACCAAGGAAGACTGGGATTAAACTGTTCTAGATCTTGCCAATCAATTGTATGACCAGTACCGCCAAGCATTTGGGGATGATATGCGTCTAAGAGTAGAGTGTCTACCTGGTTTAAATATCCTGCGACATCCTGTAATGAAGCTGCGGTTTTAATCCGAAAAGCTTTAATCAATTCAATATCTTTTGCGTAAAGCTTGACGCAGGCGATCGCAAAAATCAGGAGATTCTGCACCGTGTAATTGTACAGAGGTTAATCGAGCAGTTTTGACTACTTCAGTTATTTCGGTCAAAGAATGGTCGGCAAATACCCCAACCTTGTCAATATCATGGGGTAGGGCAGTTGCGATCGCCTTAATCTTTTCTGGACTAATATAGCGTGGCGATCGCTTTACACAGATAAAACCGATGCTGTTTGCACCTTGACTGACAATTTCTTGGGCTTGATTTAGTTGGGTAAGTCCGCAGATTTTAACTCGCATTGGTCTTAGAATCGATTAATACCGTATTTTTTTAGCAAAAGTTTGAACTACTGTTAATTATTTAGAAGAAACGCTATTTTGACCAGAGAGATTTTTATAATTCCTATAAATCGGAAAAACCCCGAAAAAAAAGCATTTAACAACCAAAGGAGTCAAAAAAGTAATGATATCTAATTTCGTATTGGCGGTACAGCAAACTCCTTCTACTATTGATTGGAATCCTACCGTGGCAATAGTTATGATTATGTCTAATCTGTTTTGTATTGCTATTGGTCGCTATGCAATTCAAAATTCTGGTCAAGGTCCTAGTTTACCCGTACCAAAACCTGAAGTCTGGGACAACTTCGGTTTGCCAGAACTGTTGGCGACTACTAGTCTTGGTCATATTCTAGGTGCAGGAATAATTCTCGGTTTGGGCAATGCAGGTGTTCTTTAAATCGATTATTTATATGTGATTAATTAACGTCATTTTAATTTTAGAGATTGGGGATCTAATAATTGTATTAGGCTAAGGGGCATTTTTCTTTTGCTGATGACATAACCATATTCTGAATTAAGGTAGCTGGCGTATTTTGGTTTGTTTTGAACATATGTACCAAAAAACGCCAGACCTAATTGTTTCACATAGGCTTGTGCCACTTTGGGATCTGGTCCGATCGCTGATTCAGGAACAGGAATACTACCAGCAGACTCATTTAGAGTCGAAAAATGTGTCCCTCCCTTGAGCAACACTAAATATTTTTTGGGCGTTGTCAGCCAGGTAAAGGGAATTATTTGTTCTGGCAAAGCTGGGGTGATTGGATCTGAACTTCCAGAAACTATCATTAGGGGAATATCTATTTTGCTCAAGCTTTCTTGTCCAAATATAGAGCTAGTCAAGGGGTTAATCGCGATCGCGGATGTGATTCTTTTGTCTCTAAGACTTATTGCTGTATCTGCTTCAGGTATTTGCCAAGCTAAACATTGAATCAGCAAAGATAAATTCCAAGAATTTTGAATGTTGTTACAGTCTGTGGTGAGAGTTGACCAGTTAAATTCGGCTCCAGCGATCGCCAAAGTCGTATATGCTCCAAAAGACTGACCAATCATGCCGACATTATTGGTGTCAATTTGTTTGCCATAGTTTTTGGTAAGCTCATCCAGCAAGAATTTAATATCCAAAGGGCGATCGATTAATTCTTCTGGTGGCGTGACATCATTATCCAAACCAGTCAACAATGATTCAATCTGACTGGCACTACTGCCAGGATGTTCTGGTACAGCCACAGCAAAGCCGTGAGAAGCTAGGTGTTTGGCTAAATAGGCAAAGGTAGTCAGATCGCTTCCTAAACCGTGGGAAATGACGATTAATGGTAAAAGTTCTTTAGTTTCAGTTTTGGGTAAATACAAATCTAAAGGAAAAGTGCGATTGCGAAGCCTCCCTGAAGGATATTTTTGCTTTGTATCATTCATAATCAGGGACTGTTTTTTGTAGCGAATTCCTCCTGGAATTAATAAATTTAAATCTCGTACTTTAGGTGCTGCTATCACCTGCTTGCGTCTTTCTTCTAATGCACTCTCTTCTACTGCTGCGATCGCTTGAGCGTTTGTTTGCACGACTTCACTCAAATCTTTAAATAGCCCAAGTCCTTGGCGAGAATCAATGCGTAGAGTTTTGGTAGGAAACTTTTTGAGAATATTGAGAGGACTTAATCCGCCGTTTTCTCGATCCGCAGCAGCCAAAATTAAAGCCGAGCGTATGGCGAAAAAACCTGGTTGACGAGCTTTGGTTTTAATTACCCGCGATACTCGCTCTAATATTTTCTCTCCTTGATAAGAATAGAGAAATTGAGCGATCGCTAAATGACTGAAATCAGCATCAGTAATTAAACCAATCCTTCAACTGTTCTAATTGCTCTGGACTCAAGAGATCTGCATAGCTTCTTAATGCCCCTTGCAATTCACCTGTTTTGGCATAGGTTTCCAAAGAGTCTACAGAAACAGCAAATTCTAATACTCCATAACCCAGAATAATATCTTCGGCTGCAAAGGCTTTTTTTGCTCCCCATCCCCAAAGACTTGCACCCAAGACAATTTGAACAGCTCCTACACCAAGATAAGACCACAATCTTAATTTGTTTAACATTGATTATTCATCATCAAGCAGCATCACTGTTTTAGCATTTTCTCAATCATTTTTGACTCAAGGAAAATGGAGATAGTTGATTCAGGTCTACATTTGGTTTTAGAATTGATGCTTCCCTATCTCAGCCTTATTTAACCTCTTTGGGCTGACTATATAACAAACTAATGATATGAAACAGCTTGAAGGAAGAGATTTGCTTGGCACTGCGGACTTAAATACAGAAGAAATTACAGGTTTATTAGATTTAGCTCGCAAACTTAAAAATAAGGAGCTAGAAATTCAATCTAATAAGGTACTGGGCTTACTATTTTATAAAGCCTCCACCCGCACTAGAGTATCTTTTAGCGTGGCAATGTATAAGCTTGGAGGACAGGTAATTGACCTCAACCCTAGCGTGACTCAGGTGGGAAGAGGTGAACCAATTGAAGACACTGCCAGAGTTTTGGATCGTTACTTAGATATCCTGGCAATTCGTACTTATGCCCAAGCAGATTTGGAAACCTTTGCTAATTATGCTCAAATTCCTATAATCAATGCCCTCACTGACTTGGAACATCCTTGTCAAATTTTGGCGGATTTATTAACGGTGCGAGAATGTTTTGGTTCATTACAGGGTAATACTCTTACCTACCTGGGAGATGGGAATAACATGGCTCATTCCTTGCTGTTGGGCGGTGCATTGACTGGGCTAAATATTAGAATTGCTGCTCCCAAAGGCTACGAACCCGATCCCAAAATTGTGGCACAAGCAAAAGAAATTGCAGGAGATAAATCGGAAATTGTAGTAACTACAGATCCAATGGCTGCGGTAGAAGGTTCGCAGGTAGTTTATACAGACGTTTGGGCGAGTATGGGACAGGAAGATTCAGCCGATAGTAGAATTCCAATTTTTCAACCCTATCAGGTAAATCAAAAATTGCTTGATAATGCAGATAAGGATGCGATCGTTCTCCATTGTTTGCCAGCCCATCGGGGAGAAGAAATTACCGCAGAAGCGATAGAAAGCGATCGCTCTCGCGTTTGGGATCAGGCTGAAAACAGACTACACGCTCAACAGGCTTTGATGGCTGCTTTACTTGGACTTGTATAACCAAAATTAGGGCGTGTCATCAACATGGCAAGGTACGCCCTAAATAAAATAGATTTAAATGACTAGCTCTTTTCGTTTAACTATTAAAACCTATATTTTGCGATCGCTACATTAAATGTAGATTTTAATAGTTAATAGATTTAAGGATACTAATTGAATAAAATAATGCTATTTCTTCTTAAGACCAATGCTAAATGTTTAAGACGAAAAAAGTATCTTCTTTGGTTTAACTTGTTTCTAACAAAAAATACTTAAGAGCTAATAATTCATAGCTGCAAAATATATTATTTTGTTTTGCACTTTGAGCCACTAACCTTCAAAAAGTCTTCAAATCATAATATTAAGAACGGTACAAGATCGGACAGTAAAAAAAAGAATAGTGTGAGACTATATTAAAAACGAACCTTGAAAATGATTTGAGTTCAAAATTACTTTACTTTTACCTGTACTGCCAATTTTATACAAAACATTCTTGATTTTGCAAATACTTGCTTACAAATGATTGGTGTTTGGTATTTGACTAGCAGTGCCAATTTATTTCTTGACTACAAAAGTGAGTTTTACTATGGTTATCGATCTTAAAAATAGACATTGGTGTCCAGCAATTGAAACCAAAGAAACTAATACAGAATTAGCTCTTCAAGTAGAAGTGTTAGAAATTCAAGCGGTAGTAGAACTTGAAGTTTGCGTTGAGCCTACACATATTTCTATTACGGCAGTCTATTTGAGAAATCGACAAGAAAGAGAAAGAGAAAGAATTGCTTTTCAACTTCACCTTGTATATTCTTCAAAAAATAATGCCAAAAGCCACCAAGCGTATAAAGCAGGAGGCGAAATAATCGAATCATACCATTTACTAAATCTTGTTGAAACTGAGACCGATCGCGAACGATTTGAATGTTATATTGCCCTTCCTGCAATAGTTCAGACGCAAGGAATCAAGACGGAATTAAGTGATAATTTTTTAACTATCACGGCGATCGACATTAAAGAAATTCCGCAGATAGCAAACCTAACAAAATTACAACTACAAGAATTCGATCTCGATTTTTACGAGCTAGCAAAGCTTTATTGGTAAGCGAGTTTAACCATGAACAACTAGCTCTACTTAAAAAAAATAAACTTTACTTTTTTAGCAAATCTATTCAATATTTGCGATCGATATTCAGATACGACATTTTAAAAAAATCAGGAGGTTTGTCGATGAGAATTGCTCAAATTGCCCCTCTATGCGAACGAGTACCCCCCGCTGCTTATGGTGGTACAGAACTAATAGTCAGCTTGCTTACAGATGAGTTGGTGCTTCGAGGTCATGAAGTTACCTTGTTTGCTTCAGGAGATTCCCAAACTTTGGCACAGTTAGAACCTTGTTGCCCCAAGGCTTTACGAGGAGAAGCCAGCCTGGCAGAACAGTCAGTTTATCAAACACTACAGCTAAATAAAGTCTTTGCCCATGCAGACAAGTTCGATTTAATTCATTCTCATGTAGATCGGGCTGTATTTCCTTATGTAAATTCGGTTAAGACTCCTGTGGTGCACACCATTCACGGCATTATACCTCCTTATACTGAACCTTTGTGGCTTGATGCCTGCCAACAAAATTTCATTTCTATATCCAATTCCCAAAGATGTAAAGATTTTGGCTTAAACTATTTAGCTACTATTTATAACGGCATTGATGTCAGCACATTTCCGTTTCATAGTCAGCCAGATAATCCTCCTTATTTAGCTTTTTTGGGTCGCATATCCCCAGAAAAAGGCGTAGATTTAGCAATAGAAATTGCCCTCTCTTTGGGCTGGCATTTAAAGATCGCAGGAAAAGTAGACCCCGTAGACGTAGATTTTTTTGAGTCGCGAGTTAAACCATTTATTGATGATTGGCAGATTGAATTTCTCGGAGAAGTTAATCATCGGCAAAAATGTCCCCTTCTAGGAGGTGCAGTAGCAACTCTATTTCCGATTACTTGGGAAGAGCCTTTTGGCTTAGTGATGGCAGAATCAATGGCTGTTGGCACGCCAGTAATTGCGATCGCCATGGGTTCGACCAAAGAAGTAATTGAAGATGGTAAAACGGGATTTTTGTGCAACACCATACAGGAATGTATCGATGCCGTTAGTCGCCTGGGAGAAATAGACCGTCAAGCCTGTCGCGATCGCGTCGTGGCGAATTTTAGTGTTAAACGCATGGTAGACGACTATGAAGCAGTCTATGACAAGCTGTTAACTGAAAAATCTCAGCAAATTATGAAGAATAATGGCTTTAAAAATTTAGCGATTAATGAAAATTCTGGCTCGCTGGCTCGCTTTACCAGTTCTCACAACTTTTTCCACGGTTAGGATAAAAAAATGATCTCAAACCTCTCAAGGCTAGAATTAGCCAGCTCTGTCGGTCGTTTTTATTCCAGAATGTCAAGAACACCTTGGTGGGTTGAAATAAAAACTACTATTCCTCTTTGCATCTATTATTTTGGACCCTTCCATTGCAAAAAAGCAGCACGACTTTCCCAGCATGGCTACATTGAAGATTTAGTTCAGGAAAAAGCTCACGGAATTACTGTTGAAATCAAGCGAATGCAGCCCGAAGCTTTGACTGTCTGTGAAGATTGATCGTGCAGTAAGGAGCTTCGCCCCAGCTATTAGCTGTTAGCTTTTTGATAAAAATAAGGCGATCGCGCACAATCAACACAAATATAAGTGCTATGACCGAACCTCTCAAACTTGATGGCAAAACCTACGTCCCGACAGAACCGACCTCAATACCTCAATGGCCCTGCGTTAAAAATGAATCAAGAATTCCTACATTAACTCTCAAAGATGATGATATCTTCTTGGTGACAGATACTTTAGGCAACATTCCTGCCTGTATACCTGAAGAGGGTGGGAGTGTGGGTTTATTTTGTCAGGATACTCGCTTTTTAAGTCGTTTAGAACTACAGGTAGAAAGTCAGCTACCGATTCTACTCAGCAGTAACGCTCGTCGTGGCTTTTCCCTTTCTGCCCTCTGTGCCAATCCTTATTTAGAAGAACAACAAATTGGGGCAGAAACGATTGGAATCGAAAGAGAAATAGTAATCAATGGCGGACTGTTTGAGGAACTAAGAATAACTAATTACAGTACCAGTTCAGTCAGTTTTGAGCTTAGTCTCAGTTTTGATGCCGATTTTGTCGATCTGTTTGAAATTAGAGGCTCGAAACGCCAAAAAAGAGGCAAACTATTGCGTTTGCTCGATCCAACAGTAGAATCTGAAGCTGTTTCGGTTGAAAATCCTAATGTTGAAAATTCTAATTCTGAGGTATCAGAGGCAAAACTCGAACTAAAAAATAATCCGTCGATCGATGAATTCCCTGCTGAATTTTCGGTCAAGATCAATAATATTGAAAACAGGCGATCGCCAACAGAATCGGAAAACCTAATCCTAGCCTATCAAGGTTTGGATGGGGTCATCATGGAGTCACGCGTTCAATTTTCCTCTGGCCCACCTGACTATTTTAAGGGTTATACTGCTATTTGGAAAATAGAGTTAGATTCTCACCAATCTATAGACTTGAGCTATCGCGTGCAGTTGTTTTCCAATGGTCGTTCTACTTCTAAAGTGGGTACGCCAATGACTTTGATGCAGGCAAAATCGGCAGAGTCAGTGGAGCTACAAGAATGGCAGCAGCAGGTGACACAAATACATTCTGACAACAGTACCTTTAATCGTTTAATCGAACGGGCAGAACAGGATATTTATTTGCTACGCCAAAGTTTTGAGGAGCGCAAAGTCTTATCCGCAGGAATTCCTTGGTTTTGCACCTTATTTGGCAGAGACTCAATTATTGCAGCCTGGCAAACCCTGATCCTCGATCCCACAATTGCTAAAGATACTTTAATTATTTTGGCTCAATATCAAGGCAAAACTGAAGACCAATGGCGCGAAGAAGAGCCTGGCAAAATTATTCATGAACTGCGAGGGGGAGAAATGGCACGGTGCGGAGAAATTCCCCATACTCCTTACTACGGTACGGTAGATGCTACACCTCTTTGGTTAATTTTATATGCCAAATACTATGATTGGACTGGCGATCGCCATACCCTCGAACACTTGTGGGAGGCTGCCCTCTCGGCAATGGATTGGATTGATCGCAACTGTAAAAAGACGGGCTATCTAACTTATGAGCGTCATTCCCCTGGTGGTTTACTCAATCAAGGTTGGAAAGATTCTGGAGACTGTATTGTTAATCGCCAAGGAGAATTAGCCACGGGAGCAATTACCCTCTGTGAAATTCAAAGCTATGTTTACGCAGCAAAAATGCATTTGAGTACCATTGCCAAGCTGATGAAACGCAACGATCTGGCTATAAAATGGCATCAAGATGCCCAAGAACTCAAAAGTCGGTTTAACCGAGATTTTTGGCTACCTAAGCTAGATTACTGTGCTTTGGCTTTGGATGGTACAGGAAAACCAGTAGACAGTATTACTAGTAATCCTGGTCATTGTCTGGGTTCGGGAATTTTGCAGTCAGATAAAGCAATGAAGATAGCTGAAAGACTAAGAGCCCCCGATATGTTTAGTGGTTGGGGCATTCGTACCCTGAGCAATCTATCTCCAGCCTATAATCCGATGGGCTACCATGTTGGTTCGGTTTGGCCCCATGACAATGGCATAATTGCCTTTGGTTTGCGGGCTGCTGCTAGAGAATTCCCTGAAGGTTCGGCTGGTATGATCGAGCAAAGTCTGGAAGTGGCAACGGGAATATTTGATATGGCTTTCCAACAACCCTATCTACGACCACCAGAACTGTTTTGTGGTTATAAACGTAGCTCAGAAAATACTCCCGTGCGCTACCCTGTAGCCTGTTCTCCTCAAGCGTGGGCAACAGGGACGCTATTTCAATTATTACAAGCAGTACTCAATCTTATCCCCGATGCAGGCAATAATTACGTGCGTGTTATTGAGCCAGTGCTACCTGAATTTCTCAATCGCCTTTCCCTGCACAATCTCAAAATAGGCTCAACCTTACTCGACCTAGAATTTGAGCGATCTGGCAATACTACTTCCTGTCGAGTAGCAAAAAAACGAGGCAACCTCACCGTACTATTTGAAGCCTAATGCTCCCGTACGGGCGAACCAGGTCACGTCTTTACTTTATCCTTCCTACTCACTCCCTACTCTACGGGCGAACGGCCGTTCGCACCCTACTACTCCCTACTCCTTATCCCTCATCCTTTATCCTTCATCCCTTATTTACCCTCTTCTAGAACCCAGTAAGCGCATAAACTCACCCTGCACCAAGCGATAACATTCACAAGAGGTTGCTTCCAATTCTTCCTGATTGAGAATTGTAATCATGCCACGACGATAGCGAATCATACCTGCATTTTGCAGCGTACCTGCTGCTACAGTAACCCCCGAACGACGAGTGCCAAGCATATTAGCAATAAACTCTTGAGTTAGGGGCAACTTATCGCTTAAGACACAATCTTGAACCGATAGTAACCAACGAGCCAGTCGTTCTTCAATGGTATGTTGACGATTGCAGGCAGCACTTTGAGAAACCTGGGTTAATAGTGCTTGGGTGTATAACAGCAGTAACTGCTGTAGTTTTCCACCTAGTTGAAATTCCCTCCGCAGTATATCAGCAGATAGCCTCATGGCAGTACCAGGAATCTGAACAATAAAACGACTGCTAGTAGAATCACCCCTTAAAATAACGGGCAAACCAACCATTCCTTCATTACCAATTAAGCCAATCTCAGTAGTTGAGCCATTTTCCATAATTGAAACTAAAGAAATCATCGCTCGATTGGGAAAATATACCTGTGTAATTGTTTCTCCAGGCTCTTGAAGAACTTTGCCAACAACGAGATTTATTGGTTTAAGATGGGGAACTAAGCGTTGATATTCAATCTCAGGTAAGGCTGCTAGTATTTGATTGATAGGCTGTTGTATATTTTCAGACATGACTATAAATTGATTTATTGAAGAAAAACTAAAAAAATACAGTTCATGATTTCAGCTCAAAAAAGCTAAATTACTGGCAATTTTTAATGAGATTTAATCCTTGAATTTATGAATATTTGATATTCATTCAACTAATAGTCCTTCAAATAAAAGAAAAAGACAGCACGGTATCGGACTATAAAAGACAATACAAGCGATCGCCAATTCGTTAATGGGCAATTTTATTTAAAATTAAAAATTAAGTTTATAGATTACGATTCTGTAACTCGAAGACTCCTCAATCTATTCAAGACTGCTGCTAATTCTTGGGGGCGAAATTGAACTAGATCTCCTTGGGGATAGTCAGTAACAATATCTAGTCCAGACTTACTAATATCTTGGGCGACTTTCTCTAGGATTTGAGGGATGGTTAACTGTCGATCCATATATTTGTTTTTGGCGTAAACAACAGCTAAAGCGATCGCCTTTAACTGTCCCGAATCTACTAATTGTTCTACCGCCGATAGATCGATATCTTCCTCGCCAAAACTAATCAAATCTGTCCCCCTCAGGTTTTACATTCACCTCTCTTTTTCCTCTACTGGCATTGATACTTTCTTTTAAAGGTATTCGTGGAGTAATTGTGCCGAAATTTGTTCCTCCTTCCAAATTGCGATCGCTAAGATATTGCAAGGCGATCGCTTTTGCCTGAGTTGTCACATCTTGGGGAATATAATTCTCTAAAGCTATAACTAAATCTGCCACATCAAAATAGTCTCCGCTCCCACCCATAACTAAAATAGTGGACACGCCATAATCTGTGTATAGTTGACGCACCTTATCAATGAAGGGGGTAATTGGCTCTTTTTCTTTAGCAATCAAAGCCTGCATTCGGCGATCGCGGATAGTAAAGTTAGTTGCAGAGGTATCTTCATCTATAAGCAATAACTCCGTACCTGCTTCAATCGCTTCAATGATATTGGCTGCTTGGGAAGTACTTCCACTGGCATTAGTCGTCACAAAATTAGTCGTGGATCTTCCCTGGGGTAAATGATTAATAAACGGCGATATATTTACCCCTGCAATACTTCGTCCATCTTCGGCGCGTATTTTTACACCATTCATATTAGATACGACATATTCCCTACCATCCCCAGGAATATGATTGTAGATACCCAATTCAATCGCCTTAAGTAATGTAGACTTGCCATGATATCCACCACCAACAATTAAGCTAATACCTGCGGGAATACCCATTCCTTGAATTACACCACAGTTAGGACAGTCAAACTCTACCTGTAATGAGGGTGGAGACTTAAAAGGAATAGCGTCTATCAATGGACGCGGATCGACTCCGCTACGACGAGGTAATATCGCACCATTTGCCACAAATGCCACTAGATTTTTACCTGCTAATTGCTGACGCAGCCAGTCTGCATCTTCAATAGTTTCTACGTGGTTTTGTATATCTTTTCCATCAAGAGACTTATAAATCAGGCTTCGGGCTACTATTCGCGGAATGTCTTGACACAACATTTGTGCTGCTTGACGACCTAATACTCTTCTTCCTCTAGCGGGAAGTCCCACAATAAAGCGGACTTCTACTGCTTCAGTGTCAATTAATACTGCATTTCTAATTAATACTTCCTGTCCCAAAGATGCAATACTAATTAATCCGCTTTTACCCGTACCCCTATTCGAGCTTACCCTTTTTGCTTCCTGGCTAAATTGACGAGTCAGATAATCTCTTAAGGCTATTTCTCTACTTAAAGATTGATATAGCAGCGAGGGAAACTTCGCTACTGTTTGGGGAATAATTACCCGTAGTTGACTGGGAGAGGCAAATGGATCTCCTTGAACATAATCAACCAGCAAAGTAAAATCATCAAACTGATAGCTACCTTTAATCTCTTTATAGGCTTTATAGCTTGAGTTGTCTAGATTGAGAAGAATTGAATTTAAATTATGGCGAATCGCTCATAATACTAAATCCTGTTTACACGCAACACTTAAAGGATAGGTAGTAGGTAGTAGTTAGTAGGTAGTAGGTAGTAGGTAGATTTCGTGCTTTCAATCTATAGTATCTTACACCTGCTAGTTGAAAACAAAAAGCCGAGATACACCCTCGGCTTTCTTCGTTTCTTTTTTTTAATTAAGCTTATCGCTGAAGCGAAGCCCCTTCATTAATTACCACTTGAGTAAATTAAACTGCTCCATATCAATCGTATTACGGTTGCGGTAAATAGCCAACACAATCGCTAAACCTACTGCTGCTTCTGCTGCTGCAACGGTAATTACAAACACGGTAAATACTTGACCCCTAATGTTTTCAGGATCTAAATAGTTAGAAAATCCAACCAAATTCAAATTGACCGCATTCAGCATCAACTCAATAGACATCAATACCCTAACTGCATTACGACTAGTAATTAAGCCATAAATACCAATACAGAATAATGCTGCTGCTAACAGCAAAAAATATTCTAACTGCACTACTTGTTTCTCCCTTACTTACTGTACAGACAATTATATTGCTTGCGATTACTACTTAATCTTGCTGCTTCGCCACTTAAGGTAGCCAATTCACGAGGACGCTCTGGTAATGTTAAGCCAGTACGATACAGTCGTCTCACCTAGCCATTGATTCAGGAATCAAATCGCGACGAGCCAAGATAATTGCTCCTACCATTGCCATTAGTAGCAATACAGAAGCTAATTCAAACGGCAACAAATAGTCACTAAAGAAATGTTCGCCTAAAGCTATGACTGTATTGTCAATTATCCCAGGGGATGTAGTGGACAATGACCAAGGTGTAGCTAAAACCATTGTTCCCAATAAGGCAAATAAACCCACACAAACTACCGCAGTTGCGACTTTACGAATTGTACGACCAGGAAGTTTCGTTCATAGTCTTCCTGCTTGTTTACTAGCATGATCGCAAATAAAATCAGTACGTTGACCGCACCAACATAAACCAAGATCTGAGCTGCAGCTACAAAATCAGCATTAAGCAGAATATATAGACCAGAAATGCTGATAAATACCCCTGCTAATAAAAAAGCGGAATGGACGATTTTAGGCAACAGGACGACTCCCAAAGCTGTCCCAATCATCATTACCCTAAGATGCCAAAAGAAACTATCTGTACTCCTTCAGCTAAATTCACTTTTTTCTCCTTATATTTAAATTCATTTAATTCAAATGTAGATCAAATAACGGATGAGAAGATAAAGTAATCTTTTGATTTTCTCCTCATCCTTCATCCTTCATCCTTTATCCTTCTTGCTGCTGCTTCTTCTTTTGGTTTAGCTGCTTCTATTTCTTCTAAAATATCTTCAGGACGTCTACCAGCACGCTGCGCTCCTTTTGGCAAACCATGAGGCTCGACTTCACCTTTAGGCAAATAAGCAAACTCTTTGAGAGGAGTAACCATTGGATCTTGAGTCACCTTATAGGGTAAGCGTCCTAAAGCCACACTATCGTAGTTAAGCTCGTGACGATCATAGGAAGCTAGTTCATATTCTTCTGTCATCGAGAGACAGTTGGTAGGACAATATTCTACGCAGTTACCACAGAAGATACAGACTCCAAAGTCAATACTGTAGTGATTGAGCTTTTTCTTCTTGGCTGTTTTATCAAATTCCCAATCTACTACAGGTAGGTTAATCGGACAGACGCGAACACAAACTTCGCAGGCAATACACTTATCAAATTCGTAGTGAATTCTACCGCGATAGCGTTCGGAAGGGACTAGTTTTTCGTAGGGATATTGAACGGTGACAGGACGGCGCGACATATGATCGAAGGTGACAGAAAGACCTTGACCAATATATTTAGCAGCTTGCCAACTTTCTTTGGCATAGTCCTGTACTTGTTTGAGAATGTTAAACATGATGTATTACTCTATTTTACTTGAATATCTTTTGATCAGACTTAAGCACTTGATTACTTGACTACTCGCTACTTTTACATAGCATATTAGCCACCAAACGCTACGGGAAAAGATAATTTTAGGGCAGCGGTAATTAAAAGATTTGCTAAAGAAACTGGTAAGAGAAACTTCCAGCCTAAATCTAATAGTTGGTCAATTCGTACACGGGGTACAGTCCAACGTAGCAAAATGGCGATAAAGACTAGGAAGTAAGCCTTAACCAAAGTCATAATAATGCCCAAAGAAGCCGTCACCACCTGCAGCCAAGGAGTAGTTTCCGCAACTCCAATCCAGTCTGCCAAATGATCTAAGGGAATAAAAAATTCCCAGCCACCAAGGTAAAGACGGCAAATACTAAAGCCGATAATACCAAGTTAACGTAAGAACCGAGATAGAACAGGGCAAATTTCATTCCTGCATACTCTGTTTGATAACCTGCAACTAATTCTTCTTCTGCTTCAGGTAAATCGAAGGGAAGACGTTCGCATTCAGCTAGAGCTGCAATCCAAAAAATAATGAAGCCTACGGGCTGTCGCCAAATATTCCAGCCTAAAATACCATAGCCTGCCTGCTGATTAACAATATCTACTGTACTGAGACTATTAGACATCATCACGATCGCCAGTACGGATAAAGCTAAGGGAATTTCATAGCTAATCGACTGGGCTGCTGCTCTCAATCCACCTAGTAGGGCATACTTATTGTTGGAAGAATAGCCCGCCATCAACAGACCAATTGGAGCAATACTAGACAAGAGAAATCCAGATAAATATGCCGACATTTAGATCTGTAATTACCAAATTTTGTCCAAAAGGAACGATGAGATAAGACAAAAATACAGGGATTACTACTAAAACAGGACCGATAGTAAATAGCCATGGATCGGCTTTGGCAGGAATTACGTCTTCTTTAAAAACTAATTTAATACCATCGGCAACTGGCTGCAATACTCCCAACGGTCCTGCATATTCTGGCCCAACTACGCTGTTGAGCAGCAGCAGAGATTTTTCTCTCTAGCCAAACCACTACCAAAACCCCCACGGTTGCGCCAATGATCATCAGTAACATTGGCAACGGTAGCCAAACTGCTTTAGCTAAACCAATGGGAAGCCCAAAATCTTGTAGAGTTTGGACAAAACTTCCTTGTAAATCGATTCCTGAGTTCATATTTGTATTTTAAGGAGTTAACTCGTCAATTAGTTCATAGAATAACATTCTAGTAGCTTTGAAGAGTATTGAGATTAACATAAACCTTGTCAGGGATGAAAAGTTTGGTTTATGGTAATTGATATAGTTAGAGCAGTTGAGGTTTTCAGTTAGATTTCATCTTCTTCGGCATTACAGGAAAATCGCCAGATCTCTCTGAGGGAATAGCTGCGATGATGGCATCGATTACTTTGGAAATGGGAATGATTTCTAAACCCAGATCGTCAGGTAAACTTTGACCTTTGGGAACGATCGCTTTTTTAAATCCTAGTTTGGCTGCTTCTTTGAGACGCAATTCCATCTGGGAAACTAAACGCACCTGTCCCCCCAAACCTACTTCTCCGATTAAAACGGTACGAGGATCGACAACGCGATCGCGAAAACTAGCAACAATGGCGATCGCTACTCCTAAATCCGCAGCGGGTTCGCCTACTCCCAAACCCCCAACTGAAGCGACATAGGCATCTAGTTTGGATAGAGGAACACCAACTCTTTTTTCTAATACTGCTAATATTTGTTGTAGACGGTTGTAGTCAATTCCTGTAGTCGAACGACGGGGAGATGTATAGCTAGTGGGACTAACTAAAGCCTGTATCTCCACGACAAGAGGGCGAGTTCCCTCGCAAGCCACCACAATAGATGTTCCTGGGGAAGCTTCATCGCGATTACCCAGAAATAGTTCCGAAGGGTTATCTACCTCGACTAAACCACCTTCTGCCATTTCAAAAATGCCGATTTCGTGAGTTGCACCAAAACGATTTTTAACCGATCGCAATAGGCGATGGGAAGCATAGCGATCGCCTTCAAAATAGAGTACCGTATCTACGAGGTGTTCTAATACCCTTGGTCCTGCGATCGCCCCTTCTTTGGTTACGTGACCGACAATCAGCATAGTGATGTTCTCTCTCTTACCAACCTGCATTAAGGCTGAAGTACATTCTCGTACTTGAGCTACCGAACCAGGAGAAGAAGTCAATGCAGCGAAGTGTAGGGTCTGAATACTATCAATGACTGCTACTTGGGGTTTTAATGATTCTAGTTCTCTCAAAATTTCCTCCAAATCCGTTTCTGGCATTACATAGAGATTATTTTCTCTGCGATCGGCAGCTTTGCCGTTTTTCTTACCATTCCCGTTTTTTGCTTCTGTTCCTATTTCCCCTTCTCCTATCTGCCACATCCAAACGAGATGCACGTAACTTAACTTGCTGTCCAGATTCCTCTGCGGATACATAAAGAATGCGAGGTAGGCTATAAGATAGCTTATTGGCTACCTGTAACAGTAAGGTCGATTTACCAATACCAGGATCGCCTCCAATCAGTACCAAAGAGCCAGGAACAATTCCACCACCCAAAACGCGATCAAACTCGTTATAGCCAGAAGGAAATCTCTCCTGAACGTCATTATTAATCTCCGAAAACCTTAAAGAAGCTCTCGGCTTTGCTTCGCCAATGATTTTGCCATTAGAACGAGTACTAGACTGCCATCCTCCTCCTTTGGTATATCCATCCTCCACCAGGAGAAACTTCTACAGGATCTTCAGAAATTGTGCCAAACTCATTGCATTGCTTACACAGTCCAAACCATTGGCTATATTCAGCAGCACATTCATTGCAAATATAAATTTGTTTAGCTTTAGCCATTATCTTAAGAAAAATTAGAGATTTAAAGAAATAAAATAATAAGTTAGTAAACTTTAATAAGTAATACAACTTAGATCTTAAGAAATTTCAAGACATCCAAAGATAAATTAAATCTGGAAATGCTGAAAATTATGAGAATTGTTAAGATAATCGCCGTAAACTAAGGAGTTAGTTTCACCAGATAACAACAACGGGATAATCTAGATTTAAAGGCAATAAAAATTTAACTTAAATATCGTTAATCATACTTAATAAGGAGTGTATAATAACTTGGAGACTAATAAAGAAAAAATTCTAGTGGTAGATGATGAGGCGAGTATCCGTCGCATTCTAGAAACTCGTCTTTCGATGATTGGCTACGATGTAGTAACCGCTGCGGATGGAGAAGAAGCTTTAGAAACTTTTAGGACTGCCGAACCAAGTCTAGTTGTTTTGGATGTGATGATGCCTAAGCTAGATGGTTATGGTGTCTGCCAAGAGCTACGTAAAGAATCTGATATTCCTATCATCATGTTAACGGCTTTAGGAGATGTTGCCGATCGCATTACAGGTTTAGAACTCGGTGCAGATGACTATGTAGTCAAACCTTTCTCTCCTAAAGAGTTGGAAGCTAGAATTCGTTCTGTACTGCGTCGAGTTGAGAAAAATGGCGCGCCAGGCATACCTAGTTCGGGTGTAATCCATGTCGGCTCAATCAAAATCGATACCAACAAGCGTCAGGTATATAAAGGCGATGAGCGTATTCGTTTAACTGGGATGGAATTTAGTTTACTAGAGCTATTGGTAAGTCGCTCTGGCGAACCTTTTTCTCGTTCAGAAATTCTGCAAGAAGTTTGGGGTTATACTCCTGAGCGTCATGTTGATACTCGCGTGGTGGATGTTCACATTTCTCGTTTACGAGCCAAACTAGAGGACGATCCTAGCAATCCAGAATTAATCCTAACTGCTAGAGGTACAGGCTATCTTTTCCAACGCATATTAGAAGCAGGAGAGGAATAGGGATAAGGAATAGAGGGATGAAGGATGAGGAAACTTATATGCAGAGCAGTCTCCTTTAGGAAAATTTAAATAATGCGTAAACCCGATACTAACTATATATTGAGGTTGTTACCCTTTTTTGCTGGAGGATTAGGCGGAATACTGTTATTGGTGAATCGTTTATTAACAGCGCAAATTACCGATTCTCAGGCGCGTTCGGATGCCTTGGGAGTAATTGAAGGGGCAGTCTTAATATTAGTGGGTTTACTATGGCAGCAAATTCAAGCAAGAACTCCAGATACGGTTACTTTGATCGGAGAGAGTGGTTTGGAGATAGCCCCCGAACTTTCAGACGCAGCTAAGACTGAACTAGCTTGGGCATCTCATTTACTATTAACAAACACTGTAACGCGATCGCTTGTTGTTTATTATGATGGCAAAACTCTACTCAGACGGGGCGTGCTGGGTAAAAATGCCGAAGTAAAACCAGGAACAATTGTCGAACGGGTATTGTCTAAAAACAAGCCTGTATATTTGGTCAAGCTCGATCTGTATCCAGGCAAAGTTGAGTTTGATTATCTACCAGAAAATACTCAAGGAGTTATTTGTCAGCCTATCGGCGATAAAGGAATATTAATTTTAGGTGCAAATGCACCCCGCAGCTATACCAAGAAAGATGAGAAGTGGATCGAAGGAATTGCCGATAAGCTAGCCGTGACTTTAAATATAGCGGACAGTTAATGGCGTTTTACCTGTTTCTGGGTCAAAGGTAAGTTTAACCATTGACTGAGTTCTTGAGCCAGCCAATTTAACTCGATCGCTTCAGGATTATAGCTAGATATTGTCCCAGAGCCTATGGTTTTATTTCTGACAGAAGTGCCAATACTATATGGTTTTCCGTTTGCCCATACGGTAAGGGCTGAAGGTACTTGTATTTCATCTCCATCTTCTTCTGTGTACCACTTAGTTCCAATAAGTTCTATAGCGGAAATGGCTTGTCGAGCAGCAGCCTGGGGTTTTGGATATTTTATACCCAAACATTCGTAGGTTAAAGAAATTTGTCTAGAGGTAATTCTCAATCTGGTTTTACCCCAGAGAGTGAATAAAATGCCACCGATCAAATACAAACCAACCGTCCAAAAGGGAATTGAAAATAAACTAAAAACAATATTGACGGGGAAAGGAATTGATAAAGATGCTCCCGTCCACACAACTAGAAAACCGTTCCAAAATAGGGCAAAGAAAATTAGGAAAGGTAACTGTGCTGTAAAGCCAAAAGCAGGAACTAGAACTTCAATCTCTTCTGGAGTTTTTTGTAGTGATGTTCTACTAAATTTTGGCTTGAGGAATATTTCCGCTGGGGTTGCTGCCAGAGGGCGTTGAAGAGCCTGTAAAGCCTCATTAGCGGATTTGAAACGGCGATCGCGAATAGGTTCGCTCATTTTACGCAACCAATGCATCAAAGCAGGATTGAGACTCACTAAGTCTTCAAAAAAGATTCGTCCATCTTGTTCGGGTAAGTCTGTGGGATGTTTTCCTGTAGCGAGATAAATTAGGGTTGCACCCAAGCTGTATAAATCTGATGCAGGAGTGGTTTTTCCACCAAACTGTTCGGGAGGCATATAGCCATAGGTACCCACTACTGTAATTGTTCCTCCTTCGACTGTTGCAACATTTTTTACTGCGCCAAAATCGATCAAATAGACTTGACCGACGCTATTACCAGAACGGTTTGACAGTAAAATATTACTGGGTTTAATATCCCGATGAATAATTGCAGGCTGTCTTTGGTGAAGATAAATCAGAATATTGAGCATCGCTTCCGCAATTTGTTTTATGTCAGATTCGCTAAAAGATCTGCCTACTGCTAAACAACTGGTTAAAGAAGGCGCATCAATATAGTTTTGTACCAAAGCAAAGCCTTTTGAGTGAGGTAGGTCTAATTCAAAATAATCTAAATATTTGGGAATAGCAGGATGACATAGATTTTGTAAAACTTGGGTTTCTCTCTTAAATAATTTGAAATCTTCCCATTCAGAATCTAGTCCAAATTTAAATAATTTTATGACTACTAATTCTTGAGAGTTTAAATTTTTCGCTAGTAATGTTTCTCTTGCTCCTCTTTTACTTAACTCTGCTTCAATTTGATATGTTTCATTAAGAATATTTTGCATCTTGATAATTGCTTAATTGGCAAAATAGCGAATCGCAATTTGGATAGATATATTTATAATTCCCAATTGTTAGAAATAAGTTTATTGAGCAGCAAATCCGTATTCTGTCATTTCGCCTCAATCAGTGACTAATACGAAAAAAATCGCTTTAGCTCATTAAAGTAATAATAAACAAAGCGATTTTATAAGGTTGAATATACTAAAAAGCTAACAGCTAACAGCTACAGCGAAGCCGTTTATGCCACTAAAAATACATCGTCACTTGCTGCTATAAGACTATCCGCATTAACTCCGTTGAGAATTGCCAAAGTCTCATCGTTAGCATTAAGCACCGTATTATTATCACTTTGAGCGATCGAGACATCATCTAAAGTAAGACCACCATAGAGAACAATGGTGTCAGAATCGATTTCAAAATCATGAATAGTATCTGTTTCTTCTCCTGATACTAAAACAAAAGTATCTGCACCTTCGCCACCAAAGAGGTTGTCATAGCCCAAGCTACCACGCAGCAAATCGTCTCCTTCTCCTCCTACGATAAAATCATCTCCTTCTCCTCCAAAAAGGCGATCGTCTCCTGCACGGCCATAAATTGCATCACTACCAAAACCGCCATAGAGCATATCGTCTCCACCTTCGGCGTTCTCTTCATCTCCTGCTAGCCAATCATTACCGTGACCTCCCCAAATAGAATCATCTCCGAGTCCACCGATTACCCAATCATCACCACTGAATAAATTAATGCGATCGCTTTGGTCAGTTCCATGAATTCCATCTGCCAGATCTGTTCCAATTATTAGATCGTTGCTACTTTCCTGATGTTCATCATCGTGACCCATATCATCTTCATGTCCGTCATCATGACCCATATTATCTTCATGCCCTCCATGTGCGCCAAGTTCTTCTGGTGCATAAATAGATAAATTTGGATTGGTATTTGCAAAAATACCTGATGGATTTAAAGAATGAAACCATCCGTGTAACATCCAAAACTTGGGATTGAAAACTAGATCGGATTCTGGAAATTGTTGAAAACCAACACTTTCCAGGCGAGAAATAGTAGATTCAAGTGGAACTTCTTCTTCAAATCCATAGAGGTACTCAGAATTTAAGTTCCCAACGCCTGTAAACCAGATATTTTCGTGGGTGTGCCAATCTTCTGCTGAGATACCATCAAAGGAAGTTGGCGGAAAATCATCTGCTGGATCGACCATCAGTGGTGCAAATGGATTTTCTGCTGTCGCTTCAAGGGTTTCGGGGGTACGAATATAAAATACAGCCTGAAGATTTCCCTCCACATCATAGTTTAAACCGACAGGAGCATTAGGATCTGATACTGGAGACGTTCCTGCTTCTGGAGTAAATGCCGAATTCAAATAATGAACACCATGCCCTGAAACTTCTTGAGTCATAGGAATGTAGCCATCAGCGATCGCCTGTTCTTGCCCATCTGAGCCATAATATCGCATTGTGGCTTGAGTTGCCTGAGCCACCTGTTGGTCTATTAATGGTACTTCTTGACCTACAGTTTCATTGGCTATTGAAATATCGTTTTCGTCGATTGCGCCGTTCGCATCTAGATCGTAGAGAGGATGATAAAGATCGTCTCCATCAAATGAGTTTAAACGAGAGGTGATGTCTTCAATATCAGCAGTGTCAACTTCACCATTACCATCAAAATCTGCAACGCTGATAATAGATGTGAAAGAATCTGATAAACCATGATTCTCTTCATTGTGGGATTGGCTGTCTTGATGTGTTGTTGTAGTCATGACCAATACTCTTCTTTTTAAGAGATTTATTTAGAAGGGAAAAAATGTATTTTTCCTTACTCCAATCATAGATAAATTGCTGTATTAACTATTGGATTAGTTACGTAAATTAACGGCTGATATTACGCACAAATGAGTTGGGTAAGGCAATCAAGACAGTTAGAGCAGTTAGAGCAGTTAAGGCAGTTGTAGAAAGTGAATAAATAATTTTTAGTCAGGGAATACTAAGCATAAGAATTTACCTAAATGTTTGGTTTTCCTATGGCAGTACGTCTTAACAAAAAAGCCTATAAAATTTTGGCGATGGAAATAGCTAGGGCAGCCAAGAAAGATACCATCGCAGGAGAAGTATCTCACAAGATTGCTTTAAAAAGATTAAACAGTTTAAATTCTACCCAGGGTAAATCAGTTACAGAGGAAGAATTGCAGTCTTTAATTAGCGATCTATTTACCAATTTTGATTCTAAAGTTTTAAAGAAAGCTATACGAGCGAATCGCCCTACAAGTAAATTATGGCTAATTCCCAAAGCAGCAATGGGCTTGGGAGGATTAGCTGGCTTAATATGGTTACTAAATCTACCCTATCCGATGATTCGTCGCCCCGTGGCAAAAACTGCGCCATTTATACTGTTACCGAGTTATTTGAGGATGGATCGCAACTATCGAGGAGCGATCGCTAACGTGGAGCAAGCAGATCAATTAGTCAATCAGGCTACTAGTCTGGCTGATTTAGAATTAGGACAAGAAAAAGTCAATCAAGCACAGAAACATTTAGATGCTCTCCCTGTCTGGTTTTTAGGCTACGAACCCCAGATGTATCGAACGTTTTTTAGCTTTGGTTGGAAGTTTACTTTTGATGAGTTTCAATTAGCTAGAGCCAAGAGTTGGGCGAATGGATGCCAAAATATTCCAAGAAATCAACGCCATCAAAAAGTTAGAGCAGGCTCAACAAGAAATCAGACAGGCAAAGCAAGATTACCAACAGGCTCAAGATACCTCAAGCAAACAAGAAGCGATCGCAGTATGGCAGGCAGGTATCGATCTGATAAATCAACTTCCCGATCGCACGGTAGCTAAAAGACAAGGAAATGCTAGCTATGACGCTTATGTAAGAGATTTTCGTCAAGTATCTGGTTTAGTAGCAGGAAACAACCGCACCAATAAAATTATTGCTGTAGCCGAACAATTTTATGCGAAGGCTAATAGCAGTTGTCCAGACTCTGCTCACTCCGTAAGCCGATGGCAACAGTGCGTTAGTTTATTAGGTAAAGCGATCGCCATGTTGGATAAAGTTCCACTAGAAGATGCGGGTTATTTGTCAGCTCAAACTATGCTTGCTGCTTACGAAGCAGAGTTAGGAGAAATGCGTATTCGTCAACAGGAAGAGTCATCATCTCAACAGGCTTATGATTCGGCACAGAATATGATTGCTAATCTACCCAAATCAATCGATAAGTATAATCGCGATCGCACTGCTAAAGATATACTGACAATTATCAACCAGCTAGAAAAAGTTAAATCCCAAACCACACCATATGAAGATTCGGTGACTATGATAGATTTTGCCCGAAACAAGTTGAAACAACTAAAGTAATATACTATTTTTGCTTCTTAACAGCTTTAGAAGCAGATAAAGCTTCTTGCATTGGTTTAATTGCTTGACCAGTCTGGACTTGTTGTTCTAGTTGTTCGGTGGTGGATACCAAATTGCTCAAACCATCAACTAGAGTACGGAAGTTTTCTAAGAAAGCAGGATCGCCTGTAATTAACTCTAAATCTGAGGTAATTTTTTGAGCATTATCAAAAGTTACCCTAGCTGAGTCTAAAGTTTGCTGTAGACTAACGACACTTTCTTGATTACCAAAACCTTCAGAAATATTTTTTAGGTTTTCCGAAGCTGCTGCAGCATTAGTAGTTAATTCCTGTAAGTTGGCTGCTAGTTTTTCCGTGTCAGCAGTGTCTACTGTTTTATCAATTTTAGTAACTAAACTTTGCAGGCGATTGCTTGTCGTACCAATGCTATCTAAAGTAGTAGTTAAGTTGGTCTTATTTTGAGCAATTAGCGATTCGACACTTTGAGTTAGCTGACTAATTTGCTTGGCTGTTTCTTGATAGGTTTGAGCGGTGGCAATCAATTCTGATGATGTATCTTTTGCCACGTCTATCGAGTGTTTTAGTGATAGTAGAAATACTGTTTACCTCTTTCCGTAATTCTTGAACTAAGGTGGATGAGTTACGACTCAAATTAGCAATTTCTTTAGCTGCTAAGGCCGAATTTTCGACTGTTTGATCGATTTTTTCGACAAACTCTGGATCGCCATAAGACTTGAGTGAAACGATAGCTATAGGGCAAAATATCATCCAGGGTAATTGCTCTTTCACCTTGAATGCGAGAATCATTACAAAGAATTTCCGCAGGATCGCACTTATCGCCCACAGGAGTCAAATTTTTACTTTCGGCAGATAAGTCAGACTCAGGAACAATATCAATAAAGGTTTCGCCAATTAATCCCGAACTACGCGCTTTGATTGTGGAGTCAGCAGGAATTAACAGATCGGCAGAATCGATAGAGATTATGACATCTACTCCATTTGCTCTTGGGCTTATTTGTTCTATCTGACCGACTTTCAAACCTCGATAGCGAACTCCATCCCCCGATCTCATGCCGTTAACATCAGGAAAATCGGCAGTGATCATGTAGCTTTTATCGCCAAACTTGAAACCTCTAATCCAAAGGGCTAATGCCCCAAATAGGACAATCCCACCTACGAGCATTAAACCAACTGAACCTTCTTTTATAGTGCGCGATCGCATATTTTTCCTCTCACCTTGAATTATTTTTTAGTTTAAAGTTCAATCAATCACGCGAATTGGACCTTCAACGCTACCACTGAAAAACTGTTTTACAAGGGGGTTATCTGTAGAATCAATTTCTTCTACTGTTCCTTGCCATTGAATTTTGCCATCGTACAAAAATACCACGCGATCGGCAGTACGGCGAATAGTACTGTGTTGATGACTTACCATAATATAAGTGCCACAACCTCTTTGTGTACACTGTAAATCCCTTACTAAATCTTCAATCACCGTAGATGCGATCGGGTCTAAACCTGCGGTAGGCTCGTCGTATAAAACTATTTCTGGTCTACTTTTGGGATCTTCTGGGTTGGACATGATCGCCCGCGCAAAGCTAACTCGCTTACGCATCCCTCCAGATAGCTGAGAAGGGAAGCTACTATTTGTTCCCGACAACCCGACCATTTCTAGCTTTTCGTCGACTAATTCTTTGATTTTAGAACGGGTGAGGTTGGAATGTTGGAACAGCGAAAAACCTATATTTTGCTCTACCGTTAAGGAATCAAACAAAGCGTCTTGCTGAAATACCATGCTAATTCCGATCGGATCTGATTGATCTTCAATTAAGCCCTTTCTTTTTTGACCATTAAAATAGATAGAGCCTTTATCTATCGGCATCAATCCCGCAATCATTCTCAAGATAGTTGATTTTCCCGTTCCAGAAGGTCCAATAATAACTAATGCTTCTTCTGGATCTATTTCTAGATTAACGCGGTCTAAAATTACCTTGTTTCCGAATGATTTGCTAACGCCTCTAAGTTCAATTAAAGGCGTGCGAGAACCTGTTCTTTTGGCTTGTGCGTTGTTTGTGGTTACTGCCATAAGCTAAGAGTTTGGTAGATGCGAAGGTGCAAATGTTAGTTGCTAATGAACTCCTAGTGTAATAGAAATTTTACTCTTCGAGTTCCAATCCAAAGATGCGAGCAACAGATTTTTCTACTTTATAACCAGAATCAATCGATTCTAAAGGATCTTTACGCAAACGGTGACGCAAACAAAGCACGATTACGCGACGAATATCATCAATGGTCACTTCTGTACGTCCCTCTAAAGCGGCGATCGCTTTGGCTGCGCGGTTAGTTACAATGTCTCCCCGCAAACCGTCTACATCTAACTCAGAACAGATTTCAGATATTTTGACTCGCAGATCGTAATCCATTGTCACGGATGGAAGCAATTCTTGAGCTTGAACAATCTTATTCTGCATTGCAATCTGTTCTTCTTCATACTTATCGCTAAATGCGTTGGGATTGCCGTCAAACTCGGCTCTTTGTTCCACAATCTGTACACGCAAGCTGGGTTCTTTTACGGTGCGAATCTCGGCGTGCATACCAAAGCGATCGAGTAGTTGGGGACGAAGTTCTCCTTCCTCGGGGTTTCCCGAACCTACCATGACAAACTGTGCGGGGTGACGGATGGAAATACCCTCTCTTTCTACAGTGTTCCAACCACCAGCAGCAGAATCAAGCAATACATCTACTAGGTGATCGTCGAGGAGGTTGACTTCATCTACATATAAAATACCCCGATTGGCTTTGGCTAATAGCCCTGGTTCAAATGCCTTTGACCCCATCAGAAAGGGCTTTTTCAATATCAATTGTGCCACAAACCCTATCTTCAGTTGCACCCAAAGGTAAGTCAATCATTTGGACTTTCTTTTTAACGGTGGTGATGGGTTCGTTTTGCTCTACTTTTTGTCTGACTTCATCACTCATCAAGTCAGCATCATTAGGATCGCTGTTGAAAGGATCTCCTTCTACTACGTCTATTTCTGGTAGCAGATCGGCTAATGCTCTAATAGTAGTGGATTTGCCTGTACCGCGATCGCCCATAATCATCACCCCACCAATTTTAGGGTCAATTACATTGAGCAAAAGTGCCAGCTTCATTTCTTCTTGTCCGACAATAGCCGTAAAGGGAAAAACTTGACGACGAGTTTTTGATGGTGCTTGAAGTGTTGCAGTCATATTAATTTTCTTTTATCTAGCAGCTATGTTAATTGGTGGAATTAACCGTTAATCTTTTGTTATAAGAGTGTCTTTTATTGTGCCATGTTTCAGGTTTCTTATGTGAGGAAGTAGGAAGTAGTAGGGTGCGAACGGCCGTTCGCCCGTACGGGAGTAAAAAGTAGGAAGTTGCTAGTTACTGACAATATATCGCGCAGGTACGCTATTTGTGAGCCAGACGTTGTTTTCAAAAGAGAAAAAGTCTAATCCTGCATCGTTCATTTTTTTGGGCTGCAATTGAACGATTTTCATCTTCAATTTAAAAACTACGGTTTTCGGTAGACGGACGGGTTTAAGCTTAAGAATTTGCTTATTTTAATTGATTTATTTTTTCCTACTCCCTCGGTAGTATTCATAGTTTCAACTATTGATAATTTAAATAATTTTTGAGCGATAAACTCGTTATAAACCAGGCTGTTACAATACATTTCAATTGTCTTTTCGCCTATAATACACGGTTATATTAAATGTTTAATCGTGTATACAAATATATTTAAATTGTTTTATTTAATACATTTTTTCAAAATAATTATTGATATTATATTGAGAACTTAATTTGAGCTTAACCTCCCTCTTGTACTGTTATAAACAATCTTTAAATACGAATATATTTTACTAATAAGATAGTTTGTTATTAATTTGAATAAATCGGATGAATCATTGAAAACTTAATAGCTGCTTAATATGTTATCTAAACAACAATTACAACACTGCGGTAATTTTTTGCAAGAATCAAAACTAAAGCAAATTGCCTCTAGAGATAATGTTTCAATTGTTTATATTCACGGTACAGCTAGAAGCGGTTCAACTATAGCAGAAATTGTTTTAGCCCAATTAGCGGATTTGGCTATTCATCAACCCTTTCGCGGTACTTTGCAAAAGCAAGGAGGGTGTTTTAGGACTCAAAAGCTCGATTGTGATGCAGATATTTATGATTCGGGTTGCGGTTTGATTTGTCAACAAATTGAACGATGTTTGCAGACAAAGAATCGGATCACAGTTGTAATCAAAGAGCTAGCAGGTTTTTTCCAACCTTATATTTGGCAGAGATGGTCAGAAATTCCAGATAAGTTTTTGTTTACAGTGCGAGAACCTCATCTTCAGTATATGTCTTGGCTATCGGCAATGACTGATAAAATTTTTCAAGGTGCTGGCACTCTACAAAGAAATCGAAAGTTTGTGATTGAGCGAGCAGAAGATGCTGAAAATGCCCCTTTGTCAGCAGAATGGCAGGGTACAACATTAAGCTGCAATCAAAATGCTTGGAATACGCTAATCAAAGATTTTAACCAAACAAAAGAATATATTCATCGTAGTAATAAAAGACTTACTATTTTAGATTCGGTTTTGTTGAGATACAACCCTGAAGTGGCAATTAAAAATGCGATCGTCAAATTGGGTTTTACCTCAGAAAAGTTATCTCTATTAGATTTAACTGGGTTAGCTAAAACCGAAGTAAAAGCTAAGGATGTTCGCGATAAAAGCCGTCCGATAGTGTGTAAAGCTAATAGTAGTAACAGTATTAATCCTGTAACTGTCGGAGAAGCAGTTAGCTTAGATGTTTTTTCAATCGCATCCCAGCAGCATATTAAAAGATTAATTCCTTTATATCTGGAT
>CAWCWY010000011.1:0-54527 GCA_963799375.1 uncultured cyanobacterium
AAAACGATAACCCTTACCATATACGGTATGAATCAATTGAGTTTCTCCTTTAATTTCCACCTTGCGTCGCAACAAACGTACCAAAGCAGCTAATACATTACTGCTAGGTTGTTCTTCTGCTTGCCATAAATAACTATATATTTCTTCATGGGTTAACAGTCGATCTGGATGTTCCATAAAATACTGCAATAACTTGATTTCTTTTTCAGAAAGGTCGATCGCTTTATCTCTACGATATGCTAGCTGATTGTCTATATCTAATTCTAAATCTGCCACTTTTAAACGATCGCCATTAGTGGTTTCAGAAGTTCCACGACGCAATAAAGCCCGTACTCTAGCTAACAATTCTCGTAGTTCAAAAGGCTTCACTAGATAGTCATCTGCCCCTGCATCCAAACCATCAACGCGATCGTCTATGGTATCTTTTGCGGTTAAAAACAACACTGGAGTAGCTATAGAATGCGATCGCACTTCACGACAAATTTCTAGTCCCGATTTGTGGGGTAACATCCAATCTAAAATCAGCAGATCGTATTGATTTTTTAGTGCTAGTTCCATACCCATATTGCCATTATCAGCAATGTCTACCTGATATCCTTCCTGCAATAAAATTCGACTCAAAGGATCGCTCAATTCAGTTTCGTCATCGACTAAAAGTATTTTCATCTATGGTTTGTCTTGATAATCTTGGTTAAAAACGTCAGAATGAAAAATAAAGATTCCTTGTTTGATTATGCAATATCGGCGATTTGGTCGTACAGAGTTACAGATGCCCGTTTTCTCCTGTGGTGGGATGCGATATCAATACAAATGGCAAGATTTGCCCCAGTCGGAAATACCCGAAGCTAATCAACGCAATTTAGAAGCGACAATACATCGTGGGTTTGACTTGGGCATTAACCATATTGAGACTGCTAGGGGTTATGGTAGCTCTGAGATGCAGTTGGGAAGGATGTTGCCTCAGCTACCTAGAGAAAAGTTAATCTTTCAAACAAAAGTGTCTCCCAAAAGCGATCCTTTAGAATTTCGCCGTCAATTCAACCAATCTCTTAGTTTTTGTCAATTAGATTATGTCGATCTTTTAGGACTCCATGGCATTAATAATGAAGAGACGTTACATAATAGTGTTCGTCCAGGGGGATGTTTGGAGGTGGCTAAAAAACTTAAAGCAGAAGGAAAAGTCAGACACATCGGCTTCTCTACCCATGGTGATACAAAGATTATTACCAAAGCAATTGAGACAGGGGAATTTGACTATGTAAATCTCCATTGGTATTACATCAATCAATGGAATTGGTCGGCAATTGAAGCAGCCAATCGTCATGATATGGGAGTGTTTATTATTTCTCCTTCGGATAAAGGTGGGCATCTTTATAACCCACCGCCAAAGTTAGTTGAGTTGTGTCAACCTCTTAGCCCAATGGTATTTAACGATCTTTTCTGTCTGTCCCATCCTGAAGTCCATACTCTAAGTTTGGGTGCAGCTAAACCATCAGATTTTGAAGAACATCTTAAAGTCTTACCTTTGTTAGATCGAGCAGATGAAATACTACCTCCTATTTTAGAACGTTTAGAAAAAGAAGCGATCGCAGTTTTAGGCAAAGACTGGCTGGATAATTGGCGAGTTGGTTTACCCAGTTACGAAGATACTCCTGGTAACGTTAACGTTCAGGTTATTTTATGGTTGCGTAATTTGGCTTTGGCTTACGACATGATTGAATATGGTCAGGCTCGATATAACCTATTAAATAATGGTGGTCATTGGTTTCCTGGGGCAAAGGCTAACAATATAGCTAAATTCGATCTTCATTCTTGCCTATCAACTAGTCCTTATCAAGAAAAGATACCTCAACTACTAGCAGAAACAGACAGTATTCTTGGTGGCGCACCAGTCAAACGTTTAAGCCGTCAATAAACAAGTAGACCCCATAGCTTGTGCTATTAGGGTCTAAGAAATATTAATACACAGATCATCAGGAGCAATAATTGTTAGTTATATGGTCTAGGTTGTTGGCGTTAATCTTAGATAGAGTTGAGATAAAACTCATCTCTTTTTTGCAGACTTAATTTGGTACTGTCCACTAATAATTCTATTGCGACTGAGTATCAGATATTTATACGAAGCTGAAGTCTAAGGAGACAACTACGTCAGTAGTGTTTTCAGCGTATGCGACAAATTCACCTTGATAGTAAATATCAGTACCACCAGCGAATTCCGAGGTAGAATAATCGTCTGCTACACCGTGAGCTTGAATAGTATCTCCTTCAATCCAGTTAAAGTCAGTGATAGATACATAATCACCATAACCAGAACCTTGGTAATATGCTTCAAAACTATCGCCGATAACAAAGACATCAGCTCCAGCACCACCAGTAATTACATCATATTCCCCAGAGCCAGAATTGAATACACTGGGGTCAGAGCCAGTTAAAATGTCGTCACCAGCACCACCAGCTAAGATATCGTTGCCAGCACCACCAGTAATAGTGTCATTGTATTCAGTCCCAGTAAGAGTATTATGTCCTGCATCACCGACCAATACTTGTCCTGTCGTAACTCCACCACCAGTGGTTTCTTCAGAGTCAGCGGATGCAGATAAGGTGTAGTCGATTAAGCCGTCTGTTCCACCACTGTAGTAATGTACGTTGGCAAAGTAAGTACCCGCAGTAGCATCTTCATAGCGAATAGAATCATCTGCATCACCTCCAAGGTAAGAACCTTGAATAAACTCATCACCCGCATCGAGGATGTAGTTATTATTCGTATCGCGGAATAATTCTAGGTCAGCATCATCTCCAGTACTCAGGTTGTAGAGAGAAAGATTTAAATCGCCAGTTTCTCCAAGAGTCAACTCATAAGCATCATTTTCGTAAACTCCTTCTTGTAAGTAAAGACTTGTTTCTGTGGGAGTACGACCAATATCACCTAAATACAGGTTGCTTTGGATATTCATAACGATTATCATTGTTGACATAATTGTCAGCAGACAAAGATAAATCGTAATCAATATTGCCATCTGCACCACCGTTGTAGTAGTCTACACGAGCAAAATAAGTACCCGCAGCAGCCTGGTCATAATCAATAACATCTTCTGAACCTGCAAGGGCGAAAGAACCGTCAATATAATTATCCGCAGCATCTAACACGCCATTATCATTAGTATCATGATATAGCTGTAAATCCGCGTCATCCGTTGCATCCCAACTAGAGAGGGAAAGGTCTAGGTTACTAGTTTCGCTGATGCTAAATTCATAGACATCATTTTCATATAATCCTTCTAATAGGAAAGTACTTCTGTCAACGGTAGTACGGTCTATGTTACCCAAGTCATAATTGTATTGGAAGGGCAAATAGTCTTCTGCTGTAGGCTCTTCAGAAACCATACTCAAGCTATAGTCAATATTTCCATCATCTCCACCGCTAAAGTAGCTAACGCGAGTAAAGTAGTCTCCTACTGCTGCATCATCGAGGCGAATGGAATCATCTGCGTCTCCTCCATTATAAGAACCATCAAGGAGTGCATCACTAGCATCTAAGACACCATTAGCATTACTATCGCTATATAGTTCTAGATCGGCATCGTCTCCGAAACTTAAACTATGAAGCGATACATCTAAATCGCCAGCTTCACCCAAGGTAAAATTGTAAATATCGTTTTCATATACCCCTTCTAAAAGATATGTGCTGTTTTCGTAGGTGGTACGACCGACAGTACCAACATCATAGTTGTATTGGTTAGGATATAAATCTCCAGCATCAGCAGAATCTTCAGTGTACAAAGATAAGTCGTAGTTAAGATAGTTGTCATCGCCACCGCTAAAGTAGCTAACGCGAGTAAAGTAAGTATCTTCGGTTGCTCCTTCAAACTCAACCGTATCAACGGTATCAGCCAAGTTATAAGAACCTTGAATTAATTCATCGCCCGCATCTAGATAACCGTTATCGTTGCTGTCATGATATAGCTCTAAGTCTGCGTCATCTCCAGGGCTGGAGGTTAAAGAGATGTTTAAATCTCCTGCTTCTTCAACCTCAAACTGATAGACATCATTCTCATAAACTCCTTCTTCCAAATAAGTACTTGTTTCAGTAGGGGTTCTGCCTACTGAACCGAGGTTAGAATTCCATTGATTATTAAATAAATCCATTGTCTTTTCCTCTTGCTCGTGTGTTTTGTGTTCTGTAAATGATTACGCTTGTAATGTAATTTTTATGCACAATTGAGCAAAAGTTTTTGATTGAAATCGAAAATGAGACGATGAGGAATTTTTCAGAATCCTTAGTTTACTTATGTTCAGGCTTAACTAAAGAAATATAAGGCTGACTCAAATAACGATTTGCCACTTCGTTAATTTTCTCAGGAGTAATTGGGGGAATCGCAGCTTGAAAACTATGGTCAAAGTCTACACCCAAACCTAATGTTTCATACCAACCATAGGTTTGAGCAATTTCACCATTGGTTTGTTTTCCTAAAGCATATTGTCCGAGGAGTTTGTTTTTTGCTCCCTGCAACTCTTCTTCGCTTAAGTTCGTTTTAGTCAAACGCTCTACTTCTGTACTCAATCCCTCGATCGCAATTTCTGTATTGGTGGGTGCTGTTCCCATATAGGTAATAAAAGGGGCAGTATCTAAACGAGTGGGGAAAAATGCGGACACATCATAAGCTAGTCCTCTTTTTTCCCGCAATTCGACAAACAAACGGCTAGAAAGCCCATTACCTAAATAGGTACTAATCAATTTCAACACGGCGTAGTCTTGGCTATTTACCTTTGTGCCTAAATAGCCCAACATGACAATTGACTGCTGAGTATCTTGAATGATTTCGGCTTGGGAAGGATTGACAGTAGGAGAAACTAAACTAGTAGTAGGACATGGTTGTGCTGGATTTTGCCAATCACCAAAAACTTGAGAAATTAACTTAATCCCTTGTTCTTTTGTAATGCGTCCAGACATACTAATGACTAAGTTATCAGGACGGAAATAGGTTTGATGATAGTGCTGTAAATCTTCTTTCTTTAAAGAAGCTACGGTAGTTTCAGTACCCAAAACAGATACACCATAGGGATGTTGGGGATACATTTGCTGACGCAGCTGATTGAAAGCCACATTAAAAGGCTGTTCTTTTTGGGATTTTATCCCCTGTAAAGTTAGCTTACGCTCTAATTCTACCTCTGATTCTGGAAAAACAGGCGATCGCATTATCTCCCCCAAAAGCTCCAGCATTTCAGGAAAATCAGCCGATACGGTTTTTAAACTTAGTGCAAAATAATCAGTCGAAGCATCTGCACCCAACCCCGCACCAATAGACTCAATTTTTTCAGCAATTGACAACGCAGATAGCCTTTCTGTTCCTTTGGTAATTACCGCCGACACCAAATGAGCTAAACCTGCTTGCTCTGGCTTTTCAGCAATTGTTCCCCCACTCTTGAAGAAAAAACGACCTGAAATAATGTCTGCTGCTTGGTTTTCAACAATAATTAGAGTGATGCCATTGTCAAGGATTAAGCGGTGCAGGTTAGGAATAGTTATAGTGGAATTAGGAGACATTTAACATTTAACATTTAACATTTAACATTTAACATTTAACATTTATTAGTCATACAGTGAGCAATTCATTTATCATTTAACATTTACTATCCTCCTCATCCTCATCCCTTATCCCTCATCCCTCATCCTTTCAAAAATGTCTTCTTTCCGCGATATTGTTGGTTATTTTGGTAAATATAAAGCGATCGCATTTTTTAGCATCGCTGCTTCTAGTCTATTTGAAATCATCGATTTGATTGTTCCTTACTGTATTGGGCAAATTCTCAATGTCTTGTCTAATCAGCCTTTGGATGCGCCGTTGATGGCTTTAATTAACCTGGTACAGAATATTGGTAACTTCCCTCAAGGGAAATGGTTGTCTTTGGGGGTATTGCTAGGAATAGTCTTCATCGTCACGGTAGTGCGATCGCCGATTCAACCCTGGATTGGGGTATGGTATCATTGGGCGATCGCTCTTGAAGCTAGGCGAGATCATTTTAGTAAGGTATTAGCTAAAATTCTGACTTTACCATTGGGTTACTATGACGAGAATAATCCTGGGCGTGTTGCAGGCAGAATAGCCAGAGGAATCGAAAATCATACCTGGACTTATCCAGAAATTGCAGGGCAGTTGATACCCAAATTGGCGCGGATATTGGGTATCTTTGTCATGATTTTATTTATCGAACCACCCATTGCGATCGCTTTTTTGATTTCTTTTGTTGTGATTTTGGGCTATAGCTTAAAACATCTGCGGATCATTATTAAAAAAGAAGAGTTACTCGCAAAGCATCAGGAAAACACTGAAAGCCGTACCTCCGAAATCATTACCAATATTAAAACCGTCAAGTCTTTTGCTACTGAAGCTCAAGAATATAATCGGCAAAAACAAAGATTTGAACGAGAATTCAAATACGTCAACCATCGTATCCACAGGGGTTATGTTAACCTTATTACCTGGTCGCGCACCGTAATTCAAACCTGTGTCTTTTTGGTGCTGTTGTTTACCCTCATTTCTACGGTAAGAGGCAATATTACTTTAGGACACTTTATCACCACCCTAACCATCTCTAGTATGGCTTATTCTGAGCTAGAACCCATTAGTCAGCTAGCGGAGATATTTGCCCGTCGCTATGCTTCAATGAGACGGTTACATGACTTTATGCAGCTAGAATCTGGCGTGGATGCTGGCAGTTTAACTATCGAAAATGCCACCGATAATCCTTATAAATTTACAGGAAAGCTAGAGTTTAATCATCTCAGCTTTGGCTACGATCACGACCGCCCGATCTTAGAAGATATTAATCTATTAATAGAACCCTATCAAACTGTAGCCTTAGTTGGTCGTTCTGGTTCGGGGAAATCTACTTTAGTTAAATTACTCTTCCGCTATTTTGAACCCCAGCAGGGAGAAATCAGAATTGACGGCGATAACATCAATACCTTAGATACAGCGCGTTATCGTCGTAGACTAGCGATAGTTCATCAAGATGTAGATATATTTAATGGTACTGTTTGGGACAACTTAACCTATGGTAATCCTAGAGTACCAAGGGAAGAGGTACTCCAAGCCTGTCGTATTGCTAGAGTTGATGAATTTATCCACGAACTACCCAACGGTTACTTAACTGTAGTGGGAGAACGAGGAGTCAGACTTTCTGGGGGACAAAAACAGCGTTTGGGTATTGCTAGGGCGTTGGTTGTCGATCCTGATGTTTTGATTTTCGATGAAGCTACTTCCAGCCTAGATTATGAGTCAGAGCGATCGATTCAACTAGCAATGAAGTCTATTTTGGGTACGCGCACTACTCTTATTATTGCTCACCGTTTGAGTACCATCCGTGAAGCCGATAAAATCGTGGTTTTAGATGCAGGTAAAATCATTGAAACTGGTAGCCACGAAGAATTACTCAATCAAGGTGGCATATATCACCGCCTCCATTCCCTCCAAGAAACAGGAGAAATTTTCACCTAGTATAAAAAAGTCTAAACGTTAACTAATAACCTTCATTAAAGCTTCAATCTCGATCGGTTTATTTAAATGATGATTGAATCCTGCGTCAAGGCTTTTTTGCCGATCTTGTTCTGAAGCATAACCGCTTATAGCGATCGCTTTAACCTTGCCTCCTCTATCTGATGGTAGCTGTCGAATTTTGGTAATTAGTTCGTAACCATCAATTTGAGGCATACCAATATCGCTCACTAGTATATTAGGCTGAAACTGCTCAATTACCGACAAGGCTTCGGTTGCAGATTTAGTAAGGTTAACTTCTGCACCTTCTGTTTCTAAGACAAAACCGATTAGATTTCTCGAATCATCATTATCATCAACTACTAATACTTTAATCCCTGATAGGTTATTACTGTTTTCAAGCGATCTCGTTGAAATCGACTTGTCTGGATTATTGAGTATGGGCAGCAAAACGGTAAAGGTTGCGCCCATACCGATACCTGTGCTACTGGCTGTTACTGTTCCTCCGTGTAATTCAACCAGACGGCGAACGATTGCTAAACCCAATCCCATTCCACCTTCGCTTCTACTCTTGCTACTTTCTGCTTGACAAAAATAATCGAAAACATGAGGTAAAAATGCTGAGGAGATTCCCTTTCCTGAATCTTTTATGTGAATTTTGGCATAAGATGCAAATTCGTTTTCTAAAAGACTAAGAACTACATCAACTTTTCCACCATGGGGAGTAAACTTTACTGCATTAGAAAGTAAATTCCAAACGACTTGTTGAAGACGAGTAGAATCGCCTTGGACTAAGCCCAAATGATTATCTAAATTAGTTTCTATCTGAATCGATTTAGCTTGGGCTGCCAAACCGACAGTATCTAGAGCATTACTAATAATGTCTGCTAAATTGACTGGATAAGCCTGTAGCTCTAACTCACCTCGAATAATACGGGAGATATCTAAAATATCGCCAATTAATTTAGTTTGCAGCATGGCATTGCGGTAGATAATTTCTGCCCCTTTTTTAATTTTTTCTTCCGTCAACTTGCCTCTAAGCAATAGCTGTGACCAACCAACAATAGGATTTAAGGGGGTTCTTAACTCGTGGGACAAAATTGCCAAGAAATCATCTTTAGCTCGATTTGCTGCTTGAGCCTCTTCTAATAATTTAGCCCGTTCTAACTCGGCTTGTTTTAATTCAGTAATGTCTCTTAAAGAAACCACATAGGCTTCTGCACCCTGCCATTGGATCTGGCTGACGCGCATTTGGGCTACAAGTATTTTATCTGGATTAATTGGAATATCTACTTCTAAAAAGTCGCCATTGACTACAGGAAAACCCAAAGCCTCACCAATTAATTCCGTGCTTGACTTGCCTAATAATTCTAGCGCTGCGGGATTGACAAACTTTACTATTCCTCGTCTATCTACAACTATAATTCCGTCGGCATTTTCGGTAATAAGTTTTTGTAGCTGTCCTTCGCTTTGGGCGTCACAATCAGAAAGTTTACCTAAAACATCTGTTTTCGAGCGAGCTTTGGCGATCGCCTTTGGTAATTGAGCTAGTGCGTCGGTAGGAATATAATCTGCTGCCCCTGCTTTAACTGCTGCTATGGCTGTGGGAATACTGGGTTCGCCATTAACAACTAATAAGGGAATTTGGCGATCGCTAACTGACAAAGAACAAATCGCTTTATCTAAGGTAATCTGGCTAAAATTGGCATCGTAGAGAACTAAGTCCCATTGAGATAGGGCAGCATGATTTAAGTCATCTTTACTTGCTTGTTGCCAGTTTAAGTGCAAATTTGAGCGGTCAAGGGTTAAGGCGATCGCCTTAAGTGAGGTAGCATCAGCTAAAATTAATACCTTAATCTTTTCTAAAGTAGATGCTGTTTCTTCCAATGAAATTTCCTTTTCTAGCATTATTCTTGTTAGCTATATACTCCCTTGTACAGACAAAGCAAGCCTTGTCTCTTCTGATTTTTCATCTCAAGTCAACAAATTGTTAAGGCGATCTAGTTCATCGTTATCTACAAAGGTGGGATTTCCTGCCAAAATTCCGACTACGTTACGAAATGCTTGACCTAAGTGCATTCCCTTCTCATCAATTGTAAATTCGCGAATATCTTTACTGTGCTTAGAACCACGCATTTTTAGTACTGCCAATCCCCGTTTAATTTCCCCATAAACTTCAACATAGCGTAGAAGAATAATTAGGTCGGTGTTGGTAGATATATTTGACTCGGTAATCGATTCACTTCCAACTAAATTAGTTGTACTAGCAGTGCAAAGGGTAGTAATACCATTTTCTTTAAACAAAGTATTCAAGGTGAGTAAAAACTCGCGAAATCCTTTGAAAGTAGAAACCCGTTCCAAAGCCGAAATACTGTCAATAGCTACCCGCTGTGGTTGGAAACGCTCAATTTCCTCTTTCATACTAACAAAATGAGATTCTAGTCCTGTCGTTTCGGGATAGCGACAGATAATTTTAAATTTACCTTCTTTTTCCATTTGTTCGTAGTCTACGCCCCAGCCCAGGGCATTACGTAAAAGCTGATCGCGACTTTCTTCAAAGGCAAATAGCAGGCATTTTTCGCCGTTTTTCACACCTCCACTTAAAAATTCGGTGGCGCATAAGGTTTTACCCGCCCCTGTTGCCCCAGATACCAGCGCAATCGAGCCTTTGAACCAGCCTCCACCACACATAGTATCTAGATCTTTATTGCCCGTTGTAATCCTCTCGCTAGAAGATTTACGCTTGAGTACGTCGGTAGAAAAGGGAATTACGACAATGCCTTGTTGGGCAATAATTGTAAAAGGAAATTCTCCGTGTTGATGGGAAACTCCGCGAAATTTCAAAATCTCAATGGTTCGACGACGACGTTCTTCAAGTAGGGCATTACGCATAATAATTACGTTGTCGGCAACAAATTCTTCAATGCCCAGGCGACTAATCTCTCCGTATTCTTGAGTTCTTTCTGAGGTTAGGACAGAAGTGACTTCCATTTCTCGCAATACCTGCGCCAGCTTAAATATTACCCTTCTAATTTGAGCCGTGTCAGTTACATAGCTAAAAATAGTTCCTAAAGAATCAATTGCTACTCTTTTTGCACCAATTTGTTGGATCGCATACTTTAGACGAGATATCAACGGATCTAAGTCATATCCACCGCTAACCAAGGGAATATTTAGATCCAAAGGTGAAGCATCGACAAAATACCATTGCTTGTCTTTTTCCGACTGCTCGATATCCCAACCAAAACCGCGCACATTTTTCCGCAACATCTTGGGTGATTCCTCAAAAGTTACAAAAACCCCATTCTGTCCCTGTTTGATTCCTTCAATCAGAAATTGCGAGGCAAAGATGGTTTTACCACTACCAGCAGTACCAGAAACTAATGTAGTTCTTCCTTCGGGTAATCCACCTTCGGAAAACACATCAAAACCTGGAATTCCTGTCGGAATTTTGAGCAACAGATCTTGTCGGGCTTGATTCATTATTTAATTTAATACTTCTTGATAGCTTTTATCTGACATTATGAATATTTTACGATCCGCTATTGATGAAATTAGCATAAATAAGTAAATAATATAGTACTTATGCTCGGATATCTTTGTTCGACTGGGGTGCCAAATTTAACACAAAAGCCAGTACTTCAGTATTAGATAAGTCACCAATAATTCTCTCTTGAGGTTTTGGCACTTCTCTAATTAAAGTTGGAGTGATTAAGATTTTTTCGGCTTCGGCAATTTCAGGAAAGTTAACCACATCGATAATTTCGATGCTACTTTCCTCACTAAGTTCTCGATCGCAAAATAACTGCAAATTAGCGATCGCTTTTCTACTCCTTAAAGAATCTCCACTGACATATAGTTTCAAAAATATTTTTGACACATCAACTAAAATTTTAAAAAGTACTTTTATATATGATTTATATTATGCTTGTATACTAACTTGAAGATGATGTATTCTGATAATTCTGATTTAAATTGAGCTTGTTTAAACCTATATAGTATCGGCGATAGTATGCAGCAAGTCTACCCATTAATTCTAGTAGCAAGTAACGCCCTTCGATCGTAAATGCCTTGCTTTTCTGACGACCCATAGCCTGTTTTTGTTTTAAGATTGTGGTGTGTAGCTCGATGGCATCTTTTGGGGTAGCCTGAAGGTATCCCAACTGCTCGATAAAAATATTAATCTCCCCAGACAGTTCATATTCAACCTTGTAAATTTTCTGTTCGACAAAGCGATCTAGTAAATGATAATATCTCTCTTCTAGTTCGGCAAAAACATCGGGCATTCTTTGTTTTAAGGAATCATTTTGGCTCGATTCGCCAGGATTATCCATAATATTTGCCAAAGTATCAAGTTCTTGCTGTTGAGGCTGTTGAAGATTCATTAACTGCTGTTGACGTTCGATTGCCGAACGAATCGCATATAATAGTAAATTGCGATCGCTTGCCACCTTGGGCAGATAACCACAGGCACCTAGTTCTAATGCTTTAACCGCCACCACTTCATCTTCTAAAGCAGTTTGAACGATTATGGGAATATCTTTCAATCCCTGTAGTTCTTCGAGGCTATTCATGTTACGACTATCGGGTAACATTAAGTCGAGTAAAATTACATCAAACTCTCGTTCTGCAAGTGCTTGTTTGGCTTCTGTTAGAGTTTCGGCGCAGGTTAACTCAAATCCTTGCGTAAAAAAAGTCGAACGAACATCCCTCAGCATTTTAGTGACAGTTTCTATATCTTCTGATTCATCTTCGATTAATAAAACTCGGCAAGGGGAATTTAACATGAAAAGGGTGTACTGTATTTTTTAGTTTTGCAAATATCTCTAGAGCTTTGTATATGTTCCTATAAATTTATTTAGAGTTGTTTCGATCTTAAACATAATCTTCTATACTACAATCGCTCTAAAGTAATATTATCGATCTTTCATTGGGAAAGAAATAACAAAAGTAGCACCCTCGTTTAGTTGGCTGTGGGCAGTAATTGTGCCTTGATGACGACTGACTATTTTGTTACAAATAGCTAAACCCAAACCCGTACCTGGATATTTACTTTGACTATGAAGGCGGTGAAAAGGAGTAAATATCTTTACTTGTTGTTCTGGCTCAAAGCCGATACCGTTATCAGATATCGCGATTTGATGGCGATCGCTTTCTAGATGATATTCAATCTTGATTTTGAGTACTCGATCGCGATGGCGAAACTTAAGAGCGTTCTGTAGTAAGTTGAGGAATAGTTGATTTAGTTGCAGGCGATCTCCGTTGATCGTAGGTAGCTCATCCACTTGTATCTGTGCTTTAACTTGAGCAATCTCTGGTTTCAAATTGTAGAATACATCTTTAATAACTTCATTCAAAGCTACTGCCACAAAGGGTTGAGTTTTGGTAGTCAGACGAGCATAGGTTAATATACTATCAACCAATTTTTTCATACGGGAATTGTAACCGCTTATTTTTGTTAGGTATTCCTGCCCTTCTTCTGCCAAAATATCGCTATATTCCTCCCGCATCAAATCGATTAGCATTAATTGCTTGTGTAAGGGCGAAATCAAGTCATGGGAAACGACGCTGGCAAATTCATCCAATTCTTGGTTGCTGCGTTCCAATTTTTTAATTAAAGTATTTAGTCTAGCTTCTGCAAGTTTGCGTTGATTAATATTCTGAATTTGAGCAATAAAATATATCGGTTTACCGTCGATATCACTAACCATCGAGGCACTAAGTAAAATCCAAACGACATAGCCTAGCTTATGAAAATATCGCTTCTCCATTTGATAGGTGCGTATTCCTCCAACCAGCATTTGTCGAATATAATTGAGATCTAGGTTGAGATCGTCAGGATGAGTAAGTTCTTGACAAGTTTTGCTGAGTAATTCTGGTTCACTGTAGCCGACAATTTCACAAAGCGATTGATTTACCTGAATAAATTTACCATCGGGTGCAACCAAAGCTTCTCCCGTCGCAGCATCTTCAAAAGCCCGTCGAAATTTTTCTTCGCTCTCTCTTAGCTTTAATTCAATTTCCTTGAGGGGGGTAATATCCCGTCCTACAGATTGATATTCAACAAAGTCTCCTGCTTGATTAAAAATCATGCGATTATTCCACTGAGTCCAACGCACTACACCTTTTGCAACCACTCTATTTTCAATCGTTACAGTAGGATTTTGAGGAGTCATAGTAGAGATTGCTTGTTTTACTTTGGCTCGATCTGCTTCATAAACAACAGGAGTATATTCGCGATCGATTATCTCTTCTTGCTTAATACCAAAGTAATTACAAAAAGCTTCGTTGACATAAACAACCGTCGCGTCTTGGCGGGAACGACAGATCAATTCAACTTGTTCTTCGATAATTGCCTTATATTTACCCTTGCTTTTTTGTAATGCTTGCTCTACTTTTAATCTATCTTGAAATGTAATTTGGCGATCGCGATCTAAAATTAAAGAAATTATTCCTAGTACCGAACTTAATATTACAGTTACAGATAAAACTAGGCGATCGCTGTAAAAATCGAGCCAGGTAAAATCGAATAACCAGTTTAACGTTAAGCCACAACCCAAACTGATCGTAGCAAAGCTGATAATTACTAATGCCAAATATAGTATTTTGGTCATTTGCTTTGATTGGCAGTTTGCAAACTGAATATTTTGTCTTCTTTCTTAACTTCTGTCAATTAGCATCTCAAAAAATGTTATGGATTACGTTCTAACAGAATATAGACTGTAGCTTACTCAGCCAAATTATAAGAAGACATTTAAAAATTTAAAACTCCCCAGGTAGGATTTGAACCTACGACCAATCGATTAACAGTCGACCGCTCTGCCACTGAGCTACTGAGGATTACTTCGCTTGACATATGTCATAATAACGAACGCCAGAACAATTGGCAAGCATTTTGACGAAAAAAGTTTTTACTCTAGTAATTCCCTTAGTATTGAGGATATCCTAGAGATAAAGTGAGCGTCATCTCCTCATGCTAATTAATCGCCATCAAACCGTCTATCTCTCTTTTATTTCCAAGGATTTGCCCGTTTGGAATGTAATTGAAACAACAGCGTCTCTATATCAAAAAAGCGAAGAAAAATTTCATCTATTGCTCAATCAGCAAAGTTTACCTCATTCAATCGCTTCTGACAATCAAGAAAAATCAAATCAGGGACTATTTTGGTTAGAAATTACTCCCTATCGAGTGATGCTGACGATGCAAAGCAACAACCGATTAAGCTATCGACACTTTTGGGAAAAGGGAGTGTATGGAGTCAGTCGATATTGTCTTAATAGCAATCCCGATGAGCCAAGTAGATCTTTGCGGTTTCGTAATTTTACACGCCACTTAAAAGTAGAGCAGGATACTTATCCTACAAAAGTCAGAATAGAATACGAAATGTGGTCCGACAAAGCTCAATTAGGTACTTATATTCTTCATTTAGATTTGAGTCAGTAACTACTATTCGGTTTCGTGTATGTCGATCAAGCCATCAGGAGGAGATATTTCTATTTTTTGATTGGAAATATCCACTACAGGTACTATTTCTTTAACAAAAGGGATAAATATTGTAATCGGCTTTTTGGATTTAGGTCTGTATTTTTTGCGCTTAGTACGACGACTTATTTTAGATAAATCCTTTTCTTCTTTTGCTTCTGCTTCTGGCTGCTTGTGTAGTCTAATTTCTAACAAATCATTTCCCGCAGAATAAAGATCGATCACCACACCAATATTCTCTTGGGTTTCTTGATGAAAAACTTCTAAACCAACTAAATCTGAAACATGATATTCATCTTGCTTGAGTTTAGGGCGATCGCTTTTATCTACCAATAATTTATAATCGCGAAATTCTTCGGCAGCCTCGCGACTTTCTACACCTTCTAATTTGATTACATAAAGATTTTTTCCCGCAACATATCTCCCTCCCTTTAACTGTACTTCTTCAATCGCGGAAGTTTTGGGATGTCGCAGCCACCTTTTACCTGCTTGGGTAAATCGTTCGGGAAAATCAGAATCAGGATATACTCGCAATTCTCCTTTTAAACCCTGGGGAGAGGTAATTGTTCCTACTTCTAGCCATTCTATTTCTTCAATATTCATTATTTATTTGTTAGTTATCAGTTGTCAGTATAGACAAGGCTAGCCTTGTCTCTACCATTACTTAGACAGTAACGGTTTGATATACCTGTTGCGCTACTTTAGCCAATCTTTTCATTGCTTCGGCTATTTCAGGTTCCGTTGCAGTGAGGCTAATTCTGAGGCATTGTTGTTTGTGTTGCCAATCTTCTTTCAAACCAGGAAAGAAAGTACTTCCAGGTACAGCAATTACTCCTACTTGCTTTAATTCCTGATAAAATTCCCAGTCTGTCATAGGTAAATCCCCCAGCCACAACCAGCCAAAGATCGCTCCTTCTCCCTGATGTAGATACCAAGGAATGTCTTTTGGCATTGCTGCATCTAGAGTGTCTTCTAGTACCTTTATTTTGCGTTGATAGTGAGGACGAATAACATTTTCAGCAATATCTGCTAGTTTACCAGAGGCGATCGCTTTTGCTGCGATCGCCTGTCCGTATCTGGAGGAATGAATGCAAGCATTGGTTTGGAATGATTCTATAATTTCAATCAACTTAGGATCGCCAATAGCAATACCAATTCTTTCTCCTGGTAATCCTGCTTTAGATAAACTCATGCAGTGGACTATATTGTTACCAAACTGGGGAGTCATATCGGTGAAGTTTAATGCAGGAAAAGGAGGTGCATAGGCTGAATCTACCAATACAGGTACGTCATAATTCGCTGCAAGACTGGCTATTTTATTAACCTCCTCATCACTAATTACATTTCCTGTAGGATTGGATGGACGAGAAAAAATTACGCAGCCAGTTTGCTGATTAATCTGTAGCTGACTAAAGTCGGGACGATATTTAAACCGATGTTTGTCTTCATCAATATCTAAAGTAGGCTTATAGGCAATTAAAGCATCGGGAGTAAGACTAACCCCTCCATAACCTGTATAGTCTGGACTAAGAGGTAAGACTACCTGGCGCAATTCTCCCGATGCGGTATAGCCACCAAAGGCATTAGCAGCGTAAAGATATAATGCTTGAGAGCCTCCTGTGATGAGAATATTGCGATCGCTTAACTTTAATCCATATCTACTATTAAAATCTTGAATTACCGCTTCAATCAAAGGCGCGTAACCTTGAGATGAGCCATAACGACACACTACATCACCATATTCATCGCTATCTAACAATTCTTGGGTACAATCGCGCCATAATTGCTCTACTTCAGGCAAAATTACGGGATTTCCCGCACTAAGATTGATAAACTCTTTTCCCGCGCTATTTCTCAAGGTTTCAATAATGTCTTTCATAATTGCTCTAACCCCTGTCAGCTGAGACATTTGCGAACCAAATTGAGATAAAGCAGGATTCATAATTAGCTACCTAAAATTATTAAACATAAAAGACTGTATCGCTAATTTTACCTTGAGGATAAATAAATTCGCGATCACTATTTGTCGTTGCAGAGGATAGATATAGCCGTACAAAATTTAGCTACCTACTAGTTGGTGCTACCCACTACCCACCGTTCTATATTGAATTACACCGATTTACTTAGTCCCTAATGATTTTGTCAGAAGTCTATTATAATGAGGCATTTTAAACAAGCACCCAACCCATGACACCGATTGACTGGCTAATTGTCGTTGTATATTTCATCCTCACCATAGGTTTAGGAATCTTTCTTTCGCGCAAGGCTTCTAAAAGTATGGAAGACTTTTTTGTTTCAGGGCGATCGCTTCCTTGGTGGTTGGCGGGAACAAGTATGGCTGCGACTACCTTTTCCATTGATACACCTTTATATATTTGTGGGGTGGTATCCAGTCGGGGAATTGCGGGGAATTGGGAATGGTGGAGTTTTGGGGTATCCCATGTAATTCTAATTTATATTTTCTCCCGTCTGTGGAGGCGATCGGAAATTGTTACCGATGCAGAGTTAACCGAGATGCGTTACGGAGGTAATACTGCTGCGGTATTGCGGGGGACAAAGGCTTTCTTATTTGCTTTACCAATTAACTGTATTGGGATTGGTTACGCCATGCTAGCAATGGTAAAAGTGGTCGATGCTTTGGAATTATGGCAGAGTTTGGGGCTAAATCCTGGGGATAACATCAAAATATGGAGCGTTGTAGGAGTTAGCGCTGTTTGTCCTGCTATATTCTGGGTTTTCTGGATTGTGGGGAGTTGTAACTACAGACTTCTTTCAATTCTTCTTGGCTTTACTTGGCGCGATCGCGGTTGCTATTGTTGCCGTAAATCATGTCGGTGGAATACACGAACTTATTCCCCAGGTACAAGAGGCAAGCGATATTGATGTTTTAGCCTTCTTTCCCTTCCAGTTTAGCAATGGTAGCTTTGGGTGGAGTGATGCAGCAGGAATTACCGCCACTACCTTTTCGGCTTATCTATTTGTCCAGTGGTGGTCATTTCGTCGTAGTGATGGAGGTGGAGAATTTATTCAACGTTTAGCTGCTGCGAAAACAGAGGAAGAGGCGGAAAAGTCTTCCTGGTTTTTTAATATTCTTCACTATGGTATTCGTACTTGGCCGTGGATTATAGTAGCCTTAGTAGCGATGGTAATCTATCCCGATTTAGAAGATAAAGAATTAGGCTATCCTAAGCTGATGCTGGAGTTTTTACCCCCTGTGATGTTGGGTTTGGTGGTAACTTCTCTAATTGCAGCCTTCATGAGTACAGTTTCCACCTCGATTAACTGGGGTGCATCTTATTTAACCAACGATCTTTATCGCCGTTTTATTAAACCTGATGCGACTCAAGCAGAATTGGTGATGATGGGGAGAATAGCCTCCGTGTTAGTTACCGTATTCGGTGCGATCGCAGCTTTATATGCCACCAATATTACTACAGTTTTCCGTTTGGTAATTGCGATCGGCACAGGACCAGGATTGGTATTAATCTTACGTTGGTTTTGGTGGCGTATTAATGCAGCAGCAGAATTAGCTGCAATGGTTGGCGGGTTTATAATTGGTCTAATTACTAGTATTAACCCTAGTTTTAATCAAATGTTTCCCGATTTCGGCTACAAGCTGTTATTTATTTCTGGTACGACGGCTATTCTTTGGATTACGGTAATGTATCTTACTCCTCCAGAGTCCGATGAAACTTTAGATCGGTTTTATACTAAAGTGCAGCCTGGGGGAATGGGTTGGCAGAGGCAAAAAGACAGGACGGGTATTGAGCCAGCACAGGATTTACTCCAAGATTTACTTAAGGTGGTTGCTGCTAGCTGCTTGTTGTTTGGTTCGATGTTTGCGCTCGGCGGATTTTTGTTACTACAGTCTCTAACAGGCTGGATATCCTTAATCGTAGCGGTTATAGGCGGTTTCTGGTTGCGTCAGCTAAATAAACACAAGCCGATATCAATGCCTCGACCTGGGTTGTAAAGAGGTAGGAGGTAGTGGGTAATGGACAAAACTGATAGTTGTCCATTGTTCATTTAATCCATACACATAAATTCTTCGCCGATAGTAGGATGAATACCAAAAGAATCATCTAATTCTTGCTTGGTAATTCCTTTGGAGATAGCAACACCCAAGCATTGAATCATGTCAGCAGCGTGTTCTCCTACCATGTGTACGCCGACAATCTTTTCTTCTTCTCCCGCTACAACTAATTTAATTGTTACCTTTTCTTGGTTAGCCTCATCAGCTAGACTATACAGCATTGGCGTGGTGCGATCGCAATAGCATTTAACATCATCGTATTTGTCTCTGGCTGCTGATTCACTCAAGCCAATAGTTGCTGCTTCTGGACGAGAAAATACTGCTGAAGGTATGTAATCGTAATCAATATACTTTGGTTGTTTACCGTACAGAGTTTCTACTACGGCTTCGGCTTCGGCTTTTGCTGCGGGAGTTAAAGGAATGCGATCGATACAGTCTCCTACCGCATATATATGTGGATTTTGGGTACGACAGTATTTGTCTACTTTGATTTCTCCTTTCTCCCCTGTTTCGACTCCTGCTTTGTCTAAATCGAGGCTTTTGGTACTGGGTGCGCGTCCAGTGGCTAGTAGTACTTTATCGGCAGTGATGGTTTTGTCGTTGTCTAGATGCAGCTTTAACTTATCCCCATCCTGTTCGATTTTTTCGGCGGTGGTTTCGCCCAGAAATTCAATACCGCGATCGATTAATCCTTGCTGTACGGTTGTTCTAAGTTCTTTATCGAAGCCTGATAAGATTAATTCGCTAGTGTCCATAAACACTACTTCTGAACCAAAGGCATTCATCATACTGGCAAACTCTACTCCAATATAGCCACCACCAACGATAGCTAGCTTTGCGGGAATTTCTTCTAGCTGGAACATTCCACGGGAAGTTATGGCTAAGTCGCTACCAGGAAAGTCAGGCTTGATGGGATGTCCGCCTACGGCGATTAAGATTTTATCAGCGGTAATTTTACGTTCTTTTACTTTTACAGTAAGCTTGTCGATAAATTTGGCATCACCATAAATTAAATCGATTCCTTTTTCGGCAAAGGTTTCTTTAAATGAGTTGCTGATGGCATCTAAACGGTTATGAATCTTTTTCATCAATGCAGACCAATTTATTGGGATATGGCGAATCGCATCATGCTTTTGCCATTCATAGCTACGGCTCAAAGATTCTTTGAGCGCAAAATCAGCAGCATAGACCATTAGTTTTTTGGGAGTACAGCCTCGGTTTAGACAAGTGCCTCCCACCTTCTCTTTTTCAATTACGGCTACCTTCATGCCGTAATCGGCAGCTTTCTTGGCTGCTGCCATGCCACCCGTACCCGCACCAATAATTAAAAAGTCGTAGTCTGCCATTTTGTTTTATAAAAGAGGATTAATTGTTTCTTGCCAGTCTTCTAAACTAGATTGAGATGATAGTGTTGCTTCTGCACCATTAATAAAAAAGGTGGGAGTAGACCAAACGCCATTAACCACAGCGAAACGAGCGGGTATTCTGGCTTTGTTATATATTTCTTTGCTATTTAAAAGTTGAATAAACTTATCTTTATCTGACCATTGAGTAGCGTCAACCGCATAATCAGCTAGGGTATGATGCCATTGGGTTTGAGTTGTGTCTTTAGATGCTTCGTTGGCAAACTCTTCCTGGCGATCGAAGATATAGCTGACAAAATCAATAAATTTATCAGTATCGTCTCCCGCAACTGCGATCGCAGCTTTGGTAGCATCCCAACTCTGACGATGATTGCCCAAGGTCATGGGCTGCAAAATTAGATATACTTGTTCTGGATAAGCAGATGCAACCTTCAATACTGTATGCCAGCCTTTTTTAGAGAAAGGACATTCAATATCGAAAAACATTTCTATTTGTACTGGTGCATTGCTATTACCTAATCTGTAACCACTAGGACGGTTGGGAATGGGTATCGGCATTTACGCTTGTCTTTAGTTTATTTTCACTAAGATTTAATCTGACATTTTGCTGGGAAAAATACCTCTGTCTCTAGCAGTACATCTTTTCCCAAAGCAATCTGTAATATCCATATGTCTTTTACGTGGCAAGCTACACTTTTTCTTAATTTATCACCGATCGCCATTACCCATACCCTGTTGTGGATTATCCGCGATCAGTTAGTGTGCATATATACAGTAAATCCCGAATAAATTGTGCAATATTGAAATAGTCAGGGTAGATATATCTTTTTGCCCCCTACTAAAAATATATGCAACCCAAGATCATCGTATGTGGTTTAGGACGGACTGGTTCTAGAATTTACAGTCTATTGAGACAACAAGGTGCAGAAGTTGTAGCAATCAGCGAGCATCCAGTCAACAAAACAGCGAGCGAACGAATTATCATCGGCGATCCACGAGACAATGCCGTACTGATTCAAGCAGGAATTAGACAAGCTCAGACACTTGTTTTGGTTTACGGTGACGATGCCGTAAATTTGGCGATTTTGACCCAGGCTAAGATATTAAACCCCAAAATTAGAATTATCAATCGTTTGCTCAATCATGCCTTGGGCGATCGCCTTGACAATACCTTACCAGATCACTTCACCATGAGTGTCGCTGCTTTAGCCTCACCCTTATTTACTTTTGCTGCATTGGGTAACAAAGCGATCGGTCAACTGCAGCTATTTAATCGTACTTGGCCGATTCATGAGGAGATTATCGATCGCAATCATCCTTGGTTAGAAAGAGAATTAAAGGAATTGTGGGACGATCCCAATCGGATGTTGATCTATTATCTGCCAGTTAAGGGAGAAATCGATCTCGTGGCAGGAATCAAACACGGTAGTCGTCTCAAGGAAGGCGATCGCCTAATTGTGGGGACAAAACCCAAAGTGTTGGTCAAACGTCGCTCATGGCAAAAAAAATTGTATCAGGCAATTTTGAATATACCCTACTATCAACGTTATGCTCGTCCTGTAACTTTAGTCAGCTTGGCTTTGTTAAGCGTTGTTTTTCTAGCTACCTTAATTTATGTCAGCATCAGTACTCAAACATCTCTAGCCGATGCTCTTTACTTTTCTGTTGGGATGATTACGGGTGCAGGGGGAAAAGAAGAGGTAGCAGAAGGTGCATCCGACTATATCAAGGTTTTCACCGCCATCATGATGATTGTGGGTGCGGGAGTGATTGGTATTTGTTATGCCTTAATTAATGATTTTGTCTTGGGTAGTCGTTTTCGGCAAACTTTAGATGCTGCCAGGATTCCTCGCAAAAATCACTATGTTGTCTGCGGTTTGGGTGGTTTAGGTATTCAAATTGCACGTCAACTTTATCACCAAGGATACGAAGTAGTGGTGATTGAATCCGATCCCAAAAATCGTTTTTTACGCGCTGCTAGGGTGATGAAAATTCCTGTGATTATAGAAGATGCTAGTGTTTCCTCTACCCTTAAAGCAGTAAATATTAGGCAAGCAGCTAGCGTGATTGCTGTAACTAGTCAGGATACGACTAATTTAGAAATTAGTTTAACAGCAAAAGCGATCGCGCCTCAGATTAAAACAGTTGTTCGCAGTGGCGATCCTCAATTTGCTCAATCAATGCAGCAAGTGTTTGAATTTGATTGTGTATTATCTCCTGTGGAGTTAGCCACCCCTTCCTTTGTTGCAGCAGCCTTAGGAGGCAGAATTTTGGGTAATGGGATGACTCAAGATCTACTCTGGGTAGCCTTGGCTACGATGATTACTCCTAACCATCCTCTTTGCGATCGCATTGTACAGGATGCAGCGAGTAAAGTGGATTTTGTACCACTGTATTTGGAAAGGAAAAATACCACTCTTCACAGTTGGAATTTATTAGAAACTCGCTTAAGACCTAATGATGTTTTATATTTAACCATGCCTGCAAATGGCTTGGATCGATTGTGGCGTACTTCGGGTTCTGATATTTTGCTCGATCGCCTAGAGGATAGTTTTACTCTTTAATTTGGTATAAAACCCAAAAAACCCCGCCTAATAATTAACGCTAGACGGGGTTTTATTTAGAAGCTATAAGCTTGAAGTAACTTATTATTTAGCTTCTTGACGTGCTTTAGCTTCAGCAATTACTTCTTCAGCAACGTTTTTAGGACATGGCGCATAATTACCAAACTCCATTGAGAATTGACCACGACCAGAAGTCATAGTACGCAAATCACCAATGTAACCAAACATTTCACTCAAAGGTACGTCAGCTTTAATACGGACACCCATAGGAGTTGAATTTTGCGACTTGATCATGCCACGACGACGATTAAGATCGCCAATTACGTCTCCCATATGGTCATCAGGAGTAAATACGTCTACGTTCATAATAGGCTCAAGAATTTGAGGACCCGCTTTGGGTAGAGTCTGACGATAACCAGACTTAGCAGCAATTTCAAAAGCGATCGCACTTGAATCTACAGGGTGGAAAGAACCATCTTTCAAGGTAACTTTTAAATCCACACAGGGGAATCCAGCCAATACGCCTTTTTCAATGCTGTTGGCAAAGCCTTTTTCAACTGCTGGCCAAAATTCTCTGGGGACATTACCACCAGTAACTTTAGACTCAAACTCAAACCCAGAACCAGGTTCGCCAGGCTCAATAGTATAGTCAATTTTACCAAACTGACCAGAACCACCAGACTGTTTCTTGTGAGTGTAGCTGTCTTCAACTACTTTAGTGATGGACTCGCGATAAGCTACTTGAGGTTTACCAACTTCTACTTCCACACCGTGAGTACGCTTAAGAATGTCCACCTTAATATCTAGGTGAAGTTCTCCCATCCCTTTGATAATAGTTTCTTTACTATCAAAGTCTGTTTCGACGTAGAAAGAAGGATCTTCCTGCACCATTTTGCTCAACGCAGTACCCATTTTCTCCGAAGCAGCTTTGTTCAAAGGCGTTACTGCAATGGAAATTACAGGGTCAGGGAAGACCATTGGCTCTAGAGTAGCAGGGTTTTTGGGATCGCAAAGAGTGTGTCCAGTTTGAATGTTTTTCAAACCGACAATCGCAATAATATCTCCCGCTTGAGCAGTATCAATTTCTTCGCGAGAATCGGCGTGCATTTCTACCATCCGTCCAACACGCTCGGTTTTACCTGTAGCAGTATCGAGAACAGATTCACCTTTATTTAAAGTACCAGAATAGATACGAGTAAAGGTCAATGCACCATAACGGTCATCCATGATTTTGAATGCCAAAGCGCGGAAAGGTCCTTCAGGATCGACAATGGCATATTTACCAGTCTCGTTACCTTCCAAGTCAACTTCAGGCTGAGGCTTGACTTCGGTTGGGTTAGGTAGATAGTCAACTACTGCATCCAAGACATTCTGCACGCCTTTATTTTTAAAGGAAGAACCACAGTAAGTAGGGAAGAAAGCCAGATCGCGAGTACCCTTACGGATACAGCCTTTAATTTCATCGATGGAAAGCTCTTCACCTTCGAGATATTTCTCCATCAAGTCGTCATCTTGCTCTACCGCAGTTTCAATTAACTGCTCGCGATACATAGCCACATCATCAGCCATGTCCGCAGGAACATCTGTAATTTCATAGTTCTCTGGCAAACCAGAATCATCCCAGATCCAAGCTTTTTCTGTTAGAAGATCTACCACACCGACAAAATCACTTTCCGTACCGATGGGTAGAACCATGATCAAGGGAGTCGCAACAAGGATTTCTTTAACTTGCTTACAGACGCTATAAAAATCAGCACCAGTACGGTCTAACTTGTTAACGTAAATAATTCGCGCTACTTTAGAATCGTTTGCATAACGCCAGTTAGTTTCAGACTGAGGTTCAACCCCACCCGAACCACAGAACACACCAACACCACCATCAAGTACTTTCAAGGAACGATAAACTTCGATAGTGAAGTCTACGTGACCAGGAGTATCAATGATGTTTAACTGATGGTCTTTCCAGAAACAGCTAGTCGCAGCAGACTGAATAGTGATACCACGTTCTTTTTCCTGATCCATGAAGTCAGTTGTTGCTTCTCCATCATGCACCTCACCGATTTTGTGGCTTTTACCAGTAAGCTTGAGGATTCTTTCAGTGGTAGTTGTTTTACCAGCATCTACGTGGGCGAAGATGCCTATGTTCCGATATCGAGAAAGGTCTTTCATTTTTGTCTATATACTTGTTTATTACAAACCTCACGTTAGCGGAGTTTACCCAGGGGTAATCATCGTTTAAATGCTGTTCGGTGAGGTTATGGATTGTCGCAAATCTAACCCTCTTAGGGATTGAATTTCAAGCGTTTATTAAGCGTTGTGCAGCCAATCTAATTTCTGATGGCAACGATGCTTATTATAATGCCAATTGTTAAATAATGATAAGATATATCGACCTAGCAGGATAGCCAGAAACCACTATAAATGCTAGTAATTGCCGAACTAAGCGCAGATATATCACCTACTCAACTGCTGCTTGACACAAAAAAAGCAGAGAAAACTGACAGCCATTAATTATCGTAGAGTGAACCTGTCCATTACTTAACCTTGAAGAAAAATACTTGAATCCCAAATGTTGCCGAAGGGATTACTGTTGAGGACTTGTTACTAATGACTGCGCTTGAATATTCATTATCTTGTACGTCTGGGAAGAGAGGCTGTTACTTAATACTTGAATTAGTATAGCCTGTTCTTTTAAAATTTTGTGTAAAAGGCGATGAGAAAGGTGTACTGGTTGCGGCTTATGCGGAGCGACAAAGGTGTACCCACCGCATGTAAGGGGTAATAGTTGCGGCTTCCTTTAGGATAAGCCTTACTCGCATCTACCCGATTCGCATAAAGCTACGAAATTTAACAGGTTTGAGATTGCTGGTTTACTGTTAGCGGACAATCTGAGAAAATTGATAACACAATAAATAAAGATATAGCAACACTCGTTTATCAAGACCTAAATAATATGGCAGACACTCCCGCAACATCAGCAGAATTAGCCGAACTAATTGTTGAATTTGAAAAATATCGATCGCGTTTAGTTGATGAAACGTTAGAAGCAGCCAAGAAAGCCAAGCTTTCTAAAAAAGCTACTATGGCAAAATTAGAGCCACAGCTAGCGGAAATTGATGCCAAGCTAGCGAGGATTCGCGAACAACAGGCTAATTTAACTGCTGATAACTAAGTATATTGCTGATTACGGCAATTTGCGTTTTTCTTTAAGGTAATAAGCATCCACGGATGAACCCTAAAGGATTCCCTCTGGTCACGCAGATTAACGCAGATAGATGAATTACCTTCGATGAAATTTGATTTATTTATGGTGTAGGCGCAATTACTTCAGATAAGTCCTTGTTCCTGTCTCCTTATTCCTTGTTCCTTAAATGACTAATATGACCAGCAATAGTGGAATTTCTGCTCTTTCTCATGATGAAGCAGATGAACTAAGAGCTAGTATAGACAACCAGATTGCTCAAGAAACTTTAGATATTCAGGATCGAGACCTAATTCAGCAAATGATCGAATGTCTGGGGGATACTAGAGGTTTGGTGCGGTTATATTATGCTGAAACATTGGGGAAAGTAATTAAGCAGCCTGCGGTTGAACCCTTGATTGATGCTTTGTTAAATCACTCTAATGTAGTGGTACGGAGAGCAGCAGGCAAAACTCTCACCTTGATTGAAGATCCCCAAGCTGTACCCCACCTGATATATGCACTGTTGAACGACAAAGATACGGTAGTACAGGCTTCGGCAATTGGTGCGCTGGCTCGCATGGGAGAGGCTTCGGTTGCCCCTTTATTGGACATATTAGCTTCATCTGACTCGACAGAAAGTAATAAAGGTCATGCTGCTTGGGCGTTGGCGTTTATTGGCTCAAAAGCGAAGGAACAGCTTTATGCGGTTTATAATTCTGATTCCCCCGAAGTTCGTGCAGCAGTGGTAGGCGCGATCGCAAAAGTTGTGGAAGAAAACCGCGACGATACTAAAGCTCTAAATTTATTAGTTGAATCTTTAAATGATAGTGCAGCTAATGTTCGTAGTGAAGCAGCAGCAGTACTCGGCAATCTAAAATATCAGCCAGCTATTCCTGTATTGACGGAATTACTCGATCGTTCAGAAGGAGAAACCCGCAAGTCAGCAGCACTATCTTTGATGAAAATAGGCGATCGCAATTCTATTAAACCATTACAGGTTGCTTTGGATAAAGAGAGTGAAGAGGGTGTTAAAAAAGCGATCGCATTGGCTATTTCTTTGTTGGAAAGGCAAACGGAAGAAGATGATTGGTGAATCAATAGACAGTCTGAATCTATTGTTAATCAAGCGGACAAAATTTCGTTTGCAGTAACCTTTAATTGAGGAAATGTTAATGAATCAATATTGTTGCTATCTGTAAATACAGTTTTAACATAGCCTTCTTTTTCTAACAATTGAAATAATCAAGGTTGGGCATCGTCGAGAAATATATCGAGAACGGTAATTGTGTTCTGAAATAATTTAGAAAGGACGATCTCAACATCACATCATTTGTTATATCTTGCGATCGCTTTTTTATCAGTTAGGCGATCGCATTTACCATTTTGATGGGTTATTGGGATGTAATCGATCATTTTCCCAAGACAAAGGGTTGTTAACAATATACTGACGAATTTTATCCATTGCATCTTGGTTACGGATAATATGTTCGTAATAGTTACGTTGCCATATTGGTGTTCTTGGAGAATCGCGCAATATATTAATTTTTTTGGTGGTGATTGATTTGAAACCTGCCATTAACGATGATAATGATTTTGGTTTCATCCGTAGGGGCGAACGGCCGTTCGCCCCTACATGGTCATCGTTCGCCCCTACGTGGTTGTTGACGTTCGCGCCCACGGTATTGTTGATAATTACAATTCCATGAAAATGGTTTGGCATCACCACCCACCCATCCAATTCAATTTCTTGTCGAATTACCGATGATTTTTGCCATTCATCCGCAACAATTGCACCATATTGATTCAAAACCATCCGCCCATCAACAACATCGCCAAACAAACATTGTCGTCGATCCGCACATATCGTCACAAAATACGCCCCTGATTGGCTGTAATCATATCCTGATAATCTGATTGACTGCCTGTGGTGTTTGTCAGGATCGTATTTCATAAATGAGAATCATCTTTTTACTGTGCAAATCAATTGTCAGGCGATCTCAAAATGTATTTAGAATGACAACGTCGGTCGCTAATTATAATCTGAAAGGGAAAAGCGATCGTAATTTTATCTTTGAAATACAATGGGGTTGATTAGATAGAGTAGGATAAGACAAAAGTTAAAACTATTAAATATATAGATTTTAGATCATTATGCAAAGTTCATATAGATTAAAAGCTAGTGAATTAGACGAAAAATTTGTAGCGGGATTAAAAGAGACTTACAAGGATAAAGATATTGAGATTATCGTGTATGAAGTAGATGAGACTGCATACCTACTTAAATCTGAAGCTAACAGAGAAAAATTGATGCAAGCAAAAACAAATATAGAAAATAAGATTGATTTAATTGAAGTTAATTTAAAAGACCTGTAATGAGTAGAAAAATAGTCTTTGAATCATCTGCATTTGCAGACTTTAATCAATGGCTTAAGTTGGATAAGAAAATACATCGTAAAGTAATTGAACTTATTAAGGATATAGACCGAACTCCTTTCAAAGGGCTAGGGAAACCTGAAGCACTAAAGCACGATCTTAGAGGTTATTGGTCAAGAAGAATCGATCGCGAACATCGGTTAGTTTATAAAGTAACCAACGAAGAAATAGTTATTTTGTCTTGCAAATATCACTATGGTTAATTTGCAGTCGCTTTTCTCAACATCAAACAAGCGATCGCTAATTTATGATTCAGAAGGTAAAGACGATCGCTAATTACGATTTAGAAGGTAAAAGCGATCGCTAACTATATTTGAAATGACAACAGCGATCGCGATATTACATCATTTGGTTAGGTTGCGAAATCGCATTTACCATTTGGAAGTTTCATCCGTAGGGGCGACAGCCCTAAAGGATTTCCTAAAGGAAGATGCGGTGGGTATATGCAGAGCGGTATCCTTTAGGACACCTTTCTCGCTTCGCATAAGCTTCGCGTCGCCGTTCGCCCCTACATGGTTTAGTGGCGATCGCATTAACAAAATTTGACATTGCAATGTGTAGAACTTAGTAACCCTTAAAGCTCTATTTTTTAGCTTGCTTTAACTCTTCTCTTAAAACCCTGCGTAGTATTTCTTCTAATGGCTCACTTTTTTGCTGAATGTGTAGTCGTAGTACATTATTAATTAGTTCCTGATAATTACCACCGCCTTGTTCGTGAACCAAAGTACGAAACCATTCTAAAATATCATCATCAATCGGAATAGTAATACGAGTTTTGCCTGGCAACACTGGTTCAATTGCGCCCCGTTTTCCCTGACTAAAATTATATTCGTTCATTTATTCTTCCTCATATTGTCTACGCTCTCTTCGAGTAGCCTTGCGAGCAGAAATAAGGCGTATTTCATCATCTCGCAATGTATAAACGACCACCAGAATCCTGTTAAATATATCTACTCCAATTGTAATAAATCTTTCTTCTTCAAAGCGATCTTCAAAGATAGTAATTGCCAAGTCGTCGGAAAAAACTGATACAGCATCTGCAAAATCTACATCGTGCTTACTTAAATTAATTGCAGCTTTATTTTCATCCCATTGATATCTCATGCAATTGTCATTGTATGTGTTGGGATAAGTTTTGTTAAAATTTTACTTAATTGTCTATTTTTGAGGCAAGTCTATTGATTGTCAACACAATGCATATCTTACATCCGAACAAGAATTAGTTTCGCCTACTTTGGTAGAAATTAGTTTAACTCCCAAGCAGATTTTTACTGCTGAAGATATTTAAAGCGATCGCCTTATTGAATTTATTGGGTAATAAAAGCGATCGCATTTACCATTTTGAAGGGTTATCTAGGATGTAATTGGTCTATTTCCCAAGACAAAGGATTGTTAATAATATATTGACGAATTTTATCCATTGCATCTTGGTTACGGATAATGTGTTCGTAATAATTGCGTTGCCATAATGTTGTTCCAGGTGCATCCGTAAAATATTGATTTTTTTGGTGGTAATGGATTTAAATGCACCATTAAACGTGATAATGATTTGGGTTTCATCCGTTGATTTGGACAAATTATTTGAATTATCGGTGGTTCGTAGTTTGTTTATGTAGGGGCGAACGCGAAACGCCCCTACGGGTTTATCGGTAATTACCATAATGCCATGAAAATGATTTGGCATGACGATCCATCCATCCAATTCAAATCCGGATAACTTGGCATAACCATTGATATTTTTCGGCAACAATTGCACCATATTGATTCAAACGCATTTGTCCATCAACAACATCGCCAAACAAACATTGTCGTCGATCCGCACATATCGTTACAAAATACGCCCCTGATTGGCTGTAATCATATCCTGGTAATCTGATTGACTGCCTGTGGTGTTTGTTGGGGTCATATTTCATGGGTATTGAATATGGTTGAATTTGTGTTAATTGTCGTGGTGCGAATCAACCGTAGGGGCGAACCAACCTTCGCCCCTACAGTGGTTTGTGGTATTCGGACAGGCGTAGATTGATTATGATTATGTACGACGATGTTCTTCGGGAACTGTTACGCTAACTCCGTTAGGAGTAAATTCAATTTTGCCACCAAGTCTTTCAATATTATCAATTGCTCTTTGGCGAGTCGTATCATCTTTGGCATTAGTTAACAGTTGAAACCAAGAACCAATTTGCGCTTCTACACTATCGGGATTATCTGCTAAAAAGTTTGACATAGCTTTCATGCGTGCAGCAACGGCTTTACTGCGATCATCATTGTAGTCAGCTTGCCCATTCAATACCATTGTCATAAGAATCTTTTGCAGCAGCAGAATCACCCAAAAATAGTATTTCATCAATGGCTTTATAAATCCACAAGAAATAAGGACATCAGGATGAGATTGAGGTGTAATGGATTCTAATCCTTTTTCGATTAATTCATCGTGCTTTCTTGAGGTCTGCCTGCAAATAGAGAATTAGCAGGAGAAATCATAAAATATGCTTTAACAAAACGAGGATCGTTTTTAACTACAGTTTTAAAATAATCTGCTGAGTAGCAGCATAGCCAGTATTTGTCTCACATCACCATCACCAAAGTAAACCAAAAACTTAAATATGCCCAATCAGCAATTAAATTACCAAAGCCAAAAGTAGATGTTTTTGCTTAAAGATGCTGTCGTTTTTTCTTTTAATTTTCCGTTTATTCTTGTTGAGAATAAGTTATTTTTTACCTGCTTTCAATTGCGGTTTTTGTAAATGCAATTGCAACGCTACTAAACTAAGAGCAATAAACTATTAATATATTTAAAACTAATTTTCCTGCTTTAAATTTCATAATATTAATCTAATAAAAATCAAACTTTTAATCAACAAAATTATTGAATTGAATTTCCTCCATTACAAGTACCATCGTTGAGCAATCACGCTAGAAGTTGTACCATCGTTATCAACACCATTTGCCATACATAAAGTTTGGCTATATTGAGGAGCATTGTAATACACCCCAACGGAAAAATCTCTCGCTCAAAATTCGAGGGACTAGTTGCATAAGCTGAATGAATAGCTTTAGCCTGGTCAGCGGTATTATCCTACTCAGGTAAAACTATAATAATCTCCTGAAATATTAACATACTGGCAAGCTTATATCATGTACCGGAAAAAGTTTAGACTTCAAAATGATATGCTTGTTGAGAACGAGCTAAAGTACCAAGATTAGCTTTGGCTTCTGTTTCTCTGGCTTTACCTATTTGTCCGAGTAAGATTTGGTAAGGCAATTGCAGATAATACACCTACGATAATTACTACAACCAGTAACTCAATAAGAGTAAAACCTCGATTTTCACATTTGAATAAATAGTTAAGAATAAATTTTGAATTATAGTTACATTTTATTTATCTTAATTATAAAATAAAAAGCTGTCAGGATAATTAATAGTGAATATCCTAACAGCATGATTAATTAAATTGACAAGTTAACTTTATTCAATGATATTACCACAAGTACAAGTTGTTAGCTCCTGGATGCAGCAGTAATCCAGCAGTTACACGTTTGGTACCATTCAGCACCAGCTACTGCAGCAGCTAGCTACCTTTGTTTGCAGCGACACATAAAGTCGAGTCAAAATGCTGCCTGCAGCATAACTCATGCACAGCAGCAAAATCTCTAGCACCATCATCTAGTGGATCTACTGCATTAGCTACCATAGCAGCTTTGCTGCTCAACAGTTCTGTTGGTAAGTAGTCGCAGCAGGAACATAGAATTCGTATATCCAGGTACCACTATTCAATGCAGCCTCAGGTATTAGTCCAAGTAGGGGTCAGTAGTACTTCAGCCATGCAGTAGAAATTCTCTTGTTTCTAAGTGAAAAGCTTGTTGTGCGCGGTTTAATGCACCCAATGCAGATTTAGCTTCAGATTCACGAGCTTTACCAACTTGACCTAGTAAGTTAGGTAGAGCAACAGCAGCTAGTACACCGATGATGATTACAACAACTAATAGTTCGATTAATGTAAAACCTTTGTTACCTTTTTTGTTGTTTAAGTTTTGTAGTAATTTAGCAGTAAATACGTTGTTCATGTCTATATCCTTCAATTAATAAATGTTTGTGTTTTGTGTGTTTGTTTTAGGTTTTTCTTTCCTATTTAAAAATTACCCAAGAGATCGACAAAACATATCATCATTAAAAAAGTTTTTTTATTAGTTTTTGCTAGTGTTTAATAGGGTTTTGGCTGTGATTTGGATCGTGTTTTGTTGTGTTTTTCGCCCCACTAGCTTTCAACTTGAGGGGGAATAGGTTGAATGGTGTTTGATGTTGATTGATGGAAAGGCGATCTCTTTTGAATGCCTTCTTTAATTGTCAGGTAAGAAGTTAAACGAAAAGTCCCCCATACTTGGGGGATATAGGGGGCAATTAAATATGCAAGTTGATAGTTTCGCCCCCCTAGCCCCCCAGTTCTGGGGGGAACGAGATTGAATGGTGTTTAGTGTTGATTGATGGGAAATGCGATCGCTTTAATTCATTTTTATAATCATCGGGTAAGAAATTGAACCAAAAGTCCCCCATACTTGGGGGATATAGGGGGCAGTTAAGTATGCAGGTTGATAGTTTCGCCCCTAGCCCCCCAGCTTTGGGGGGAACAGGTTGAATGGTGTTTAATGTTGATTAATGGGAAATGCGATCGCTTTAATAACTATTGATTGAGCAGTTAAACTAAAAGTCCTCCATACTTGGGAAATTCAGAAGGCTATATCAACAGATTAATCATGAATCGCAAACCTAGAATTCGCGGAACAACTCCATTTATAGAAGAGACTGCAAAAAGACATGAGAAAGAACATGACTCCCGCAGAAGTGCATTTATGGTCATCTTTGAAGGGTAAACAGTTAGCAGGGTTGAAATTTCGCTGTCAACATCCTGTAGGAAACTTTATTTTAGATTTTTATTGTCCTGCTTATAAGTTAGTTGTTGAAGTTGATGGTGAAATTCATAACTATCAAATCGATCGCGATCGCGCTAGAACTTCTAAACTTGAAGAGTATGGCTACAGAAGTTTTAAGATTTAGTAATTGGAAAAAATAAGAAGATATTGAATAATTTGCATGGGGTTTTAGCAGAGATTGAGCGAGTTGTTTCGCCCCCTAGCCCCCCAGCTTTGGGGGGAATGGATTGAATGGTGTTTGATGTTGATTGATGGGAATGCGATCGCTCGACTTAGCTATTTTTGTTTTCTCTTGATCGCCAATTATTACATCGATGTAATAAAATTAGATATGCCAACTAACATTGAATATACCGATGAATTTGGACATTGGTATTCCAACTTAGATGAATTACTGCAAGATAATATTGCATCTGTTGTTGGTCTTTTGGAAGAAAAAGGTACTAAGTTAGGATTTCCTTATTCCTCTAAAATCAACGGTTCAAGACATTCTAAAATGCGTGAGCTTAGAATACAGAGTAAAGGAAACCCTGTTCGAGTCTTTTATTGCTTCGACCCTAAACGTGATGCCATCTTATTGATTGGTGGCGATAAAACTGGTGATAAACGCTTCTATCAAAAAATGATTCCAATTGCCGATCGACTTTACGATATTTATCTAATTGAAATTAAACAAGAAGGTCTTATATGAGCGGACATCAATCTTTTTCTAATTTGACAGCTAATTTTTCTCCCCAAAGAAAAGCTAAAATCACCGAACAGACTCAACAACTTAGGTCAGAAATGGCTCTCAATGAATTACGAGAAGCTTTTTCTCTAACTCAAGGTGAACTGGCATCTAAACTTAATGTGAAACAGCCTGCTATCTCTCGTTTGGAAAAGCGTAGTGATATGTATATTTCTCATCTAAGGGAAGTTATTGAAGCTATGGGAGGAGAATTAGAAATCACTGCTCGTTTTCACGATAATGAGGTCAAGATTACTAACTTTGATTTCGCTCAAAATAATGAATGATCAATACGTGCTTGCACTAGTTGTCGATCGCTAAATCGTAATAATTTTAAAATTAATAGATATTAAATGGTCAATGTTAAATGAAAAGTGGCAGATATTATCTACGTCAGATGCACCTATAAAGTTTGTTGAAGGTGTGGAAAAGATTACGGGGAAGGATGCTAAATATTGCGCTCAACTGCTGTGGCAGAGGGGAATCGAGGATTTAGATAAGCTGCCAGGGTTTTTAGATCCAAATAAGTATCAACCTGCTAGTCCTTTTGCATTTGGGACGGAAATGGAATGCGCCATGTCACGGCTACAAAAGGCAAGGAGACAGTTCGGAGAAGGTTACTATCTGGGGTGATTTTGATGCGGATGGGATTACTTCTACTAGCGTTTTGTGGGATGGTTTAGGTCAGTTTTTTGCCCAACATTTGCAGCTTGACTATTATATTCCCAATCGGATGACAGAATCTCATGGTTTAAATTGTTCTGGGATAGCTAGGCTAGCAGAGGCGGGGACAAAGATTAATTGTTACTTGCGATACGGGTAGTACTAATTTGGAAGAAATTGCTTACGCTACGGATTTGGGTGTTGATATTATCGTTACGGATCATCATACTCTGCCCGAATCTCGTCCTGAAGTTAGCGCAATTATTAATCCCCGCTATTTCGATCGAGATCATCCTTTATATAGTCTTTCTGGAGTCGCGGTAGCCTATAAACTGGTTGAGGCACTATATGAAACCCTACCTGATGTTCCCCAACAGCCGTTAGAGAATTTATTGGATTTGGTGGCAATTGGTTTGATTGCAGACTTAGTAGAGTTGAAGGGAGACTGTCGTTATTTAGCCCAAATAGGTATTAAGCAATTACAGAAGCAGGTAAAGCCAGATACGATGACTCGCCCTGGGGTAGCTACTCTATTAGGTTATTGTAAGCGAAATGGCGATCGCCCTACGGATATTTCTTTTGGTTTGGGACCAAGAATTAATGCTGTTAGCCGTATTCACGGGGATGCTAGTTTTTGTGTGGAATTACTCACCAGTCGCGATCCGCACAGATGTAGTCAGTTGGCAGAAGAGGCGGAATTGGCTAATACTCGGCGTAAGTCACTACAGAAGGATACGATTAATCGCGTTACTAAGAAATTACAGCAGCTAGATTTATCTACTACCTCGGTAATAGTCCTTGAAGATCCGCAGTGGCAGGGTGGTGTATTGGGTTTGGCTGCGGGACAAATTGCCCAAGAATATGGTCGTCCAACGGTATTGTTGAGTAGTGGTGGTGACAGTGATGGGGAAATATATGCGCGAGGATCGGCTAGATCGGTTAATGGTATCGATCTATATCAGCTAGTAAAGTCCCAGTCGGATTTATTACATCGTTTTGGGGGACATCCTTTTGCTGCGGGGTTGAGTTTGCCTATGGCTAATCTCGATTTATTTCAACAGGGAATTAATCAGCAGTTACGACAGCAGACGGATGTAACTGAGTTGGTGCCTCAAATAGACGTAGACTTGACGGTGACGGTGGCGGAATTGGGTCAAGATTTATTTGATGAATTGAGACAGCTAGAACCCTATGGAATGGGTAATCCTATTCCTAAGTTGTTAATTAGAAACTGTTGGTTTAAGAATGCTTGGAATAAAAACATCCAAGATAATCGCGGTCAGAAAATTCAATATATTAAAACTACTTTTAAAATTTGGGACGACACTGCTCAAACTGGTTTTCCTGGGCTGTGGTGGGGACATTATAAAGATGAAATTCCCGTTACAGGTAAATGCGAAGCGATCGCAGAATTGGATTTTAATACTTTTAGCAAGCAGTATGAAATTAGGTTAATTGCTGTTCGTTTAATGTCAGAAAATTCTTGGTTGAATTCAGCAATGGATAAATCGTCTTTCGATTATAGATCGTCGTATGACTCCTCAACAATTAGACGATTTGGAAGTACCCGTAACTCAAACTAATATTCTGCAAGAATGCCCTGATAATTGGGGTGATATTCGTTCCAGTTATCGTCAGGCAAATAAATGCGATCGCTCTTTGGTTTTGGCATATAGTCCCGATGAATCTCATGATGCCACCGAGGTTTGGCAACAGTTAATTGGTATTGTTAAATATCTGGTTCGTACTCAAAAACAAGTTTCTAAATTACAGCTACAAACTAAATTAAAAATAGGCGATCGCGCTTTTTATTTAGGACTACAGGCTCTAAAAAAAGCTGGATTTAAATGTAATTTCAAGGACAATTTATATCAATTCTATTCTGAGTCTCGGACAATAGATTCAAATCTGCAAGCCTACATTGATTCTTTTATTTTGGGTATTAAGGAAGAAAGATTTCAGCAACAATACTTTTATAAAGTTCCTTTATCTACAATAAGTGGGCAGATATTAAATCATTAATAGTAGTAAACATCCGTATATTTACTACTAGATAGACGGTATTTACTTACATCAAAAGGTAGTTGGCATCGTTATTTTCAAAGGTTATGTTAAATAGATAACATAATCTTTGAAGAGATAAAGATTGATTCTATACTCAAATACAATGTCAATGCCACTAATACTATTGTCAGGTAATCAATATATTCCTCACGGACATTGTTATCTGTGGCAAACACCTTTGGTTGGACTTCATGTAGCTGCGGATGCTTTGATTGCGATCGCCTATTATTCAATTCCAGTTATATTGATTTATTTTGTTCGCGAAGTAGAAGAGTTACCTTTTAAAAACATCTTTATTCTCTTTGGAGCTTTTATCTTATCCTGCGGCACAACTCATCTCATAGAGGTTTGGACGCTTTGGCATCCTAACTATTGGTTTTACGGATTTGCTAAAGCATTTACGGCATTAATTTCTCTGTATACCGCTATGTCTTTAATACCTGTAGTTCCTATCGTATTAAATCTTCCTTCTCCGCAACATTTAGAAAATTTAAATCGGCAGCTAAATAAGGAAATAGTAGCCAAAGAAACTGTAAAAGAAAAGATTTATCAACTTAACCAAGAATTAGAACAGCGGGTAGAAGAAAAAACTTCGGCATTACTTCGAGCAAACCAAGATTTGCAGCAAAGTACCAAATTTAGAGAAAGACTTACAGATTTAACTCCTAATATTCTTTATATTTTTGATTTAACAGTTAATCGCAACATTTACTGCAATCCTTTTATTACAGAATTATTAGGCTATACTCCTTTGGAAATTCAAAAATTTAAAAATGGTTTGATCGATGAATTGATTCATCCTGACGATTTACCTCTGTTAAAAAATCATTTTAATAATTGTCTTTCCCTCGATAACGATAGCTATTTAGAAATAGAATATCGCATTAGAAATACCCACGGTAAATGGTATTGGCTACATGATAAAAATGCCGTTTTTTCTCGCGATGAGAACGGGAAGCCAGAACAAATATTAGGCATTGCTCAAGATGTTACTCAAACCAAAAAAATACAGTCTGAGTCTGAAAAACTAAATCAAAGATTGGAAGAAAAAATTGCGGTTTTAGAAACAAGTAATCAAGCCAGAATCCACCTAGCTCAAATGAATGAATTTATTCAGGCTTGTCTCAGCTTAGACGAAGCAAAAGAAGTGGTGGCAGATTTACTCAAGCCGATGTTTCCCGATGCTAGTGGTACGGTTTATTTAATGAGTAATAGTAAGAATTTGTTAGATGCGATCGCAGTTTGGGGAGTTACTCACAGCGACGATGATTTCGATCCTAAAGAGTGTTGGGCGATACGACGGGGAAGCTCTCATCACGTCGATCTTCACACCCCAGGATTATATTGTTCTCATATAGGCAAACAAATTGAGTCTCATCCTAGCCTTTGCCTGCCAATGATTGCCAAGGGAGAAACCATCGGAATGCTGCATCTAAGCTTTAATAACTCAGAAACAATTAGTCAATCAGTTCGAGTTTTAGCAGAAACCGTTGCTCAAAATCTTGCTATGTCTTTTGCCAACTTAAAGCTTCAGCAAAAACTTAGATACCAAAGTCTACGAGATCCCCTTACAGGCTTATATAATCGTCGCTATCTACAGGAAGCTCTTAGAAAAGAACTCGATCGCGCCCATCGCAAACAACAGTTTGTCAGTATAATCATGCTTGATGTTGACCATTTTAAACGTTTTAATGATGTTTACGGTCACAGTGCAGGAGATTTGGTATTGAGCCAAGTAGGTGCTTATTTGCTATCGGAAATTCGTCAATACGATATTGCCTGTCGTTATGGTGGAGAGGAATTAATTATTGTGATGCCCGATGCGACTATTGAAGACACTATCATTCGTGCAGAAACAATTAGGGAAGGAATTAAAAAGCTGAAATTAGAACATGAAGGTAAAAAATTGGAATCGATCAGCGTTTCTATTGGGGTTAGTTGTTTTCCCGACGATAGTACCGATCCTGAAAAACTGATTCAGGCTGCTGACAAGGCTCTCTATAAAGCGAAAGAAGACGGTAGAGATTGTGTGAAACGATGCTAATGATTACTAATCACTCGTATTACCTAAATTTAGACGGGGTGGCTGGTAGAATCTAGCCTTGTGTCATGAGATTGAGAGTTTAGATTAATTCTCAATCAATTAAGGGAGAAGGGCGATCGCATGAGAAAATTATGGTTAGGGTTTGTTGGTTCGATTATTTTGTTAATCTGCAACACAACTACTGTTAAGGCTCAGCTTGATCGAGACTTATCTGCAAAAAAGAACTCAGCCAAAATAGTTTTTACTCCCTTAGCAGAACAATTATTTTCTCAACCGACAGCCAAGCATTTAGGTAGAGGAGAAGTATTTATTAATCTCCATACCCGTACTTTCTTTTTTCCCGATTTAGTGGCTGGTGGAGTTGATAACGAAGACAGTGCGGTTAATTTTAATACTGGCTTTAGTTGGGGAATTACGGACGATCTACAGTTAACTCTACAGTTTCAGCACGTCGATAGTAGCTCTCCTGTCAAACAGGGCGACTTTATTTCAGAGCGCACAGAGGATAATGAAGCTGCCCTAGAACTTAAATATAACCTGTGGAGTAATGAAGCTCAAACTCAGTCTTTGAGTAGTGTTGTCGGTGCTTCTTGGGGTACTCGTGGGTTTATGTTTACCCAATCGGAAATTACCGAGATTAATAATCGAGATGTATTTGTATCCTTAGCAATTCCTTTTACAGCTAGAATAAGCGATCGCTGGCAATTTAATCTATCGCCGACGGTGGCATTTTTCAAAGACGAGAGTGCTGTGTTTTTTCATCGTCTCCCCAATGATAACGATAGTTCTTTTGGTACGGTTTTGGGTTTGGGTGGGGGTGTCTCCTATCAAATAAGCGATCGCTTATTTGCGGTAACTGATGTATTCGTGCCTTTAACGGGGAACAACAGTATTAATCGAGATTCGGGACAACCCGATAAGGCGATCGCTTATAATGCAGGGTTGCGCTTTTTAACTAATCCCCGTCTAGCTTTAGATATTTACGCTACTAATACCTTTGCCAGCTTTGCACCCTTGTCTTTGACTGCGGATCGCGACTTTATGGGTTTGGGTGCTAATTTAACCTTTATGCCTGATGCTATATCGGCTAATAAAAAATATGCCGATAGTTTTTCTTCAACTTCTAAGGGCGATTGCGAAGCTAGCCGTAGGCATCGATTCTTTACTACTGATGGGATAGCCTTTTTTGATGGGGGTACTATTCCTAGCGGTGAGTTCGCACTGCAATTACAGGGAGGTAGTCAGGGAGTTTTAACTGCACTACGTTATGGATTGCTGAAAGATTTTGAAGGGGGAATTTTTCTTGACTATGTTGCAGGAGAAATAGACGAGTCTGAACAAGGTATTAGCACAAAGGTACGCTTTCTCAATCAGCAAGAAAATGCACCATTTACCCTTAGTGGTGCTGCTACTGTTGGTTTGACTAATGAGCCTTTTATCAATTTCTTTGATAATGATACTAGTGAGTTTGAACAGTAGAGACTTGGACAAAACTGTACCCATTTTTACCCCTGGAGGAGACGACGGCGATCGCGGTAAACTATTGATAGTTACCTTCTCTCTGCCGATGCACTACGAAATCAGCCAGGGTACAGCAGTTTGGTTTACACCGATTTTAGGTTACGCCCAAAGGCTAGGATTAGAAATCGGTGGGTTCAATTTAGGTAGTGCGATCGCACTTGGGGAAGAATTGCGCTTTGTGGGAGAAGTCGGCGCAAACTTAGGGGGAGAGGGGAATAGCCTGGTTGATGGAAGAAGAGCTAACAAAATCCCTTGGACAGTTGGAGTACGTTGGCTACCATTATCTTTATTGGGTAGAAAAGCTAGCGACAATAACAGCGATCCTTATTTGGAACTATATCTTACTAATCGTGTTGGTTCATCTACTTGGCATCAATTGAGAGTCAGGGAAAATAATGATATTGGAGTTGGTGCTGGTTTATCGTTGCCTTTTTGATTTGATTAGGTTTAATTAATTAGGTTTCAATTGTTGTTCTAAAATACCCTAACAGCTATTAATAATTCTGCAAAACGGTCTGAAAATATAAATTATGTAGGTTATATGTAGGTTAAAAAATGCGATCGCTTTGTTTTATATTCACCCTAAAAACAAAATAAAGTTGGGTCAACGATACTCGCAACCCAACTTATTAAAAACAAAAAATATTAGAGCTTAGATCAAACTAGAGCAGCAGCAGCAGCCTTTGTTCCAGATTTAGGCTCAAAATCATGACCTAGTTCAGTTAAGGTAGCTTCTAGGCAACCAATAGTCATTATCACATCGCGATCGCTGATAAAGCCAAGATGACCAACACGGAAGATTTTACCTTTAAGGTGATCTTGTCCTCCAGCTAAGGCAATATCGTATTTCTGACGCATAGTAGTGCGAATAGCCTCTGCATCATCAGTCCGAATAGCAGTTACCGCAGTACTAGCAGCATCATCAGGTGCAAGCAAGTCTAATCCCATTGCTGTAGCAGCAGCGCGAGTAGCATTAGTTAGACGTTGATGGCGAGCGAAGATATTTTCTAAACCTTCTCGCTGCATCATTTGTAAGGCTGTTTGTAAGCCAAACATTAGGTTAATGGGAGGAGTGAAGGGAGTGCTATTTTTAGCATTGGCTTTTTTGTATTTACCCAAGTCCATATAGAAGCGAGGAAACTTACTAGTTTCATAGGCTTTCCATGCTTTATCACTGACGGAAATAAATCCCAAACCTGGAGGTATCATATAGCCTTTTTGTGAACCAGAGGCTACTACATCTAGACCCCAATCATCCACAGGTAGGTTATATGCACCCAAGCTAGTTACAGCATCAACAATAGTCAAAGCTTCGCCGTGAGCTTTAACGTGCTTGTTGATGGTTTCGAGGTCATTAAGTACCCCCGCAGAAGTTTCTGAATGGGTAATGACAACCGCTTTAATTTCTTTATTAGTATCCGCTTCTAGTTTTGTCTTAAACTCATCGGGATCTAAAGCTGTACCCCAATCAGAAGTAATACGTTCGGTTTGCAAACCAAACACTTCGCAAATTTGCGCCCAGCGATCGCCAAATTTACCATTAACGCCCACCAAAACGCGATCGCCAGGACTCAAGAAGTTAATCATTCCTGCTTCCATTGCTCCCGTACCTGATACGTTAAGGGAGAGTACTTCGTTCTTAGTCTGATGCAACCATTTTAGATTGTCATTAATTTCGGCAATAATCTTGCTAAAGTCACCACTACGGTGTCCGATGGGGTGAGTGCCTAAAGCCTTTAATACCTTCTCTGGGACTGGAGTAGGCCCAGGAATCATTAGCATATGCTTGTCTTCCATGAAGTCGTCCTTACAATTTCAGCTAGTCGAGTTGTTCATTTTATCTTATGGCAAGGACACAAAAACAGTTTCTCAAAAAATCAGTAAAAATTAACCAATGGTCACAGAAGGCTCTGTCTTAAGACGACAGAGTTCTGTGACTTTGCTTAGTAATCCAAACTGTTATCAAGAACAATTAAGACGCGATCGAATCACAGGCATTTCATGGGAAGATAAAAAACTGCATTTTCACGCAATTAACTTCGAGGTTTAACCAATGGCTCATCTTAGATTAGGCGACACTGTGCCTGATTTTACTCAAGATTCTAGTATGGGAGAAATTTCCTTTTATGAGTGGGCTGGAGATAGCTGGGTAGTTCTTTTCTCCCACCCTGCTGACTATACTCCTGTCTGCACTACTGAGTTAGGTGAAGTAGCCAAACTCAGATCTGAATTCGACAAACGTAACGTTAAAACTATTGCTTTGAGTATCGATGACGCAGATTCTCACAAAGGCTGGGTTAGCGACATCGACGAAACTCAAGGAACAAAACTTGATTATCCTATTTTGGCGGATGCAGATAAAAAGGTTTCTGACCTTTATGACATGATTCATCCCAATGCTGATGCGAAAGTAACTGTTCGCTCTGTGTTTATTATTGACCCCAATAAGAAATTACGTTTGACTTTGACTTATCCCCCCAGTACAGGACGTAATTTCCCTGAAATCCTGAGAGTAATTGATTCTCTACAGCTTACTGATAACTATTCCGTTGCCACTCCTGTTAACTGGAAAGATGGCGAAGATGTGGTAGTTTCTCCTGCTATTCCTACCGAAGAAGCTAAGAAGAAATTCCCCAAAGGTGTGGAAGAAATCAAACCTTACTTGCGTATGACTCCTCAGCCTAATAAGTAAGGAACTAGGAACAAAAATAGAGGAACAAAAATTTTTATCTTATTAACTTGAAAATAAGAATTGAGATTTTTTGAAATTCGGGTAGGTTTGACCTACCTTTTTTATTTATAATTAGTATTTTCTCTATGACTTCTCCTTCAATAGCCAATCAGTCTATTCTAGATGCTCTAAATCGTTTGATTGAAGTAGTGGCAAAATTGCGATCGCCTGATGGGGGATGTCCTTGGGATTTGGCACAAACGCCTGAAACTTTGATTCCCTATGTGATCGAAGAGGCTTATGAAGTGGTTGATGCGATCCAGTCTGGGGATAAAAATGCGATCGCCGAAGAATTGGGAGATTTATTGTTACAGGTAGTCTTGCAGACTCAGATTTTTAGTGAGGCAGAGGACTTTACCTTAGAAGAAGTGGCTACAGGAATTACTGAGAAATTAATCCGTCGTCACCCCCACGTATTTGGCGATGTAAAAGTAAATAGCGCAGATGAGGTCAATCAAAACTGGGAACAAATTAAGGCACAAGAAAAAGGTGAAACTTCCGAACAAGCTCAATTACTCAGTCGCAAATTAAAACGCTACGCCCGTAGTTTACCGCCCTTGATGGCAGGGATGAAGATATCTAAAAAAGCTGCGGGGGCGGGTTTTGAATGGAAAAATGTCGATGGGGTATGGGACAAGTTTGAGGAAGAATTAGGGGAGTTTAAAGAAGCCTCTGGCTACAGACAATAAAGCCCATCAGCAGGAAGAATTGGGGGATTTATTATTTACTATCATCAATATTGCCCGCTGGTACGATCTAAATCCTTTTGATGGTTTACAGGGAACAAACAATCGCTTTATTCAACGTTTAACCATGATGGAACAATTCGCAGATCGACCTTTGGATGAGTATAGTATTAGCGAGTTAGAATCTTTTTGGCAACAAGCCAAAGCAAAGCTACACAAAAAAGACTAAGAGGTTTCAAAAGCGATCGCTCTTGATAAGCAAAAATTACACCAGCAAATTAACTCTTCAAAAATAGCTCGTTGCCCGCTAAAATACCGTCAAGAAACATAAAATAAAAGCTTCACTCCACTCAACCACCGCACCATAAGTATCCCCAGTATGTCCGCCAAGCTGCTTGTTAAACCAATATCCTGTTAAAAGTGCGATCGCTATATTTCCTATAACAACTATTCCTATCTGCAACCAGGATAAAGACTCAACGGTAAACCACAAACCACTACAGCCGAGTAAAACAAATAAGCCTAGCAATATGTCTTGAGGCGATCGCAAATTTTCCTGATGAAATGAACCTTTTCCAGTTTCCCTCAGATAAGGATAAAAAGCGATCGCGCAAACTTGCCCCCACCTGGCAAAACCTGTGGCTGAAAGCAATACTAACCAGAGAGGAAGAGACGCATCAGATAAAGCTGCCGTTTTTAGCAATAAAATAATCACCGCTGCGATCGCGCCAAATGCACCAGTAGCACTATCCTTCATCACTTCTAAACGACGACTAGGATCTGTTACCGACAAACCATCGGCACTATCCATTGCTCCATCTAAGTGTAGTCCACCAGTGATTGCGACCCAAATCGCCACCACTAGAGCATTATTAGTTAAGCTTGGTACATTGCAAAAGCCGAGCAGTATATTGACTAAAGCTAGCAATAGTCCGATTAACAAGCCCACTATAGGACACCAACGAGCAATCCGCTGCCAATTATTAGTCCACTTAGAAGGTAAAGGGATTATTGTATAAAAAATTACTCCACTCAAAAAAGAAGTAAGAATGTTATTGACCCATCGCCAAAAGTTATTAATAGGTATTTCGATCATCGATAAATAATTAATTAAAATTTGATTAAATACATGGCAAATGTTGGGCTAATATTGTTTCATAAGCTACTTTATTTTTACAGCATATTTCTAATAACAAAATATTGAAGCTCAATACTTGAAAAGTTCAGACACAAATTTTTATGAGTAAACATCAAGGCATGAAGTTTCTACCAGCACCTTGCATAGTAGACCAGGGAATTCTAATTAATCATGATGATATAAAACGTTTGTTGGCCGATGTGTGTCATGTTCACTATGTTCATACTATGGATGGACAAGTAACTAGTGAAGGAAAAGGATTTATTCAAGAAATATTTAATGATTGTAATCAATCTACTCTGATTGCTAATCAAAGAATTTATTTAAATATCAACAGTTTTGACTATCTACAGTTAAGTAGATCTACTGAAGATGAATCGTGTTTCGACCTGATTCAAGATAATCGTCAGTTACGCTTAATTCCAATCGCTCGTAAAAATCAGGCTCAAGTAATATCTAAAGATATTGATGCCGAAACAATAGAAGCAATGGTGACAGAAGTCTTATCTGCACGTTTAGATGTTCAGCTAGACGATGAAGACTTTCAATAATCGAAGATAAGGCATATCTTACTTTGTATAGTAATCAGTAATTAGTAATTAAATAGTGGGTTTTTCATTTGAATGTCAGGCAAATTGCAGTCATACTCATGCAAGAGCGGGAGTTTTTCATACTCCTCACGGCATTGTAGAGACTCCCAGATTTATGCCCGTTGGTACTTTGGCGACGGTTAAAGGTATTATTCCTCAACAATTGAAGGATGCTAATGCCCAAATGATTTTGGCGAATACCTATCATCTCCACCTACAACCAGGAGAAGATATCGTCCAAGAAGCAGGAGGGTTACATAAGTTTATGGCTTGGAATCAACCCATCTTGACCGATTCAGGTGGGTTTCAGGTTTTTAGCCTTAGCGAAATGAGAAAAATAACCGAACAGGGAGTTACATTCAAATCTCCCCGTGACGGTAGAATCATCGAAATTAGTCCAGAAAAATCGATTCAAATCCAAAATGCTTTGGGTGCAGATGTGATTATGGCATTTGATGAATGTCCTCCTGCTGATGCAACTAAAGAGCAGGTAGAAGCAGCGACGGATAGGAGTTATCGCTGGCTCAAAAGATGTGTCGAAGCCAACCAAAATCCCGATCGCCAGGCGTTGTTTGGTATCGTGCAAGGAGGCATACATCTTGACTTGAGGACAAAAGCCGTACGAGCAGTTAAGTGCATTAGACTTACCTGGATATGCCATTGGCGGGGTTAGTGTAGGAGAAGAACCAGAATTAATTAATGCTACGGTAAAACATACCGCCCCTTTGTTACCTACGGGAAAACCGCGTTACTTAATGGGTGTAGGTACTTATCGGGAAATGGCACAGGCGATCGCATCAGGGATAGATTTATTTGACTGTGTGATTCCCACCCGTTTTGGTCGTCATGGTACGGCATTAGTACAGGGCGAACGGATTAATATTAAAAATGCTAAATATAAACGAGACTATCAGCCTCTAGATGAAACCTGCTCTTTGTTATGCCTGTGAAAACTTTAGTCGGGCATATCTCAATCATATGGTGCGATCGCAAGAAATGCTCGGCTACATTATGCTGTCCCTCCACAATGTTACGGAGTTGATTCGTTTTACCCAACAAATTCGCGCTTCCATATTTGCGGGAACTTTTGCCACTGATTTTGCACTTTGGCTTGATGAATAGACATCGTCAAGAATGAATCAAGATCGAGGAACAATTAAACTGATAGAAAGAAATTGTAAAAGGGTGTATAAAGCTGGGAGGCTTAAACTAAACTTACAGGTAGAGTTCGCGCTGACATACAAAACATATGGACAATTTCAAACTTTGGCAACGCTACCAGGATTGGCTTTACTACAATCAGGATTTAGAATTTTATTTAGATATTAGTCGGATTACTTTTGATGATGCCCTAATTGCGGAGTTAAAACCCAAATTTGACAAGGCATTCAAGGATATTGATGCCTTAGAAGGTGGTGCGATCGCCAACCCCGATGAAAACCGTATGGTTGGTCATTACTGGTTGCGCGATCCAGATTTAGCTCCCACAGCCGAACTAAGACAAGACATTATCGATACTAATAACAGCGTAATCGATTTCACTAAGAAGGTACACAGCGGAGAAATTCATCCTCCCAGCGGTGGCAAGTTTACTGATATTCTTTCTATTGGTATTGGTGGATCTGCTTTAGGACCTCAGTTTGTGGCACAGGCACTAGCCCCTAATGAACCTCCTCTGACAATTCATTTTATTGATAATACCGATCCTGGGGGAATTGATAAAGTTATCGCTGGCATTGGCGATCTTAGTAGTACTTTGGTATCAGTTATCTCTAAATCTGGTGGTACGCCCGAAACTCGCAACGGGATGCTAGAAGTTAAGAAAGTATATACCGATCGTAATCTTGATTTTGCAGCACACGCCTTTGCCATTACAGGAAAAAGCAGTAAGCTTGAGGCGATCGCCGAACGAGATGGTTGGTTAGCTATTTTTCCTATGCGTGACTGGGTAGGAGGACGAACTTCAGAATTATCTCCCGTAGGTTTGGTAGCTGCTGCTTTACAGGGCATCGATATTAGGAAGATGTTGGAAGGAGCAAAAGCAATGGATGCTCTAACTCGCAAACATAGCCTCAAAGACAATCCTGCTGCGTTACTGGCAATGGCTTGGTATGCTACTGGGCATGGTAGAGGGGAGAAAGACATGGTAATTTTGCCCTATAAAGATAGCCTGCTGCTGTTTAGTCGCTATCTCCAGCAGCTAATTATGGAGTCTTTGGGTAAGGAAAAAGACCTTGATGGTAAGGTAGTCAATCAAGGTATTGCCGTATATGGCAATAAAGGTTCGACAGATCAACACGCCTATGTTCAACAACTCCGCGAAGGGGTAAACAACTTCTTCTTGACTTTTATTGAAGTATTAGAAGACAGAAGACCAGATTTTGTAGAAATTGAGCCAGGAATTACGTCTGGTGACTATCTCAAGGGGTTTTTGTTGGGTACTCGTAGCGCATTAAATGATAAACAAAGAGATTCTATTACGCTCACAATTCCTCAAGTTGATGAACGTATTGTGGGAGCGTTAATTGCTCTTTATGAACGAGCAGTTAGCATCTATGCTTCTCTTGTGAATATCAACGCCTATCATCAACCAGGAGTAGAAGCTGGTAAAAAAGCTGCTGCAACGGTGTTGAACATCCAAAAACAAGTAGTTGAAACTCTCAAACAAACATCATCACCTCTATCTTTAGAAGAATTAGCGACTAAAGCTGGTATCAGGGATGAAGTTGAGACAGTTTATCAACTTGTGCGTCATCTTGATGCTAACGACCGCGGTATTATAATTCAAGGTAATATTGGCGAACCAAGTACAGTTAAAGCTTCTTGGAAGTAAATTAACGCGAGTTCGGGTTAACTGAGATGGTAGATTATTTTTATAGCGATCGCTTTGAAACAATTACTTTGGTTGAGTTAATGTTTTTAAAGATCGCTATAATTCTTAAGAATTTATTTATTTCTTAATCTCCCAGTCTCCCAGTCTCCTAATCAAGGTGATTACATCTGAGGCAAACTAATAGTGAAAGTAGTTCCTTCCCCCAAGACGCTATTTACAGTAATTTGTCCTTGATGATTTTCTACAATAGCCTTAGCGATCGCTAGTCCCAAACCCGCACCAGTAGGAGTATTAATATTTCGTTGGGCAGATCGGGCAGGATCGGCGCGATAAAAGCGATCGAAGATATGAGACAAAGCAGCTTCAGAAATCCCTTTGCCATTATCTTTCACTTTGACTTTGAGTTCGTATTGACGATTAGTTTCCCTAACTCTAATGGTCTTAGGTGTAGACTTAATTATTTCTAGTTCCACTTCCACCGACGCATCTTCTGATTTTTCTGGTTTGTCAGTATGTTCGATCGCGTTCGCAATTAGATTGGTAAACAAACGGGATAACTGATCCCAATCTCCCTGAATTGTAAAAACATCCTCTTCGTTAAATTCCCCTTCCAGTTTTGGTTCGACTATGTGTAGGGAAAGAAACAAATCTTTTTGAGCAGCAGCAATACGTTGTTCTTCAATCACATCAATCAATAAAGCATCTAAAGGGACAGGCTGCCATTCTTGCTGTACTATACCGCTATCAGAACGAGCTAAAAATAACAGATCGTTAACTAAACGCCCCAACTTTTGAGTTAAACGTTCGATAATTTGTAACTGTCTTTGCTGTAGCTGAGGCTCGGCTTCTGGATAGGCTAAAGCCATCTGTACGTTAGTTTGAATTGTGGCAATAGGATTACGCAACTCATGGGAAGCATCGGCAGTAAACTGTTTCAAACTAGAATAGGAAACCTGTATTGGCTCGATCGCAATTCCCGACAAAAACCAACCTATTCCCCCCACAGAAAGAATCATTAGACTAATACCAATAATCAAATCTTTGGTCAGCTGTTCGATTGGCTTAGTAACTTCAAACCAAGGATGACTCACCCGCAGATAACCCAAGACACGATTTTCTAATTCAACTCTTTGGACGATCTGACGCAATACGCGATCGCTGCTTAAATATACCGTTTCTCCTTTGCGATGAAAGTGAAAAGGATATTCAAGGGGTTGTTCAAAAGTAGACCAAAGCAATTCCTCTTCGGGATTAAACCATTCCAAATCAATGCGATCGTCTTCTAAACCACTGGTGTTTTTATTAAAACTTGCATCAACATTAACCCCATACCTGCCCCTAGTTTCTGCCAGGGGTTGAATCACCAAAGAGCGATCGACTACCTCAACAACGTGCTTTAAAGTATCATCAATGCGATCGACTAAGGTGGTGCGGACATAGAAATATACCCCAATGGCAAAAAGCAATAGTAAAACCGCCGTAACGGAGGTGTACCACAAAGCCAAACGACGACGAGTTGATTGAAATAGTAAGTTCATTTACAAAATGTTGAATATTAATTATTTAATGTTGAATAATGAATAGAGATTGATATACAGATATTTAAAATTCTCAGATAATGCAAGACTTTTTTCAAAACATTTCTCGCTATCCCCGCTTCATGATTAGTTTGATTGCTGGGATAATTTGGTTTTTCCTCGAACAATTCAAACCCTTCCTCAAAAATCCCGTTACGGCGATCGCTGTAGTTGGGTTTTTCGTTGGTGGTTTTGCCTTGCTCTATCTAACCTTGGAAGCAATGCTCGGTATTAGCTAACTGTGTTGGTGTTGTTAATTAGATGGCTAGGGTAGGGAAAAGAAAGGTTAAAAGGTAAAGAGTATATACAATTTGACCCTTCTTTTTTCTAGAATAAAAGCTTGAAGCTTGTGGCTTATAGCTTAAAGCTAAAAACAAACTAAACACCATTAGAGCCTATATCTCTCCAACGTCTTATGATTCCAATTAATGACGAAAACCCCACTCCCAGTACTCCAATTGTAGTTTATGCCCTAATTGCGATTAACGTGGTGGTTTTTCTCCATCAGATGACTTTGGGAGGGAGAATGGAAAACTTCTTTGACCTTTATGCTGTCATTCCCAGCCAATTGAGCGCAAGTTTTGATGGAGTTACGACAAACCAACCAGTCCCAGAATTTCTCACCCTGATTACTTCCCAGTTTCTTCATGGTGGCTTAATGCACATCGGGGGAAATATGCTGTTTCTCTGGACTTTTGGCGATAATATCGAATATGACCTCGGTCACGTTAAATTCCTGCTATTTTATCTCACCTGCGGAGTTCTAGCGGGTCTTGCTCACTGGTTCTTTGGAATGCAGTCTGGTGTTCCTACAGTGGGTGCTAGTGGCGCGATCGCAGGAGTGATGGGGGCATATATCATCAAATATCCTAAGGCAAAAATTGTTACCATTTTACCCCTATTTATTATTTGGACGACAATACGTATTCCTGCTGTTTATTTCTTGGGCTTTTGGTTTGTGCAGCAGGCAATTAGTAGCGTAGCCTCTTTAGGAATGCCCGAAGGTGGTGGTGGTGTGGCATATTGGGCGCACGCTGGGGGATTTATTTTTGGCGCGATCTTAGGACCAATGTTGGGTTTGATGAAAGATCGCCGATGAGTAACGAAGAGAGAAGACACGCCTTTTTTGTATAAATGAAAAGCGATCGCCTGTATTAAACAAATGCGATGCCTACTTATCTATGTGATTGAATAGGTAGGAAAATAAGAAGTCAACTGTAATTCATGGCAGTCAATAGTTTCAGATAGAATTGAGCTGATTGCCGTACCAGTGTGAATTTCTAGTCTTGCTATTAGTGGAGCTTCAAAAACTATACGTTGCCCAGGAAAGACAACTCTTTCAAAAGACCAATGGGGGATATTTGTAATGCGGGCGACTTCTACATGAGTAGATGTATTTACATAGCAGCAAATAGCAGGTTTTTGAGTATTATTTTTGATTAAGGGTGGCATGGTTATGATTTTTGGCTGTGGATAAGTTATGTGAGCAAAAGATAGAATATTTTCCAGATTGCCGAGGGTAAGTTTTGATTGACAATTAGTTCTATAAAATGATTTAAAACACTTTAATCTTGTTTAATTATACAATCTTCTTTCTGGCTGTACTCCGTTAAAAGTCGATCCCTAATGTGGATTAGACCAATTATGCTTAATCTCTATAGTGTTTAGCTATTTTTAAAGATTTATTATTATTGATTTAATTTGAAAGACAATTTTAGAGCCTGATACAAAAAATATGCTTTAATGATTCGTCCAGAAGATATAGTATAACTCTTATTATGTAAATCCACTTATGTAAAAACAACAGAGAAAATACCGATCCCTGATAGGATTTTTGCACTTTGTCCGTGAAAACACAGATCTAGATAATTAAATATAAAAAAGTTAAATTATTAGTAGCCTGAAATACTCTTTTGCTAAAAAATATCCGTGTTATCGTAAAAATTAAATCCGACAACCTTAAGATTAATTTTAGATTTAGCAAGCATTAAATGATTTTAGATTTGCTAATCACAATCTGAAGCGGAAATAGACTCAATTAACTCATTAATGATGATATTTGAGAATTAAATAAACGTTTAATGACAATTCTCTGTTTGAAAAGGATAAGCTAAAGTAATTCCAAAATCTTAGTGTGAGGCATTACATATGAGGGTTTTATTAATATATCCCCTATTTCCCAAGAGTTTCTGGTCATTTGAAAAAACTCTAGCCCTAGTAGACTGCAAGGCTCTCATGCCACCTCTAGGTTTAATTACTGTGGCAGCTATTTTGCCTCAAGAATGGGAATTTAGACTTGTAGACCACAATATCGAAGAAATTAATGAATCAGACTGGGATTGGGCAGAATTAGTCATTATCTCAGGCATGATTGTTCAGAAAGACGATATGCTCGCTCAAGTTAGAGCAGCCAAACAAAGAAATAAACTTGTAGCAGTGGGAGGTCCTTATGCTACAACTTCTCCCCATGAAGTATCAGATGCCAATGTAGACTTCTTAGTCTTGGACGAGGGAGAAATCACCTTACCCATGTTTGTTGAAGCCATTGAAAAAGGCGATCGCTCTGGCATATTTAGATCTGCGGAAAAACCAGCAGTAACCGACACTCCTATCCCTCGTTACGATTTATTAGATTTAACAGCATACGATAATATGTCGGTGCAGTTTTCCCGTGGTTGCCCTTTCCAGTGCGAATTTTGCGACATTATTGTCCTTTATGGACGCAAACCCCGTACTAAAGAACCCAAGCAGCTATTAGCCGAGTTGCAATGTATTTATGACTTGGGCTGGCGTGGGGCGGTATTTATGGTAGATGATAATTTTATTGGTAATAAACGTAACGTTAAATTACTGCTTAAAGAATTAAAAGTTTGGATGGCAGAAAAAGAATATCCTTTTGGCATAACTACAGAAGCATCCGTTGATTTAGCTCAAGATGATGAGTTGATGCAGTTGATGGTGGAATGTAACTTTAAAAAAGTGTTTTTAGGGATTGAAACTCCCGATAAAGATAGCCTGGCATTAACTAGTAAGTTTCAAAACACCCGCGATCCTTTGACAGAATCTATTGATAAAATCACTAGAGCAGGAATGCAGGTAATGGCAGGGTTTATTATTGGCTTTGATGGCGAAAAAGCTGAAGCTGGCGATCGCATTGTCCAATTTGTCGAACAGACTGATATTCCCTTAGCAATGTTTAGTATGCTGCAAGCATTACCTAGCACTGCTTTATGGGAGCGATTGGATAAAGAAGGCAGATTACTCAACTCCAGTGCAAACATTAATCAAACGACATTGATGAACTTTGTACCAACAAGAGATATTGAAGAAATTGCGACAGAATATGTTAATGCTTTTTGGCAACTATACGATTCTAAGGCATATCTAGAGCGCATCTTCAGATATTACATGAAGCTAGGGGAAGCTAAAAACGTCGTGTCGAAAAGACCAAGTTGGAAGACAATTCGCGCTCTTGGTTTATTGTTATGGAAGCAGGGAATTGTCGCTCAAACTCGCTGGTTGTTTTGGCGTAATTTAATCCGAGTTTTGATCGAAAAACCCCGCCAGCTAGAGATTTACATGACTCTATGTGCTTATTTAGAACATTTTACTGAATATCGCTTTATTGTCCGCGAACAAATTAATACCCAGTTGGCTAATTATATAGCCTCTAAACCAGAGCCAGAAAAGGTAGCCAGTTAGAGCTTTTTTCAGATTAAGAACATTTATCTGTTGGGACTGGTTAATGGGCAAAGGGTAAAGGGTAAAGGGTAATTTATTTCCTTACAACATTAAGAATCTAAATTTTTCTAGACACTTACGTCAATTAGTTTTTATCAGGACGAATCACAAGTCTCTCTTATCAAATTTATCAAAAAGGTTGAGTCAAAGTAATTTATAACCCAACCTTTTTTTGTTTTTATTGCTAAAAAAATCTTTTAGAGGCTTATAGCCACCTCAACAAACCAACATTTTCAATCCCAATTGACATCAAATAGCATCCAAATCCTTTTCTCCAGTACGAATACGAATAACTTGCGAGACAGGGTAGATAAAAATCTTACCATCCCCAATTTCCCCTGTGCGAGCAGCAGTTAAGATTTTTTCAGCTACCATATCTACCTGCTCATCTTCTATAACAACTTCAATTTGAATTTTTTGCAAAAACTCTACAGTATATTCTGAACCACGATAACGCTCTGTTTGCCCTTTCTGGCGACCAAAGCCTCTCACTTCAGAAATAGTCATTCCAATCACTCCAGCATTGACTAAAGCAATCTTAACTTCATCTAATTTAAAAGGTCTAATAATAGCCTGAATCTTTTTCAATTTTTTGTCTCCTTTCATTTCCACAAAAGCTTAAAGTAATTAAAGACCTAGAGAAGTTACAGAAATAACAGCAAAATTTCAATTAAGCTGTATTTTTGTTAAAACAACCAAATTGACCAACGGTCAGGCAAGCCC
>CAWCWY010000012.1:0-32510 GCA_963799375.1 uncultured cyanobacterium
CAAGGAGAATATTTAGCTTTTTTGGATGCAGACGATCTTTGGGAATCTAGCAAATTAGCCAAGCAAGTAGAAGTATTAGATAGCGATCCTGAAGTGGGACTGGTATATAGCTGGGTCACTTACATTGATGGACAGGGAAAATCAAGCGGAAGAACAGTTTGCCCCCAAGAGGAAGGTGATGTATGGAATAAGCTGGTTACTCAAAATTTAATCGAGTGTGGTAGCGTACCGATGGTTCGTAGTTCTTGCCTAGAAGAAGTCGGACTATTTGACGAGGAATTAAGTTATCTCAATGTTGGCGAAGATTGGGATATGTCGATCAGAATTGCTGCTAAGTATTCTTTTAAAGTCATTCAAGAACCTTTGGTCTACTACCGTCAGTTAACTGGAAGTGCTTCCAAAAATTATGAGCTAGTGGCAAAGAGTTTTCGAGCCATCATAGAAAAAGCTTTTGCTGATGCCCCTTTAGAATTATTGCCCTTAAGGAATAAAAGCTATGGGAATTCTTATTTAACTCTGGGATGGAAAGCCATACAGGGAAAGACCAGAGATTATCAGCAAGCTAGCTACTGCCGTTCTCAGGCTCTCAAACATAATCCTAGTATCTTTTACTATAAAGAATTTATCCGTTTGAGCGTTGCGATCGCCTTGATGAGTTGGTTTGGCACGGGTGGTTATCAACAATTCTTAAATATCTTATACGGATTACGTCGCAGCTTAAAATTTTCTGGCAACTAGTTTTTTAGTCAAAAAAAAATAATCTCTTTTTAAAATGGCAACTATCTCAGTCATTATTCCTGCCTACAATGCAGAGCGAACGATTCTCAAAACTATAGAATCAGTACAACAGCAAACCTTTAAAGACCTAGAAATTATTGTCATCAATGATGGTTCAAGCGATCGCACTTTAGAAATATTAGATACCGTCGAGGATGATAGGTTAAAAGTCTATTCCTATGAGAATGGAGGACTCCCTACGGCTCGTAATCGCGGTATTTCTCGTGCTAAGGGAGAATATATTTCTTTTGTTGATGCTGACGATTTGTGGACGGAAGATAAGTTAGAAAAGCAATTATCCGCTTTACAACAAAACCCCAAAGCAGGAGTTGCTTATAGTTGGGTAATTTGTATGGTGGAAGATCCAGAAAATCCTAGTAATGTTACCTTTGTTCCTGATAATAAACCTCATCTTACAGGCAACATTTATCGTGAATTGTTGCTAGGTAATTTTATTGGCAATGGTTCTAATATCTTGGCTAGAAGAGAAGCAATCGAATCTATCGAAGGGTTTGAGCCAAGCCTAAAATCCTGTGAAGATTGGGATTACTATTTACGGTTAGCAGCCCAGTGGGAATTCGTTCTCGTCCCCGAACCACAAGTTCTGTATCTCAAAACACCAGGAACGATGACTTCCAAAGCGCACATTATGGAAGCAGAAGGTATGCGAGTTGTGGAAAGGACTTATGAAAATGTTCCCTCAAGGCTTAAACTCTTAAAAAATAAAAGTCTGGCTAATTTTTATTTCTACTGCGGTGGGCTATATCTCAACCATAGTTCAAATGTTAGCGATTTAGCTCGAGCTAGGGCTAGATTCTGGCAAGCAATTCGTCTCGATTCTGGTATTTTGCTTAAAAAAAATACCTATGTTTTGTTGATTAAATTATTACTTAAACAAATCTTGCCCAGCAACATCACTAGCAATTTGATTCCCTTACTTAAAAAACCCTTTTTAGTTAACAATCCTCGATAACAAGTTTCACTTAAAACCTTCGAGAGACAAATAATAAAAAATAAATGAGAGACAAGTTTAAAGCTATCCTTTCTAGTAGATATATTCGCAATGTTGGTTGGCTAGGAGGAGCAGAGCTATTCAATCGTATTTTTCGCTTAGGTGCAACGGTTACTCTGGCAAGGGTGTTCAGTACCGAAGATTATGGTTTGATGGCGTTTGTATACACTACTTTTGAAATTGCTAGTGTTTTCACTCTCAAACATGGTATTAGTGCCAAAATCATCCAGACAGAAGAACAATACTTGTCCAACATTTGCAATACTTCTTACTGGCTTAATTGGTTTGTCTGTATCGGTATTTTTATAATTCAGTGTGTTGCTTCTTTTCCCATCGCCCACTTTTATAATAACAATAGTCTAATTCTCCCTCTTTGTGTCTCCGCTTTGGTCTATTTGTTCTTTCCTTTGTTTATGGTCAATTCTGCCATTATCGAACGAGAGAATAGGCTTAAAGTTACGGCAATGTGCAATGCAGCACAGTCTTTTATTAGCAATATTGCTATTGTTACTTTAACTTTATTGGGCATGGGAATATGGTCGATTGTTTGGGCAATGGTTTTGTCCACTCCCATTTGGATTGTTGTTACCTGGAAATATAGTTCTTGGCGACCACCTAAAAAGTTTAATCTTGAAGGTTGGCAAGAAATTATTGACTTTGGTAAAAACTTATTAGGGGTAGAAATTCTTAATAAGTTAAGAATGAACCTTGACTATTTAATTGTCGGAAAAATTCTGGGAGTTGAGGCTTTAGGAATGTATTTCTTCGCTTTTAATGCAGGTTCGGGTATTACTACTAATGTCGTATATGCTTTAAACTCGGCTTTGTTTCCTCATCTCTGTGAAGTTAGAGAAGATAGAAATAGACTTAGAAAACAATATTTCAGCAGCTTAAAATCTAATGCTTTGATTCTAGTTCCTTTAGTACTGTTACAATCGGCTTTAGCTCCTGTATATGTTCCGATTGTATTTGGGGAAAAATGGGTTTCTGCTGTTCCTATTCTAATTATGATTTGCCTTTCGGTCATTCCCCGTAGCTTTGCCTGGACTTCATCTATGCTTTTAAATAGTATCAATAAAACTCATATTAGCCTTTATTTAGATTTGATTTTTACAGTAATTTTTGCAGCATCTATTTTAATCGCGATTCAGTGGGGAATATATTGGGTAGCTGCTGCGGTTTTATTATCTCATGTCATAGTTTTACCTATATTTACTATGTGGTCGATTCGCCATGTATTTTATAGAAAGAGTTTTGGCTGACTGATTTAAATTAGCAATAAATAGTTTAAAATAAGCTCTTATGATGAAAGAATCAAGAAATCGGTCAAATGAGCAATATCTATTAGAATCTAAACCTAAAAAAAGTAAAATTTATTTTTATGGTCTAGATAGTTTACGTTTTTTGGCGGCATTTGTGGTCATCATTCATCATGTAGAGCAAATCAAGTCTTTATATGGTTATAAAAACTATTTTGGCAACATTTTTATTCATAACATTGGGGCTTACGGTGTAACCTTTTTCTTTGCTTTGAGTGGGTTTCTAATTACTTATTTATTATTTGTAGAACAGGAGTCCGCTGGAACAATCAACATTAAAAACTTTTATATTAGAAGAACTTTAAGAATCTGGCCTCTTTATTTACTACTTGGCATCTTAACTCTGCTTGTTTTGCCACAAATTCCACAATTACACGTTCCTGTTTGGCAGAACGATCTAAATAATACTTTTTTGACTCAAGTCTTTTTATATTTTACTTTTTTGCAGACAATTGCCGTTGCGTTTTTCGGGACTATTCCCCACGCAAATCAAGTTTGGTCAGTAGGGGTAGAAGAACAATTCTATTTGCTTTGGCCTTTGTTGATCAAGTATTTTCGTAATGCTATGAAGGCAATTATTGGGGTCATTACGATATATTTTATTATTAAGCTAACCTTTATTGTTTTGTTGAATTTTTACCAAGATAATCAGTCAATATACGATCGGCTTTATAGCTGGAGCTATCTAGTTAACTTGACTAGAATAGACTGTATGGCGATTGGCGCGATCGCAGCAGATTGGCTGTATCAAAAGAAACCAATATTAATGCTATTTTATAGTCGGTTTGCTCAAGTTTTAATCTATACAATAACGACAATATTTTTGATAACTGGTGGTATTGGCAGGACATTTTTATATAATTTTAATCAAGAGATTTTTGCGGTATTATCAACTTTGATCATTATTAATATTGCTACTAATAAGAAAACCATAGTTAGTATCAATAACCCCGCTATTGATTATTTGGGTAAGATTTCTTATGGATTGTATATGTACCACGCTCTTTGTATTGCTATCAGTCTTTATCTTGTTAAAGAATTTAGCAACTATAGCCTGAATGGTCTTACAGGCAATGCGATCGTGTATGTATTAACCATAATTTTGACCATTATTTTTTCCGCTATTTCCTATCAATATTTTGAAAAACCCTTTATAAAACTAAAACACAAGTATTCAACAATAGTTAAAGAAAAGTCTTAATGTATATCAAAAGTAAAATTTGATTCCATTGCCAATTTAACAAAAAGAAATTAATCAAACATTTTGAGTAGAAAAAAACAGCAGAAAAAATATCTATCCTGGCTTTTTGCAGGTTTAATAGTGCTGACATTTGCAGTTACTCAGAAATTAAACCATGGAAACCATAGAGGGATAGTTTTAGCTAAAAACAATCCGATCGCCAGTAATGAAATTATGAAAGCTAGGAGCGATCGCCAATGGCAACAAGTTCCTATTGCGGGAGGGGGTTATGTTACGGGAATTTATGCCCATCCTGAAGTAGCAGATTTGGTATATATGCAAACAGACAATGGAGGGGCTTATCGTTGGCAGCCTGAAGAGGAAAAGTGGCTAAATATGATCGATGATTTTCCTCTTTTGTCTTGGAATGATTATGGTGTAGAAGCTATGGCACTCGATCGCCATAATCCAGAATTAGTCTATCTGGCATTAGGTAAATATACCGCCAGTGGGAACGGCAAACTTTGGAAAAGTAGCGATCGCGGTAATACTTGGGTCGAGTCCGATTTACAAGTGCCAATGGGGGGAGATGAAGATAAACGCTGGGCAGGGAATCGTTTAGCGGTAAGTCCTGGTAATGGCAATATACTCTTATTTGGCTCGCGCACAGATGGCTTGTGGCGTTCTGAAGATGCAGGGCTACATTGGTCCGAGGTAAAGTCTTTTGGGGCTTATCCTCGTCCTAATATCGGCATTATTGCCGTTGCTTTCGATCCCCTCAATGTCAATCGGGTTTACTTGAGTGTCTATGGAGATGCTATTTATCAATCTGATGATGCTGGTTGGACTTGGACAAAGATGACAGGAAGTCCCGTTCATGGGATGAGAATGGTCGTATCCGACGATTGCAGCGTTTATGTGACTAGTGACATTTCTCCAGGAGTAAGTAAGTATACTAATGGTAAGTGGCAAGATATTACCCCTGCTGGTCACGAAGACCAAATCTTTAACGGTTTGAGCGTTCATCCTCAAGACAGCGATCAAGTTTTGGTAGCATTAGGGGAGATAAGCAATGGAAAAATCTTTTATTCTGCTAATGCGGGTGAAACTTGGCAACAAAAATCGGCTCGACCTAAACCTCAATCCGATATTCCTTGGTGGCCAGATTACTTCTTTAACGATCATACCTCCGCAGTAATTTTTGACCCTAATTATCCTCAGAGGGTCTGGTTAGGTGACTGGTTTGGAGTCTGGCGTACAGATAATTTTCAAGCTCATAAGCCAATTTGGCATAACTATCCCAAAGGACATGAGCAGCTAGTAACGTTTGACTTAATATCTCCCCCTGAAGGAGCAATACTAGTTAGTGGGGTAGCAGATGTGGAAGGTTTTAATCATCATAGTTTAGATACCTATCCCCAAGATAGATTGGGTCACAAAAACCCTAAAAACAGAAAGCATTGGGATCGTTATTGGCAGGATACCTATAGTGTTGCTTACTGTGCGACTCAACCTTTACATTTGGTTAGGGTAGGAGGAAGGCGAGACGATATTCTAAATACGGGTGCTACATCTAGCGATGGCGGTTTGACTTGGTACGAGTTTGGTGATTTTCCTGACGACAAAATTCCGATGAGGGTGGCAATTTCAGCGGACAATCCTCGGCAGTTTATTGTAACTCGTAGCGCAGGTCAACCCATACAGACAAGGGACAATGGTAAATCTTGGCAACAAGTTTCAGGATTACCAGATGGCATTATTGGACCCTGGAATTGGGCGCAATCTCTAGCTGCTGATGGGGTTAATGGAAACAAGTTCTATTACTACGCAGGTGGAACGCTATATCGTAGTGATGATGGTGGAGTAACCTTTTTTGGGGTCAATAATTCCTTACCATCGGTTGAGGATCACATAATTAAAACCGTGCCAGGAATAGAAGGAGAAGTTTGGTTGAGTCTCAATACCGATGGACTTTATGTCTCTAGAGACGGCGGTGTTAGTTTTACTGCCGTTGCTCAGATAGAAAAATCGAGGCTGATAAGCTTTGGCAAGCCAAGCAATCCAGGTAAATTACCCTTCCTTTATTTATATGGTGAAGTTAGCGATCGCGGGGAAGGACTGTTTGTGTCAGGCGATCGTGGACAAACCTGGCGCAAATTGAACGACATTCCTCTATTCAATAATGATGATGCAAAAGTCATTTTAGTTTTAGAAGCTAGCCTGCAAAAATCTGGCTTAGTTTTTGTTGGTACAGACGGTAGAGGAATCTATTATCAAGTTGTCGATCGAGCAGCTAAACAATAGCAGAAATTTCAAACAAACATCTTACAAGGATTTTTTGATTACTTGATAAGATACTTTGATATAGTAAGCCATCAAGCTGACAATTCCTAATAGTTTAAAACCCTCTTCTAGAATAAAGTGACCTTTAAGACTTTCAGGTAAGACATCGATAACGATAGACATTCCAAAAAAGCAGAAAGCTAGCATAAGTGCCAAGGTTTCTGTACGGTAAATCAATTTTCTAAAATGAAAACCATATAAAACAAATAATGCGCTATAAAAGCCAAATACTAGTGTTTCTAATCCATTTTGCAGTTTTTTATCAACTACATTGATGTTGGTTTCAACGCCGAGTAGCAAAGTAGGCAAGTTTTCGTGAATTTGAAGTGCGTCATCAATCAACAGAAGAAGCACAAAATACCCAGAGCATTGTAAAAATAATTTCCATTTTCGATCCTTACTGTTTCTAACATCGATTAAATAACTGCTGAATATACAGATACTGACAGCAAAACAGAAAAGCAAAAGACCAATATTGGAAACTATTCCAGAATATGGAGGTATCTGACCTATTTCATTAGGATCGGCAACTAATTCGTATACCGAAATTGGAGTAACTTCCCCAGTTAACCACGCTAGAAAAATGATAAGCAAGACAGGTATATATATTTTCCATAGGCTCAATATTTGTTTGCTGAGTAAACTTGAATCTGATGAAACTGATTGCTTTCTCATATCAAATTGAGTAGTAAATATGAATAAATTTGCTACCGTATTATTGAGTTAATTAATGACTAAATAATCGTTAAGCTTAGGTTAAAAATATCATTAATCGGTCTTCTGAAAAATTAAATTATGCTACAAAACACAATTCAAAACTACAGGATGATAAAATGTTTTGTAGTAGTCTATTAAGACAAAGTTATTACCGAGCAATTATGACTAAATAATTCTATCTCTATACTTTATTTAGGCAATGATTTGTTTGACTGCTAAAACAACGTCCTCTACATCTCCATCGGTTAGTTTAGCTGATAATGGCAAACTTACCGTTTGTCTGCCGATTCGCATTGCATTAGGATAATCTTCTGGTTTCCAGCCAAATGTTCGTTGGTAATAAGGATGTTCGGGAATGCTTAAATAATGTACTCCTAAACCAATATTTTCGGCGGTCATTGCATTCAAAAAACCGTCGCGACTAATTCCTGTTTTTGATTCATCGATCAGAATTGTAAACAGGTGATAGCCATGTCTAGTGTCTGCTTCAGGTCTTGCTGGTAAAACTATTGGTAGATCGCTTAAAGCTTCAACATATCTATTCCAAATTACTTCTCTTCTTTGCCAATATCCTTCTATCTTAGCGAGCTGATGAATGCCGATCGCAGCTTGCAAATCCATCATGTTATATTTGTAGCCACACTCCTCTACATAGTAGTGTTTATAGCCATCGTCACTAAAGCGTTTCCAAGCATCCTTACTCATTCCGTGTAGTGCTAGGGTTTTGAGCCGAGTTGAGGCTGCTTCACTACGAGAAAGAATCATTCCTCCTTCCCCCGTAGTAATATTTTTAGTTACATAAAAACTAAAAGAGCCAAAATCACCAAATGTTCCAGCTTTTTGACCTTTATATTCTGTTTCGATCGCATGAGCGCAATCTTCAATCATTTTTAAATCGTGGTCTGCAACCAAAGAAGAAATAGCGTCCATGTCGCAAGGACGACCAGCAAAATGAACGGGAAGTATAACTTTAGTCTTTTCGGTTATCTTCGATTTAATTTGCTCGGGACTGATGTTCATCGTGACTGGATCGACATCTGCCAACACAGGAGTTCCACCAGCATGAAGAATAGCATTGACCGTAGCGCAAAAGGTTAAAGGTGTGGTGATAACCTCGTCACCAGGCTTCACTCCCGCAGCCAAAATGCTTAAATGTATCGCTGCTGTACAGGAATTCACTGCAATTGCATAGTCTGCACCTTTGTATTTCTTGAAATCTTGTTCAAATTTTGCTACTTTTGGACCAGTGCCTAGCCACCCAGATGCCATACTGTCCATAACTTCTTGAATCTCTGCCATTTCAATACAGGGAGAGCCAAACACTAGAAAATTTTCTTTAGAACGAATCGGAGATTTGTGGGAAGAAATAATTTGCATAACAGTATAAAAAAATTATTGGTGAGTAAAATTTGAAACGTCTGATCTTGGTTGATAATCACCATGAAGACTGTATAAAAGTAGTATTAAAAGCTAAATAAGGATAAACAAATATTATCAATACATGACAAAACACTTTGTTCTTTTGCGTATCGTGCAGCAAAACTAATTCTTACGTCCCACCAATTTTCTAATAATTCTTTGAGGTTGTTTCAAACTTGGAATACTATATTTCAAACGAGATATTGGATTGTTTTTGCCGCGATAAGAGTCAACAAATTCTGGGCATGATTTCCCATTTCGAGCAACCACAAAATAAGGAGGCTCGACATAAGGATCGTAATGATCGAGAGACATATATTCGATTACATATGCCCATCTAGTATTTTGAGTGATATTAGGGGTGGTGCTGTGGAGCGTATAGGATGAGAAGACAACCACATCTCCAGGTTCGGCGGTAACTAAGATGGGACTTTCTGGTATTCCATCATATACAACCTCAAATCCTTCATATCGATATGGTAGCTCCTGCTTGTGCGAACCTGGTTGCAATAATAAACCGCCATTATCAGCATTCGATTCGGTTAACGCCACCCAAAACTGATAGTGAGGATCTTTCAACTTGCTATAGTTGTTATCTTGATGCCAAGGAAAAGTATCAGAATTTGCACCCTTGGCAACAGCTTGATCCCAACGAACCCAAATATCTGGACCCATGATGACTTTTAAGAAATCGACGATTTTTTGTTGGCTAACAAATTGCTGAATTTTTTGACTATGGAAAAAGACACTACTTTTAAAGGTCATAGAGCCTTTAGTTAGGTCATCTTGCTCATATCTCCTTTGAGAATCTTTAATGTCTTGGAGCAGAGCTTCCATTTCTTCGGGAGTAAAAAGTCCTTTAAAGACAAAGAAACCATCTCTATTAAATGCCGATTTAATTTCTTTCTCGTTCATAGATATTATTTAAAAATTTATTAAAATTACTAAGTAAAAATATTTGGTTAGCTAAAGAGGCTGTTCCATATTTTGTCCTAGATAGGTTATTTAAAAGGTTTTTAAAAATTGTCTTCTAGTCACAGCTCAAAAAATATAAATACCGCTTAAATAGAGCTATACGAAAGGAATTAAGAAGTTATTTTGGTGAAAAACAATAATTGCTTGAAAAATTACTCATGTATATAGCAGCATAATTAAGCTATGAGTATATCAGATTATGTAACGTAATATATACAAAAGTTTATTTATTTGTACTTTATATTTTTTGTGCTAATCTCATTAATTATTTATATATGTAGTCAACTAGCTTTTTTATATTTTGTCTTCAATCAAAGTACCGATAACCAATTTGAAAGTCAAAATAAAATATACGTCTTTAGTATCGTCACAAATAAAAACCTCGACCAAGCCATAGTTTTTTACCTTTTTTTCTCTTATCTATTTTGCATGGAGTGCAATTCGCTCTGTGGAAAATTTTCTCAAATGTAAATTTTTTTGTTGAAGAGTCCCCAAAAATGCCTCAGATATCAATAATTATTCCTACCTACAACTCTGCAAGGACAGTAGAAGAGACTATTGCTTCAGTACAAAAGCAAAGTTTTACCGATTACGAAATAATCGTAATTGATGATGGCTCGCAAGATAACACTATAGATGTTGTTAAAAACATAGCTGAACCTCGCCTCAAACTTTTTATCTATGAAAATGGTGGAGTTGCGATCGCCCGAAATCGGGGTATTGCTCGTGCTACTGGGGAATTTATTTCTTTTTTAGATGCAGATGATTTGTGGAGTTTAGATAAGCTAGAGTCACAAATTGAAGTCTTAAAGAAAAATCCAACAGCAAAAGTGGCTTACAGCTGGGTTAATTATATTGACGAAGAGGGAAAACATCTGTTTTCAGGAATTCCTCTTTTTTATGAAGGAGACGTTTATCTACAACTTTTACAAACCAACTTTATAACCAATGCTTCCAATGTTCTGATTCATCGAGATGTTTTGGAATCAGTCGCAGGTTTTAATCCAAAACTTGCTTATACAGCAGACTGGGATTTTTACTTACGTTTAGCTCAAAATTTCAATTTTGCAGTTGTTCCCAAATTCCAGATTTTTTATCGTCAATCCAGCAATTCTATGTCTACTAAGGTTGAACCCCTCAAACAAGAAAGCTTATCTTTACTAGACCGAGTTTATCACACAGCAACAGCTGAGCTAATGCGTCAAAAAAATAGAAGCTATAGTGTCTTGTATTTATACTGTGCAGATCTCTACCGCAAAAAAATTAGTATCAACAATCGAAAAGCTCTAGTTAGTGCCAAGAAAGATCTTAAAAAGTCTGTTTTACTATATCCTCAGAGCTTACTCAAAATTGATACCCAAAGACTATTAATTAAGCTAATTTTATGGGAACTATCTTTTATTCCTCCCATAAAATTTTTAAGACGGCTAAGATGAGAATTGCCATAATTTTGAATTATTAAAAACAACCGTATTAAAAATATGAGGTTTTCCACACTGAAATTTTAGCTAATGTCTGTCACAATTAAATCAGTTAATCGAGGACATAAATACAAAGATGACTTCTCCCCTTTCTTCTTTATACGACTGGTATCGCAATGCTATTCGCCATCCCAAATACCGTTGGTTAGTGATGCTAGGCACGGTAATCTATCTTATTAGTCCAATTGATATTGCACCTGATTTTATTCCCATCATAGGTCAGATTGATGATGTAATGTTAGCAGGTTTACTGTTTACTGAGTTGTCACAAATGGTAATAGGCAAGTTGCAAAGCCGTAAAGAAAACAATTCTGCTGCGACCACTAGTACAGAAAATCCTGGTAATGAAACTGTAGATATTGACGCAGAAACCGTAGCAACCAACTAGATTTATTTTCAAATTCTCAGCTAATAATTACCCAGTTTTTTATTAGTTGAAAGAGATAAAAAAGATTTATAGATATTCCCAATATTTAAATCTATTCTATTAGAAAAAATCAGCGCGATCGCGCTGATTTTTTGCGTTATTTACTTATTGAATTCAATTTGAGAAACTAAGCTATATACTTCTGAAGGTTCTTTCAAAGGAGCTTCTGGAGGCTCAATAGTCGGCCAAGCTGTTTTTAATTCAGCTAGCGTATCAACAATTACTTGATGACCTTCAGGATCTTCTTGGCTTTTTTGGTCGGCAACTGTTTGATATAGCTCGTCAGCATAAAAAACAAATCCTCTAGAATCTTGGTATTCGACAATTTCGACAAACTGATTATTAGCGATCGCTGCTTCGTATTCCGCAGCAGCATTTTTCAACATTTCCACCATCGAACTTAAAACAAATTCTGGAGAATTGAGTTGTTCTTTAGGAATAGCTGCGATCGCTTCATCGACAGAAGCGGAAACCTCATCTAATAAAGTTTGTACTTCAGGGGAATCTGGAGCAGACTTGATCAGATCGTGGAGTTGGTTCAAAGAAGGTTTGAAGTCCTCTACTCCCTTTTCTGGTAGTACCGTTTCAATATCACCATAAAGTTCATCTACAGGATGACCAATATGCGGTTCAGCTTCTTCATAATTTTCGACTGCAATTAATTCTTGAGCTGCCATTAAATGACCCTTCATCAATCCTAAAACAGTCATGTAATCTACGTCTGCATCTCCAGTGTCAACAGCACCTTCACCGCCTTCTGCACTTTCACCGCCTTCACCACCTTCTGCACTTTCGCCACCTTCACCGCCTTCTGCACTTTCGCCACCTTCACCGCCTTCTGCACTTTCACCGCCTTCACCACCTTCTGCTTGTGCAATCAACGTATATGTTTCTTTGTCAATTGCTTCTATCTCATAAGCATCAGAAGCTATGGCTTGAGTTCCTACTGTACTTGCAATACTTAGTGCTAAAAATAATTCTACGGTTTTCATTCGGTTAGCCATAAATCCTTATCTATAGTAATTCTTAATTGTCTTGAATTAGTAATTTACTATTAATGAGAATATAAGTCAATAAAATTAAAAAACAATAAGTTTTAGATAAAACGAAATGAACTATGCTTCGTCAGAAATAACATCAAAGAAACCCATACAGCCATGTTCGGCAATATAGTCTTGGTGAGGATGAAACATATACTTTCCTGGATATTTATAGGCAAATTCTAAAATATGCCTTTCTGCTGTCCCCATAGTAATCACATCGCTTTCTTCGTTTGGTTCTAAACTTCTCCCAGTGCGATAAACCTGAAACATATTAGCGTGGATATGAAACGTGACAGCGGGATCGAACTCAATCATGTTGAGTAGATAGAGTCGAATTAGTTGATTTTGATAAATAGGAATAGGATAATCGCGATAAAAGTTGGGAATACCATTAAAAGCGTATAGTTGATTAGTCTCATCACCATCAAGATCGTAAGCACCCATTACCATCACCATTTCATCTGCTTCAGGACGACCATTAGGGGGATCGACAATAAACAAGCCATAAAGTCCCTTTCCTATATGACGAGTGACAGGAGCAACATGGCAATGATAGGGATGAACTCCATAGGGTTCGGCATCAAATTCGTAAACCTTAGTTTTTCCTCGACGTACTGAATCCACTCCATCCATCTCTACAGGATGAGTTCCATGAAAATGTAAACTATGGGAATGTCCGTCTTCATTATGAAAAATAATCCGCACGTGATCGCCTTCTGTCGCTCGCAAAGTTGGTCCTGGAACGCGGTCGTTCAAATTCCAACCAATAAAGGTAATCGCACTATTTAGCTGTAGAGGATTACTACGAACCGTTACCTCAAATTCCCTAATAGTACGTCCATCTTCTTTCTTTAGAGTGCCATAGTCAAAGTCTCGCAAAACGGACATGGGATCGTAACTCAAACCCAAGCTGCTGTCGGTTTTGGGAACAGGGGGGATCATCGGGCGATCGCGAGCAGAAGCCCTTCCCCCATTGAGTTTGAATGCTGCAGCAGAAATTCCTCCCGCAATCAAACCCCACCGCAAAAACTGACGACGAGTATTAAATTGATTGTTTTTAGAAAGCGGACTTGACATTAACTAATTTTGAAAAAGCAAAATAAAGATGACTACTTAAAATAATTGCATATAATTGCAATTATTTATTAATAAGGAAACATATTAATTTTGATTTATTTGTGAGATGCAGCGTAGTAAGTAGAGACGTGACCAGGTCACGTCTCTACTTACTACTATTTCTTAAAGAGAGATTTAAGTATATTTTCTATTAGACTTATGAATACATTAAGAGTAAATTGGATTCGACTCTGGCAAAGCGTCACTAGTTTCTTGGGAGCGACATATCAAAGTGGGTTTTCTTAATCGTTTTAATCTTTCGCGGGATATAGGTATAGATCTGGGGACTGCCAACACTTTGGTATATGTTTCTGGCAAAGGGATAGTGCTAGAAGAACCTTCTGTAGTGGCAATCGATCGTAAAACAGAAACTCCCAGAGCATTTGGTAAAGAAGCCAAATTGATGTTGGGACGCGCTCCTGAAAACATTCAGGCTCTACGCCCTCTAAAAGATGGTGTGATTGCTGATTTTGATGCCACAGAAGCCATGATTCATGAATTTATTAAACGTGCTTTTGAAGGCAATCCTTTAGTTCATCCTCGCATGGTGATTGGTATTCCTAGCGGAGTAACTAAACTGGAGCGTCGAGCAGTGATTGAAGCTGCTTCTAATGCAGGAGCAAGGGAAGTCGATTTAATTGAAGAACCCCTCGCAGCAGCTATTGGCGCAGGACTGCCTGTCACCGAACCCACAGGTAACATGATTGTGGATATTGGTGGTGGTACTACCGAAGTAGCAGTAATTAGCTCTCAGGGAAAGGTAATCAGCGAGTCAATTCGTATTGCAGGAGACGAACTAACCGAAGCAATTGTTAATCAGATAAAAAGAGAACACAAATTGGCGATCGGCGAAAATACAGCCGAGAAAATCAAACTACAGTTGGGTTCGGCTTATCCTGTGGATGGAAACGATCGCAGCATGGAAGTCAGAGGTTTACATTTGTTATCAGGTTTACCCCGCACTATCGAAATTAGTGAATCAGAAGTTCGTGACTGTCTTCAAGAATCAGTAAACAGCATTCTCGAGGCAATTAAACGTACTTTAGAGCAGACTCCTCCTGATTTGGCAGCCGATATTATCGATCGCGGAATTATGCTAGCTGGTGGCGGTGCATTGCTGCGGGGTTTAGATACTCTGATTAGCCATGAAACGGGCATTATCACTCATATTGCTGCTGAACCACTAAAATGTGTAGTGCTAGGAACAGGCAGAGTCTTGGAAGACAAAACTTTGGATCGAGTTTTTAGCGATCGCTCTATACTTACTTAAATTTAAATTATCCTTATTTACATGAGCCGTTGGTGGGACAAATATGGTTTTCGAGTAATACTACTTTTAGTAGCCTTTCTCGTTGCTTTTTCAATTAAATTAACCCAGGCTTCAGCATTTTCTGAAGCTTATTATTTTGTAGTTCGTCCATTTCAATCCCAAAAACAATTTGTTTTAGAAGATAGATTGACCAATGCCCGTATTCTGGAGTTAGAACAAAAGGTAACGGAGTTAGAACAGCAAAATCGACAGTTAAAACAGTTACTAAACTATGCTGAAGCCACAGAAGAAAAAACTATAACTGCCCCTGTCATTGGTCGCAGTCGCGATCGCTGGTGGAATCGAGTCACTCTGGGCAAAGGGAGTAAAGATGGTATCAAAAAAGATTACATCGTCATGGGAATTGGAGGAGTAGTAGGCAGGGTGACTCATACGACTCCCCATACTAGTAAAGTACTGTTAGTTAGCGATACGACTAGTCGCGTAGGGGCGACTCTTTCTCGCAATCGTCAATTGGGTTATGTTCAGGGAAAAGATGCTTCAACGGCAGTAATGAAATTCTTTAATCAGGTAGCAGATATTAAGCCTGGAGATGAAATTTCCACTTCTAATCTTAGTAAACTTTATCCCCCTGGTTTGCCAATTGGAAAAGTTAAATCCCATCAAATAACTAAAAACGACACATCTGAAATTGAAATTGAATTGACTGCTCCAATTGATGTCTTAGAATGGGTTAACGTTCAGCCTTTTTATAAAAATGCGTTGGCGAAGCCTAACGAAGTTATCGCTAAATAATCTTCCACAGTTGGAACAATGTCCCGCAAAAATCAAACATCTCTTGACATTTTAAAGATTTTAAATGTAGCCTTGGTTCTTCTTTCTTTGATTGTTTGTGTAGCCTTAATGTTGTTTAGAATTCCTGGAATGGAGCTGTTAGGCACTTCCCCCAATTGGCTATTAATTTGGTTAATTGCTTGGAGTTTGAATAAATCTCTTTGGCAAGGCGCGATCGCAGGACTGCTTATTGGCTGGCTCTATGATGCAATCACTTTAGCTACCCCATCCCATGCCTTTGCTTTTGTTGTTGTTGGTGTCTGTACTGCTCGATTGGAAAAGCAAAAATATACGGGTGAAGATTTTATTTCTGTGGCTTTTATTGTCTTTTTTATGACAATTCTCTCTGAAACTATTTTTGCCTTTCAATACTTGAGAATGCACTGGCTTTCCCTATCAGATGTTTTACCAAAGTATCAGCAGATAACGATAATTTCAGCCATTATTACTAGTCTTTGGAGTCCTGTTTTTTATTATCCTTTCAATCTTGGACAACGAAAGGTCAAGCAATGGGAAAGAAAAGCTGTTAGGTGATTACTGATTGCGAGAAAGGTGTATTCACCGCATCTGAGTTACGTTGCGAGCCAGCGGGGTGGGTCAAGAAAGGTGTATTCACCGCCATCACGGTTTTTTACCATAAGGATTGAAATACAATCGAGAAAAGAAGCTGCTTAAGTCAAATCCATGACATTGAAAAATTTTCAAAATGAGTTTTGTAAAAGTTCCAGTAGCTATAGTGAGGAGCAACTATACGATGAATTTTTGGCAAGACTAATTAGCTTACATATACATCAAAGAGAAAATGAATTTTCAACGAGATTGCCACCTCTTCTCCTATGCTGAATCCCAGCAACAAACTGGAGATGAATGCTTAAACCAAATTGGGACACAGAAGAACTAATTGAAAATTGGACGCTCTTGCCCCAAGAATTAGAACTGCTCGAAAACAAAAAAGTTGGGGTCAATAAGATTGGTTTTGCTCTTTTGCTCAAACATTTTCAACTTTTTGCTCGTTTTCCAGACAATAATTTATCTATTCCTCAAGTTGTTATCTCTTTTGTTGCTTCACAGATTAATCTGTCCGAAAATTCTTACTCTGATTTTGATAAAAAAGGGCGTTCTGCAAGAGTTTATCGTGCGGAAATTCGTCGTTTATTTAATTTTAGAATAGCCACAGTAACTGATTCGGAACAGATGATTGACTGGCTAATCTCAGAAATACTACCTAACGAAAGAAGGTTGGAAGCAATCACTGAGATTGTTACCCGAAGATGGAGAGAATTACAGCTAGAATCGCCAACAACACAAAGAGTGGAACGTTCTATCAAGAGCGCGATCGCTAAATATGAAGCTGATTTTTGTAGCCATACGCTGAGTAAGCTTACTCCCAAAGCAATTTCACAAATAGATCTTCTTCTGACTACTGACGAAGCAATTGAAATAGAGAACTCGGAATCAGAAAAGCTACATCCTGGAAACCTTAAAGCTTCTGATTTTGCTATCTTGAAAACCGACCCAGGAGCAGTAGGACTAGATAGTTTTTTAACTGAGATTAAGAAACTCAAGCTAATTCGTACCATTGGTTTGCCTGCCGATTTGTTCGATGAGCTGAAGTGTCTATAGCAGAACCAAATGGGACTATCGAACAGGTAATTTTCCCTGTGGTATCTCTTAAAACTCTCAAGGATTTGCTTGCTGAATACAAAGGAACAGGATTAGCTTACAAGCGTAGGGTTCGCTTCGGTCATGCGAGCATCCTTTTCGGGTCATTATCGCAGAATGATCCCCCAACTATTAGAGTTACTGGAATTTCGCTCCAACAATGATCTACATCGTCCCGTAATTGAGGCATTAGACCTTCTCAAGAAATACGCTCATAGCAAAACCAGATATTACGATTCATCCGAAGAGATACCCATCGATGGCGTATTGAAAAGTAACGCAAAGGAAGTTCTGATGGAAACCGACAGTGATGGCAACGAGCGCATTAACCGAATCAACTATGAAATTAGCGTTCTCAAAGCTTTGAGAGAAAGACTGTGCTGTAAGGAAATCTGGGTAGTCGGAGCAAACCGCTATCGCAATCCCGATGATGACTTGCCTACAGACTTTGAAACCAAGCGTCAGATTTACTATCAGGCTCTAACCCTACCTGAAGATGTAGAGACTTTTATCTCTGGGTTACAGCAGCAGATGGAGTCAGGGTTAGAAAAACTAGATAAGGGAATGCCCAAGAACAAAGGTGTGGCTATTGGGGGGAAAGGCAATAAAGGCTTAATTAGACTCAGCCCCTTTGATGCTCTACCAGACCCCATCAATCTCAGACAGTTAAAGGGAGAAATTAACCGTCTTTGGCACAAGACTAGCCTATTAGACATTCTCAAAGAAACTGACTTGAGGGTGGACTTTACCCGTAGCTTCAAGAGTATGGGTACTAGAGAAATACTGGATAGAGAAACATTACAGAAGCGACTGTTACTCTGTTTGTTTGGTATGGGGACGAATACAGGATTGAAGAGAATTAATACGGGAATTGATGGGGTTTTAAGACACTGCACTAGCATGGAGGTGAAGAAGAACTATGTGGATAGTCACGGTCAAAGCGAAGTAGCTTTTGCCGTTCCCCACCTGTTAGGTTTTCAGTTGATGCCCAGGCTAAAAAGAATTAAGGTGCAGAAACTCTATCGTCCTCATGCTGGTCAAACCGATGCCTATCCTAATCTAGAACCTGTAATGACTCGTCCGATTAACTGGGACTTAATTCGCGACTCTGTACGACCAGATGGTAAGGCGGCTTTTGTGTGGGAAGCTTCCCACACAAAACGCGCCGTGAAATATGCCACAGCATTAAGGTTGGGTACAGCAGAAACCGAAGCTATCCTGAAAAGATTTAGTAAGAATCCTTTTAAACATCCTACTTATCTGGCTTTGATGGAATTAGGTAGAGTAATTAAGACCGTTTTTCTCTGTCAGTATCTCGACTCAGAAGCCATACGCCGAGAGATTAATGAGGGTTTAAATGTAGTAGAGAGATGGAATGGGGTTAATGAATTTATCTTCTACGGTAAGGGTGGTGAATTTGCTTCCAATCGCTTGGAGAGTCAAGAATTATCGGTATTGTCTTTGCACCTGTTACAAGTTTGCCTGGTGTACGTGAACACCTTGATGATTCAGAGCGTTCTAGCGCAAGAGCATTGGCAGAAGAGATTGACGGCAAGAAATTTACAGGCGATTACACCTTTGATATTTGCTCATGTCAATCCTTATGGGTTGTTTAGGTTAAATATGAAGGAGAGAATAGAGAGCTTGTCGCAACCATTAGTGGCTTAAAAGGAAGAGAATCATCAAGCATATAATGCTCAATCAACAATAGTTATAACTCTTGAATTATATAGCTTTAGCTGCTTATTTATTCTAGCCAAAATTTACAATTTTGTAGGAACTATCCAATTCCCAAAAATTGCTAATCTCAAATGCTAGCCAATCAAGCTCTGCTTCAGGAAGATCTGCATGAGTATAACTACCAAGCTTATACTTCTTATCTCCTACTTGAAAGACAATATCTGGTAATTCTTCTATTGCACCTGCGTATTTGGTATTAGGATTTTTAATTACAGTATGACGCTTAATACGTCTGAACTCTGTAATATCCTCCCTTGAAATAACTTCACTTTTCGAGCCAAATATTTTCCTGTCAAAATTCATATTGATTTGTTGAGAATTAAAAAGTAGGCGAGTACTACTAAAAAAGAGACTTGGCAACATAGAACCCATTCCTATAGCACCAGCTAAAAAAGGAAGAGAGAATGCGGCGCAAACAACTTTATACGGAAATTCTGCTGTATAAACCCCGTAAGCCATCAATAGAATGGGAAAACTTAAAATTAATTCCATTCCTAATATTACAGTAGTTAAATAACACCGAAATCTGGCAGGAGGAATATAGATTTCTAATGTATCGTCAGTTTTAGAAATTTTTATTTTGCTATTTTTAGGTTGTTCCATCAATATATTTTTTTCTAGATTTAATTTTCTAATTTAATCCATCCAAAAATTTTCAAACCTTTGGGGTGACATTTGAGTATAGCGAACTGTATGATGTATATTTTTATGTCCTAAATAATCCTGAATCGCTCTGGTATCATGCCCTTGAGCAGCCAAGTAATAACCGCAAGCATGACGCAGTTGATGGGGATGAACCTGAAAGGGAAGACCAGCTAGTTCTCCTGCTCTAGCTATGATGTGGCGAATTGAGCGAGTTGAGAGAGGTGCTTTGCGTTCCGAGACAAAAACATAGCTCGTATCGGCATAATCTCTCTGGATTTGCCGTAACGCTCTGAGTTCGGGAGAGCGTAGCGGATGAATGCTGTCGCGACCGTGTTTGACCCGATGGACTTCGATATAACCATCTGCTAAATCTGTCTGTGTCCATTTGAGAGCTACTAATTCAGCCGTTCTCAATCCGTGACGGAACATCAGTAAAATAATTGCTCCATCCCTGATGCCATGACGACCTACTTTTTTGGCTGCGCGGATCATGGCTTTGACTTCTGAGCTACGCAGATATTCTCTTTCTCTAGTTGATGGTCTTTTCGGTGGAGGAAAAAACTTTGCCGAAAACGGAAGTTGGGCGGTTGTTTGTGGCATGGGTCAAGTCCTCATGCTGGTGTTTATACCTTCATGATACTTTGCCTAGAATGAAGCGAACTAGGCAAAGTTAACAAGCGTCATACAATTTGTTAGACAAGGGTTTAAAACAACTGGAAATTGACCCTAGCCAGCTACGGGCAGTCCGTCCGAAAGTTACGCTTCAGGAGTCCTGTAACCAAGAGACATCATTGGCGTTGGTTGATGAGCCCAAGAAGCCTCGACAACTTACGGCGCGTTTTTTGTATGAATATTCACACAAAAAAGCCGCCTTAGGTTATTCGAGTGGAGGGAAGATCTAGCAATAGGTCTTTAGATTCTGCGTCCATACCCGTTTCGGGTTGGGCGTAGAGGTTCAAAGTAGTCAGATATTCTACCTTCTAGTATCTAAAGATAGAGCTTTATAAAAACTTTTGTGCTATGTAATTTTTTTGTTAGGAAAGCAACAAAATAGTAAGCTGTTGCGCATTTAATTTGACAGCCCACTACAAATACTGATTATTTTTGCTAAAAGCGATTATAAATCTAAATTTAAGAAGTAAGCTACTTTCTCTTCCAAATCATCTATTAGGTAGGGCTTGCAGATATAATCATTACAGCCGGCATCAAGAATTTCTTTTGTTTGATGTGGATAAGACAAACCTGTAACTGCAATTATAGGGATATGTTTAGTCAAAGAATTATTTTTAAGTGTTTGAGTTACTTTGATGCCATTCGCTTCTGGCATTACAATATCAAGCAAAATAAGGTCTGGTAATTTATCCTTTGCCATATCTATAGCAGCGTCGCCATTCATTGCAACCAGATGCTTGATTCCCATCAGCTCAAGCGAACTGGTTGCTAGTATCAAATTGTCTTCATTGTCATCCACTACTAGAACGACAAGGGATAGAGCTGTAGCTTCTTTCTCTTGTCGTATCGCCTGTGATTGAATTAGCATTAACTTTTCCATCAAGAATTTTGAATAAGCTTTACCCAATTGCTATGAAACATTCAGATTTGTCAATGCCTCTAGCGCATTGTTAAGCTATACTTCACTTTTGTCAACATAAAGAAAAGAAAAGTCAGGCTAATATGCAATGTATCTTAACATAATTCATTTTGATGATCGATGCTCATTATCTATTGACATCGAGACAAATGATTTTAACCGCTTTTATTTATCTGTAAACTGGAGTTTTTAGCGTATAAGTTTTGCGGAGTAGAGGATAAAAGATTTTTTCAATTTCAACCAGATGAGATGTGTCTTGGTCACTACACACAACTTAATGTTTAATGATATAATTTTATAAAATATTAATATTTGTACAAAACATCTTATATCTGATGCTATTTATTTCAAAAAAACTCAATGACGGGCGTTACGGTATCTATGTCAATAGTGAAATAGCTGCTTATATTAGTTGTCCCAAAACTTATCAAAAACTTGTTGCAGCTATCGATCGTCAATCGCCTGAAGCGAACAAAATTAAGATAATTAAAGATACCAATGCTGCTATTTCTTTTCATAATCATAAAATAGCGTCTCAATATTGACTTGCTGGCAAATTTATATACAAATTCATTATATCTTTACTGTTAAGAGTCATTTCCCAAACAATCAGCAATTGCATTTTTAGTATAGATATGGATCCAATAAAATAGACTGAATCGTTTTTTGTTCTTCTGAATAAAAGTAGTCTATTTACTCTTTGTAACTACTTGTAACTTTTACTTGCCATTTAGTTTTGGAAGTTATGATAAAACAATATTATTTAATATATAAGCAAATTTGATAAAGCTTTTCTCTCGTATATTATATCGGCAGACAAAACTTTATTGGACTACCGATATCGAACCACTTTAAAATTCTTGTATAACACAGATAGAAGAGTGCTTTGAGATAGTTGTAAAATACTTAAAATAAACACTTGTATGTACAGAGAAGCCGTAAATTTATCTATAAAGAAAAAAGAATGCCCTTTAGTTTTGGTTGCAGATGATGATGAAGACAACAGAATATATTTGTGCAACACCTTAGATATTTGTTGGAATATAAAATCCATTGCTGCTAAAAATGGCAAAGAAGCAATAAACTTGGCAGTATCAAAACAGCCCGATCTAATTTTAATGGATGTTGTGATGCCTGAAATGTGTGGATTAGAGGCAACCCAATTTCTTAAGAGCAATTCTGAGACGAACGAAATTCCCGTAATTGCCACAACAGGATTGTGTTACGAAAAAGAAATAGAACAGATCCAAAATGCTGGCTGTGATGATTATATTTGTAAACCTTTTTCGATTGAGGATTTAGAAAAAAAGATTTTTTGTTTGATTAAGAAAAAATCGATCTGAATTGTCTTTAGCAATGATTTTATTTGTTCCTGCTGATAAAAACAAAAATTCAAAATCAAGCTAAAAACGTTTAATATAACTTGAAAGGCTTTAATTTGAACAAATTGAGGAAAGTGTAGTGAAAGAAATTCCTTTAGATGCAACCGTCATCTGCCTAGATGGTGAATGGGGTAAATCGAGTCACGTAATCATAGAACAGAACAGTAAAAACATAACTCACTTTGTAGTCAAAAAATCTAATTTTTTAGATTCCCAGAAATATTTAGTGCCAATTGAAGCTGTTTTCAAGACTACTTCCGAATCAATTCATTTAAGCTGCACAAAGGAAGAGTTAGCAGCTATGCCTCCCTTTACTGAGATGCGCTTTTTCAACACCATTACTTCCCAATTTGAACCCCTGAAAAATTTTAGTGATGAGGCAATTTACAATAGTAGCCCTTATCTAGGATGGTCTGATACATCTTTGAATAATGGAGATATATTTTTGATGGGTATTGAAGAAGAATTGATTCCTGCGGGGGAAATGGCGATACATAGAGGTGCATCGGTAGAAGCCACCGACGGACATATTGGACGAGTAGAAGAATTTTTGCTCGATCCCAATGATAAACACATTACTCATTTGGTATTAGAAGAAGGACACTTCTGGCATAAAAAAGAATTGACTTTGCCAATGTCTGCGATCGCACGTATGGATGAGGAATATATTTATTTAAAACTAGATAAAAAAGCAGTCAAAGCTCTTTCAGGTAAACATCCTAATTAGTTTCTAGTCCTAGCCCAGTTGATTTAATTTTAAAGCATCTTTAGCTGATGATTGGACAATAGTTCTACGAGGAATAGAAATTGGCTTTTGTTTCTTTCTCCCCAAAATTGCCAGCTTTTCTAACGGTGTCAAACCAGATTCAGCCTGTTTTGGTAAACACTCATATAGAATCTCAAGGCGATCGCCTTCAACACGAATTATAAAATAGTTAAGCTGATAAGAAGGATAGTAAACTGCTGGTAAAAACCGAAAAATAGAGGAAATTCGCTTCAGCTTTTTGAGCCAGCTACCTGTATTGATTATATAGCGATCGCCTCTTTTAGTTATGGCAGGTTGATGAGTATGTCCATAGACAAAAGCAAAAACATCCTTGTCTTGATCGAAAACTTTTTGTGCTGCTTGCAAGTAAAGGCTTTTTTTGTGAACTTTCAAACCCTTCCTACCTTTAAAGCCATATCTTTTTAATGTCTTTTGGATATCCCTAAAAACGAATGATAGAGGAATCAATACCAAGATTAAGCCAAATAAAAATAGCGTATCGATAAATAAAACTAGGTTAACCGTAAAATCTAAAGCTTTACCTGCAAAACCAAAATTATATAAAAATGCTAACCAAGGTTTAGAAAAGAAACCACTATCAACAATTCCCACTCGTTCTAACACGGCACTGATTAAGATAACAAAACTAACGCTCAACAATAGTAGGAAAGGTAACAAAATCCACCGTAACCAAAGACTCATTTCTTTGTAGAAATAATTGGAGAAAAACCAGTGAGGAATTGCTTCATTGGGATAAACTGATTCAATATCTTTTAGCCAGCGATACTTACCCAAGCGAGACTTCTCAACCAAACCGTCTACAATTTGACTGACAATGTAGTAGCCAATTGGCGTAACGTATGGATTACCAAAATCATCAATGCGGTTAAAACTATCGTGTTGATTACCATGTTCGATCCAGATAGTTTTTCCCTGTATTGAGCGAGTAATAGTTTCTTTGGCTTCTAAAGTAATGTTATAAGTCTCTAGAGTTTGTTTGAAATCTTCGTAACAAGCAAGCTCATAGTCGTGATTTCCTGGTATTAAAGTAATCTGAATCTTTTCACCAGTGCGTCTAAACTGCTCAAATAATTTGGGATGTTGACCGACGATAGTTTTCAGCTTTTCTAAGGATGAAGTACGAGTCATTTCCCAAAAGCTAAAGGCATCACCAACAATAATCAATTCTGTAGAATTAGTTTTCCCCTCCAATAGCTGCAAAAAATCAATTAGTTCTGCTTCAAAATCACAGGTTGTCAGGTTTCCTTCACCACCAATATGCAGATCGCTAATGAAATAATATTCTGGATTGACCATCTATAGACTATGACAGATTTTATTCAACTTACTTATCTAAATTCTAGGCTGGTAGAGGCGATCGTGCTTATGTATAATCGGCAATTTAAATAATTTGATTTGAGTTAAGCATAATTTATGACTGGATTGACTTCTAACTAAGGTATCTTTAAACACAAAATCTGCCTTCAAACTGAGATTAGATAGCTTATAGCAATAACTATCAATCTCTCAATCATGTCCTGAATAGAATGCAAAATTCCTTTATTAAAGTTGCGCTCGGAACAGCATTTTTTATTCTGACCATTATTATTGCGGTTATTGGCTATATATTCTTTGGCTGGACCTTATTGGAATCTGTCTACATGGTGGTAATCACCATTTTTGGCGTGGGCTATGGAGAAGTAAAGCCTTTAGACAGCGCACCAGAGAAAATTTTTACGATTTTTGTAATTTTAGCTGGCACTTCATCGGCGTTATATATTGTAGGAGGTTTTGTACAGATGGTTGCAGAAGGGGAAATTACTCGTGCTTTTGATGCTCAACGGAAGCAAAATGCGATCGCCAACTTGGAAAATCACGTAATTATTTGTGGCTTCAGTAGAATTGCTCAAGTGATGGCAAAGCAGCTAGCTAAAACCTCTCATAGTTTTTTAATTATAGATAACGACCATCAAAAGATTACTTTGGCAGAAGATCAGGGATACTTGGTTAAAGTGCGACTCGTTTAGTATAAACGTACTTACCTAAGTACGGGGACTACTAACATGGTAACGGCTAAATGCTATACAGCAAGCCAATTTGAACCATGATAACTGAATATCCGTGAGAGTGCGAGAACTCCTTTAGATAGGATTAGGATTAGTCATCATACAAACTCAAGTCTCTCTCCCCAGGTGTTGGGGGTAAAAGCACTTTCCCTACTGTAGCGACTGGTCATCAATCGGTAAAGCGGGAATGAAAGCGGTTAGTAACTGGAAGTCTAATCTGGTTTCCCGCAAGCAAGACACCAATGGGTAGCGAAAGCGAAGTATCCTTAAGTTCCGTCAAAAATCAACAGCCAAAAAGACTGATAGGCTGTAGCCAAAAAAGAAGGCACAAGGACAATATTGGAATTACAGTTTTGATGGTAGTTTCCAACACCAATGTCCTCGGAATACTGGATTCATTAATCACCGTTATGTAAAAACAGCTAAATCAGACTGTTAAGCTGTAACCAAAAAGGTAAAAAGACAATGGGTATAAAATTAATAATTTTTATACTTAACACCCTTTCTTGTCTTCGGTGAAATTAATACACCCTAAAGGTTCAAACCAACGGATATTCGGAACGAGGAAACCCCTCTATAACTCTCAGCAATGGTCGGACCTGCTGAGTAGTCAACCAAGACGCAACATCTCTAGAAATAGAGGTTGTAGAGGGAATAGGATTCGGTAAAAAGCCAATGCCTAGTTGTAATGATTAGGATATGCTGACGTACCGACTGTAATTAGGAAGATAGTGAACAAGTAAGAGTATATATGTCTAAAACTGATTCAATAAAACCGAATACAGTGGAATGGAACGAGATTGATTGGCGTAAAGTCGAAAAATCTGTGTTCAAGCTCCAAAAGCGAATCTATCAAGCCAGCAAAAATAGCAATGTAAGAAAGTACAAACGGTTACAAAAAACCCTTTTAAATTCATATTACGCCAAGCTATTAGCGGTCAGACGGGTAACACAAGATAACGCGGGTAAGAAAACGGCAGGTGTGGATGGGATAAAATCCCTAACACCCAAGCAACGACTTAAACTCGTAGACAATCTAAAACTGAATGATAAGTCTAAACCCGTTCGTCGGGTATGGATACCTAAATCAAACGGTAAGAAGCGTCCACTTGGTATACCCGTAATGCACGATAGAGCAGTTCAAGCTCTAGTCAAGGCAGCATTAGAACCTGAATGGGAATCCCGCTTTGAATCTAACTCATACGGTTTTCGTCCAGGTAGAAGCTGCCACGATGCAGTAGAAAGCATCTTTAACGCTATCAGATACAAGTCAAAATACGTTCTTGATGCAGACATTAGCAAGTGCTTTGACCGCATTAATCATGTCAAATTACTCTCTAAAAGTCAAGTTTTTCCAAATATCAGAAGACAATTAAAGGCATGGCTAAAAGCAGGAATACTAGACAATGGGAAAACATTATTCCCAACGGAAGGAACTCCACAAGGTGGCATTTGCTCACCTTTGTTAGCCAACATTGCCTTACACGGTATGGAAACACGGGTAAAGGAATATGCTGCTACTTTAAAAGGAAACAAGAGAGATAATATCAATTCTCTCTCCCTTATCAGGTATGCAGACGATTTCTTAATCATCCATGAAGACCTAAACGTGATTAAAAATTGTCAGAAGATTATTGAAGAATGGCTTTTTGATATCGGATTAGAACTCAATCAAGAAAAAACCAAAATAAAACATACTTTCAACGAGTTTGAAGGTCAAAAACCTGGGTTCGATTTCTTAGGGTTTAACATCCGACAATACCCTGCGGGAAAATACCAATCTGGTACAAATTCACACGGGAAAATATTAGGGTTTAAAACTATCATCAAACCATCAAAGGAAAAAGTTCTAGAACATTACCACAAACTAGCTGACATAATAGACAACCATAAAGCTGCCTCACAGCACGTACTGATAGCCAAATTAGCTCCAGTAATAATAGGATGGTCAAACTATTACAGAACAGTTTGCAGCAAGGAAACTTATTCAAAAATACATAACCTGCTGTTTTGGAAACTTCAAAGATGGGGATATCGAAGACACTCTAATAAGAGTAAGACATGGGTTAATCAAAAGTATTGGCACACAATTGGTATGAATAACTGGCGTTTCAGTTGCAAAATAGGGGATTTAAATTATGTCCTACCAATGCACTCAGAAACCAAGATTGTCCGACACACTAAAGTGAAAGGCGATGCCAGTCCTTACGACGGCAACAACACCTATTGGGCATCAAGGATGGGTAAACACCCTGAAATTAAAAGCGCAATAGCAAGATTGCTCAAGAAACAAAAAGGGAAATGTAACTATTGCGAATTAACTTTCAAGCCTGAAGATATAATCGAACGCGACCATATTATCCCTCGCCAAGCGGGTGGTAATAAGTTAAAAGAGAATCTTCAGTTGCTTCATAAACACTGTCACGATGTTAAGACTAAAACGGATTTAATAACGATTAAACGTTATAAAATTCGTAAAGGATGGTCAAAAGTTTATAAAAAGTTTCAAAGTCAATTTGAGAAATCAGAATGGCAATGGGACAACGACCTACCCACCCTAGTCTGAATGGTGTTCATAACCAGAACCTAATTAGAGAGGAGCGGTATGAGGTGAAAGTCTCACGTACCGTTCTGAAGACGAGTCGCCCTGGTGACAGGGTGGCTTAGTTTAACGAAATTATTGAGGCAGCCAAACAAGTAACTGGTAGAAACATCAAAGTTATCGAATGCGATCGCCGTTTAGGAGATCCTCCAATTTTGGTAGGGGGAAGCGAAAAAGCCAATCGAATATTAGGTTGGGAGCAAAAGTATTCAAATATCGAACAGATTCTTGCCCACGCATGGCAATGGCATCAACAACGCCATGAAGACAAATTGTCAACAGTTCAGCCAAATTTACCACAGCTATTGATCACAAATCAAAATTGACCGTTTATAAATAGTAAAAATAACAAAGCGATCGCCTCTTTGAATAATGACGATTTCCTCTAACATTAATCGAAAAGGAAATGTGTAGATTTTCTGTGCTTATTCCACTTAGCTATTTAAAGACATTAAAAAATAAAGAATAGCCTTTAATAAAGATATATTAGCCAATAGCCGAGAGCTTTTCAAAATACAGTTGTTAGGCCACAAGTTACGCTATCTTAGTAGATGAGCCAACAAAAATTATTAATACATTAGCTATGAAAAAACTAGTGCTGGCGTGCTTGTTTGTTTTGGGACTAGGATTTGCCCTATTAAGTTTCAAAGGACTGGCACAACAAGGAGAATTTGACTCCATTATTTTAGATTTTAAAGAAGAAGTACCGATCGCGACAATTAGCGAAGAAATTCAGCAACTTTCTACTAAATATAATCAACAGGTTAATTTAAACAGCGTATTTTCTATAAGCGATCGCGTATATATAATAAAAGGAGATAAAAAAACACTTAAAGAATTAAAGCGATCGTCTTTAAAGAAAGATACCGAATATATAGAGGCAAACTATTTATATCACGCTTTAGAAGTTCCCAACGATCCTGAATATACTAAACAGTGGAATTTCCGCAATATTAATATTGAGAAAGCCTGGGATGAAACCAAAGGTGAAGGTGTCACCGTAGCAGTAATTGACACGGGAGTTAGTAAAGTACCCGATCTCAAATTAACCAAGTTTGTCAAGGGCTATGATTTTGTTAACGACAAAGATGATGCTAGTGACGATCAGGGACATGGTACTCATGTGGCAGGGACAATTGCCCAATCTTACCAACAATGGTTATGGTGTGGCGGGAATTGCCTACAAAGCCAACATCATGCCCCTAAAAGTTTTAGCAGCTAGAGGTGGTGGTACAGTTTCCGACATCGCTGAATCGATTAAATTTGCAGCAGACAACGGTGCAGACGTGATCAACATGAGTTTAGGCGGTGGCGGTGCTAGCAGCATGATGGAAGAAGCGATTAAATATGCTCATAGTAAAGGAGTAGTAATTATTGCTGCTGCTGGCAACGAAAACAGCAACTCCTCTTCTTATCCTGCTCGCTATCCTGACGTAATCAGTGTTTCGGCAATTGATTCTGCGGGAGCAAAAGCCCCCTATTCCAACTTTGGCGCGGGTGTTGATATATCTGCCCCTGGAGGTAGCGAGGCGGGCAAAATCATCCAAAATACCGTTAATCCTCGCACGGGTGAATCTGTGTTTGTGGGTTTCCAAGGTACTAGTATGGCAGCCCCCCACGTTGCTGGAGTAGCAGCCTTGGTTCGCTCTACAGGAATAGATAATCCTGATGAGGTAAGAGATATTCTCAAACAGTCTTCCCGCAAAGTACAGGAAGATCATCTCAATCATTTTGGGGCGGGAAATCTAGATGCAGGTGCAGCAGTTGAATTAGCTCTCAAAGGTAAAATCACCTTTAATGACTTCTTCCGTTGGCTGCGTAAGAGTGGTTATCTCAATCTGGGCTTCTGGATTGATGGTGGTGCAGTGGCTTTATTACCCAAATTAGGCATGGTGCTTGGCTCTCTATTTACTAGCCTGGTTTTTACGCAACTATTTACCCTTCACATTGGGTTTAAACAGTGGTTTAATTTTTGGTAGCTCGGGCTTATTCTTTCTCCAGGGATTATACTGGTTCGATCTACCTCAATACTGCGGCAATGCGTTTAGCTGGTAGCTCGATTCCCGAATTAGGCAGCGTTGTCTTGGGTAACAGCAGTCTCAACCCTTTATTTGCTAGTGTTTTGATTCCCTTTGGCTTGATTATCTTATTAATCGGAAGTCCTAGCCTCAAATGGTTTGCCATCGGCTCTAGCATTGGTGTAGCAGCTTGTTTAGGCATCACTGCATTTACCGAACCTAACCTGTGGCTTTTTGGTACAGGTGCAATGGCACAGGGTTATTTATTAATCAACTCCTTTCTTTGTTTGGGTTTGGCATACTTAGCCAGCCAGAAAGAAGCAGCGACTAGTAATTGACAACTGCGATTGAATACAGTCTGTAAATAGATAATCTAAATTGCTGAGTCCTAAATTGTTAAGATAATTTGGGACTCAGTTTTTTAATGGGGTAATAAGAATGAAAGTTATTGGCAAAATGGAGATGAAGGGTTTTGGTTTTGGTGTATGGGCATTAGTAACCGAAGACGGTACGACTTACGAGCTAAAAGACTATCCCGCAGAATTGAGAGCATGAAGGTATAAAGGTGGCGGTAGAGGGCAAGATCCGCGAGGATGTGATGACAACAGCAATGATCGGTAAGGTTTTGGAAGTAGAGTCTTATAAAAAGCTTTGAATACCTGTTAAGACAAATTCATCAATAGTTTTATCCAATTCTAATTGGCGAATCGCTTATCGCCAAATTAACAGCATTCAGTATACCTATATTATTTTAAGGGTGGTTTGGATTTTTTGATGCGTCTAATTTCTCTTCAACAGAAGCCCTTACTTTATAGTCAATGGGATTAAGGGACTTGCGGATAAATAGCATCCCAGGCATATTAAAAGAGAACAAGTTCTAAACTAAAATCTCAGAATGCAGCTGACAGAAACCGTTAAATTGACTTTCAAAGATGCAGCCAAGAAACTAAGTGGCAATCGCAAAAGAGATTTCATGGCAAAAGTTACGGAAGATTATTTTGGAGGTTCACCGCGCAAAGCAGAAACCGTTCTAGGTTGGAATCGACATAGTGTTCAACGAGGTTTGCACGAGAGAAAAACAGGGATTATCTGTCTAGATAACTATAGAGCAAGGGGCTGTTATAAGAGTGAGTCTAAGTTACCCAATTTAGAATCAGACATCCATTCTCTGGTAGATGCCCAAGCTCAAGCTGACCCCAAGTTTCAATCTACCTTTTGTTATGCTCGAATCAGTGCAAGAGCGATAAGAGAGGCATTAATTCGCGCTCGGGGATATACGGAGGCACAATTGCCGACTCGCCAGACAATTGGCGAAATTCTGAATCGCTTAGGCTATCGTTTAAAAAAACCCAAAAAACCAAGCCCCTGAAAAAGATACCCCAAACCGATGCCATCTTTGAGAATGTTTTCCGAGAAAATCAACTCTCAGATGAGAATTTAAATTCAATAAGAGTCTCAATTGATAGTAAGGCTAAAGTCAAGATTGGCAATCTATCCCGTGGTGGCAAAGCAAGGACAATTAAAGCAAAACAAGCGGATGACCATGATAACCAATGGCAAGCTAAACTAGTGCCATTTGGCATTCTAAATACTGAGAATGACCAATTATCGATTTACATGGGAGAATCTGCCGAAACAAGTGATTTTATCGTCGATTGTTTAACGGCGTGGTGGTCGGAAAATCAACCGCAAAATGTGGAACTAGATGAATGGGTGATTAACCTGGATGGGGGACCAGCAACTCGCAGTGATCGAACCCAATTTATCAAACGCATGGTGAAGTTATCTCAGGCAATTGGTTTAAAAATTAGATTAATCTACTATCCTCCTTATCACAGCAAGTATAATCAGATTGAACGATGTTGGGCAGCACTAGAAAACTATTGGAATGGTGCTATTTTAGATTCCGTTGAAACTGCGCTCAAATGGGCAAGCAATATGACTTGGAAAGGAATATCACCCATTGTGCAAAGGGTGGAAACTACTTATGAAAAAGGAATCAAAGTTTTACCTGATGAGTTAAAACACTATCAGCGTTTCTGGCAAAGGTCTGAAACTCTACCTAAATGGGATATCACCATCACTCCCTCTTAGCTGGTATCTTTTTTATCTGCAAGTCCCTAAC
>CAWCWY010000013.1:0-54975 GCA_963799375.1 uncultured cyanobacterium
TGGGACTGGTTTTTCTAAAACCTTAAATCGCTTATTCAGCAATGCTTTTGAAGCAAAAAAGATTTTTGAAAATTCTTTCAACCTGGTAAAAACTAAAAACAGTCTGTCACTTTATATTTTTAAACTGTTCTTTAGCCGACGCAAATGCTTCCTTCATAACTAACTGAATTTTTTTTGGATCGGGTTTCTTTCCTCCCAAGAGATCTCCAAAATAGACACAAGCCCCTTCTCCAAGAGACCAAGTATAGGCTGCTGCCCACGATGCTGCGATCGCGCTGCCAAAGCCTGGAATAAATTTGATTAACTCTCTACCAATCGCTTGAGCAAAAAAGCCTCCTGCGATCGCACTGACGATTCCCCCCGCTTGAGAGGGAGATAGTGTTTGTCCGTATAATTTGCCCAACAAACCCACAAGGGATATTTGTAATACTGTTAAAACAGGCATAGTAGCAAATGGCAAAGGTACAGCAGCCAAAGTGGCAGCAATTGTAGAGAATGCTACTAGATAGCGTCTAGCTGTATCTCGATATAAATTACCTAATTGATCACCGACGCTGTTATCTAATAGTTGATATATAGTTCGCGATTCTGCTTCGGGAAGTAATTCGGCCAAAGCATCCGTTAATGCTTCTAGACCGTAGAAAGTTGGATTGTAGCCATCTTCTTCTAAGGTGAAGTCAATTAAAATAGAGCGATCGCACAGATGTTCAAAGTCTTGTTGGATAGCATCAAAAGCTCGACTGACTGATTCATAGTGAGGTGGGTATTCTGGATGATCTGCCACAGAGGATGGATAAACCTCATGTAAACAGGTAACAACCAGTAAGCAAGGAATATCAGGGTGAGTTTTTCTTAACTGTTGAGCTACCTGTTGTAGAGTATCAGTAGCAAAATCGCTAATTTTTACCGTGAGGATTAAAATTCTGGCTCGTTTGGTTTCTTGTTTTAACTCTTCTTCTAATTCCTCAACGATATTTTGGGTATTTTGATTTATGTCTCCCAATCCAACTGTATCGGTAAAAATTAATAAGGGTAGATCCTCAGAAGGATACGCATATCTTTCGGTATTTTGAGTATGAGGACGAAATCCCTGCCCAACAATCTCTGCCGATACTCCCGTCAAACCTCTAACAACAGAACTTTTTCCCGCTTGGGGTTTGCCAATCAATAATGCTTCGGTCGTTGGTAGCTTATCCCTAACGGTAGTGATAATTTCGGCTACCTTTTCGTCACTAACGCTAAACCAGTCGTTAGATTTTTTAGCAATGCGATCGACAGGCATTAGCTTTTTCAGGCGTTGTATAGCGTCATCCATATTTTTTGATGCACTATTTTTCCAATCCTTCATCCAGGAAAATTTACTCATTGCTCGTTGATTATCGAAAATTTACCCACCGCAACAGCGATCTATTCCTAGACTATCTAAAATTAAATCGCTTACTGCATTAGCAACAGCAAATTCGCTGTAAAAACTACGACTAAAGTCAAAAGCTCGCATTTCAGCAACGATCGCAATGACTAATGAACCCAAATCATTTTCTCCTTCCATGCGTTGACGGACAAAGATTTTAGCTGCTCTTTGAGCGATTTTGCCATTGACTATTTCAGGTAAAAATTCTTCATCCAACCAATTATGTAAAGACTGTCTAAGCCACTCTTCTTCTCGATCGGGGTGCTTTACATCAGGCAAAGTGATGGGAGAGATAGGTTTGGCTGAATCTGTCATAGTGGTTTTTCTCCTTTGTTCATCATCTAATTATGATCTACATCAAGTAATAGATGAACAACTATGACTATAAGTAAAGTAAAGCGAGTTTGCTATTTCACGCACTTACTTTTGTCTACAGCCAGGGTGTGAAATAGCTATATACGTAGTTTCTACCGTTATTAAAAACTCGATGATATAGTATCGAAATAAACGCATCTATTGCTAAAACTACAATTTCAATTTAATAGCTATATGTACTTATATGGTGCTGGTGGTCATTCTAAAGTCATTACGGATATTCTCAACAGTTTGGGGGTGGAAGTATTAGGAGTGTTTGATGACAAACCCTCTGGAGCAAAGTTGAAAACGATGGCGATCGATTCTGGGGTTCGGGTGCAAGGAGAAAGTTTTCCCAAACTAGATGCACCTCTGATTATCAGTGTCGGAGATAATTTTAGACGAGCAGAATTAGATATTATGCTGCGGGATAATGCTAAATATGGTCGAGCAATTCACGGTACGACAATTATTTCTGCCAAATCCTCGATTGGGGAAGGTACAGTTATTTTACAGGGTGCAATAGTGCAGTCTGCGGCAAAAGTCGGTAGGCACGTTTTGGTAAATACAGCAGCAAGTATCGATCATGATAATGAAATTGGTGACTATGCTCATATTTCACCTCATGCGACTTTATGTGGTCATGTGAAAGTGGGAGAAGGTACTCACATAGGTGCAGGGGCGGTAGTAATCCCTTCAATTCGTATTGGGAAGTGGTGTACTATTGGGGCTGGAACAGTGGTGATTCGAGATATACCTGACTATGCAACAGCAGTAGGTAATCCCGCTAGAATAATCAAGTTTAGGAAGCCTGTCTTTGAAGACGTTAATGCCAGCACACTTATAACCTGAATTAACCTTAAATCTTCTTGTCATAGCTTTCACAAAATTCATTAATTGAGTCAGCAACTTTATGACAACTAGTAAAAAAACATCAAAGCGGTCGAGTTTTCGTCCCCGCAAACAGTTTGGTCAGCACTGGCTGAAGGACGAAACGGTTTTAGATCGCATTGTTTTAGCTGCGGAATTAACCAAAGGCGATCGCATTTTGGAAATTGGACCAGGGACAGGGGTTTTAACTGCTAAGTTATTATCAAAAGTTGCTGCTTTGGTTTCGGTAGAAATAGACCGTGATTTGTGTAAAAGACTAGTGCATAAGTTTGGCGATCGCAATGATTTTTTGCTAGCTCAAGATGACTTTTTAAAATTAGATTTGGATGCTTTATTAACTAATTTTCCCAGATTTCAGAATCCTAATAAAGTCGTTGCTAATATTCCTTACAACATCACTGGTCCAATTCTAACCAAACTGTTAGGAAAAATTGCTACTCCTGCATCTCAACAATATGAATCGATCGTATTGCTAGTTCAAAAAGAAGTAGGAGAGCGTTTGGTAGCTGTACCAGGGAGTAAAGCTTTTGGTGCATTATCTATTCGAGTACAGTATTTAGCCAGTTGCGAATTGATCTGTGATGTTCCTGCAAAAGCCTTTTATCCAGCACCAAAAGTAGATTCGGTAGTTATCAAATTACATCCTAGAAAAGTTGCCAATCCTGCTAATAATCCTCGCCAATTAGAGACATTGATCAAACTTGGTTTTGCTAATCGTCGCAAAATGTTGCGTAACAACTTAAAAAGCGCAATCGATATTCAAGATTCTAATCAACTATTAGAAAAGCTAGATTTTAATCCTCAATGTCGTGCCGAAGATTTAGATCTTGAAAGCTGGATTTTGTTAAGTAATAGCTTGAATATTTCTGTTAAAAACTAATCAGTTCAATGTCTCAGTACGATCTCATTTATGCCACTGTAAAACTAATACCCGTAGGAAAAGTAGCAACCTATGGACAAATTGCTGATTTAGCAGGACTATATGGCAAAGCTCGATTAGTGGGATATGCTCTGTTTCGCGTGGATATTGAAGATGATGTTCCTTGGCATCGGGTAATCAATGCCAAGGGAGAGATTTCTTATTCCTTTCAACGCCAGGGTGGTGATTATCTACAGAAGGTTTTGCTGGAAGAAGAAGGAATTGAATTTAAAAAGAATGGCAAGATTGATTTGAATAAATATCGCTGGCAGTCCTATACTCTTACCTAAATACAGGCAAATAGATTGTGTTCATTGATTCTTCACGGGATTTAACCGAGAAACGATTAAAATATAATGAAATTAAGAAACAATAACCCATTTATCCTACTTTTATGGTGAAATAAAGCAAATTATTCAAGTTCAATCGTAGTGGACAAAAGTTGAATATTTTTCTGCAAACCGAAATAACGATAGTACTAGTTAAGATTTGAACCCCAGCAGTATCTAAAAGTAGCTGCGTCAAAAATTATAAGCCCTGCAAAATCTGTTGATCAACAAAATGCGATTCACTATTAAAAATTTACGTTGGATCGATCTATCGATTCTTGGTTTGACATTAATAGTAACGCTGTTGGGTATCGGCAATTATGGCTTATATGAACCTCATGAGGGTCATTTTGCCATGGTTGGGCAAGAAATGCTTTGGCGAAATGATTGGGTTACTCCTTATCTTAATGGCTCGCCTTATTTAAACAAACCACCATTACTTTATTGGTTAATTGCGACCTCTACTAATATTTTTGGCTCAACGGAGTTTGCAGCTAGATTACCTATTAGTTTGTCGGGTTGGTTGGGAATAGTTGTGGCATGGAAATGGACAAGGGAGCTTTGGGGAATTAGTTCTAGTCGCATTACTGCTTTGATGTTGTCTGTAACACTGGGTTGGTTTATTTTTACTCATCAAATCTTGATTGATGTTTTGTTAGGAACTTTGCTATTAAGCAGTAGCTACTTTCTTTGGAGATCTCTTTATCAACCTCGTTGGTTTAATTGGCTGGGGACTTATATCTCCTTAGCTTTGTGCGTTTTAACGAAAGGCTTAATTGGAGGAGTATTTCCTTTATTGAGTTGTCTGGCACTAATTTTTGTTCGTCAAGACTGGAAAATAATTCGCCGAATTAAACTATATAAAGGCTTATTGTTAGTTTTAGCTGTAATACTGCCCTGGTTTACTTCGATAGAACTGGCTAATCCAGGCTTTCTACATTATTTTGTCATTAACGAGCATTTCGATCGCCTTTTAGATCGTCGTTTTCCCCCTGATTACGAAGTATCCAAAATTAGTGCCATTGGCTATTTAGCAATGACAGCCTGCTGGTGTTTTCCCTGGATTTTGTTTTTACCATCGGTAATTAAATTTACTTGGAAAGAATGGCGACACGGATTTTTAGATAATGCTTCGGTTTTAGATCGCAAAAACAGTGATGGCATATTCCTATTGGCAATCGGTGCAATTTTACCTGTAATTCTGTTTTTGCCTCTTTCTTCCCGTTTGATTTACTACAGCATTCCTGCTATTCCTCCCTACATTATTTTGTGCGCTGGCTGGTGGGATAAGCGTAGTCATCAATCATCAGGAGAAGAAACAGCCTTAAATGCGATTAATTATTCTTCTTCAAGAATTAATCCCAGCACTCACTATCCTTCTCCTGTGGGAATACTTTCTCAATCGACTTTACGGGTTGTAAGTTCCCCTATTAAAGCCAAAACCCTTGATTTATATGGCGCGATCGCGATTGTCTTTGGTCTAAGTTGCTATAGTGCTACCTTGACTTTGCCTGCGATCGTTAATTTATTACCAGACGTTTTGCAGACTAGAGAAATAGTATGGCTCATTGTCATAGTAGCGATCGCTTTAGGAACAGGCTGGCTGGCTACAGGAATAGGAATGTTAAAACGTTCTACTTTTGCTTGGTTGCCTTTGTTTATCGTGGTGGTAATTACTTATGGTGCTACAATTCGAGGTTTTACTCTCTATCAAGATATTCGCTCTTCAAAAAGCTTGGTAGAAGAAGCAAATATCTGTCTTAGTATCGACACTCAATGGATATTTGAGGGGTCGAGAGAAATTGGCGCAGCAGGGGCAATTAGCTACTATTTGAACCAAAATTCGCAACCAGCTTTTCAAAAGATAACCCTTATCGCACGGTAATGGTTCTGGCTGATGGAGGCGAAAATCGTCTTCCACCTCAATTCCCTGGTTCTTCTCCAAAATACTTGCTTACCCAAGCTCAATTACAACAGCATTGGTATAGCGATCGCCCTGTAGTGTTCCTCACAGATTTTTTGCGTCAACCCAACGATCTTAACGATCCTGAAAGCCTTAATTTGCCTCAAGCAGACATCAAACCTTATATAGTTAAAGGTCAACGAAAACTTTATTTAAATCAAGCTGCCCAAGAAATAGCAGCCAAACAATGTAGTTAATAATCTCACATATTGATAAGATGAGGCTGCTTGGTTTACGGACAAAATGAATATAATATGACTTCAAAAAATCTAACGGATCTGGCATTCGCAACTGCACTAGAACAAGCCAGGTTGATTAAAGAACGTCAGGTTACACCCTTAGAAATAACGGAACTATATTTATCTCGCATCGAACAATATAATCCTCGGTTGGGTTGTTTTTATCATGTCGCAAAAGAAAGTGCGATCGCTGATGCCCAGCAGAAAACCGAGCAAATATCTCAAACTTTAGACACCAAATATTTACCTCCTTTCTTTGGCGTACCGATTGGAATTAAAGATCTTAAATCCGTGGCGAATATGCCCATTACTTATGGTGTTGCTGCTCTCAAAGATCGGGTAGCCCAACATGATGAAGGAGTAGTCTCAAAAATTAAGCAGGCAGGATTTATTATTCTAGGTAAAACTGCTACAGCTCAGTTAGGTTCTTTTCCCTACACTGAACCAGAAGGGTTTAATCCTACTCGTAATCCCTTGGAATTTGGATTATACTCCTGGCGGTTCTAGCGGTGGTTCGGCTGCTGCGGTAGCTGCGGGGTTGTGTGCGATCGCTTTAGGAGGAGATGCAGGAGGTTCAATACGTGGTCCTGCTAGCTGTTGTAATTTAGTGGGTATTAAACCCAGCCGAGGACGAATTTCTTTTGCGCCAGTAGGCGATCGCTTAAGCGGTTTGGGTACTCATGGTGTGTTAGCCCGTACAGTGGAAGATGCTGCTGCTTTTTTAGATGTGGTATCTGGTTATATTACAGGCGATCCTTATTGGCTACCCAATCCCCCAATATCCTTTTTAGCCAGCACCCAAGAAAAATTACCTGCTTTAAAAATTGGATTTGTCACCTCTTTATTACCTAAAGGAGAACCCGCAGTCGAATGTCAGCAGGGAGTAAGCAAAATAGTCCAACAGCTCGAAAAAATGGGACATCAAACAATCCCTCAAGCGATCGATTTATCTGCTTTAATTGAGCCATTTACTACTGTTTGGGCAAGTGCTGTGGCTGCATCAGGTATTCCCCCAGAAGTCCTTAGTCCGATGAATCGATGGGTGTTAAATCAATCTGGTACAGCAGGAGAATATATGCAAGCAGTTACTCAAATGCAACTATTTGCCAGACAAATAGTAAGCCTGTTTGCTCAAATTGATGTTTTAGTTTTATCTACCTATATGCACCCTGCGATCGAAGTTGGGGAGTGGGCAAATCTTAGTCCAGAAGATAGTTATCAAAAAATTGTTAATTGGATTTTCCCCTGTCCTGCTTTTAATGTAACTGGACAGCCTGTAATTAATATTCCTACAGGTTTTGATAGCAATAATGTACCGATTGGAGTGCAGCTAGTAGGTAAACCCAATGATGAATCAAGCATTATATCCTTGGCATCGAGCCTAGAACAAGCTCAACCTTGGAGTCAGCAACGCCCTCAAAAATTTATTTAGGACAGAAACCTCTTCCAAGCCCCTCTCTTGCAATGAGAGGGGAGGAAGAAAATAGATTAAAGTTTTCCGCCACATTCAGGACAGAATTTATTGGCAGCGGGGTTAGTGGTGCCACAGTCGCTACAGTTAACAAATTCAGCAGCAGGCTGTTCTTTTTGAGGTAAGCCTAGCATTTGAGAATTGCTTTTACCAGGAGCAATCATGGGATAGCAGTTTTCGTTTTTAGTTACTTTGACTTCCATTAATACTGGACCATCGTGAGCTAACATTTCGGCGATCGCAGGAGCTAATTCAGAGCGATCGCTAATGCTGATGCCTTTAATACCATAGGCTTGTGCTAACAGTTCAAAATCTGGCGCACCTATTTCCATGTTGGAGGAGGAGTATCTCTCTCCAAAGAAATTTTCTTGCCATTGGCGTACCATTCCCTGCCAACCGTTGTTGATAACTACGGTTTTTACGTTAATACCAAATTGTGCCAATGTTCCCAACTCTTGGGGATTCATTTGGAAACTGGCATCACCACTAATACAAATAGTTTCCTCATCTGGTACAGCTACTTTTACTCCCATAGCAGCAGCTAAACCATAACCCATAGTGCCTAAACCCGCGCTGGAAATCCAACGACGAGGGCCATTTTTAAGAAACTGGGCAGCCCACATTTGATGTTGACCGACATCAGTAGTGTAAAAAGCGTTAGGTGCTTGATTGTTAAGCTCGACGATCGCTTCTTGAGGAGATATACCTTGTTCAGGATGAGGTGCAACTAGAGGATATTCTTCTCGCCAATGATTGATTTTGTCTAACCAAGGTTTAGTAATATTAGAATCCGAGCCAAGATCGGCTTCTTTTGCTCGTTCTAGAATCTGTTCTAATACCTTGCGTACATCCCCCACAATAGGTACTTCAGGCATACGGTTTTTGCCGACTTCGGCAGGATCGATATCAATATGAATTACTTTGGCTCGACTGGCAAATTCGTCTAACTTACCCGTAACGCGATCGTCAAATCTCGAACCCACTGCAATTAGCAAATCGCATTCACTGACTGCAAAGTTTGCGTAAGCTGTACCGTGCATCCCCAACATCCCAACAGAAAGAGGGTTATGTTCGTCAAAAGATCCTAAACCCATTAGGGTTGTGGTGACAGGTATTTGAAACTTTTCAGCTAGCTCTTTAACCTGAGCGTGGGCATCAGAAGCCACTGCGCCCCCACCAACATACATCAAAGGTTTTTCAGCTTGCTTAATTAATTTAAGAGCAGCACTAATTTGACGGGGATTTCCTTTAAAAGTGGGTTTATAACCGTTTAGGTTTACCTGTCCTGGTTTAACTGGTATGTAGTCAAATTCTTCGTTGCCCACATCTTTGGGGACATCAATTAAAACAGGGCCAGGACGACCCGTACTAGCAATATGAAAAGCTTCTGCTACTATTCTTGCCATGTCTTTAGCATGGCGCACCACATATGAATTCTTAACTATCGGTGTAGTAATGCCAAAAATATCTATTTCTTGAAAGGCATCTGTGCCGATCGCAGCGCGGGGTACTTGTCCTGTAATTGCCACCATTGGAATTGAATCCAAATGAGCCGTAGCAATCCCTGTAACCAGATTGGTAGCTCCAGGTCCAGAAGTTGCAAAACAAACTCCCACCTTGCCTGTGGCACGGGCATAACCATCTGCTGCGTGAGATGCAGCCTGTTCGTGACGTACTAGAATGTGCTGGACTTCGCCCCTTTCTTCAGCACGATATAGCTCGTCGTAGATTGGGAGTATCGCTCCACCAGGGTAGCCAAAGATATGCTTGACACCATGACGGCGCAAGCTATCCATCAGCGCAAATGCACCTGTACGACGTTGAGGAGTTTGGGTTGATTGTGAGCTTTGGGGAATACTTGTAGATACCACGCTTGCGATCCGCTTAACTTACTTAATTATTTATTGTAGAATTTTCTGTCTAATATGCAACAAAAAGTAGAACATTTTTTACAGTTAAGCTTCCAAATATAAAATAATTTGTTTTTTATGTCGAGATATGTTGCTGTAAATGACATAAATCGTGATTATAAATAATTTAATTTTTAGTGGGAAAGCGGACAGTAAAAATTGTTTTTGAGGGACTACTTTCTAAGGTGATTTCTCCTCTGCATAACTGCACGTATTCTTTAACGATCGCTAATCCTAATCCAGTTCCTTTAATTCGACCTGTGTTACTGGCACGAAAAAATGGTTCAAAAATTTGCCCTTGTTCTGCTTGAGGAATTCCTATACCTCGATCGCTTACTTGCAGGATAAGATAATCTGCTTCGTATTTAATCAGTAGAGAAACGGTGCTGTCTTCAGGGGAATATTTCATTCCATTCAGCAGTAGATTAGTCAGGATATACTGCACGATATCTCGATCTAAATGTACCGCCCTTTCTTCGCCTCGATAAGACAAAACTAGGTGATGATTTTCGTCTATTAGTTCGAGATTGGATATTATTTCTCTACTCAAAGCGACCGCATTAATCCATTCAGTTTGCAAAGCAACCTGCTCTTTGCCCAGTTCGTCCCAAACAGATACATTGTCTAGTAGATGAGTAATTTGTGCGACCGCCTGTTGAATACGCTTTAAACTTCGGTCTTGCTTTTTTACTGTCCACTTTTGACGATAAGACTGAAGTGATTGGGAGGTAGAAAGAATAACTGTTAGAGGAGTGCGTAATTCGTGTAGGAGCAAATCCATTAAGTAGCAACTAAGTTCATTCAGCTTTTTGTTATTAGCGGTGGTAACTGATTCTTGGTTGACATTGTCTGTTAAATTTGACTTACTACGAGGCGCAAAGATTAAGACTACTCCTTTGATGAGATCGCCTTTGTTTATAGGAGAAGCAGAATTCCTAATATAAGTTTGTTCGCCATTTCTTTTTAATAAGACTGCATATTCATTTAGATAAACAACTTCTCCCTGTTCTAATACCTGTTTAATAGGGTCTAGTGATTTCTGAGTTCGTCGGTCGATAATTTGCAAGATTTCTGAGCCTCGACGTTTATAAGCTTGGTCTAATTCCCAACCTGTTAAATTCTCAGCAGCAGGATTCATGTAGGTTATGCTGCTGGTTTTATCGGTAGCAACCACACCATCTTGAGCTGCATTAAGGATAGTTGAAAGTAGTTCTTCTCTTTTTACCAACTGTATTTCTTGTTGGTGTTTGTGTAGCGCAAATTCAATTCCAATCTGAAGATCTTTTTTATTGTAAGGTTTGAGAATATAACCAAAAGGTGTCGTGATTTTGGCTCGATCTAGCATTTTGCGATCGCAATGTGCTGTTAAATAGATAATTGGTACGTTCATCTCACACTGAAGTTTTTTGGCTGTAGTGATGCCATCAATATCATTTTTATCTAATCGGATATCCATCAAAACCAAGTCTGGCTTGGTGGCAAAAATTTCCGTTAATGCCACAGATCCAGAAGTGGCTATTCCTGATACTTGATAACCAAATTGACGAACATTTTTGGCAATGCTTTTAGCCGTAATAATTTCATCTTCAACGATGAAAATCGATTGTTTTTTCATTACTATCGTCACCCAATATCTAATAAATTGTTTTTGTCTAAATACTCCTCTTTCAAATAGATTTGATGAAATTTATCAATCGCTTTTTATTGGTTAATTCGCCAAAAAACTAGCTGAGTTAATTATTTTCAAACTCTAAAACTTCGCTTCAAACCACTATAAATAGCTCTTACTTACCTCATTGCAAAAACTGTATTGCAATTTGTTAGCTATTAAAATGTATTAATTTAGAAAATATCAAGCTGCGCTGCTATGCTGATGTTCTATATCTTTAATTATAAGATTAACGGGATCGCTAAAAATAATAGTTAACAATTATTCTTAAAGATCGGGAAATGTAATCTTAATTACAGAGCCACGATCGCTGTTTATTTCCCAGTTTCCTTTTAGCTGTTTTTCAACTAAGGATTTAACCAAGCTTAAGCCTAAAAAACGAGTATTATTCTCGATATCGATTTCTGAGGGAATTCCAGAACCATTGTCTTGAATGGTCAAGTAATATTTATTCTTATCCTTATAAAAGCTAATTTTTATTTCTCCAATCTCGCGATCGACAAAACCATGCTGTAGAGAGTTGACCACTAGCTCGTTAATAACTAATCCACAGGGAGTAGCTAAATCGAGACTAAGCTCAACTGGTTCTATTTCCAAAGTTAGTTTTATCTGTTTGAAACCTTGAATAAATGAATCGTACAGATATCTAGTCAGAGAAGTTACATATTCTACAAAGTCAACTCGATCTAGACTTTCCGAGTTATATAACCTTTCATGAATTAAAGCTATGGTTTGAATACGAGCCTGGCTTTTTTCTAGCAATATTTGCGCGCTATTGTCTCGTACTTGTTCTGTTTGCAGATCTAAAAGTGCCGAGACAATTTGCAGATTGTTTTTAATGCGATGGTGAATCTCTTTAAGTAAGGTTGATTTATTTTCTGCCTCTGTTTTGGCTGCCTGGATTTGTTTTTGTTCGGTAATATCGTAAAAAGTAGCGATCGCAGCAATAATCTGAGACTGACTATCTCGAATCGGCGCAGCATTAGTAAACAAAACGCGCTTTGTCCCATCACCAGCCAGAATTTCAACTTCTTCACCCGAAGTTGTCTCTCCTTTTAAAGCTTTAACAATATAATATTCGCCTACTTTTCTAGGTGAGCCTTCACTGTCCCAAGATTTGAACTGGGTATAGTCATCTAGGTTATTCACAGAGGGTAATTGATGATACCTGACGATTTCAGCAGCTTGTTTATTACTCAAGATTATTTTTCCCGACGGCGATTTTACAATGACCACCCCTGCGGGCATTTGTCGCAGAACACTTTCGAGAAATTGACGCTCTTGATCGATTTGTTGAAGTAGCTGTTCTCGTTCTTGTTTGGCAACAATGCGATCGTTAATATCAACACAAGTTCCAACATAGCCAGCAAAACTACCGTCTACTTTGAACTTTGGTATCCCCTCATCTAAAATCCAACCGTATTTTCCATTACGCTGGCGGAGACGATATTCCATTTTGAATCTTTCTCGTTGGGCAAAGGCAGTTTCGTAAGTCTGGAGGCAAAAATCTAGATCGTCTGGATGTACTGCCCTCAGACCATCCCAAACCTAGTTCTTGTTCGAGAGTTCTACCCGTAAAATCTAACCAAGCAGTATTAAAAAAATTACAAAGTCCATCCACTCCTGATATCCATACTAAAAAAGGACAGACATTTAGTAAACCAATGAAGCGATTTTCACTTTCTTCTAAGGCTAATTCTGCCTGTTTGCGCTTAGTGATGTCTTGAATTATGGTTATGAAATAATTAGGCTGCTGTTGGGCATTTTTGACTACCGTTGCGGTTATATTTCCCCAGACTATAGAACCATTTTTTTTGATGTAGCGTTTTTCTTTAGTTAAAGAATTTACTTCTCTTTTTTTCATGAGATTAACATGATGACAATCAGAAGCAGACTCATCGGGATGGCTAATCTGTTGGAAAGTAAGCGATCGCAATTCTTCAGCACTATAGCCGATAAATTGGCAAAACTTAGGATTGACCTGCAACAGCTTTTTATCTAGTCCTGCAACCGTAATACCAACCTCAGCCTGCTCAAAAATGGCTCTAAATTTTTGTTCGTTAATCGATAAAGCTTCTTCGCTAGCTATTCGTTCCTTTATTTCTTGTTTCAGATTGTTGTTAGCGACAACCAATTCATCAGTCCTATTGGCTACTTCTAGTTCTAGGCGATGGTTTTGATAAATTAGCATTCTAGTCAGCCAACGATTTTGTTCTTTTGTCCATCCTTGAACCACCGCAAATATGCCTATCACCGTGATGCCTAAAAATAATTCGACAGTTCCTCCAGTCAGAGTTTTCGGACCAAAACCGACAATCGCCGCATAAACTATAAAGATCGACCAGACTAAATGACTCCAAAGTCCTGCTGCTACCCCACCCAAGCTTGCCGAGGAACTAACGGCAACAATAAGCAGCAGAAAAGGTACGGGGAGCATAATTCCCCCACGGCGACAGAATTCGATTATCAAGGCGATCGCAACCGTAATTGCCGCACCAGTCCAAACAGGAAAATTTCGGCGTTGAAGATTGTTGAGCCACAGAGCTAATTTGTTATCGACGGGTAACAAATATCGCAACCACGAATTTTGTCCGATTTGAAATAATTGGTTGAGACCTCTTGGAAAGATGAAAAAGGTGTCTTTTTAAGAGCCGATTAGCTGTTTTTAGTTCTCGCTCTTTTTCTGCGATCTGTTTTTCTAAATTAGTGTTTGCCTTTAAAAAATCAGTTTCTTTTGGCTCAATCTGAGTAATGTCGCGAGCAACCCAAATTGCAGTATTGTCAGGTAGGGCAGAAACCCGCGCCGAAAAACTAAATTGACCTTTGTCAGCTAAAAAAATGCTGTATTCAAAACTGATTTTTTGTTGAGTTTGAATTGCCTGTTGTGCTACAGCAAAAAAGGTTTGACTCGTTTTTGGTTGGCAAAATTGCTTCTTGGTTTCGGTAATTAAGTCATGTCTTTGGCGATCGCCGTTATCCAATTCTGCCGAGAGTAGCGATACTTGCTGAGTATGAGGATTGATTATCAAAACGATGTCGGTAGTGTCAGCCAAAACAGAGTTCAAATAGTTTTGATTTAGCTGTAGCTGCTCTTGTTGGGCTGTTTCAATCTCTTTTTTTTCTTCTAGCTGTTTGCTTTGCTTTTCTACTACATCTTCGAGAAATTCTTGAATGGCATAAACTTCTCGAATATTTATCGAGCGCAAAATATTGGTTTGAGTGACAATACCTGTCAAGAAACCTTGTTTATCGATCGCGACCAAACGCCGAATATGTTGCTGTAGCATTATGTCGCGAACGTTCTCCAGAGTTGCATCGGCATGGATCGATGAAAGGGGAGAACTCATTACCTGACGGACAGCAAGACGGTTGAAATCTAGGTTTAAAGCCTTAATCTGAACTAAATCTCTTTCTGTGACAATCCCTACAGGATCTAGTTTTCCTTCAGTGGAGGATTCAACAATGACAACACAACTGACACGATGAGTCGCCAAAAGTCGAGCAACTTCGATAAGCTTGCGATCGCCTGTAGTGCTAATAACCTGATGGTTCATTATCTCTCTAACTTTTTTTCGTCTCAAGAGATAGCTTCCTTGAATAGTTGCCAGCAAACTATCATGGGTAAAAATTCCAACTGCTTTACCCTGGGAATCTATGAGGGGCAAATGACGTACTTGATGTTGCTGGAAAAGGTTAATTAGCTCTAAAGGGGTAAAGTTGTCCCAGCTTGACAAAACTTTTGGCTGTTTGGTCATCACTTCCCCAATAGTTTTATTGCCAAACTCTATTTCCGCAGCAATTAATTGAACTAAATCTCGTTCCGTAAAAATCCCTTCTAATTTACGTTGGGATTCAATTAATAAATAGCTAGAACGATGCTGATTCATTAAGGCGATCGCGCTTAGTAGTGAAGTAGTTAAATCAACGGTGAGTAATTTCGATTCGCTGTACTTCTGTAAAACCTTCCGATCTAGTTCTAGGCGATCGTCCAACATGATGTAAGATGTTTAACGCTATATTTTTATGCTGGAAGTTTAGTTCCTTACTCAATATAATTACCAAATTAATAACGATAAAAGCAACAATTTGTCGGTTTAAATTGGAGGAAAACTAAATAGGGTTGATAGGCGATCGGGTTTACCCTGCAATAGCAAATCAAATTTGTTGGCTGTTAGGGGGAAACTTAAAAAATATCCTTGGGCTGTTTTAAATTGATTTTGACGCAAAAATTTTAGTTGTGCTTGAGTTTCCACTTTTTCCACTATTACTTTGGCATTTAATCTCTGAGCTACCTTGGCAATATACTGCAATGACGCTTGGCTATTTTCAACTCCAAACAGTTTATGTAAACGGGATATATCTACCTTGAGAACATTAAAGGGAAATTGTTCCAAATAGCTCAAAGAAGAATAACCAGTACCAAAATTATCGATCGCAACATCAATCCCAAAAGACTTCAATTCACTCAGTTTTTCAATTGAGTTTCTTTTATCTTGGAGCAAAATAGTTTCTGTTACTTCAATTGCCAAAAATTTGGGAGCAAGTTGCACTTGATTTAAAGCATTTATAATTGTGTAGGTAAAATCATGACGATTAAATTGACTCGCAGAAATATTAATCGCTAATTTAAATTGTTTGTATCCTGCTTGATGCCATGTTGCTAATTGTTTCAACGCAGTGTGTATAAACCACTTTTCAATTGATTCTATAGCACCACTTTCTTTTGCTATAGGAAGAAACATTGTAGGCGGTATATTTCCTCGTTGAGGATGATGCCAACGTAGCAGGGTTTCACAGCCTACCACCTTCCCCGAAACGAGATCGATTTGGGGCTGATAATTTACCCTTAGTTCATTATTTTCTAAGGCATTTTGTATATTATCAAATAGCGTTAAAGACCTAAAATTCAGAGGAGGTTGAAAATTAGGATGATAAATTTCGTAGCAATCTTCTAGATTTTGTTTAGCCTGTTTTAATGCTTGTCGAGCATGGTCGAGCAAATTTTCAATATCTTCGCTGTGGGCTGGATAAAAGGATATACCAACATAGGGAATTATATTGATCGTTATATCCTCCAGGATAAACGGCATAAATAAAGAAGATTGAGCTACTTTGACCAATTTTACTGCTTGATTGAGATGTTTAACATAGGGAAATATTAGGAGAAAATCTCCGCTATGTAAACGTACTATCTTTGCTTTATTGCCAATAGTACTAGTCAATCTTTGAACTACTGTTTGAATGAAAGAATGATTTTGTGCTTGGCTCAAACTATTGCTTAATTCTGCAAAACCACCAAGACCAAGACAGCATATGGCAATACTAGTTACTTTTTGATGAGTTGGCAAACTAGAATCTATTCTATGTTCGACATATTTCTGGACTATCCTATTAAACTTATCCCTGAGAGATAGTTGATTGGGCAACAAAGTTGCCTGGTCGTAATATAGAGGATATTTAGTCTTTTTTTCTGGCATTCCACTTTGTTGAGGAACGACTTTATAGCATTTTTCTAAAAATCTTTTTGTCTCTAACCTTGACTGAATTAATTCAATTAATTCCTGATTGATAAATGGTTTAACAATATAGTCATTCACTCCAACTTCCATTCCCAAACGTATATCTTCACGCTTACCTTTTCCCGTCAAAACAATAAAAGGAATACTGGAAGTCTTTCTTTTTTTTCGCAAAGATGATAGTACTTCGTAGCCGTTGAGATTAGGTAACAGTAGATCGCAAATAATTAAATCAATTTTTTTTTGTTCGATTATTTTGAGAGCAATATCTCCATCTATTGCAGCAGTAACCTGAAAATTTTCTGCTTCTAATAAATCGACAATGCTGTATAAAGTTGCAGGATCGTCTTCAATTACTAAAATATTTGACATAGTATTATGAATCGTCTATTGCAGTTGAATATGATTATATTTTAGACTCAAAAATAATCTTTTTGTCGAGTATATAAGTATTTTAAAATACATTTATTGCTGTGATGATTGCTGATAAAGCAATAAAGGATGAAAATATAATCTAATAATTATTAATTATTATTTTACTCAACGTTAATATACTTATATAGCCTTACTTACATCTTCCTTTAGGACTGCTCTCACTGCTCTCACTGCTCTCACTACTCTCACTGCTCTACTGTTGATTGTTATGAGAACTTAAAATATCTTGAAGATATTCTGTTAGTAAACAACAAGTTTTAAGACCAGAATTGATTACTTTCCATCCTCTACAGGTATCGGGCGATCGCCATAGTTCTAAATGTTCCACGTCTGGATCTGCGTAAAAACCTGTTTCTCCTGCACCTAAAATAGCCGAACTGTCGTGAGTAAAGCGATCGTGACTCGCGCGATAGAGAGGGAAATTACCCGTCAATGGCATTCCCCAACCATCAAAGGCAATAAAGCTGTTAACTTCTCCTCCCTGTAACTGCCATATATTTGCTGCAATAATGCTCCCGACAACTCCCGCACTAAAAGAAATAAAAGATAGTGAGGGAGCATCTTGGGGTAATGGATAGTGTGTTTTTAGCCATTGCAAAATTGCGATCGCAGAGTAAGGCGCGTATTTTTCTGTGGGCAAAACTAGATAGTCTGTTTGTCCAACAATTTTTTCAATACTTTCAATAAAGCTCTCGGTCAATTGTGGAGAATGAATACCAGGACAGATGATTATGTTGGGTTGCGACATGAAAGTATTTTTAGACAACTCAAATTATTAGATCGAGCTGATAATAATCGTTTATTTTACTATTGCTTATTAGGGTAAAAGTATCGAAGGTAAAACTCAAACTTTTAATTAAAATATCATGAAAAAAGATTCGGGATATTTATCAATACTTGCTGGGATAAGCATTCTGGCTGCCGTATTTTTAGGTCTAGGCGGCATAGCTTATTCTTTTTATCGCTCTGAAATTGCCGAAGAGAAAGAAGAATCATTAGATATAGCGAACGATGATAGTCCTTTTGAACAATTAAAACGAGAGAAAAATATAGTTATCACTCCCGTACCAGAAGAAAAAGGAGGTTCGGGAAAAATAGTTGAAACAGAAGGGATACCTACTGGCACTTATTCCAATCCACCGACGGAGATTAATACTTCGGGAAGTTCGTATTCTACTGAAATAAATCGTCCCAATCCAATGGTAGAAAGTAATAATTTCAATTCAGAAAGTCTAATCGATAATCAACCTGATTATAGTCGCCCATCTTCTAGTAATAATTTTAATAACAGTGATGACAATAGTTTAATTGAACCGTTAGAAAATGATGATTTTTTAGATGTACCTGAAAATAATTCAGATGATTTATTAGAAACACCTCCTTTAACAGAGTCATCATTTTAACCAGGACTTGTAACTATTAGGCATTAACGAGGGTATTGGGACTGGTATTTAATGCGGTATTTTGAAACAAATGACCGATCAAATATAAAGAACCACACAATACAACTAACTTTTCTGTTTTAGATTCTTGCGCTTGAACGATCGCTATATTGAGTGCTTGGAAAACATCTGGATAAGTCGAGCAACTACTAAGATTGGGACATACTTGTTGAGCGATCGCTGCTAACTCTTCTGGTTTTGCGCTGCTATGATCGGGTACGGGTACTAAATGCAGTTCATCTTGGGGTCTTAGCAAGACTTCCAAAACATCTTCATGGTCTTTGGTGGAAAGCATTCCCATTACCCAAATTACTGGCTTATTGAGAGTATCAATATATTGTCTTAAAGCGATCGCTGCTGCTGGATTATGCGCTCCATCAATTAGTAAAGGATGGTTGTGCCAAGTTGACCACTGTAATCTTCCTAACCAGCGAGTTTTATTCATGCCAGTTTGAATCGCTAATTCGGGAATTTTCCAACCCTGTTCCTGTAAAATTTTAATAGCTGCGATCGCCAAAGCCGAATTGCTTAATTGTACTTCTCCCAACAGGGGTAAAGGATATTTTATCTCTTCATACTTTGCCCAGTTAGCATCATGTCTTTGAGCAATTTTAATTCCCTTGGCTGGTTTGACCCAAGTTACGGGACAGTTTAACTCTTGCGCTCTAGCTATAACAACATCTTTTGCTTCCGTTGGTAGTTGCCCCACAATTGCAGGACAATTAGGTTTGAGTACGCCAGCCTTTTCTCTGGCAATATCAGCGATGGTAGGTCCCAAACGCTGCCAGTGTTCTCTGCTTAAAGAAGTAATAATGCTAATTAAAGCACTGTCAGTAACATTGGTTGCATCGAGCCGTCCCCCCAAACCCACTTCCATAATGGCTATATCTACTTGCGATCGCGCAAAATACAGCCAAGCAGCAGCGGTAATAACTTCAAACTGAGTGGGGCTTTCTTCTTTTGGGTCGATCGCTGCTTGAATATCCTGTAATAGTTTGATTAAATCCGTAGATGCGATCGCCTGTTCGTTAAGATGAATCCTTTCTGTCCAATCAACCAAGTGAGGCGATGTATAGCGTCCCACTCGGTAGCCACTTTCAGTCAAAATCGATGATAAATAAGCACATACAGAGCCCTTACCATTTGTCCCTGCAACATGGATAATTGGTACTCGCTTTTGAGGATTTCCTAAATTTTTTAGTAGCTTTTCAATTCTTTTCAGACCAAGATTTACCCCGAAACGTTGAAAAGGCTTTAGGAGAGAACCGATCTTGTTTTCGCTTGCTACCATGATTCTGACTTTCTTCGTTCACATCTGATAAATTTAATCATAATCGAAAGCGTCAACGGAATCTTTGATAAATATTAAATTTATCAACAAGCTTGTTGATAAATTTACCCTAACTATCAGGTGATAAATATTTATTTGATCTGTTTTGAACCAAATTATTAAATTTTCAGTTCCTATCGAGACGGTAAACTCGATAATATATATAAGACAGAGAAATAGCAGTAAGAGAGACCCCGCCGTGAAACGACGGGGCTTCCTCTTACCGCATTCCGCGGTAAGAATATAATAGGTTTCTTAACAAAAGGAATATTGCTGATTTATGGCACAAATAGAAACTAGAACCGAACCCATGATTCTCAACATGGGACCTCATCATCCTTCAATGCATGGCGTATTGCGCCTCATTGTGACTCTTGATGGGGAAGACGTAATCGATTGTGAGCCTGTAATTGGCTATCTTCATCGGGGTATGGAGAAAATTGCCGAAAATCGTACCAGCGTAATGTACGTCCCTTACGTAAGTCGTTGGGATTATGCTGCGGGTATGTTTAACGAAGCAATTACCGTTAATGCTCCTGAAAAGCTTGCAGGTATTGAAGTACCCAAACGCGCTCAATATATTCGGGTGATTATGCTCGAATTGAACCGCATCGCCAATCATTTACTCTGGTTGGGTCCATTTATGGCTGATGTCGGCGCACAAACTCCCTTTTTCTATATTTTCCGTGAACGGGAATTAATCTACGATCTTTGGGAAGCTGCTACTGGTCAGCGATTAGTTAATAATAACTATTTCCGCATTGGTGGCGTGTCAGTAGATTTACCCTATGGCTGGATTGAAAAATGCGAGGATTTTTGTGATTATTTCGATCCCAAAATCGATGAATATGAAAAGTTAATTACCAATAATCCTATCTTCCGTCGTCGTGTAGAAGGAGTTGGTACAATCACTCGCGACCAAGCAATTAACTGGGGTCTATCTGGTCCAATGTTGAGAGCCTCTGGAGTTAAATGGGATTTACGCAAAGTAGACCATTACGAATGTTATGACGATTTTGACTGGGATATTCATTGGGAAACAGCAGGAGATTGTTTCGCTCGTTACCTAGTGCGAGTCCGCGAAATGCGCGAGTCCCTCAAAATTATTCGTCAAGCTCTCAAAGGAATTCCTGGCGGTGCTTATGAAAACCTAGAAGCTAATCGTATGGCTGAAGGGCGGAAGTCTAAATGGAATGATTTTGAATATCAGTATATAGCCAAAAAAGTTGCTCCTACTTTTAAAATTCCTGAAGGCGAACACTATGTTCGTTTAGAGAGTGGTAAAGGTGAATTGGGAATATTTATTGTCGGTAATGATAATGTCTTTCCTTGGCGTTGGAAAATCCGCGCTCCTGATTTTAATAATTTGCAGATTCTACCCGAACTTCTCAAAGGAGTTAAATTAGCTGATATCATGCCGATCCTTGGTAGTGTTGACATAATTATGGGATCTGTCGATCGCTAACTTTCCAATTGAGCGATTGAAATAATTTTGCAAGGTGAGTTTAATTAGACTCACCTTTTTTATGCGATCGCTATCACAGCGTTCTTATTATGGAAAGCTACCGATGAAACTATTAATAACCTAATTTTTTACTGTTTACTGAAATGATTTTAGATTAGGTGCTTAACAAAAGAATTGCGGATAAAAGTTGCTTTTCAATTTAAAAATGAAGATAAGCTAGTTACATATAACAACTAACAACCTTTTTTTTGTAGTAAAAATCACATATTGAAATCTATTTCATTTCGTTATATTACACTTATTTTGCTATACTTATCTAGTACTCTTTATTTTTTCTAAAAAGTTTTTACTATATGAATTCTATAGTTCAAATAATTGAACCAGAAGGTATTTTAGACGGAACTAAAACTGGTGATTTTCAACATCAAATTAACCAAAGTATAGATAGTGGCGTACATACCATTTTAGTTGATTTTAGCAATGTTACTTTTATGGATAGCTCAGGTCTTGGAGCTTTGGTCAAGGCTTTTAAATTATTAAAAGCTGCGGAGGTTGACTTATTCTTGTGTTCGATTAATGAACAAATCAGAATGCTCTTTGAGTTGACAAGTATGGATAAATATTTTTGTATATTAGATAATCGTGAAGAGTTTAACGAGCATTTATTGAAAAGCTAATGCTGTCGATGATTGATTTATTTAGCAGATCTTTTAAATATTCTAAATTCAACATAAAATAGTATGGAAGAAACCGCTTTATTTAGGCGAATTACTACTTTATCTATCTTTATTTGTATTGCAGCTTTTAAACTAACTTGGTTGGAATAAAAATTGAAGTTATTTTGAGCTTTCTTTAACAATGGTTCGGACAAAATTTAATCTTTAACGAAAGAATAGGGGTTTGAGACTAAGATAACCAAATTATCGATTGCCTATAACTGCTCTAAGTGTTGTTTAAGTTAGGTCTGAGTAAAATGATGTTTTTTGGATGTACAGCTGGTCTTTATGCTGGGTGCTTTTATCAAAAGAAACTTTTTCAGCAAATTAAATTAGGTAACGCTTCTCAAACAGGCGATCGCAATTTGTTAAAAAGAACTATTAATTTAATTTTCTCTAAATCCTAAATCATTAGACATAAGAAAAGAGAGTAAGCATAAACTTGTTTTTGGTGATGAATAGTTAACTATCATCTATAAAATTCTAATTAAATTAAATTGTATAAGAGTCTAAAATTTATAATATTTAAAATGCTTCTTGAAAAGAAAAAACAAATAATCACCCAGACGAGCTTAAAGTCAGATAATTAAAGATTAACCTGATATTCAGACAATCAATCATGTATGACGATTATCGTTCCTTGAAACCCGATTATAGGAAGTATCCCAAAGTTCCTCTCGATAGAAGAGCCAGTGCCTTTGCGATTGATTTTTTAAGCGTTTGGTTTGTTAGTGCCTTTTTTGCAGCTAACTTAGTTGTTCAGTGGTTGGTATTTCTTTCTTGCTGGTGGATCTTAAGAGTGCTAATTGTAGAGAAAAATCGCGGTCAAAGCTTAGGTACTTGGTTATTCGATATTAAGGTTATCGATCCCCGTTTTAATCGTATTCCTGACCTATTGAGTCTATCCAAAAGAGAAGTAATGTTGGGTATTGGTTCGGCTCTGGCGATCGCAGGATTGCAAAATTTTACTAGTGGTTTAGCTATGTTGTTATTGCTCAGTCCCCTGGCAGTAGACTGTTCTCTAGCACTGATCGATGAGGAAACAAACCTGGCTGGACACGATCGCCTTGCTCAAACTTTTATGGTACAAACTGAAAGAGGATTTTCCCTCGACTTAAGACTCAAAAAAATCTTTGGTCAAATTCAGCGTAGTATGCGAAAATAGTAAGCTGCGTGTCTGTATCAATAAACGTATAGATATAATATTCAAGCACCAATAGCAAAAATCATGGCAAGCAAGAAAGGCGTTCGTATAATTGTTACCTTGGAATGTACAGAGTGTCGCAGCAACACTAACAAGCGTTCCCCTGGTGTATCTCGATACACAACTACTAAAAACCGTCGTAATACCACAGGCAGAATGGAATTAAAGAAATTCTGTACTCACTGCAACGGTCACATTGTTCACAAAGAAATCAAATAGAAATTACTTAATTTCTGAACTTAGAAAACCTGAAAATCCTACAAAACAATCATGGCATACTACCGTAAACGTCTTTCCCCCATCAAACCCAGCGATCCTATCGACTATAAGGACGTAGAATTACTCCGTAAATTTATTACCGAAAGAGGCAAAATTTTGCCCCGTCGTATTACTGGTTTGACCGCACAGCAACAAAGAGATTTGACTGTAGCAGTAAAAAGAGCTAGAGCGATCGCCATTCTTCCCTTTGTCAACAAAGAAGGCTAAAGCAAAACTATTCCTTACAGTTTAGATGGAATTTGCCAGCAAAGAGTAAACTGTACAATAGTGTTGTAAGCAAATCTCAAGTACAAAGCTGGTGGAACAAGGAAAGCTGATTGAATTCAGAGTGCAAGGAGAACGTCGTCTTGCAGTTGCCGAACGACCAGAAGGTAAGAAAGACTGGATCGTTATTGACGCAGGAGGGCAATCCCATAAAATACGCCCTCAAAGAGTTGAATATACCGTGGAAGGCGTTCTCTATCAACCTTCGGAGATCGCCAGCTTCTTGGCAGAAGTAGAACCATATATCGACCCTGAGAGTTTAGAAACTGCTTGGGAAATATTGATTGAAGACGAAGAAAGCACTACTCCGCAACAAATGGCAGAGTTGCTGTTTTCCGATCGAAGTCAGACTCTTTGTTATGCTGCTCATTGTTTATTGAGTCAGGATAAAATCTACTTTAAAAGTAAAGGCGATCGCTACGAGCCGAGACCGACAAATCAAGTAGAAGAAATCAAGCATCAGCTAGAAGTTCAAGAGCAGAAAGAACGAGAAAAAACTGACTTCATCGAGCATATAAAGCAGGCTCTAGCAGGAGAGAATATTGAATGGAGTGAAAGCGATCGCCTGCGTCTAGAATCCATTGAAAAGCTAGCTTTGGGGATGGAAGGAACTTCTAAAGTAGCTCAAGAAATAATAAAAGAGATAGGCAGGAAATTTGATGCCCAAGGAGCGTTCGATCTATTGGTAGATATAGGATGGTGGAGTAAACACGAAAATTTGTTTTTACGTCGCAGTTCCTATCCTGTAAATTTCTCTAAAAAGGTACTTGATGTGGTGCAACCCCGTCTTCAATCCGATCCTGCTGAAGCCGATGGCAATTACATAGATCTAACCCATCTTAAAGTTTGTACTATCGATGATGAAAGTACGACAGAAATTGATGATGGTCTTAGCGTTGAATATTTAGATGATGGCAAAATGAAACTCTGGATTCACATTGCCGATCCGACTCGCCTTATTACTCCAGATGATGAATTAGATTTAGAAGCGCGCCGCCGCAGTACAAGTTTGTATCTGCCCACGGGGATGGTTTCGATGTTCCCGACAGAGTTGGCTACAGGGCCAATGAGTTTAGTTGAAGGTCAAGTATGTTCTGCTCTTAGTTTTGGGGTTATCCTAGATGAATCGGGGGGAGTTCAAGAATATGAAATTCATTCTAGCCTGATCAAGCCCACCTATCGTCTGACCTATGATGATGTAGATGAGATGCTCCATTTGGGTATCCAAAATGAACCTGAAATCCCAGATTTAGCTAAAAGCTCTTATTTAAGAAGACAGTGGCGTAAAGAGCAAGGGGCAATTCAAATCAAGATGCCCGAATCAGTCATCAAAGTTAAAGACAATGAAGAAGTAACTATCGAACTAATTGATAGTTCTCCTTCTCGTCAGTTAGTTGCGGAGATGATGATTCTTGCTGGTCAAATTGGTGGTGTGTACGGCACTGAAAACAACTTACCCCTACCCTTTAGAGGACAACCCCAGCCAGAACTTCCGACCGAAGAAGAATTACTTCAGCTACCTCCAGGACCTACTCGCTTCTGTGCTATTCGTAGCTGTATGCCCCGTAGCGAAATGAGTATGTCTCCTATTCGTCATGCTAGTTTGGGTTTGGATAGCTATGTTCAAGTAACATCCCCCATCCGTCGCTATACAGATTTGCTTTCTCATTTTCAAATCAAAGCTCATCTTCGGGGGGAAGAGTTACCCTTTTCTCGCGAGGAATTACAAGAGATTGTTTACAGCGTTAGCAGCTCATCTTATGAGGCAACGTTAGTTGAACGTCAAACCAACCGCTACTGGAGTTTAGAATATTTGAGGCGCAATACAGACTGTGTTTGGGATGTATTGGTATTGCGCTGGTTGAGGCAAGATGAAAACCTAGGTTTAATTTTAATTGAAGATTTGGGTATGGAATTACCCCATCGTTTCGATCGCCCTGTAACTTTAGGCGAACGTATGGAAATGCAGGTAACTCGTTCAGATCCTCAACGGGATGAAGTAAGACTGAAAGAGATAACCGAGGCAGAAATTCAAGCGACAACAACCTGAATGAAGTGAGAAGATAAGGCAAAATTGTGATGATTTTCTCACTGGTATAGCCCTATTATCTTCCCATAGCTCCATAAAGGGGAGTTGGCAATGGCTACTTTTTCTTAACTATTTCATGTCTGAAAAAGTAGAATCCTTTATGGAGCAAAAAAATTATCTCTATCAGTAGATATAGAAAAAATTATATCGTTGGCTAGATACTGAAAATAGAATAATCGCTTTAAATAGTGATTAAGAACTTAAGCATAATATAAATGGATAATCAAAACAATGATAAGGTGCATAACACAGCTAATGAGGGAGATGTAATTGATGACTCTAAGTCTCTCGAAGAAAAGAAGGAGCAAGTAGCAGTTGATAGCTGGGATCCTGCTGGTCATGTAACGGTACCTACATACTTTCCTGTAGAAAATGAATCAGGGGAAGAAGAAGCATTACACCATGTTAAAGATGCAGAAGAAATCTCTGATGTGATTCGTCAAGCCAGAACAGACGAGGATGGCGATCGCAAGTGGTAATCAATTCCGCTTCTTGATTCAGGCATCGTTTAACCGCCAAAAATCAAAAGTTCTAGATTGTCCCTAGATTATGGCGGGTAATCTTATATTTCCGCCTTCAGCTATTTTGACTATATTATCGAAAAAATTAATTCTAACTAAAATATTAAACAGGAGTTTTTATGAACTTAACTAAATTAACTGCAAATACTATTATCGCTCTTAGCCTTACATTGACTAGCAGTGTAGCCTTTGCTCAAGACAAAGGAGAAACCGTAGATCAAAACATTAACCAAGCAGAACAAAACGTAGACAATGCTGGAGAAAGCCTCAAGGATGCAGGAAAATCTCTGGGAAATAGCATAAAAAATACTGGAGAAGCAGCAGAGCAAGGGCTAGAAAATACTGGTAATGCAATTGAAGGTGGTTTAGAAAATACTGGTGAGGCGATCAAAAACAACTACAATCAGGCAGAACAAGAAGTAGAAGAAACGGCAGTTGAAGCAAAAGAAAATATAAATCAAGCAGCAGAAGCAGCAGAAATGGAAGTAGCAGAAACGGCTGCTGCGATCGAACAAAAATCTAATTGGGGTTGGTTAGGCTTACTTGGTTTATTGGGATTGTTTGGTTTGGTCGGCAGAAATAAAGAGACTAAAGTAGTTAGCCAACGCGATGATTTAGAATACATTAACAAGGATGGCACCACTACATATAATAGCTAAGTTCTAGAGAAATACATCTGATTTATCTAGCGAAGACAGTTGATGGAAAAATAGGAAATGCTTGAATACTTTCGGCATCTCCTACCGTCGATCTGTCTTTTTTGTTGCGCATCAAATTAATTCAAATTAATAAAGACGAATTTAGACTAGTTTGAAAACTATATATTATTAGATTTTAGGAGATTTAAATAATGCGTTTTGGTACGCTAGTAGGGTTTTTGGCAATCATCATTGCTCTTTATATATTGTGGCGAATTAAACAAGTATTATTACTAGCCTTCGCTGCGGTAGTTTTCGCCACTGCAATCAACCAATTAGTTAAACTGCTACAGCAAAAATTAAGTTTAAATCGAAAAACGGCGATCGCTATATCAGTAAGCGGAGTATTGATTTTTATTATCGGTTTTGTTGCTTTAGTAATACCACCTTTTATCAAACAGTTTCAGGAATTAGTTACCTTAGTCCCTACTGCTTTAGAACAGATAAGTAGCTGGAATGAATGGCTACGTAATCTTTTACCTGCCAACCTGATCGAAGAAGTCAGGGGACTAGGATCTTTGGGTCAAAACATTCAGTCTTGGATGGATACACTATTTGCTAACTTTTTCGATCTCTTTTCGAGTACGTTAAGCGTGGTGATTAATTCCTTGTTAGTCATAGTAGTCACAATCATGTTGTTAGTCAAACCTACTTCCTATAGACAAGTGTTTCTCTTAACGTTTCCTGCCTTCTATCGTTCTAGAGTTCAAACTATTCTTAAAAAGTGTGAGAAAAATCTAGCAGGATGGGCGATCGGTATATTATTCAATATGGCGGCGATCGCAGTTTTGAGCGGTATTGGTTTACTGTTGCTTGGTGTTAGATTACCTCTAGCTAATTCTTTACTAGCAGGAATTTTGACTTTTATTCCCAACTTGGGACCTGTTTTAAGCGTTGTTCCTCCCGCAGCGATGGCTCTACTCGACGCACCCTGGAAAGCATTGGCTGTAATCGCTCTTTACATTTTGATCCAACAGGTCGAAAGTAATATTCTCACTCCTATTGTGATGGAAAAACAGGTATCTTTGCTACCTGCTGTTACTTTATTAGCCCAGGTTGCTTTTGCCGTGTTCTTTGGCATTTTGGGTTTATTTCTCGCTTTGCCCATCACAGTGGTAGCACAGGTATGGCTTAAGGAAGTGCTAGTCAAAGATATATTAGATCGTTGGCAACCAAAATCAAATTTTGATGTTAATAATCCAAATTATCGCAAATTAAAAAATAGTAGGAAAAAAGCTTCTATAAGCCAAAAATAAAACAAGAGTACTATAGGTACCAACGACTATAGAATCAAAACTTGCTTGTATTTCATCAATTTGCCAAGTATTAGCAGCCATAAGTGTAAAATCTATACCTTTAGTTAGATGTTGGTGCATCACCTCGATTGTTATTAATGTAAGTATTGAAACATTTTTTTGAGGCACGTTTATGTTATCTAATAAATTCGCTAACTGGTTGAAATCTTCAGTTCGTATAGTATTAACTGTATTTATATGTGGTTTTCTATTTGTTGCTACTGCCTATCCAGCTCAAGCAGTAACTAGTAAATCTACTGATGGCGAAGCAACTTTAAATAAAATTCAAAAGGAAACAGATGATGTAGCCCGTTCCAATCCTAGAGGAATTGATGAAATCACTGAGAAAGCTCAAAAAGGTACAAATGCAGTCCAAGGTGATGCAGATATGGACAAAATGATTTCTCCTAATGAAACTAGCGCAACTACAGTTAAAGAAAAAGCATCTAGCTTCTTAGATAATTTAACTAACTAGAGCCAAGTTTAAAAGTAGAAGTTTTTTAGTAAATCTAATTTACAAATTAAAATCATACTAGTTCTGGTTTTTCTTGAGAATTCCAGGCTAGCAAGCATATTTCCTGACTATCTGAACCTTACCTAACAGAATAGTTGGGAAATTTAGTATTAATATTAAATATTAATTATTCATAAAAGTAATGTCAGATACTAATATATCAGAAAAATTTATCGCGGGAATAATCGGTACGGTAGGTAATTTGACAGAAACTATAACCACCGAAACCCAAAAAATTCTCGAAAAAACCACTGTTTCCACAGGGCAAACTCTAGAATGGATCGCTTCAAATCCAGTTCTAAAGTCGGCAGACAACATTATTGGTTTGGATTGGCTGATGACCTTTTTAGGTAAAGTAGATATCTCTAAGGTGCAGGCCAACGTAGCAGAAATGCGATCGCAATATCCTGATGAAACACCAAGTCAAATTGCTCAACCGCCTGATTATCGAAAAAACCTGGAAAGGAGGACGTTTAGGACTACTCACAAACATCATTCCTCCTATTGCAGCCTTATTTCTGGGTATAGAGTTAATTGCAACTACTAAACTGCAAACCGAAATGGTTTATGAAATTGCAGCAGCTTATGGATTAGATTTGGACGAACCCGCCAGACGAGGAGAAGTTTTAGCAATCTTTGGTTTATCTTTGGGTGCAGATGTTATAAAAACAGGCTTAACCGTGGTAGAGATTATTCCTGGTATTGGTGCGGTAGTTGGTGCTTCTACCAATGCAGCTATGCTCTATGTTTTAGGTCAAACAGCCTGTCGTTTCTATCAAGGAAAGACTTCCGATATAGAGCTTACATCCATGCAGAAGCAAACCGATGCAGATTGGCAGGTGGCTTTAAGTCAATCAAAAGTGATGGATCGTATTTTAGCTCATATGGTACAGGTTAGTTATCCTGGGCAAGATTGGACAAAAATTTTGCCAAAAATAAAAGAAATTTCTCCTGATTCTGTAGACATGATTGCTGTTAATCTGAAACGAAATTACAATTTAGTCTGTATTACTTGAAGAGTTGATGCCAGAATTTGCGCCCTTGACTTTGAATAGGTGCTACGATATTGCAATTTCTAACGGTAATATTACTTTGAAAGAACAGGAAATATTAAGTCAAATTGCCATCAAATTTAAGTTAAATTTGTCAGCACTAAAAAGTGAGCCGTAATAAATGATAGCCCGCGAGTACATAATTTTAATAGTTGATGATTCTGAGTCAGATCGTGAAGCTTATCGTCGTTATCTAAGCAACGAATTTACTGCTAGCTACCAAATTATCGAAACGGAATCTGGTGAAGAAGGTTTAGAAAAAGTTGCAACTATTTCAGCAGATCTTATTCTGCTTGATTATCTGTTACCTGACTGCAACGGTCTAGAGTTTATTGAAGATTTAAAAAGCCAGACAAATCATGTTCCTCCTATCATTATGTTAACGGGACAGGGAAGTGAAACGATCGCAGTAGAAGCAATGAAGCGTGGCGCAAAAGACTATTTGGTCAAAGGATGCGTTAACTCCTGAAGTTATGACAGCTTCAGTCAAAAATGCACTACAGCAAAGTCATTTACAATCTCTGTTGCGTAAAAATTTTCAACAACAAAGGCTGATTGCTGAAACTGCATTGCGTATTCGCAAGTCTTTGGACTTATCTCAAATTCTTGACACTGCCGTTAAAGAAGTACAGCTGCTATTAAACTGCGATCGCGTAGTAATTTATCGATTTGCTCCAGATATGAGTGGAGATATTGTTGCTGAGTCTCTCAATCGTGGCTGGACAAAATCTTTAGGGCAAAACATAGTCGATACCTGCTTTCGAGATCGAGGTACAGCTAGATATGAAAAAGGAAGAAGTTTAGTTATCAACAATATTTATGAGGACGGACTTTCTAAATGCCACATCGAGCTATTGGAGCAGTTTGAAGTTAAGGCTCATATTGTTTGTCCACTTTTGTTTGCTACTTCACCTTCATCAGAAAAATCTAATTTATGGGGTTTATTGATTGCTCACCAATGCGATCGTACTCGTGTTTGGCAAGCTGACGAAGCAGAGCTATTGGATAAATTGTCAGTTCAACTAGCGATCGCCATACAGCAAGCAGAATTATTAGATAATCTCCAGAAAGAATTAAAGAAGAGAAAAAAATTAGAAACAGAATTAGCTAGACGAGTCCAGGTATTGGAGGCTTCAGAAGACTATATCAAGATTTCTGAAGTCAATGGAGAAGTAATCTGGAATAATCCTCAAATGAAGCAGGTAATGGGGATTGAGGATGATTTCGACCTTGCCAGTTTATCTACTGCCAACTACTATCCAGACTGGGCATTTAATCTTATAAAAGAAGAAGGCATTCCCACGGCAATTACAAAAGGAACTTGGTTAGGTGAAACTGCACTGTTGACTAAAGATGGTCGAGAAATACCAGTGTCTCAGTTAATTATTGCTCACAAGTCCGAAGGAGATAAAATTGAGTATATTTCTACCGTCATGCGAAATTTGACTCTGCAAAAAGAGTCGGAAAATTCCCTCAAGGAGAAAGCCGTAGAATTACAGTGGTCTAACCAAGAATTGCTAAAAGCCACATCTTTGCTAAAAAAACGCAATCAAGAATTAGATCATTTCGCTTACGTTACTTCTCACGATCTCAAAGCACCATTGCGAGCAATTTCTAATTTAGCCACTTGGCTAAAAGAAGATCTAAAAGGAGAAATTCCCGAAGAAAACTACCAGCAGCTCGAGCTTATGCAGTCTAGGGTTAAGCGGATGGATGGCTTGATTCAAGGCTTGTTGAACTATTCCCGTGTGGGTAAAAAGAATACACCTACCAAAATTATTGATGTCAAAGACTTGATCGATGATGCGATCGCTTTATTATCAATACCACCAGCATTTGAGATTATCGTTCCTTCGGATTTACCAACGCTAAATACTGAAGCCCTATTATTACAGCAGGTTTTTTCTAATCTAATTGACAACGCCATCAAATATCATCCCCAATCGAAAGGTAAAGTTTCCATATCCATTGCCGATCGAGAAAATTTTTATCAATTTGGCGTAACAGATGACGGACTAGGCATCGATCCCCAATATCACGATCGCATTTTTACCATTTTTCAAACTTTACAGGCAAGGGATACAATTGAAAGTACAGGAATTGGTCTATCAATTGTTAAGAAGATTGTTGAAGGTCAAGAGGGAAAGATATGGGTTGAGTCACAATTAGGAGATGGTGCAACTTTTTACTTCACTTGGAGAAAGTAATACCAAATAGAAATTATAGCTATTTTATAAATCCAATTGATAAATTTCTCGTCGCGATAGAGTGGTTGATTTTGCTAATTGACGACTAGCTTGCGATCGCGTCATACCTTGTTCTAGCAACTGTTTTAACTCTGCTTTGAGTTCGGCTTCTGACATAATCAGATTAGTCTCGACTGCACCTTTTAGCACGATGGTATATTCCCCTTTTGGTTGACGCTGGGTATATAAGGCGATCGCATTTTTAATACTTCCGCGCCAAAATTCTTCGTGTATTTTAGTTAATTCTCGCGCCAACACTATCTCTCTTTCTGCCCCTGCCACTGCTGCCAAATCTGCTAGAGTTTTAACTATACGGTGGGGTGCTTCGTATAAAACCACAGTACGAGTTTCACTCCGCAATAATTCTAATCGTGCCAGACGCTCTTTTTCCTTGGGAGGCAAAAAACCTTCAAAAACAAACTTGTCAGTTGGTAAACCCGATGCAGCCAAGGCACTGATAACCGCCGTACCCCCAGGAATAGGAATTACATCAATAGATAAAGCGATCGCAGCTTGGACTAATTGCACCCCAGGATCGGAAATACTTGGCATTCCCGCATCTGTCACCAGAGCAATGTTTTCCCCTTGCTGTAGTCGCGCCATCAACTCTTCAATCCGAGAAATGGGACTATGTTCGTGATAACTAATCTGAGGCGTACTAATTTGTAAATGCTGTAACAGTTTACCTGTACGACGAGTATCCTCCGCAGCAATCAAATCGACTTCAGTTAAAATACGAATTGCTCGTAAAGTTATATCCTCTAAGTTACCAATGGGAGTACCTACAAGATAAAGTTTGCCCAATTCTGAGCCATCGATCGTGTTGAATTTCAAAATATATGAGGATTAATACTAATAGCTTAAAGCTTAAAATTTTTTCTATAAAATAGTTTCGTCTACGGGTAAAGCGTAATAAGCAATTCCTTCAAAATTGTAGTTAGCTAGATTAGCCTGTACTGCATTTTTTTCTGCTTCGTTAGGAGTATAAAAGTGAACTCCCAAGGTAGGCTCATAAAAACGATAAACAGGAATTGAACCTTCTACTTCTGTTTCATAGGCATAGAATTTGACTCCCTCAAACTCGAAATCAGCTAGATTGTCGATAATTGAATCTCTTTCTGTTTCGTCAGTAGTGTAAAGGTGAACCCCCGTAGAAGGATTGAAGAAGCGGTATACTTCCTGTGCTGCGCCAGTAGTTGCATCTACAGTACGATAGGATTCTCCTTCAAATTCATAATTAGGTAGGTTGTTTTGTATTTCATCTCTTTCCACTTCATCAGCCGTATAAAAGTGTACACCGACAGATGGATCGAGAAAGCGATAAACAATACTTTCTCCATCGGTATCGCTATTATTATCTGCGACTTCAATATCTTCTTCTCTAATATTGAGTCCAGCCGATAGTTGAGCTATATCTAAATCATCTAGAGATAATATTCCTGTGTCGCTATCATATACTGGCTCTGCATCAGATTCTAATCCTCGGATAACAATTTTATCTTCCCCTGGAGTAAAGTCGGTTATTTGGTTAATCGCAAAGGTTTGTTGTTCGACTATATCTGGCGATTGGTTGAAATTAAGCTGAAAAGTATCCTCCCCTGCTCCACCCGTTAAAGTGCTAGCTTGTCGAAAAACATTTTGATTAGCACTAACAATTAATACATCATCCCCATTACCGCCAAAAATTTCATTTTCTCCATCTCCGCCATCAATAGTATCGTTGCCACCACCGCCAAAAATCTCATCATTACCACCACCACCAGTAATTGCATCGTTCCCAGCAATACCATTTAAAACGTCCTCAAGATTGCCACCAGTAATAATGTCTGCATTTTCACTACCTTCAAGAATATTAACTTGATTTTCCAAACCTCTAATATCTAAACCACCGTTAGGCAAAGGTGTGGTGGATTCTGGAATTGTTGGGTTGACAATTGACGACATTAGATATACATAATTAGATGTGTTTTATAATTAACAAGCATAATACCATAGATAGACTTAGCTCAAAAATGAGTTAACACGCCCTAATTAACTAAAACCAATGGAGTTTAATCCTTGAATTATTTTAGGTGCAACGCCTGATCGCCAGCTTCCTTCACAACGGCGATCGCCATTCAAAATCAAGCGTAGGGAATAACTATCAAAATATCCCTCTACTTCCATCCACAAAAAATCTGTTTCTGCTTCGCAACTAATCTTTTCTTCATCCATCAATTCGGCTGACATCTGACTCATCGTATCTACAAGCTGATTTAGCAAACGATAAAAGTCATCCAACTCCGCTTTGGTTAGCTCAATCGCCCAATCTTCTGTACCCACCAAACCTACATACTTCCCACCGTGGGGATGCCAGCCGATACGCCATCCATCCCCACTTTTAATAAAACGTTCCAACTTTTTCTGGTAGTTTTTTAAGAATTAATGTTAGTCGCCAATAATTTCTGGCTGAGTCAATTCATCTGACATTTCAATGATCGCTCTGATTACAGGTTTCATGGTGGGATCGTCAAAGCTTTCTAGTTCTTCATAACGACGACGTTTAGCACGGTTAGCGACTTGAACAGTAATACGATAGCGATTAGAAGCAGCAGACACTAACTCTTCTGAGCGATACATAATATGGGTAGAGTCGAAAGAACTTTTTCGTTGCATTAAAAGCAGTATCCTTTAGTTGAAGATTGTATAGATGCAGTAATAAAGGAGCTATTAGCTCCTAGCTATTAGCTTCAACCTCACCAATAACCTTATTAGAAGGTATATCCTTGTTTGGCAACAGGGTAAAACCCTGCAACGGTTTTGGCTCGTAATTAAATAGAGTCTTTGACTCAATAGCTTTTTTAATAACCGCAAGAATACATTTTAACAAAAAGATGTTGGTTACTAATGTTTTTGCGATTCTATGACTGAACTCCAGTCATCATTTTCGACAGCTGCTTCAAGTTTTTGGCGACGCTGCACTTCTAGTTCAGTTTGAGAATTATTAGCAGCTAATTCATCAACCAGAGTGGGATCTGCCATAGCTTTACGTAGCTTGAGCTTTTTCTCTTCATAAGCATTTTTCTCGGCTTCGCTCATGCTAGCTTTAGCAGTTTCTCCAATAGTAGCTGCCCAGGTATTGCCACCATTTGCATTCCCCCCAGGGGTATATCCCAATTCTGCCATCCACTCATTCTTTAGTGCCTCCATCGCCTGACGCTTGGGAAACTTAAATGTTTTGACACGGATATAAGTACAGGTTTCCGAACCATTTTGAGCGATATGTCCTTGAACCGATCGCAGTACATCCCTAGAATAACCAATATACTGATAAATGCGATCGCAATCTAAAACAGCATAGACTCCTGCAACTTTGCTATTAAAAGTTTGCCTGTGACCATTCTGAGATCTGATTAATGCTCGTTCCATCAGAATTAATCTCAACAGAAGCATTATCTGCATCATGTTCGTCATCCGAACTATAAAGAAAGCTGTGTAACCCTTGATGTGCAACAGGAACATTTTGATGTTCGAGAGGGGTTTTGTTGTCAGATTCCATAATCATAGTTTCGATAAACGTCATTAATCATCCTAGCTGGATCGAAGTCACTCAAACAGATTTGCATAAGAATCGTAATTTTAGCCTTATCTTATTAGAGGTTTGTTCGTAGTTGTCAGGCATTGGGAGCGACAAATAAGTTGAAAAGTAAACTGCGGTAGAGATCTTTAAGCAGAGCAGTTTGTATAATATTCTAAAATAAGATATTAAATTTTATATTGCGATCGCATTTACGCCCTAAGTCAAACTCCTTTAAAACGCCAATTTTCCACCCTACAATTTATTAGCAATTTAATCATGAAATCCTTAAATGGACCTCAAAGTTTGCCTTTAATCCAATTAATTAACTGGATTTTTCGCCCCCTTGATTTTTTAGAAAAATGCGTTGAAAAATATGGAGATATGTTTCAAGTAAACCTAATGGGTTTGCCATCTTTTACGGTAGTTAGTAATCCTCAAGGCATCGAAGAAATTTTAAGCGTAGATGCTAAAAAATTTGACGTAGGGCGGACTAACAATATAGTTGCCAGTCTGTTAGGAGAGAACTCTTTAGTATTGCTCGATGGCTCACCTCATCGCCGACAGCGGAAGTTAATGATGCCTCCTTTTCATGGGGAAAAAGTTAAGTCTTATGCCGAAATCATCGGTCAGATTACCGAAAAAGTAGCAAGTCAGTGGCAAGATAAACAAACTTTTGTAGCCCAAAAAGCTATGCAGGAGATTACTTTAGAAACAATTCTGCACGTAGTTTTTGGCTTGAGTGAAGGAGAACGTTACCAGCAGATCAAACCTCCTCTGATTGAGTATATAAATCTAACCGATTCTCCCTTAAAAGCTAGTGTTATCTTCTTACCTTTTTTACAGCAGGATTGGGGAGAGTCGAGTCCGTGGGGTAAAGTTGTGGGGCGTAAACGCAAGATTTATCAGCTATTACAGGAAGAAATAGACGAGCGACGTGCCAAACCAGAGTTATCAGGTAACGACGTTCTTAGTTTGATGATGTCGGCAAAAGACGAACAGGGAGAAGGTTTAAGCGACATCGAACTAAAAGATCAGATGATGACTTTATTAGTAGCAGGACATGAAACAACTGCCACTGCTTTATCCTGGGCTTTATATTGGGTTCATAAGTTACCAGATGTCAAACACAAGTTGCTAGCAGAATTAGCTAGTTTAGATCCCGATGCCGATCCTTTAGCGATATCTCGTTTACCCTATTTAACTGCTGTTTGTAACGAAACTCTCAGGATTTATCCTGTGGCATTTATAGCTTTTTTACGCTGCGCTAAATCACCGATTGAAATTATGGGACATCAGTTCGATCCAGAAGCCATGCTTGCACCTACTATTTATTTAACTCATCATCGAGAAGATTTATATCCCGAACCCAAGCAGTTTAAGCCAGAACGATTTTTAGAGCGTCAATACTCTACCTATGAGTTTATGCCTTTTGGTGGCGGAAATCGTCGCTGCATCGGCTATGCTCTAGCCTTACTAGAAATGAAATTAGTTCTAGCAAAAGTTGTGCAAGGATGGGATTTGAGCTTAACTAGCGATCGCACTATTCTTCCCAAACGTCGTGGTGCTACAATTGCTCCTGATAATGGAGTTCCTCTGTTTTTAAATAGTAAACGCAGTCAGAACAAGCAAAGTATGGCGGTTTCAAGTAATGTCTAAAAGACAATATTTATGGCTAAAAATCTGACTAATTCTCATTGCGATCGCCAAAACTATACCTTATCGAAAATCAGGAATTGCTGAGATAGAAGATTTTACTTCACTAGGGAGAAAATGAATCAAGCAATCGAGAAAATTCTTTAGCAATCAGCCAATAACATTCGCAGGTGCGAGCTTCTAGCTTCTCTAGATCATCAATATGTATCAAGCCACGTTTATAGTGAATAATGCCTGCTTTTTGAAATTTGTGGGCTACTTCGGTAACTCCAGTACGACGTACCCCTAACATCTGAGAAATGAATTCTTGGGTTAACTGAAATTCGTCTTTTTGGATATTGTCCCGTACCGTTAGTAACCAACGAGCAAATCGCTGTTCAAGATTGTGATGGCGATTACAAGCAGCAGTTTGACCAAGCTGAATTATCCGAGCTTGAATGTAGCGCATCAGCAGTCGTTTCAACGCTCCTTGACGATTTATCTCGTTTTGTAGTTCTTGAGCAGAAATCCGATAGCCACCATTACCCACCTGAACAATTGCTGTCGAGTTGGTATAGCTGGTGTCTAAGATAATCGGTAGTCCTACCATGCCTTCATTACCAATGACTCCAATCTCTGTGGTTGAGCCATCTTCCATGATCGCTACGGTAGAAACAATCGAGTGAGAGGGAAAGTAGGCATAATCGTAGTCTTCTCCAGCATGGTAAAGAATCTTATGCTGAGGAAGCTCTACTGGCTCTAAATAAAGGCAAAGGCGTTGATAGTCTTCCCTTGGTAGTGCAGCTAGTAACCGATTAATTGGCTTGCTTAAACTGGGTGAGGACATTTGTATGCACCATAAAACTAACTACAGTCAGCCCAAAAGTCTAGTTCATACTTTTATTTCTTCCATAACAATTTGGAGAATTTTAAGACGAGATTCTGAGCTAGATTGCGCTCTACTTAAAATACTAACAATTCTCGCTAAACTTTGTCCGTAAGCGGACAAAACAGCCCATAAATCTTAATAGGTTGAAATCACCTTAAACAAAAGACCAATCTTTGAGAACCTGATAGCACTCACAAGCAACTGTTTCTAAGGTATCGCGGTCTAAAATCTTAATTTTTCCTCGATGGTAGTCAATAATTCCCTGTCGCTGAATTTCTTTGGCAACTTCGGTAACTCCAGTACGACGTACTCCCAACATCCGAGAAAGTAATTGTTGAGTCATTAACAAAGTGGAATGATCGCTGCGGTCGTCCAGCATCAGCAGCCAGCGAGCAGTTCGCTGTTTGACAGTGTGATGATTATTACAAGCAGCACATTGGCTCACCTGATTAAACAGTTTCAAGGTATAGCGCAGCAGCAGTTTTTGCAGCATCTTACCTCGATCGCATTCTGCTTGCAGTGCCTGTCGATCGACTCGCATTGCCGTCCCTTCTCCCTTGGACTATGGATTGACTGTTAGATACACCTTCTCCTAAAAACGGCAGCGTTCCTACCATTCCTTCCTTGCCAACTAACCCAATTTCTGTGGTTGAGCCATCCCCCATCACTGACATTAAAGACACTACACCCTGAGTTGGAAAATATAACGATTCACTCTTTTGATTGGCTTCTATAAGAATTTCATTTAAAGAAAGTTGAACTGGCTCAAGACAATCCCTGAAACGTTGATACTCTCTTTGAGGCAGGGCTGCTAATATGTGATTGTTTCGAGGGTCGTTCAAGATAGAGGAAACTTGTTTTCCTACTGAAGTTAAGTATAGTTATGTTGTTTTATGCCTATCCAAGAATCTTAAAATTAAACTTCTTAATCACTGCACAAGATACAACTATTGTAGTCTTTTGCTGACTTGATTTAACAGTTCCAGAACCTGGTCAGGTTTAGTAATTCCCCCTACATCTTGATAACTATTGATTTGTAACTAAATAGCGATCGCACACATCAGTTAGTTGATTCGCTAATGTCATAATGTCAAATGGCTTAGTAATTACTTCGATATCTCCAGTAATTTGCGCTCTAATTATTGGCTCCATCCGAACCATAGCCGTGACAAAAATAATGGGAATAGAACAGGTAGTCAGATTGGACTTGAGTAAATGATAGACATCTAATCCATTAAGGTTTGGCATGACTATATCGAGTAAAATTACGTCTGGCTGTTGTAATTGTGCTGTAGCGACCCCCTTTTCTCCATCTAAAGCTGTCAAAATTTTCCAATCGGTATCATGTTCTAAAACAAATTTTACTAAAGCATTAAAATCACCGTCATCGTCAATAACCAGAAGGCTTGTGGGAATCAAAATCTTAAGCTCTTTGAGAAAAATTCTTTAAATAAGCCGATTGAATTTAATCGGTTTGTTTAATTGACTTCAAGTTAACCTGGTTTTCAAGTGATGTCTGTCCAAGAACGTACACAGAGCAAATAAGCGCGAAGATCGAGATATTGAGTCGTCAAGATAATAAAATAAAAAAAGTAGATGAAACAAAGAGGTTGTAGTAGACAGTGGCAGGACATAGTAAGTGGGCAAATATCAAAAGGCAAAAAGCAAGGGTAGATGCCAAAAAAGGTAAAACGTTCACCCAACTATCTCGCGCTATCATTGTTGCTGCCCGCAACGGTGTAGCCGATCCTGACGGTAACTTTCAACTCCGCACTGCAATTGATAAAGCTAAAGCAGCGGGAGTGTCTAATGATAGTATAGAGCGATCGCTTGCTAAGGGAGCAGGGACATATCAGGATGATGATGCGAGCCTTGAAGAAATTCGCTATGAAGGTTATGGCACTGGAGGAGTAGCGGTATTGGTTGAAGCCTTAACAGACAATCGTAATCGTACTGCTGCCGATTTGCGTTCGGCATTTACGAAGAATGATGGCAACCTGGGGGAGATTGGTTGTGTTAGCTGGATGTTTGAACAAAAAGGGGTAATTACCCTCGATCCAGTGGATGAGGAAAAATTATTGGAAGCTTCGATGGAAGGCGAAGCGGATAGTTATGAAATATACGATGAAGAAGGTGCGGAAGTTTTCACCAGCGTTGCTAACCTAGAACATCTCAATCAAACTCTGCAAAAGTACGACTTGCCGATTGTAGAAGTAGAATTGCGGTGGATAACTAATAACGATATTGAAATAAATGACCCCGAACAAGAACGATCGCTTTTAAAATTGATTGATACTCTAGAATCTCTTGATGATGTTCAAAACGTCACCGCCAATTTTTTAATCAATGATGAGTAATAATGATGCGATCGCATTCTCAAGATGATTGGTACAAAGTTTATAATTTAGGGCAAAGTTGTCAACAGCAGCAGCAATGGGAACAGGCAGCCGTAGCCTTTCAAAAGGCGATCGCACTCCAACCTGATTTTTTTTGGTCTTATCACCATTTGGGTGATACTCTAAGCAAGCTAGAACAGTGGCAACAGGCTAGTTTAGCATATAGCCGTGGACTAAAAATAGACCCCAGTTTCTTTTGGTCATGGCACAATTTGGGCAATGCCTTAACCAACCTTCAACAGTGGCGACAGGCAAGTTTGGCATATAGTCATGCGGTGGAAATCGATTCTAGTTTTTTTGAGTCATGGCACAATTTAGGCAATGCTTTAATCAATTTACAGCAGTGGGATAAAGCGATCGCCATTTATCTACAAGCCATTCAATTACAGCCCGAACATAAGCTGGTATATCAAAAAATAGGTACGGCATTTAAACAACGGGGTAGTTTAGAAGAATCAATTCAAGCTTACCGACGGTTGATAAAGTCTCCCCGTAGCGGTCACATTTTTAAAGATCTCTCAACCAAACCACAAATCTTACTCAACATTGGGGATCGTTTAGTCAACGAACATCAAATTAATGCTGCGATCGCTTTATACTATATGGTGTTGGAAATTCAGCCCGATCGAACTCAAATACTAATAAAGCTGGCTGAATTATTGCAACAGCAAAATCAATTACAACAAGATATTACTTCCCGTCAGGAATTGTTAACCAGACAAAAAAATATTGCTGCCAAACCATATGCACTAAAGCATTCCCTATCGGTCACGAAGCGAGAAAGGACATTCGTGTGTCCGCATCTTCCTTTAGAACCGTTAAAAAATATCCCTGGACAGATAGTAATTAAAACAAATAATTCTGTCTCACCCAACAAACTAGAGGAATTATGTAGTGCAGTAGGTTGGTCGCCTCGCCCTATAGATAAGGTAAAACAATCTTTGGAAAATAGCTTTTGCCATATTGCAGCCTGGCATTTCCACGACGAACAGCAGCAGCTAATCGGTTTTGCTAGAGCGGTTTCTGATGGTGCTTTTCATGCAGCTTTGCTAGATATATTAGTTCATCCAGATTTTCAAAATCGAGGTTTGGGCAAAAGAATTGTTAAAGCTTTAATCGAGCAACTCCAGGAATCAGAAGTCCAAAATATTACTTTAGTTGCCAGCCCTCATATTGTCGATTTTTATCACAAGCTGGGGTTTGTTTCCCAGCCTAACAACTTACAATGGATGCTTTGGTGCGGAGATTAGGATTTTCATCAATTTTAAGAAGTTTGCGCGACATTGATGGCATTAATTTTGGGATCGCGATCGAATAGTACTTTAGGTCGTAATAAAATTCTGATCAACAACCACAATGAATAAAGTTCTCCTGGTGTATTTTTTCTTTTCCATTGTCCAGGGCGACAGAATAACATGGCAACCAGCTTTCTTTCACGATCCAAAGTCACGGTTTCAAACTCAACTCGCACAGTATAAGAATCTTCTTCAATATCGACTGCGGTAATTCGCCCTGATAGGTCAAGATCCTCTTCTAAAATTGATAGATTGACGGGGATAGTTTCACCTAGAATTAGCCGATCTATTTTTTGGGTTAAGGAAATATCTGCCCCTGTTTCGGAGATGCGGGTAGTTGTTCCCCAGTAAGTTTGTGTCTCTGTTTGGTTGGTTAAATTTAGTTTAACCAGTCTTTTTAAAGCGAACCATTCATTCAGATCGGGTTTTGGGACATCAAGCAAGATGAGTAATGATGCACCAATGGTAATCAAGTTATAGATACTCCAAATCCAGCCTAAGTTTATCCCTCGCATGGTTTCTGCCATTTCAGGAGAATCGTGCATGGAGACATAAATCAGGGAGTACAGATTTGTCCATAAACTAAATGCGGTAAAGGCAAATAAGATCAACAGAGGGAAGGCTAATTTCCAGTTAAAAGAAAAGCGATCGCTTTTTGTACCTTTCGGAGTAACTTTAAACCCTGTAGAGAAAGGATTGAGCATTGCCTGAATCACTGTTGCTGCGAGGGGAAAGGCTAAGACTAAGCCATATATTCCTGATAGGATAGCCGATCGCGAGCGATAATTTAGCCAGGAAAAAACCGTAAGCTGAGTTATGTAATAAGGCAAAAAGAAGAAGAGAAATTCATCGGTAGTGGCACGTATAGGAATGATATGCAAAAAGGCATAGGCTAAGGGCATCAAGAGAAAGAATACGCTAGCCAAACTAGTAAACCAGTGAAGTAAACCTTCTAAGTGGGCTAGTCTTTGGAGGGGATTTAAGCCAGGAATGGTTAGGGGATTGGATTTTATAAAGAAGGCTTGCAGTGTTCCCCTCGCCCACCGTAGTCTTTGGGTGGCGTGGGCTGCAATATTTTCCGCAGCCAAACCTGCACTCAGTTTTTCATCAATATAAGCCAGGCGATAACCCTGTGCCGATAGGCGTATCCCTGTAAAGTAGTCTTCGCTTAAAGAATCCGTGACAAATCCGCCAATAGACTCTAATGCTTTGCGTCGCACCACAAAAGAAGTCCCCGAACAGACTACGCTGCCAGCACCGTCTTTAATAGGCTGTAGCTGGCGATAAAATACTTCTTCTTCGGGAGTTAAGACATTTTCTAGTCCTAAGTTACGGGCAATAGGATCGGTGTTATAAAAGCTTTGAGGGGTTTGGACTAAGGCTAATTTATCATCCTGAAAAAAGCCCAAAGTCCGTTGGAGAAAATTTCTAGTGGGAATAAAATCAGCATCAAAGATAACGATAAATTCGCCCTGAGTGTTTGGTATGGCATGATTGACGTTACCTGCTTTGGCATGGTCATTACTGGGGCGAGTTAGATATTCACAGCCTAATTCTTGAGCAAGGCTAGCAATCTCAGTACGTCGGGTATCGTCTAACAAATATAGTGTCTTACGTTCATAATCGATTGCCTGACAGCCGATTATGGTTCGACGTAATATAAATTCTGGTTCGTCATAAGTGGGAATAAAAATATCAACGGTAGGGTTAAAAGTTCCTTCTACTACTGGTATAGATAAAGCATCTGTTTCTCTTTGACGATCTTTTACCTTCAGCATCAAGAATAATTGCAGGCTGCTGCTAAATAAAACAAACATTTCTAATACAAATAAAGCAATACTAAATGTGCCGTTTAAAGGATCGCTAAGATTCAAAGTAGAAAGCGATCGCCACTGCACGTATCTGATAGTTAAAAATAATAAAATACCCACAACCAAAAACCTCGACCAAGGACGAGGTTGAGGAGAAACTTTGGTAATTATAAATACTAAAATAAAAACTGCGATCGCTGGCAAAAGCAAGAATCTACTCATCACCATTGGGGCTTCTACCCACATTGGCGGTTGTTCTTGCAGTAAATTCAAATATGCAAAAACATCTCCAACAATTCCAATGCCAGCTGCCCATAAAACAGCAATTCCTGCTGCTAACAATACAATGCCGATTAAAAGCAAGGTGGCTAACTGAGGCTCGATTACTTTAGATTTAATTTTCTTGGCAGTCATTTAGTTTGATATTTTTAGAAAATAAAGCAAGATTCAATCAGAATTAGCAAGAACAGGATAGAAAATATTCAACCTAGTTCTTTAGTATTCCTTTAAATATGGAGATTCATTTGATACATGAATTCTGATTAATATATTTTCTAAAAATGAGAATGAGATTAATACTCTCTGCATATTTGCCAAATCCAACTTAAATTTTATATTGAGTTTTCAGCTAAGTCAGTTTTTCAAACCCTGATAAATAAATGCCAAACAGTCAAACGCAAACCTCGTTAAGTCCAAATATCCACTCGCCAACATTTAAAATTTTGCTGATTGCGCGTCCTAGCAAGTTAATTAATTTGTTGAAGCTGGAATTATCTCATGAAGGTTACGAAATGGATGTAGTTCATGATGGTATGTCAGGATTGGTTAAATATAGGCAGATGAAGCCACAACTGGTTATTTTAGACTGGCATATTTCTATTTTTTCTGCTGCTGATTTGTGTTGTCGGCTAGACAGTCCTAATAGTTCTATTTTAGTTCTCGATACCGAACAACAGGTTGAAGATCGGGTAGCTGCATTGGATGCGGGTGCAGATGACTGTGTTTCTCTTCCTTTTGCGATGAATGAGTTTTTAGCTAGAATTAGAGTCCAGCTACGCAAATACACAACTGAGAAGCCATCTAGTTTGACTTTTGAAGATCTTAGGCTAGACACTTCTACTAGAGAAGTTTATCGTGGCGATCGCTATATTTATCTAACTACCAAGGAGTTTGCTCTTTTAGAATATTTGTTAGCGTATCCTCGACAAGTTCTAACTCGGACTCAAATTCTAGACAGCGTATGGGGTTATGAATACACCAGAGACTCTAATATTATTGAGGTTTATGTTCGTTATCTACGACTCAAACTAGAAGAAAATGATAGCAAGCGATTAATTTATACCGTTCGTAGCGTTGGTTATGTTTTGAGAGAATCTAGTTTTTTCTAAAGCGAATCTGATAGTGCAGTTAGTACCCTCGACAATAACCCTCTAGAAGAGAAGTAATATCTAGAGGATTTTTCAATTGATTTATTACCTTTAAAAATAGAACTTATTGTATAGTTTTCATTTCTATGTACTTATTTAAACCATTTAATATTCATGGCTTACTTTAAATTCCAAATTCTTAAATTACTGTAATTAGCGTTCTTGTTCCCAATCAGGACAGTTTTCATCACTCCAGCCATCTGGGTGCATAGCGCAAACTAAAAGGTTTCCATTGTAGCTTTGTCCGTGATAGTTAGCACAATTGATACAAGCAGGATTATTTTTGAGGGACGGTGTATGAAAATTTACATCTGTAAAATCATCATCAATAAAATTTTCCCAATCTTCTCCTAAAGCAGATTCTATTTCATCGGTAGTAGTAACTATTACATCAACCAGATTTTCGATAAAAGTATCGACTTCTTCAGCTAAATTAACCCCAAAATCGCCAAACAAAGAACTTAAGTTCTCACCAACATCTTCAACCAATGATTCTGTAGTTTTTTCCACATCGACTAAAAACTCTTCCATGTCGGCTGCGGTTTTTTCTACCTGCTTCCACAACTGTTCTTGCCAATCATCCATGATTATTTAAAATAGTAGAGTTTATTGTGATTTTGAAGTTAATTTAGCGCATACCTTACATTTCTTTCTTAAGACGACGCAATTCTTCCTTTAAAGATTGTACTTGTTGGCGTAAATCGTCATTGTCTAAGTTAGATTTTTTGGGTGAAACTGGTTCTGTTTTGACTTCCGATTTAGAAGTTGCTTGGGGTTGCTCGTCCTCATCAACAATTTCAATTTTACGGGGTTCTCTAGCATCTGAACTATTTTTACCATTGGTTACTGTTTCTTGTTGAGCTTGTTCTACCATCTCATCAACAAATTTTCGAGCTTCTTCCGCACTCATCTTACCCCGTTCTACCATCTCATCCGCAAGATTTTGGGCTTGGACTCTCAAATCTTTGAAGTTGTCGTTGGCTTTTTCTTGGGCATAGGAAGCAAACCCAATTCCCATGTAAAAAGCTTTTTTGGCAATATCTTCAAAACCTGGCATATTTTTATCCCTTTCCTTCAGATCGCTTTACAACTTATTTTTAGTGTATATCAATCTCAATATCGGTAAATTACGGTACAAGTTCGGAATTCCGCATCAAAAATTTTACTAAAATTCTGTAGGCTTTGATAGAGCTTACGGCTACGGCGAAAAGAGGTTCAATTTGAGCTAATTTGACTTGACGGTAGATCCTGAAATTGCTGGCTGATTTCTGGGTTATAAATCAACATATAGTTCCAGTAGTTTTCAAAGACTGATTCAACATAGCCTTTTGTCTCTCGATAGGGAATTTTTTCCACAAATTCATCCACGTCTTTTAAGCCATAACGAGATACCCACTTAGCAACTGCATTAGGACCAGCATTATAACTAGCGACAGCTAACATAGAGTTATTGTCGTATCTCTTATGGGTAAAATCAAGATAGTAAGTACCAATATTGACATTATCTTCAGGCTTAGTTAAGGAATAGTTAGACAAACCAATATTATTAGCTGCGGTTTTGGCGGTAGGGGGAATTACCTGCATCAAACCCATTGCTCCCGCAGAAGACTCGATTTCTGGTTCAAAACGGGATTCTTGACGAATTAAAGCCGTTACTAATAAAGGATTGAGTTCTCTCTGTCTTGACCACTTAAGAATAGTGTCTTCAAAAGGAAAGGGATATAAAGCCTGCCAATATTCAGGACTTTTCCGTAGCTTTTGCCATTCTTGGCGATCTTCAGGAGTATTTCTATCTTGCAGATACCAAATTTGATTAATACCCCTGAGATTTTTTCCCTGATAGAGCTTTAATAAACCTTTGGTAAATTCTTCGCTAACGGTTAATTTAGTGCGATCGCTTATTTCAGTTTGGAATTGCGCCCAGGCTTCTTTTTCCAAGCCTAATTTATATAATTCTTGGAAAGTTTCTGAGCCTCCTGGGGGAGAAATGCCATTAGCTTTCACTACTTCAGGAGTTTTATAACGCACTGTGGTAAAGTCTCCCACATCCCAGCCCAACGCTACAGCAGAACGCCAAGCATAGTAGGAGCGAGGAAAACGAGTTAAAACGGACTGGTAGGCTTGGGTTGCATCTTCGAGACGATTTAATTTGGTTGCCCACTTAGCAATCCAAAAACCAGCCTTGGGGGCAATAGGACTATCAGGATTATTGATTACGATAGGTTGCGCCCATTGCCATGCACTAACCAAGTCTCCTGCTTTAGCTTTTTGGCTAGCAACTTTCCAGCGATACTCAGCAGCGGATTCTGAATGCTTATAGTTATTTAAAACCGCCTGACGAGCTTGGGTTGCCGATTTAGGACTATTAAGCCCATCGAGTAAATTGGCTTTTTCTAGCAAAGCTTCTGGTGCTTGATCGGGAAATTTTTGAATCGCTAAATCCAAATAACCCAAAGCTTCTTTTTTATCTACTATCATTGCCAAACGGCGCAAACCTAAACCCGTATCTACTGAGTTGGGATATTCTCTGATTAACTGCTGATAAAATTGTTTGGCAGTAGTTTTACTATTGGCAATATGGTATCCCCTCGCTGTACGATACAGGTTGCGAGAAGTGCGAGGAGCTTTAGCGTAAGCCTTCCCTGCTGCACCATAATCCCATTTGATCCAATAACTATCGGCGATCGCTTCCCAGTCTTCAGAAGTCAACTGATTGCTATAGTCTTTGACTAAACGATCTCTCAACTTGTCAATATCTGAATCATCTGGAGAATACTTAACCAAAATTGCCATCAATTGAGGCTGATTGGAACTTTGCTTCAATTCCTGGCGAATTATTTCATGGGTGCGAGGATGGGCGGGAAACTTAATAATTGCTCGTTGCCAATATGCAGGATTATAGTTGCCTAGTAGATATAGTACTTCTGCTGTAGCGGGAGAATTAGGGTAGCTGTTGATTAGTTTTTGCCAAACTTGTTCTGCTTTTGCTTGATTATTTTCTAGTTGATAAGCTTTTCCTTTAGAAAGCAAAATATAAGGTGCTAGTAAGGGATATTCTTGTTCTAAACCTTGGAGTTTAGCTAAGGCTGCCTTACCTTGTTTGCTATCTATTAAATCTGCTGCAAGTAAGAAGTCATGACGGCTATTTTCTGACGAGCTATTTACTGCCGTTGCCGACATGGGTGCAATAATTGATTTTTTTGCAGCAGATTGAGTAATGTTTTGTTTGGTAATTAAATTTTGCGAACCTAAAATTATTATTGCGATTAAGCTAATACTAATTAATAAAAAAGTTTTGGGAGTAAAGGTTTTCCACATATTACTTTTGAAAGCAGTGTAAAGGCAGAGTGCTATTTAGATTGTTCCCTGGGGGCATATTTTTCCTATCACCAAAAATTTAACCGCCACAATTATTGACAGGCATTTTCATAAACAACGGTAATTTATAGCAGTTCTGATTTGAATGAAATATATTAATGCTCTGGTCTATGTCCGTTGTCAGCCATACCTCGCTAATTTAAGAAACGCCATAGGTATTCAAATCAACAACGCTAAATATTATTGTAGTACGTTTTTATTTAGCAAATTATGCAGTTATGATGAAGGGCAATTTTAGAACAACTGTAGAGGAAAAATAGCTATATAGCCTAATTCTGGGCTAATCGACTTCAAAAATTATAGATAATGAAACGTTCACTCTTTACATAACCTTTAAGTAGTTACGAAGGCAATAGTTTTTATTTCTACAAAAAAAAGTTATCCATCATCTTGAATTAAATTCAAAAGTATCAGGACAACCTTTTTTAGTAATTTTTACCAATCTGTATTTGTTGAATATTAGAAACTTAATGCTTTAACTACTGATTAACGACGTTTTTTAAGCAAATACAAAATTATCGGGATTAGCAATAAAGTCAGCATGGGCATTGCTAAGAATTGCCAATTCGCTCCCGTTGACGGCAATAATTGCACCTCCATCGCCATCGGTAATGCTTAAGTCATCGTAACCGATGCCCAATCCTGCAATACCAATTACATCTTCGCCACTAGTAAAGTCATTGATAATATTGGCTGATTCAGGAATACCCGCATCGGCAATCCAAAACTGATCTGCACCTAAATTACCGTTGATGCTATTTCCACCACCTTCGGCTGCAAAGAAGCGATCGTCACCATCATCTCCATAAAGGCGATCGCCTGTTCCTAAGATATAAGTGTCATCACCAGTACCACCGTAGGAAAGATTATCTCCATCTGCACCTGTCAAATTGATGATATCGTCGCCTTCAAGGGTATAGACTTCGTTTTGACTACCTTCAACCTCAATCACATCGACATCAGAAGTACCAAACAACGACCCCGAACTATCAGAAGTTTCTTCAGTATCACTACTAAGTGCCTCAAGCTGCGCCGTACCTAAGTGAACCTGGTCGATATAAGTACCAACACCTTCTACTTCAGTACCGTAAGCTTCATAACCAGAGCCTTCAAAAGCTGCAATCAGGTCAGAATCAGCACCTTGATAGTAAACAGGTACGGGACGAGAAGTATGAGTTCCCCAACCATTTTTAACCGTTTCATTACTACCCCAGAAGTGACCAGATTCAGCTACATCTCCTGTAGTTAAAGTTTCGCCACCTTCTCCTAGCAGAAGTTCGTTCGCTAGAAGCTCTGGGAAATCATCATTAAGGGTTAAATAGTGATCGTGGTCGGCAGTAACAATTAAAAGGTTTTTTTCCCAGCCACCATTTTCGGCAACCCAGTCTTGAACTGTTTCGACTGATTCGTCAAAGTCGTTCAAAGTACCAAGGTGGGCATCCATATCGTTAGCGTGGGCAGACCAGTCAATATCTCCACCCTCAACCATCAGCCAGAAGCCGTCTGGGTCATCTCCCAAGACATCTAAAGATGCTGAAGTCATTTCTGCCAAAGTCGGATTCTCATCCATCTCTGTGGCGATAAAGGATTCTTCAGTCTCTCCTTCTGCTAGGACTCGTTCGTCTATTTCTACTAAACCTGTTTCGTCATTGAGAGAACTATCTTGACCAGCACGGCTATAGTCGCCATTAGCTGTACTCCAAGGTAAGTTACCCCCTTGACCTCGCGCACCATAGATCCCAAAAAGACGTTCTCCCGCTTCTGGGTCGATTTCTGATGCTGTCTCGGCTAATACTTCGCTGGCATTAGCACCTCTTTCAACGAAAGTATAATCGTATACGCCATTGCGCAGGTTTTCAACTTCCTCTTGAGTAACGTAACCCTCGTTGGGATCTTCTTCCGTACCCTCATCTGTCAGATAGTGACCACCACCCAAAACTACAGTAGGTTGGGTTTCGTTAACGATTTGATAAAAGATGTTGTCACTGTCTTCAATTTCGTGACCGAATTCATCTAGCTCATTCTCGTTGCTACCGTCACTATCTCCTTCTCTCTCATCAAAACTCTGTTCGTTGTATTTATTACGCTGGTTAACGTGAGAAACCGCAGCAGCGGGAGTAGCATGGTTAAAAGGAACAGAACTGACAACACCAACAGAGCGATCGCTTTCGACGGCTTGTTCGGCAGCAGTTTCTACTGCTTCTTCAAAGATATCAACGGAAATTGCACCTACATAGGTTTTGACTCCAGTATATAGACCCGTGGCAGTACCAGCAGAGTCAGGATAAAGGTTTTTGATATAGTCTGGATCGAAGCCTTCAGAAGTGTTTCCCCGATCTTCGTAGTAGTTAGCATCCCAAGGAGTTTGCCCACCACTTTCCAAATCGAAAATAGGTACGTTTCCGCCAAGAGTATCCCCGTCAGAAATTTCTACTTCGACAGCTTCAGCTTCATTAGAATTTACTGGTTCGGCACTATCTTCTCCTCCTACTTCGGCAGATTCGATAATTGGATCTTCATCGAAGTTGGCATCGTCTTCTCCATCACGTAATTCAGGAAAAAAACCTTCCACCACCGCTGCGTCTGGGTCAAATTCAAATCCTTCACGGACTTCAGACTCACCAGTATTGTGATTAAAAGGTTCTCCTTCTAATGCCGAATTGCCTTTATCGCCAGCAATATAGGTATTTCCAGTTGTCGATATGGTATAGTTTTCAAGGTTTTGATAGCTGTTACCAAATCCTTGACCTTCGGTGTAGTAGTCGTCCAAAGTGCGATCGTCAAAATGAGCAGCGATCTCTTCATTAGTGATATCAGGATTTGCTTCGCGAATCTCGGCGATTTCTGCTTCTACTTCAGCTTGAATTGCGCCAGCACGGGACATTTCCCAACCCATGCCGTCGCCAATCATTATGATGACGTTCTTAGCCATTTAATTTAATTAGTCTCTGTGGTAAATATTAATTTCTAGATAGATTTTCAGGTCAGTAATCTCACTCGATAAAATGTTTACTTTTTGTGACCTAGTTATCAGATTCCCACTTGAAGATTAAGTAAAGATATAATAATTAGTTATGTTTTGGTTAATACTTAATTTGAGTAACATCTTGACTCAATACTAGTAATAATTGTCTGTATGTATAAAATAAGATATCAACAAGATAACTCACTGTAAACTCTGAGATATAGTTGAACGTATTTCTTGTTCATATTTTATAAAAAAGAAATGCGTTCTAGCATCTTAAAAAGATTTAAGACTTTTTTATATTAGTTTTTTAATTAACTTTTTCTTAATTTGATTTTAATTTGCTTATGTTTAGAAAGTAATTCACATTATGTTCAGTAAAAAGCAAACTTTTTCTAATTAATATTATTCTCTAATATGAACGTAAAAGACAGTTTACAATCGTGTTTTAAATTTGGTATCGGCTCATTTTTATTTAAGATTCAGATTTATCTGTCAATTCATGAAACTTTTCTCTTCCTTCGTTGTATTTATTACTGGGATAACCCATGACATTATGAATGATCCACTTTTGGGGTTTGCCATCTTTAAGCAATAAAGAAACAGCCTGTTTCATAATTTTTTCATCGTCAAAGCAGTGTTCTTGTATAAAGTTGCTAGTTTTACCAAAACTGCTTTTACTATTTTCTTCATTTAGCTGAAGATATATTTTGGCAATTAAAGTTTTTAATGACTTAGGTTTGTTTTCTTCTGGAATAATTTCTGACCAGCTCAAATCGGGTATTTGCTTGACGTACCTACTTTGGCTTTCTTTAGAAGTCAAAGTTTTGGCTAGAGACTTCAATTTAGTAGGACTTGCATAAAGAATGTGGCGATATAGATAATCTACTGCGATTCCTTCGAGCAGATAATTTCCCAGTAGTTCTATGTGTTTAGTAGATGGATCATGTTTTAATTCAGGTTTTAAATACTTTTTCAACAAAGGTAAAATAAGCTGTTTCTTAAGCCAGTTGCGCGTCTGGGAAAAACCGCGATCGATATAGATCGCTCCAACAAGTGCCTTTAATGCTTTTTCAAAAGGGTTGCTGCGCTTGACTCGGAGGCGATGTCGCTCCTCCTTTAAATCTAAAAACGGATAAGCTTCTCCAAGCTGAAGATCGTACCAAAGTTTTGTCAATCTCTCTGTTTCGGTTAACTTTTCTTGTAAGGCTTTAAGTTTACCAACTTGAAAATGAGAAAAATTCCAGAATATATAATCTACAATTACCAAGTTCAAAATAGTCTCACCGAGATATTCTAAACGTTGATTATTAATCTCTGGCTCTTTGATTAACTTGGCATAAGAAGGATGAATTAGTGCAAGGCGTAGAGTTTCATCATATTTGAAATTGATGCTAATTTTCTGTTCGATCCTCGACGAATCCCAATTATCGCTCATTTATCTTTAATATAAATATTTCAAGGTATCTCCATTTTAGAAGCTCTTGGTTGCTATCTATAATTAACAGATGAATGAAGCTAAACTAGACTATTTATTGCGTCACGATCGCCAAATTAGAGCGATCGGTTTTGATGATGCTCCTTTCATCCGTCATTCAAATAAACCTGTAGCTGTTGCGGGGGTAGTTTGTAGTAAAACCCGTTTTGAGGGGATGTTGTGGGGAGATATTCAAATTGACGGTTGGGATAGTACGGAAAAGTTGGCTCAAATGCTTTTAAGAAGCAAGTTTTATCCTCAGTTGCATTTAGTTTTATTAGATGGGATTAGTATGGGAGGTTTGAATTTGATTAACCTACCCTATTTAGCTCAACAGTTGAACTTACCCTGTGTTGCTGTAATGAGAAAAATCCCCAAGTTAGAGAAAATGAAGGCAGCAATTTCTTTCTTACCTCACCCAGAAAAAAGACTGCAATTGCTAGCTCAAGCAGGAGAAATCCATGTTTATCCCCCTTTTTATTTTCAAGTATGCGGATTGACAGGAGAGCTTACCCATAGGATCTTGCAAAGTCTGACAGATAAGGGAAATGTTCCAGAAGCTTTGAGATTGGCTCATTTGATTACTTCTGCGGTTATTAGTGGCGAAAGTGGAAACCGCGCTTAAACCGCGCTGTTGAAACCAGGAGTTTTTATGATGACTGCTCGTAAGTAATAAGTAACGTGAGTTCGGGATAAGAAAAGGGACAGATAGTAAGCTGAAAATAACGATAAATTCAGTAAATCTGCCCTATGTTTAGTTTAGAAGAATTATTTTGTCCTAAAGGAAGATGCGGTGGGTATATGCGAAGCGAGAAAGGGGTAATCCCCGCATCTTCCTTTAGGACACCTTTCTCGCTTCGCATATTCTGTTGATGATTTTTGCTCTCTATTTGAACCAGAGTGGAAACAGCAATTATTGACACATGGTAAATGCCGTTTTCGGAATCGTCGATTAAGTTTGAGCGAAATTATGACAATAGAAATAGCTTTTCATTTATCTGCCTATAAAAACTTCAAAGCGTTTTATCTAGAAGTTGTTAGCTGCTACTGGTGTAAGGCTTTTCCAAACTTAGTTAGTTATAATCGCTTTGTTGAATGGCAACCAAGCACTTTAATTCCTTTAATGTCATATCTTCGCTCCCGCTTGGGGGCAAGTACAGGAATTGGATTTATTGATTCGACAAGTATTAAAGTTTGCCAACACGGTGGTTGTATAAGCTGGGGAAACCCCAGCATACCCCACCGCCATCATCGACGCATCAAACAACACAAAGTTTTTCAAACGATCGCGCTTCTGAGGTAAAACCTCTGTAGATTGTGGTTTTTTGGTGCGACCCCGCGTTATGCGAAGCGGTATGCTTTAGTACGCCGACAGGCGCACAGTCAAGCTGCATAACGACAAGGGAACGCGCACCAACATGGTTTCAAGCTCCATTTGGCAATTAATCATCGGGGAGAGTTATTAAATATCGCTCTGACAACAGGAAATATTGATGACCGCAAACCAGTTCGTGAACTGCTCAAGGGACAATATGGTCAGTTTTTTGGTGACAAGGGATATATTTCCGCAGCTCTAGCACAAGATTTTAGACAATCTAATGTCGTACTTGTGACCAAATTCAAGAAGAGAATGAAGAATAAATTGATGACAATGCTTGACAAACAGCTATTACGCAAAAGAGCCATTGTTGAATCTGTTATTGACCAACTCAAGAATATTAGCCAGATAGAACCAGATCGTCATCGTTCTCCGACTAATTTTGGGCGAGAGGGACGCGGAGGTTTCTGACCCTTGACCAATCGAGCCGTTGTAGTTAATTTACTAGCAGGCTTGATTGCTTATTGCCATCGTCCTAAAAAGCCATCTATTGCTGTTGATGACTTTGTTTTATCTGCTTCTGCTTAACCCGAACTCACGTTAAAT
>CAWCWY010000014.1:0-13071 GCA_963799375.1 uncultured cyanobacterium
AGGGATAAGGGATGAAGGATAAAGGATGAAGGATAAGGAATATAGATAAAACTACTGCAATCTAATGAATCAAGGTTGGATTTACCGCGAACAGGTCAAAGCCGTGGATGCGGGACAAACGATATTAAGTTATTACACTAAAAAATATCGTCACTCTAACCAAAGTCAATGGCAAGGCAGAATTGAATCTGGTCAAGTACTGCTCGATCGATCTATTACTAGTCCCGAAACAATTGTTCGAGCAGGAGACAGTCTTGAATATCATCGCCAGCCTTGGACTGAACCTGATGTTCCACTAGAATTTGAAATATTATACGAAGATTTAGATTTACTTATAATCAATAAACCTTCTGGATTGCCTGTAATTCCAGGAGGAGGATTTTTAAAACATACCTTACTCTGGCAATTAAAAAGAGATTATCCTCAGAATACTCCTACCCCTATTCATCGCTTAGGTAGAGGGACTTCGGGGATTCTTTTATTAGGGCGATCGCAATTAGCAAAGTCTAACCTTTCGGCACAAATGCGACATAGTACTATAGGGCAAGATATTCCCCAGCTTAATAAAGTTTATCGCGTTTTGGTACAGGGAAATATGACAAGCGATCGCCTTACTATTAAACAGCCTATCGGCAAGATTCCCCATCCAATATTAGGTTATATCTATGGTGCTACATCTCAAGGCAAATATGCCCATAGCGAAAGCAAAGTTATTCAGCGTTGCGATCGTCATACTCTACTTGAAGTAACCATCTTTACTGGTCGTCCCCATCAAATCAGAATCCATATGGCTTCAGTAGGTTATCCCCTATTAGGAGATCCTTTGTATATAGCAGGAGGAACTTTTGCATCTATACAGGAAAAGCAGGAAACCATACCCGTACCAGGAGACTGCGGTTATTTTCTTCATGCCTATCAATTATCATTTATTCATCCTAGATCTCATAAAAAGCTGAATTTTAGATGTTCTACTCCTCCTGAATGGAATACTTTGCTTGTTTAATTTATGCCTGCAATTAATAGTGTTCTTAAACTCCTGTTAAACTAAGCGTGTTTTCATGTGTAGGTCAATATAAGCGATTGTCGCTACTAGCTCAAATCCGAACTACACATATCAACATGACTATAACTTGGACAACCTTTGTAATTCGTTTGCTAGTAGGCTTTCTCCTCGCGGTGGGAATTGGAATAGAAAGACAATGGCTTAAGACTAGAGAAGTACTTAAAATCAACGTACTGGTAACGTTGGGTTCAGCAATGTTTGTCATGCTCTCTATCATGACTCCAGGGGACACCAGCCCCACTAGAATAGCGTCGCAAATAGTATCAGGAGTAGGTTTCTTGGGTGGTGGGGTGATTTTGCGAGAGGGAGCGAGCGTTAGGGGAATAAACACCGCTGCAACTCTCTGGTGTACCGCAGCAATTGGCACTTTGGTAGGTTCGGGTTATTTGGTGCAGGCGTATTCTGCCACTCTAGTAGTAGTGGGAGCTAACCTGTTATTAAGACCACTAGTAGAAACTTTTAAATATCAACGAAACGTAGATCGAGAGATTAGAAATAATCCCTTATCTCAAAATGAAATCGAGCAATTAGATACAGATCGTCCTTTAGCAACGATCGATCGCCAGAATGTTTTGTCTGCTAATAAATTCAGTCCATCAGAAGACAGCATTAGTCAGACTCATCAGTGTAGTTGCCGTATAGTCTGCTTTCTAGAAGGAGAACCAAAAGTATTCGAGCTACTGATTAAGTTTGCTCAACAACACGATTTAACTTTAATCGGTATGGAAAGCAAAAATATAAAGAGCGAAATTCAGCCTGGAGAATTGGAAGTAGAAATAAAGATCGACTTTTTCAATCAAGGCGATCGCCTTGATTTATTAGATTCAGAAGAAATTGTCAGACTATTAAAAACTAAGGCTCAAGTGAACTCAATCAAGTGGCAGTTTTCTGCTGTGTAAAAGTTTCTGCCTAATATCCGAGAAAAAATAATTTTGGATCGGGTTTTTGACGATCGCTATTTGTAACCTATTTAAAATAAATGTGCTATTATAACGCTTATATTGAGCTTTTTAAAATATGATACTCTCTATTATTTATGATTAGTACACAAAATCAGTAACATCTCAGAGCAATAAATAACATTTTGCAATACTTATTAAATACTGTAGTAAAGTATCACTCAGATGTGAACAAATCTACGTACAATTACTGAGTTAAGTAAAGGTTTAAAAAATTTGTTCTCAGGGAAATTTCGGTTGTCTCTTAAGTATATTTGGATGTAGCTTTTAATAAGCTAATAAAAATATGATAATTTTTACGTAATTTTGACCTATTAATTCTGTATTTAATAGAAAATCATAGGTTATTTATCATGAACAGGCACACATAATCTTTTGAGAAAGAGTATTTTCAAAGTTTGAGTTAGTTAAGCCTGTAAAGGTTGTTTAGAAACCCAAATAGCTATTTTAATTTTTCCACATTTACAATTTTTATAATGTTCGATCGACCAATAAATATTAATCAAAAAAACTTTTTACTTATTTTATATGTCGTTGTTTTGGGTGTTTTTGGACCCGCTATTTATTTTATTAGCAACAGCGATTCACCGTTTAATTTGGCTAATAAAACCGAACAAGAGCCTATTCAAGCCAGAATTAGTAGTGGAAACAAAATATTAGTCACGGCTCATAACAATTCAGCTAAACAAGCGGGAATTGAGGCTTATGCAGAAGGAGATTATCTAACTGCTCAAGAAAAATTTGATTCTGCCCTTAAAAGCGATCGCAACGATCCAGAAGCTAGAATTTACCTTAACAATACTACCGCAGCCAAAACTAAAGATCCTTATCGCATTGGAGTGAGCGTTCCCATTGGGGGAGACTTAGGAGTAGCAGAAGAAATCTTACGGGGTGTGGCACAGGCACAAGAAGAAGTTAATAGTAGGGGGGGAATCGATGGCAAGCAACTGCTCGTTAAAATTGCTAATGACGATAATGATCCCGATCTTGCTAAAGAAATTGCCGAGAAATTTGTTGAAGACGAAAAAGTTTTAGCCGTAGTCGGACACAATAGTAGTAACGCATCAATTGCAGCAGCACCTATCTACCAGGAAGCAGGGTTGGTGATGATTACTCCCACAAGTTCGGCTGAAGTCTTATCTACTATGGGAGATAGTATATTTCGTACCGCTCCTGGCACTAGAGCTTTAGCCGATACTTTGGCTAACTACACGGTAAATACTGCGGGTAAAACCAATATTGGTATCTGTATTGATTCGGCGGCAAAAGCCAGTGTTTCCTTCAAGGAAAATTTTACTTGGGCAGTATATAACTACGGCGGTAAAATTGCGCCAATTGATTGTGACTTCTCCGCAGCCAATTTTAATGGTGCAGATATTCCTTCTCAGGCTATTAGCCAAGGAGTAAATACAATATTGCTTGCTCCTTCAGTACGTAAAGTAGATAAAGCCATGGAGATAGTTGCTGCCAATGACGATCGCCTGACTCTATTGGGCAATCACTCTCTAAATACTTATGCAACTCTCAAGCAAGGGCAAAATGGGGTAAACGGCATGGTGATGGCTGTGCCTTGGTATCCCGAGTCTAATACAAGTCGAGATAGCTTTGGCAAAGACGCTAAAAAACTATGGGGTGGTTCGGTTAATTGGCGCACCGCAATGGCTTATGATGCGATGAAAAGCCTCTCAAAAGCGATTATTTCTGGTGGTGCGGGAAGAGAAGAATCTACAGCAAGCCCTAGCTAATCCAGAATTTACGGCTGACGGTGCAACTAATGCTGTTGATTTTCTGCCTTCAGGCGATCGCAATTTAAGGGGAACTTTAATTGAGATCCAGCCAGGAAAGCGATCGGGTACGGGCTATGATTTTGTTGCTCTTGATGATAAAAATACCCCTGGCAATGCTACATTAAACCCAGTATCTCCCACCACCAGCCCCCGATCGCCATCCAAATAAACAGATAAACTAAACCCAAGATAAATCCTAGTCTGCACCAAGTTGCAGCATCAACGTATCCCGCACCAAAATAAATTGGAGCTACGGCAGTACCATAATGAGTCAGGCAACCTGACAAATTAACGAGAAAAGCCAGAACTAGCACGGCATACATCGGTGGTGTTCCTAAAGATATTGCCACCGATAAAAAAGCGGGATACATGGCACTGGCGCGAGCAGCTTTACTGGCAAAAAAATAATTACTATAAAAATAAGCCAAACTCAAACAGATAAAAGCCAACTGCCACCAAAGATTTTGGATTGCGCCACCAATTGAATTACTCACCCAGTCAATAAAACCAAATTCACTTAAAAAAGTTGCCATCATCAAAAGAATAGAAAACCAGATAAAGATATCCCAGGCTTTATGTTCTTGAGTAATATCTCCCCAGGTTAATACTCCACTTAGCAACAGCAAAACAATTCCGATTAAACCCGTTGTTACGCTGTCTATATTCAACTGTTCGCCCCATCCCCACAACAGCAGCAGTAAAACAAATACTCCTACCATCGCCCATTCCGACTGTCCCATTTTGCCCATCAACCGTAACTTATCCTGAGCTATAGCAAAAGCTTGAGGAGTCGATTTAAGATCGGGAGGATAAAAGCGATACACAATTAAAGGCATCGCGATCAAGCTAATCACTCCAGGCAAAAAAGCAGCTAAAGCCCAAGTCATCCAGTCTAATTCTACTCCTGCAATTTCATAAGCCAGCTGTGCCATTAAAGGATTAGCTACCATTGCCGTTAAAAACAATGCCGTGGTAATTTGCGTACCTTGATAGGCGGTGAACATTAAAAATGCCCCGATGCGACGCTCTGTACCATCATAAGCTTCGCTACTATAAGCCGTTGCTAAAGACTTTACAATTGGAAAAATCACACCACCACTACGAGCATTACCACTGGGCATTACAGGAGAAAGAATCAAATCGGTAAGAAGCAATCCATAACTCAACCACAAGCTGCTTCTTCCAAACAGGGTAATAAACAAATAAGCAATGCGAGTACCCAAACCAGTCTTGATAATTGCCCTGGCGATCAAAAATGAGCTAACCGTCAGCCAAGCTGTTTTTTGGCTAAAACCACTCAATCCTTGTTCGATAGTCAAAGTGCTGGTTGCTACAGAAGCGGTTAGAGCAATAGTTGCCACTGCACCAATGGGTAAAGGTTTGGTAACAAAACCGATAATTGTTGCTAGAAAAATGGCTAATAAATGCCAGGCTTGTTGACTTACATCCGTAGGAGATGGCAAAAACCAAACGATGAACCCAACTAATAAAGGTAGTAACCAAGCTGTATTGAATCCATGTAATTTTAGTTGACGATGAAGCAACCAAATTGAACTGGGAACAAATATAGAGTATTTGCTTGGGGAATGCTGTTTGAGTTGATATGGAGAATCAACCACGGGTAATGAATGATTGTGGATAGTCGCTCTATTTCTTTTGCTGGCAATACTTGCTTTATTCTTCATTAGTTAGGGCGTGTCATCAACTGGGAAAAATTAAATTACACATTATTTCCCCCCTTTCCCTCCTGACGAGATAGTTGACTGTATGCAAGAAGTTTATTTATCTCAACTGCTTAAGGCAGATACATTAACCTGAAGTAAATGAGTTAACAAATTGGGCATCTGATATTTATCCATAACGCTACTCTCACAGACTTCTCTGGTTAACATACAGTAGCCAGAATAGTGATCTAGGGTGAGGATATGAGATTTGCCGTGAGGGCTTTTAAGACTATAGGTTTGAGCGAGCTGTAGTAGTTCGCTCAAGCTAGCTAGGGTTGGTACTTCTAACTGAGCAATTCTCGCCATTTCTACGGGTGCGGTAATCAAACTAACTTCTCCTGACTTGCGTTGGGAGAAATCTTGAGCTAAAGAAGGGAGATGACTTTGGCTACCAGGAGTGTTGATATAAGAATAGATTTTTGCTTCGGTAGGCAAATCCTCTGATTTGATGCCATAACAATTAAAAACATAATTGATTTCAGCAATCACAGTTTTAATCAAACTGTTAGTAGAAGAATTACTAGTCAATTCGGCAATTACTTTTCCTGTCAATGCAGAAAGAACATTAGTAGTCAGGTTGATCCCCAACTTATTACAGACTTCTGTGCGAATTTTATCGGTGTAGCTAGCGTTAACTCCGTGCTGGCTAAATAAACCGCATAGATGCTCGACTTTTGCTTGCTGTGGGCTATTTTTATCTTCCTGTTTAGTCATACCAAAAATCAGCTTTGGTGCTTTTTTAACCTGTATTTCTCCCTGAGAATTTTTCTGACAGGGTGCTTTGACTACACAGCCAACGGAGGTAAACTGACTCAAGTTACGGTATAAAACCCCTCTAGGATCGACAGTATTTAAATGACGATGGGGGCTTAATCCATGTAAAATATTATCGTCTAAAGAATTTAAATAGCGATCGCAATTGAACCACCAGTAAGGTATTCCATTTTGAGCGTGAATCAAAATTGTCTGGGAATTTGCGTGAGCTTGTATATAGGGAATTACTTGAGTTAATTGATTGCTTTTGAGAGCAACAATAATTACGTCAAATTTCCGATCTAATTTTGTCTCGGTATCTACAAATTTGACTTTTGGATGGAGAGAAGAAAGCCAGAGACTTTCCCCGTTGGCATACCATAAATGTAAACCTCTTGTCTTTATGGCTTGAGTGTAATTGCTGTTTGGCTTGCCTGCAAAGGTAATCTTTAAACCAGCCTTCACTAAAGCAGCACCCATCAATGCACCGACAGATCCAGCACCAATTATTAAAATATTATCCATGTTTTTTAATTATTAAATTAAATTTTTTGAGTTTTTTCCCAATAGCGATCGACAACAGCAAAAGAACTTTGAAACTCTTCTATTGATTTGTCTTCAACAAAGGACATTAACCAGTTATTCCCTCGCTCTTTATCTCGTAAATTAAACAAAGCGATCGCATAAGCAATAAAAGGATGAGTGGCAATTAATCCTTTTTCTGAACTATTACCAAGCTCTTCCAAACTAGGCAAATAAACTTGCTCCTGTGCCAACAAAAGATCCAGATATAAAGGAATTAATCCTTTAATATGCTCCTGAGATGCGATCGGAAAAACATCTAAGCTAACTGCTTCTCCTACAGTTAAAGGATTGATAGTATTACTACTATTAGCTTTGCGTACCATCGGACGACTTTTATCGCGGACATCCTTAACTTTTGCCTCGGTTTTAGCTAAACCAGTTAAGTTCAGCAAAGACAATTTATCTGATTTAAAACCGAGTTTAGCAACAACATTTTTAATTGCTAATTCTGGGTTGTATCTCAACAATACAGAATCCAAAATAGCTACTTTTTGATTGGTGTTTAAAACAGTCTTTTTTTACTAGATTAAAATCTTGTATTAAAGCATTCCAAGCAGCTTGATTGCAGCCTATAGTTGTGCCTTCCCATTCTGCTGTTAGGGGAGCAGTTTCGGTAATTTCTGCTCGATCGATGACAAGCTTTTTGTTTTCCTGCAATTCTCCGTTTCCTTCAAAAACTTTATCAGTCATTGCCGATAACCAAGACATATACTGAAGATGAGGTTCTCGAATAGTAAATAAAAACTTATCTGGAATTTCTGACCATCTCTGCCATATATAAGGTTGGAAAAAACCTGCTAGCTCTTTAATTACTACTGTTATCTTGTCTTTTGTTTGCAAATATCGATTGATTTGCTTAACAATTAAACCACAAGCAGAGTCATAGATATCTGCATCAAAATCTAGTTTTTCGGTGCGAAAACGCCCTCCAGACTTTTGCAAAGTACCGCGAAAAGGTTGATGAATTGCCAAGTCAGCTAACTGGGCTAAAATAATCTCTGCAATGGTCGATCCGCTTCTGGCAGTACCGTGAATATAAACAATTGAAACATTATCTCTAGAGGCAATTTGCTTTAGTTTTGATTCTTGCAAAAAATTACCGCAGTGTTGTAATTGTTGTTTAGATAACATATTAAGAAGCTATTAAGTTTTCAATGATTCATCCAATTTATTCAAATTAATAACAAACTATCTTATTAGTAAAATATATTCGTATTTAAAGATTGTTTATAACAGTACAAGAGGGAGGTTAAGCTCAAATTAAGTTCTCAATATAATATCAATAATTATTTTGAAAAAATGTATTAGATAAAACAATTTAAATATATTTGTACACACGATTAAACATCTAATATAACCGTGTATTATAGGCGAAAAGACAATTGAAATGTATTGTAAAAGCCTGGTTTATAAAGAGTTTATCGCTCAAAAATTATTTAAATTATCAATAGTTAAAAATATGAATACTACCGAGGGAGTAGGAAAAAATTGATTAATTAAAATAAGCAAATTCTTAAGCTTAAACCCGTCCGTCTACCGAAAACCGTAGTTTTTAAATTGAAGATGAAAATCGTTCAATTGCAGCCCAAAAAAATGAACGATGCAGGATTAGACTTTTTCTCTTTGAAAACAACGTCTGGCTCACAAATAGCGTACCTGCGCGATATATTGTCAGTAACTAGCAACTTCCTACTTTTTACTCCCGTACGGGCGAACGGCCGTTCGCACCCTACTACTTCCTACTTCCTCACATAAGAAACCTGAAACATGGCACAATAAAAGACACTCTTATAACAAAAGATTAACGGTTAATTCCACCAATTAACATAGCTGCTAGATAAAAGAAAATTAATATGACTGCAACACTTCAAGCACCATCAAAAACTCGTCGTCAAGTTTTTCCCTTTACGGCTATTGTCGGACAAGAAGAAATGAAGCTGGCACTTTTGCTCAATGTAATTGACCCTAAAATTGGTGGGGTGATGATTATGGGCGATCGCGGTACTGGCAAATCCACTACTATTAGAGCATTAGCCGATCTGCTACCAGAAATAGACGTAGTAGAAGGAGATCCTTTCAACAGCGATCCTAATGATGCTGACTTGATGAGTGATGAAGTCAGACAAAAAGTAGAGCAAAACGAACCCATCACCACCGTTAAAAAGAAAGTCCAAATGATTGACTTACCTTTGGGTGCAACTGAAGATAGGGTTTGTGGCACAATTGATATTGAAAAAGCTCTTTCTGATGGAGTCAAGGCATTTGAACCAGGGCTATTAGCTAAAGCCAATCGGGGTATTTTATATGTAGATGAAGTCAACCTCCTTGACGATCACCTAGTAGATGTATTGCTTGATTCTGCTGCTGGTGGTTGGAACACTGTAGAAAGAGAGGGTATTTCCATCCGTCACCCCGCACAGTTTGTCATGGTAGGTTCGGGAAACCCAGAGGAAGGAGAACTTCGTCCCCAACTACTCGATCGCTTTGGTATGCACGCCGAGATTCGCACCGTAAAAGAACCCAGCTTGCGTGTACAGATTGTGGAACAAAGAGCCGAGTTTGACGGCAATCCCAACGCATTTAGCGATAAGTATGAAGAAGAACAGATTGCAATGCAGAATAAGATTGTTCAAGCTCAAGAATTGCTTCCATCCGTGACAATGGATTACGATCTGCGAGTCAAAATATCTGAAATCTGTTCTGAGTTAGATGTAGACGGTTTGCGGGGAGACATTGTAACTAACCGCGCAGCCAAAGCGATCGCCGCTTTAGAGGGACGTACAGAAGTGACCATTGATGATATTCGTCGCGTAATCGTGCTTTGTTTGCGTCACCGTTTGCGTAAAGATCCTTTAGAATCGATTGATTCTGGTTATAAAGTAGAAAAATCTGTTGCTCGCATCTTTGGATTGGAACTCGAAGAGTAAAATTTCTATTACACTAGGAGTTCATTAGCAACTAACATTTGCACCTTCGCATCTACCAAACTCTTAGCTTATGGCAGTAACCACAAACAACGCACAAGCCAAAAGAACAGGTTCTCGCACGCCTTTAATTGAACTTAGAGGCGTTAGCAAATCATTCGGAAACAAGGTAATTTTAGACCGCGTTAATCTAGAAATAGATCCAGAAGAAGCATTAGTTATTATTGGACCTTCTGGAACGGGAAAATCAACTATCTTGAGAATGATTGCGGGATTGATGCCGATAGATAAAGGCTCTATCTATTTTAATGGTCAAAAAAGAAAGGGCTTAATTGAAGATCAATCAGATCCGATCGGAATTAGCATGGTATTTCAGCAAGATGCTTTGTTTGATTCCTTAACGGTAGAGCAAAATATAGGTTTTTCGCTGTTACAACATTCCAACCTCAGTCGTTCTAAAATCAAAGAATTAGTCGACGAAAAGCTAGAAATGGTCGGGTTGTCGGGAACAAATAGTAGCTTCCCTTCTCAGCTATCTGGAGGGATGCGTAAGCGAGTTAGCTTTGCGCGGGCGATCATGTCCAACCCAGAAGATCCCAAAAGTAGACCAGAAATAGTTTTATACGACGAACCAACCGCAGGTTTAGACCCGATCGCATCTACGGTGATTGAAGATTTAGTCAGGGATTTACAGTGTACACAAAGAGGTTGTGGCACTTATATTATGGTAAGTCATCAACACAGTACTATTCGCCGTACTGCCGATCGCGTGGTATTTTTGTACGATGGCAAAATTCAATGGCAAGGAACAGTAGAAGAAATTGATTCTACAGATAACCCTCTTGTAAAACAGTTTTTCAGTGGTAGCGTTGAAGGTCCAATTCGCGTGATTGATTGAACTTTAAACTAAAAAATAATTCAAGGTGAGAGGAAAAATATGCGATCGCGCACTATAAAAGAAGGTTCAGTTGGTTTAATGCTCGTAGGTGGGATTGTCCTATTTGGGGCATTAGCCCTTTGGATTAGAGGTTTCAAGTTTGGCGATAAAAGCTACATGATCACTGCCGATTTTCCTGATGTTAACGGCATGAGATCGGGGGATGGAGTTCGCTATCGAGGTTTGAAAGTCGGTCAGATAGAAGAAATAAGCCCAAGAGCAAATGGAGTAGATGTCATAATCTCTATCGATTCTGCCGATCTGTTAATTCCTGCTGACTCCACAATCAAAGCGCGTAGTTCGGGATTAATTGGCGAAACCTTTATTGATATTGTTCCTGAGTCTGACTTATCTGCCGAAAGTAAAAATTTGACTCCTGTGGGCGATAAGTGCGATCCTGCGGAAATTCTTTGTAATGATTCTCGCATTCAAGGTGAAAGAGCAATTACATTGGATGATATTTTGCCCTATACCTATCGTTTTAGTAAAGCTTACGGCGAACCAGAGTTTGTCGAAAAAATCGATCAAACAGTCCAAAATTCGGCTATTGCAGCTAAAGAAATTGCTAATTTAAGCCGTAACTCATCCATCTTAGTTCAAGAGTTGCGGGAAGAGGTAGACAGTATTTCTACTATCACTAAAACCCTAGATGACGTGGCAAAAGATACCTCATCAGAATTGATTACTACGGCTCAAACTTATCAGGAAACGGCAAAGCAAATTAGTAAGCTGACTCAAAGTGTCGAATCGCTAATTGCTCAAAACAAGACCAGCTTAACTACTACTTTAAATAGCATTGGTACGACAAGCGATCGCTTGCAGACTTTAGTTACTAAAATTGATAAAACAGTAGACACTGCCGACACGGAAAAATTAGCAGCCAACTTACAGGAATTAACTACTAATGCTGCAGCAGCTTCGGAAAACCTAAAAAATATTTCTGAAGGTTTTGGTAATCAAGAAAGTGTCGTTAGTCTACAGCAAACTTTAGATTCAGCTAGGGTAACTTTTGATAATGCTCAAAAAATTACCTCAGATTTAGAGTTAATTACAGGCGATCCTGCTTTCTTAGAAAACTTCCGTACTCTAGTTGATGGTTTGAGCAATTTGGTATCCACCACCGAACAACTAGAACAACAAGTCCAGACTGGTCAAGCAATTAAACCAATGCAAGAAGCTTTATCTGCTTCTAAAGCTGTTAAGAAGCAAAAATAGTATATTACTTTAGTTGTTTCAACTTGTTTCGGGCAAAATCTATCATAGTCACCGAATCTTCATATGGTGTGGTTTGGGATTTAACTTTTTCTAGCTGGTTGATAATTGTCAGTATATCTTTAGCAGTGCGATCGCGATTATATTTATCGATTGATTTGGGTAGATTGGCAATCATATTCTGTGCCGAATCATAAGCCTGTTGAGATGATGACTCTTCCTGTTGACGAATACGCATTTCTCCTAACTCTGCTTCGTAAGCAGCAAGCATAGTTTGAGCTGACAAATAACCCGCATCTTCTAGTGGAACTTTGTCCAACATGGCGATCGCTTTGCTCAATAAACTAACGCACTGTTGCCATCGGCTTACGGAGTGAGAAGAGTCTGGACAACTGCTATTAGCCTTCGCATAAAATTGTTCGGCTACAGCAATAATTTTATTGGTGCGGTTGTTTCCTGCTACTAAACCAGATACTTGGCGAAAATCTCTTACATAAGCGTCATAGCTAGCATTTCCTTGTCTTTTAGCTACCGTGCGATCGGGAAGTTGGTTTATCGGATCGATACCTGCCTGCCATACTGCGATCGCTTCTTGTTTGCTTGAGGTATCTTCAGCCTGTTGGTAATCTTGCTTTGCCTGTTTAATTTCTTGTTGAGCCTGCTCAAACTTTTTGATAGCGTTGATTTCTTGGAATATTTTGGCATCCATTCGTCCAACTTTTGCTCTTGCTGATTGAAACTCATCAAAGGTAAACTTCCAACCAAAGCTAAAAAATGTTCGTACATCTGGGGTTCGTAGCCCAAAAACCACACAGGTAAAGCATCTAGGTGTTTCTGTGCTTGATTGACTTTTTCTTGTCCTAATTCTAAGTCAGCCAGACTAGTAGCCTGATTGACTAATTGATCTGCTTGCTCTACGTTAGCGATCGCTCCTCGATAGTTGCAATCCATCCTTAAATAACTCGGTAACAGTATAAATGGCGCAGTTTTTGCCACGGGGCGACGAATCATCGGATAGGGTAGATTTAGTAACCATATCAAGCCAGCTAATCCTCCAGATCCCATTGCTGCTTTGGGAATTAGCCATAATTTGCTTGCAGGGCGATTCGCTCGTATAGCTTTCTTTA
>CAWCWY010000015.1:0-133991 GCA_963799375.1 uncultured cyanobacterium
GATAATTACCAAACAGCATATAATTTCGTTTGATGTAAGTAAAAAACAACCAATTAATTTTTGATTTCGTGATGGGTAAGATAAATATATGGAAATTTTATTGTTGTCATGTCTACTCCCCATATTTTCTTATTTTTTTGCTCATCGAATGCCTAATAAAAGATGGTTAAGTACATATAGTTTTTTTTGGCTAGGTGTAGTTGGATTGCTTTTTTATGATTTTATGGTGAATGCTAGCCCATCAAATAATGATAGCGATCAATCTTTGGGATGGTTTTTACTTGTGGGAGTACTTGGCTGGTCTTGTATTTTAGCTTTTACAGGTATTATTGGTAGAGCTATTGTTTTGTATTTAAGGCATCAGGGGAAAGATGTCAAAATGTTAACAGTTAATTTTTTAAGCTTTTTTGCTTTAATTACATTTCCGACTTTGATCTATCTATTAATATTGATAATTCATGTATTTCCTATTTAACTTAGCTCTAACATCAACTATATAATTGCTTTTATTACATTGACAATAGAGTATTCTCTCATGATTCAAATAGTTGTTTACAGTTAGTTTGTAGTATTTATATCAATTTTTACTATAGTATTTTGTTTTATTTACACAATATTTTATTGCTTTTTAATTTTAAAAAATTCATGAAGCAAACCCAATTAACTATCTACGTTTTTCGGAAAATTTCCAATCGTCTAATATTGTATAAATCACAGGTACAACAATTAAACTCAACAAAGAAGAAGTAATCAAACCGCCAATAATACCCACTGCCATTGGCTGACGTAACTCCGAACCCGCACCCCATCCCATCGCAATAGGTAACATTCCCAATATTGTAGAAAAGGTAGTCATCACAATTGGGCGCAGACGCAATACTCCCGTTTTTAGAATAGCTTCGGTGCGACTCATTCCCTCTTTACGTAGCTGATTGGCATAGTCGAGGAGTAGTATGGCGTTTTTATCTAATAAACCCAGAAGAAAGATTAAACCGATTAAAGAAATCATGCCAAAATCGCTTTGGGTAATCAATAAGGCTAACATTGCTCCTACAATAGATAATGGTAAGGATAAACCGATTACTAAAGGTTCTAACCAGCGACGAAAAGGCAAATAAAGCACTACCAGCATACAAATCACCGCTAGAGTTAAAGTTACGGCAAATTCTCCCAATATCTTCTGAGAACGAGCAGAATCTCCTTCTAAATCGAATGTAACTCCAGGCGGTAAGATTTTATTCGCGATCGCTTTTGCTTGTTCTGTAGCATCTCCTATTCCCCTTTGGGCGGTTAAATTGGCATTGATATATGCTACTCTTTTGCGATCTAGATGAATTATTTTGTTTAAGGGTTCATTTACCCCATCTAAGCGTACATCTTCAAAACCTCGCAATTGTTCGATTTCTGTTTTAAAAGCGATCGCACTTTTTCTTAACTGACTTAGATCCTCTCCTTCTAGGGATACTTTAAAAGAAGGATCTTCTCCTGTTTCTACAAAGGGAATATCTTCCACGCTAATAATTACCTGGGGTATTTTAGGTAGCTGTTGGCGCACTTGAGTTTGCACCTGGGCGGTAGTTGAGTCGCGCTTATCATTTAGCTTGATATATATTTGACCTTTATTAAGTTCGCCTCTTATACCTGCAATAGTGTAGACAGATTCTATATCGGGGTGAGTTAATAATGTCTCTTCAATCTGTTGTGCTACCGCAATAGTTTTTCTGAGTAAAATCTTTTCAGGCGATCGCGCAATGCTCTTTAACCAGCTAAACTGATTAGGTTGGGATTCTGTTGCAGAGTTATTCGTATCTCGATTAATACGGTTAGCTATTTTTGGTAAAGGAGTAGTGTAGACAATTTTAAATTCCCCCCGATCTAATTGAGGGACAAAACCTTGAGGAATTAAAGGTATTAAAGCAATTCCCGCAATAAAACTACCTATAGCAATACCGATTACAGTTTTACGATGGTTTAACGCCCAGTGCAAAATATTATGATATTTACCAGTAATAAATCCATGCTGATTATCTTTCTGCGTAACTTGTTTTACCCGTAGCCAATACACCGCTAACACGGGGGATAATGTTCGCGCTGCTAATAAAGAAGTTAATACCGCAGCCGAGATGGTTAAGCCAAAGGGACGAAAAAATTGTCCTAATGTACCCCCCATCAAACCGATAGGAAGAAACACTGCCACGATAGTTAAAGTAGAAATAGATGCAGTCAAACCAATTTCGCGGGTAGCCGATAATGCAGCCTCGCGAGGGTGTTTCCCCTTCTTCGAGGTGACGCATAATATTTTCCACTTCCACAATGGCATCATCGACAATAATCCCAATAGCTAGGGCTAAAGCTAGCAGGGTGAGAGTTTCCAAATTAAACCCCGCTACCGCCATCACGATAAAAGTACCTAACAAAGAAATGGGTATGGCGATCGCCGTAATCAAAGTTGCTTTAAAATTACCTAAGAAGGGAAATATGACTAAAATTGCTAAAGCCACTGCACCCAATAGGGCTTCGATGGTAGATTTGGTTGCTTCGCGAATATAACCTGCGGGAGTTTCGGCTAGGATTAATTCAACATCGGGTAAATCTTGTTTTAAGTTCGCAATCTGTTGTTCGACTCCCCTAACTACTTCTAGGGTATTAGCATCACTTTGTTTAATCACCTGAAAAGCAACGGCTGGCTTGCCATTAAAACGAATTAAGGTATTACTGTTAGCGGTGGGAATATCTGAATTAAGATCGTTATTAGAAACCCCTAAAACATCAACCCGCTGTACTCCTGGTAGCTTGGCAATAATAGGAACAATTCTATTAGTAGCCAGGTTGTTTAATTCTGCCAGGTTATTACTATCGTCCGTAACTACATAGCTGATGGCACTAGTTTCGTTTAAGTTAAAGGGAATTACTTCAATATCTGTATCGGGTAAAGATAACTCCTCTAAACTAGTTTCAATCTCTTTCGTTGCATCTTCAATATTACGATCCGTATCTAGTAAAAGATTAACTACCGTTTGTTTAGGATAAGTCGAAGAAAATAACTGCGCCAAACCAGGAGTATTCGCCAAAGTAGCTTCTAAAGGCTTAGTAATCTGCGCTTCCGTATCCAAAACCGAGGTAGTATCACCTTCTGCCCTAATTACTACTACGGGGAAATTTACCGCAGGAAAAAGCGAGTATTTTAAAGAACTAAAGGCAAATATACCAGCAATTGCGATCGCTAGCCAAAAACAAATAGTGATACGAGAATATTCAATTGCTAAACGGGAAAGATTAAATCGTGATTTCTCAAACATCAAAAATAAAACACAAAGTCTCATCGTTATTTTTGCAGAAAGAGAATAATTTTGTTTCTAGATAGACTAAATACGATTGTTCCTTCAACAAAACAAAATAAAGCTTATACTATTTAGCGATCGACAACAGCCTGTAGAGTGGAAATCGCCTACCCTACCCTCAGATTATTTTTAGTAACTAACTGATTTTCTTTCCGCATCTAACTCTTCATTGACTAATTTCATAACATGAAATCTATCTGCTACTACTTCAGCATTTGGCATTAATTCTTGGACTAAATTTTTATAGGCTGACCACAAATCTATACTTACTTCTTCAATGTTTTCAAGGACTTCAGTCCCCCATTTCTCAAAGCATTCACGCAAACACTCTTTTGTTCTCTTTTCTAAAATATCTACGGGTTTTCTTGTTTCTAAATCGACTAAAACTGCACAATAGTTTTTTTGTCCTTTCACCCAAGCGATTTCATCTATCCCTAATTTTTTTAAACCCTTCGGTTTCTCTGTTTCTAAATCAGAAAATTTTTCCTTTAAGATTGTTTCTACTTCCTTTTCACTCAAACCATTTCTTTGAGCGACATTTTTGACATCACTTTCAACTACTTCGGCAATTATTTTTTCGGCTAATCTTTCTGTATAAGTCCTAGTTTTTTTGATAGAATCAAAATGTTCTGTAAAAGGTTTTTTACAATAAGAACATTTGAATTGTCTTCGATTTACTTTTAAATATACATCATGTTCCATAATCGGTAAATCTCTGACTAAATATCGATAATTTTGATGTAATTTATCACTCTTTTTACCACAATGAGGACAAATTGCTTTTTTCTCTTTCTTCTCCAAAATCAGAACCAATCCAAATCCATCTATAAACCGATAATTTTTAACTGTAAATTCTGGTAAATTAATTATTTGCTCGAATATATTAAGTTGAGGAAAAGATGCCATTAAAATAAAAAACTAAATAAAATAGGTCGTATATCAAAATTTAAACTATAAGAAAAATCTTAATAAGTCAAGCTATATATAGGTTTGACAGTTTTATTTATCCTTTTTATTTTGTTTGATTTTTAGCGATCGCGCTTCTTTTTAGGCATGATGAAATTGGAAGAACCCAAATGAAAAGATCGTTTTTATTAATAACTGATGTTACGCATAACAACGAGAAATTAATAGTTTCAATGAGATATAGAAACAGACTAATTATCCCTTTAACCTTTTCCCCGCAGGTTCACGCCTTTTGCATTCGAGTGCTTGCCTTCAGGCGCGAAATGCGCCTTTTCCCTGTCCTAACAGATTGATTAGTGCGTAACATCAGTTAATAAACAACTATGCTCTAACTTTTTTCAACATTAAAGAAGTAATCCCTACTGCTGCAATTAATAACAGAAAAGTTACTACTACTAATGCTGCACCATAGCCAAAATCCAAGTACCGCATAATCGTTGAATAAATATAAATAGAAACTGTTTCTGTTGTTCCCGCAGGACCACCACCTGTCATCACTTGAACTAGATCGAATACACCAAAAGATTGAGCAAATCTAAACAATAAAGCAATCAAAATTTGGGGCATCAATAAAGGCAAAGTAATCTGATAAAAACTCTGCCAAGGAGTTGCCCCATCCATTCTGTGAGCTTCATATAAATCTTCAGAAATAGACTGCAATCCTGCTAACAAAATAATGCTGATAAACGGCGTAGTTTTCCAAACATCAGCAACGATCAAAGCAATCATGGCTAAAGCAGGTGTACCTAACCAATTGATACCTGTATCTATTAGTCCTAATCGGCTCAAAATATCGTTAACTACGCCATATTGGTCGTTAAAAATCCAAGCCCAAGCTAGCCCCATCACTGCCGTAGGTAATGCCCAAGGAATAATTGCAACAGTACGGACAATTCCTCTACCAAAAAAGGATTTGTTTAAAACTAAAGCGACTCCCAAACCCAGGAATAATTCTAAAACTACGCTAAATACGGTAAAGATTGAAGTGTTATAAATACTCTGCCAAAATCTACCATCCCCTAGCATTCTCTGATAGTTATTTAAACCTGCAAACACTGGCTGTAGTTGTGTACCTAAGTTTTCGGTAAACCAACTGAGATAAAAAGCCCTAGTAATAGGATAGATAAATACTAAACCTAATATTAATAAAGCTGGAAGCAATAATAGCCAGCCTGTTATTTTTTCTTGTTTATTAAGCATTTTGATTACTAATTACTGATTACCGATCCTTCATCTTTTCAATAGGTTTCTGGTTTCTCTGGCAGCAGCTTCCATAGCTTCTTCGGCAGTCATTTTGCCTGTAATGGCTGCACTAAGATAACGCTGAAGAATGTCTGAAGTTTGGGCATATTGGGAAATAGGAGGACGTAGTGCAGAACTTTGAACTACATCTAATAATTTGGGATAGTAATTGTATTTAGAAACGATCGCAGGGTCATTAAATAAAACTATTCGACTAGGGACAAAACCCGTATCCAAAACAAATTCTCGTTGAGATTCTTCACTACTAAGGAACTCGATTACTTCCCAAGCTGCATCGGGATGTTTGCTACTTTGGGCAATACCTAATCCCCATCCTCCTAAAGTTGCACCGCTATCTTGCCCTACAGCATGAACCATCGGCTTAATACTATATTTACCAGCAATGGGAGAATCTAAAGCTGCGCTGTAAACATAGGGCCAATTTCTTAAAAAAGCTGCTTTACCGTTTTGAAATAGTAGTCTAGTTTCTTCCTCTGCATAGGTAGTCACCCCAGGAGGAGATACATTAAGAGCGATCGTCTTACGCAAAAATTCGACTGCTTCTATTGCTTCTGGTCGATCTAAACCCACTTCCAACGTATCTGGATTAACCCAAAAAGCTCCACTACCCTGTAAAACTTCAACAAACATAGCAGCCAAACCCTCATACTGCTTACCCTGCCATACATAGCCCCAGTCTGTTAATCCTTGTTTTTGCAAATCTTGGGAGATTTCCAATAGTTCTTTAAAAGTTTCGGGGGGTGCATACCCTGCCTTATCTAGTAAATCCTGACGATAATAAAGCATTCCCGCATCGGAACGGAAAGGTATGCGGTAAAGTTTATTTTCATACATTCCTCCTGCGATATCCCCTTCTAGATACTGCTGAATCTCCGTATCTGACAGGCGATCGCTTACATCTTTTAACCATCCAGCAGCAGCAAATTTAGGAGTCCAAACTATATCCATATAAACCAAATCGTAGGGAGAATTACCCAACAAAAAGGATGATGTATATAAATCCTCTACCTGGTTGCTATCGCTTGGTGCTTCAACGATTTGAAATTTAATGTCGGAATGTTGTTGATTAAATTTAGTTACCAGAGGTTTTAATTGCTGTGCTTCATCGGCTCTAATCAGAGTTTTGATAGTAATAGGTTGCTGAGTCTGAGCGGGTAAAATCAATCCCTGAAAAATTATTACTAAGGTGGTCAGCAACACTACCAACCAAGTATTAGGCTTGATTATCAAAATATATTTTTTAAACTTTATAAATAAACGAGAAATTGACATCACTTGCTACTTGAGTTCAGCGATACTTCTGCTTACTTTACAACGAAGCTTCATCCGCAATCAAAATATTCACATTTTAGAAAATCTAGTATAAACAATTAACAATAGTATTGACAGTAATCACAAAATCAGTATTTACACGAATGTACTCGAAAGCTTAAAGAAGTAATATTTGGTTAATTTAAAAGCAAACCGACAAAATTGGTTGTCATAAAAAAATTAATTACTCTTGCTCTACAACACCTCGCTTATGTAAAAATGGCGGGGTTTTTTATGTTAGTTCGCTCTCAAGTTTTTACCTTAAATAGTTCTGAGCAGAAATACCAAACAAAATAATTTAATTTTACAATTTAACTTTGGCAGTAAAAATGGGCTATACTTTACCATTGACAAAGTTAACAGTAAATTAAGTCGTTATCTGGGTATATATTCAATTGCGCCTAAAATTAAGTAGCAGCTAGTCTTTAACTGGTACTATTTTCTATTAACGCTGAGTATTATCGCTTTTTCGACGTTATACTTACTATTTGTAATAACAAGGTAGAGTTGAGGAGAGGGCTATTCCTGAACAATTAAACCTGACTGTAAGCTTAAGAGGCACTCGCGAAGTCAGGGAAAATTATCAAATATTTCGTCTCACTGGATTACTAGATGCCTTTTCCGAACCAGCTTTTCGCAAAGTCATTGGTAATTGTATAGACGAAGGACCAAGCAACCTCGTTTTGGTTCTCGCACAGATTGATTTCATCGATAGTTCTGGTTTGGGAGCTTTAGTACAGCTTGTCAAGAAAGCACAAACCGTTGGTGGTAGTTTGCAGGTGGTGACAAACCCTCGGGTAACACAAACTGTCAAGCTAGTCCGTTTAGAAAAGTTTTTGTCTCTCCAGCCTTCTGTAGAGACAGCAATAGAAAACCTAAACAAGTAGCGTTCGTCATTTTGGACGAAAACCCATTAGAACAAGATAAAAAAGTAACAGTAACGATACGCCAATAGACACGGCTCAAACTTGGATAAACTTCGGAACTATGGTAGATGGAAATAAGGCTGCTCAATTAACTCAAATTGAACGCCTGTCGCCGATCGCCTTAGCGTATATAGGAGATGCTGTATTTGAACTATATGTTCGCAGCAAATTCTTAATGCCACCGAAGCGTATGGCTGATTATCATAATCAAGTTGTCACCCAGGTGCGAGCCGAAAGTCAGGCGGTTCATTTATCTCATTTATTGCCTCATTTAACTGACTTAGAAAAAGAAATTTTACGCCGTGGGCGCAACGCCTCTACAATGAAACCACGTCGTCTATCTCGCCAAACTTATCGCCAAGCAACTAGCTTGGAAACTTTGATTGGCTATCTTCATTTGACTGACCCTCCACGTTTGGATGAGCTGTTATCCAAACTAGAATTCGATCCAATTGACAATTAGTTACAATCTTTCGACGGACAATAAGCTTTCTTTCCAATTAACAGGCTTGAAATAATGAAATCTAACTCTTCTTACGATCGGCAGAAGAAAAAGATTAAGGTCAATAAATCTAAAAATAGCAAACCCGCTCAAGATTCAACTTTTAACGTTCCCGACGAACCAAAAGAAGAGATAGACTTGACCTATGGTCGTCATGCAGTGCTGGCAGCACTAAAAAGCGATCGCGCCATTAATCGAATTTGGCTAACTGATACTCTACTCGCCCACGGACAGTTTTATCCTTTAATAAAGGAAGCTAAAGCCGAAGGGACAATCATTGATGAAGTTGATTCCCGTCGCCTGTCTAACCTTACTCAAGGGGGCAATCATCAAGGTATTGTAGCCCAAGTTGCACCCTACGTTTACTGGGATCTATCCGATCTTATCAACCAGGCTAAACAAACTCCCGATCCTGTAATTGTCATCGCCGACGGTATTGAAGATCCCCACAACCTTGGGAGCAATCATTCGCACCGCTGAAGCTCTTGGGAGTGCAAGGAATAGTCATTCCCAAACGCCGTGCAGCAGGGGTAACTTCTACCGTGATGAAGGTAGCAGCAGGGGCATTAGAAAGTATGGCGATCGCAAGGGTTGCCAATCTCAATCAGGCGATCGCTAAATTAAAAGAAGATGGCTTTTGGATTTATGGCACGACTGCCGATACTGATAACTTGTTACATCAAACTAATTTTAGTGGCTCAGTCGGCTTGATAGTAGGCTCGGAAGGGAAGGGATTGAGTCAGCTAATCGAAAAAAATTGCGATCAATTAGTGGCAATTCCTTTAGTGGGTAAAACTCCCAGTCTTAATGCTTCTGTGGCAACAGCGATCGCCCTTTATGAAGTATTTCGTCAGCGACAATAACAAATATTGTGGGGTGGGCGACGAAAATAAATCCTCAAATTATCAATAAGTTCGTACCGTCCACCAATTGTTTGGGTTAACTAGCTTATTAACTGACGTTACGTAATATAACGAAAAATAAGTATTTCTAATGAGCAACAGAGAAAAGATCGATTAACCCTTTACCCCTTCCCCCGCAGGTTCACGCCTTTTGCATTCGAGTGCCTGCCTGCGGGCGCCTTCCGAAGGGGCTGTAGTCGGAGCGTGCATCCGACTTTTAAACGCCCCGTCGCCTTTACCCAACCTTATGCGTAGCGGTATCCTTTAGGACAATAGATTAAAAGCGTGCGTAACATCAGTTATTAAGAGAGAAAAGGGGAAAGATATTAATCTATTATTATGCAAAAGATTTAATTTGTTAGTTTTTGCATATCTTGTCAATAGATATAAATACACAGTCAATAAAAATGTCTTATTTCTATCAACTATTAAAAAGCGATCGCCTTCTTTAATCCTTCTAAGCATTGAAACAACTAGTTTTCCCTATTTAATCAAATGCTAAAATCTGAAAATTGCTACTATTTACCAAACTATCATGAGATTTTAGTAGAATAATACATCAAGTCGCTAAACAAAGCAAACTCGTAAAGATATTCTCAATAAAGCTGCTTAACAATTCGTGACGGATTAATTCTTAATGTTTTGTATGTGTAAAAAATGTCGCGATCGCTAATAAAATAAAAACCAGTCTGTAAGTTGGGTTACGCTACCGCTAACCCAACAAAACTAATACTACGAGAAAAGCGATTGAATGATAATCTTTTGTCATCTTTTGTCAGTCAATTAGAGGGTAAACAATAAAAGCAAGTCTTAAAATCATTCAATTTAAAAATGTCAGAATATCAGCAGAAAGTTATTGATTTTTTTGATAGTAGAACTAGCTACGATTCTGAAGGAAGGGGTCATCCTGAAAATGCTAAAAGACTGTTAGACTTTGTGACAGTGCGATCGGGGCAAGCAATTCTCGATCTCTGTACGGGGACTTGTTTGGTGGCAATACCTGTAGCAAAAACTGTAGGACAACAAGGTTCGGTGATTGGTGTCGATATGTCATCAGGAATGCTTGCTCAAGCTCAAGCCAAAATCAAAGCCGAAGGTATTCAAAATTTAGAATTAATCGAAGCAGATGTAGAGTCGATTGATTTTAATAACGAGCAGTTCGATATTATATTTTGTTCGTCGGCATTGGTATATATTAGCGATATTTCCGCACTGCTTAATAAATGTCATCGTTGGCTCAAGCCTGGTGGATGTTTGGCATTTACATCTTCGAATAAAGGTTCTCACCTATCAGAAATAAGGGTTAAAGTCTGTAAAGAGCTATTTGATATCGACTTACCCCATATTATTAGACCCCTGTGGACTACCGAAAAATGTACTCAACTTTTGCAAGATTCTGGTTTTAGAGATATTGAAATCGAAAAACATTTGTTTCGCACGGAGAAAATTAACCCCAATTACGCCTCTGCACAAATAGAAAATGAATTTTACCCTAGAGGTAATCCTTTACTCAATTTATCTCAAGAGCAAAAAGAACTGTTGCAGGCTGAATATACTAAAGCTGTCAATCGTCTGATTGCCGAACAAGGAGTATGGCATGAGGCAATTAATCTCTATATTAAAGCTAGTAAATAATATGAAATACTTAAATGTTTGCTACGTCTGATTATTTGAGGGACTAGGAGACTGGGGGAAGTTTATTGGTATCATTCTTTCTTGGATTTCACACAACATAAGTAAGTCAATCCTGGTAATAGTATTCAGAAACCTATTGATATATTCAATGCTGGTTTAAAGAAGACTCTATTTTAAAGCGATCGCATTGGCTTCGCTCAACTGAAACATAAAGATGACGCTGGCTAGTAAGACAAGAATAATTAACCAAAAAGCAGTCGCAATTCCAGTTATTTTATTCGCCTGAAATTTCTGCCACCATTGCCGAGGACGAATATCTCGTAGCCAAAAAGTTGCGATCGCAGCTAAATTCAGACAGACAATATTAGTTGACATCAAAACTGCTGTTTCAATTGCCGAATCCCATAGCCCAGAGCCGATCAGCATTCCTAAAACCACTAGAGGAGGCAACAGTGCGACGGAAACCATCACCCCTACTACTGCTTTTTGTTCTCCAACCGTTAGCGAAATTGCTCCAGCTACCCCCGAAGCAAAAGCCAAGATAATATCGGAGAAATTGACGCTGGTTCTAGTGGCGACTTCGTGCATTCTTAGATCGACTGGGATGATTATGCCTAAGACAATTGACAGTGACAAAGCAATCAAAATTTCGGTTAAACCAACTTTGAGAGTCTTTATTGCCAGGGATAAATCGCCAAAAGTAGTAGCTATAGCTAACGCCATATTGGGCTTGAGTAGAGGTGCAATTACCATTGCCCCGATAATCACTACTTGGCTATCTTCTACTAAACCAATAGCTGCGATCGTCGTAGCTAAAATAACTAGAGAAATTTCTGTAATGTCAAGGCGAATACCATCAGATACTTGAGCGTAAACTTCATGTCGGTTGACGCGATTATCTTCTTCAGCAGGTTTAAGAGATTTTATTTCAGCTTGACTTGCTACAGTTTCTACGGGCAATATTAGCAGTTGCCAATCTTCGAGGCGAGGAAATTTTTGTTTTAAATCATCTACTACTGTCTCTACTCGCTCTGACTCAAGTAAAATGTTGACCAAAAGTTGCTGTTGAGATTTAAAGATAGATTCAGTTTCTAACCAAGAATAGGAAGATAATAGTTGTCGGATATTCTGCTCTTGTGTCACAGGTAAGAAAATTTTAATTAAGCATAAATCCATTAATTTAAAAATCAGATTGTATTAGATAAATAGGTTGATTGTAGTGAGCTGACACAGCTCATTATAGTCATGCAGTAGTAATATTTGTGCTGTGTTTACTAAAACCAACTTATTTTGATTGAGCCACTGAAGATTTTAAGCGCAATGGCACTTCTTCGTGGTCTTGTGGATCGCCCCAAAATTCTCTTAGAGTCATTCCATCTTTAACACGGCGATCGCAAAACCAAAAATTATACCATTCGTGAATTAAAACTCTTCTGCCCATGCGGGTAAACCAATTCATGCCGTGTCTGGCAGCGCGATCGGTTGGAAATAGGAACGCCAGATTGCTTTTGGTCTGGCTTGTAAGATTAATTCAATCAACTTGACCCACAGAAAAATTCTCCACGGGGGCATATTAACCGTCTTTAAAACTTGATGTTTATAGTCCCAAAGTCTTTGGTCGAGTTGAATAACTTGGCGATCTTCAGCAATTCGATAATAACCAGTCCAACGATGGGGAGTTACGTATAGGGTCATAATTTGGTCTGGATCGTACCACAGCAGTTGCTTGAGAGAACGAAGAAAATCGCGATCACGAACTTCCTCAAAGTCTGTTACCCAGGTTGCTAAAGATAAAATACCGTGCTGTCTTAATAAGCGAATCGCCTCCCTATCCTTTTGGGTTGCACCACCTTTTTTAATCTTCTTCAGGGTAGCCTCATCGGTGTTTTCCATTCCCATCAGAAATCTTTCTACTCCAGCCTGACGATAGAGGTGCAAAATATCCCCATCCCGCACAATATCATCTGCACGAGTTGAACCAATAATAGTAATATTGATATCCTCGGCAATAATTGCTTCGCATAGTTCCCGCCAGATAGCTTTATTAACCGTGGGATTTTCATCCGCTAAATTAATTAACTCCACTCCATGAGTGCGATGCAGCCAAGCAATTTCCTTGGCAAATTTCTGTGGATCTCGGTGTCGCCACCGCGCCCAAAAACCTCGCTGACCACAATAATTACAAAGATGGGGACAGCCACGAGAAAACTGCATGACTACCGCCTGTTTGCCACCGTAGTAGCTGTAGCGTTTAAGGTCTACCAATTCCCAACCGACACGATAATCATCAAGATCGGCGATCGCCAATGCAGGAAGAGTTTCTACTATTTCATTAGTGCGACGAAACGCAATACCGTCTACATTTGCTAAATCTTGGTTATGCTCAATGGCAGCAATTAGTTTAGGTAAAGTCGCCTCTCCTTCCCCTCGCACAATCACATCAATATGAGGCTCGTTCAATAGTATGTCGCGGTAATGATAGGTAGGAAATACGCCACCATAAATAATCTTTAATTCGGGGATCTCTTCGCGGAAACGACGAGTTAATTCTATGACGATGGGATGGGCAGAAGTTGAGCCAGAATGACCGATTAATAATACTTCAGGAGAATGTTCTACTACTTGCCCAACAATTTCTTCGTGGGGCAAAAAGCCAATTTCAGCATCAAGCAAAGTAACATCATGTCTCGCATCGATTAAAGATCCGCCTACGCATAAAAGCCCTAATGGTGGTAAATGTTCGCGAGGAATACGGCTACCTATAGATAAATGAGGCGGATTTACAATTAGGATTCGCATAGCAATTTTGACTGTAAAAATCAATTATAGCCAGGGTGATTTTAAACTTTTTTATATGCCTCTATCCCAGAATGACCTATCCGAGCAAGCTCGAATGCGATTCCAAACTTCATCAGACATATTATTTTGCCAAACTCCTCCCAGAAGGGATCTAAATTTTTTGTCTATTGCAGCTTGCCGTTCAGCTTTTTCGATGACTTTTTCACCAAGCTTGGCTAGGTAAGATTCTAAAGATCCAGCAGCTAAGACTTCAATGACTTTGTTTGGTGGATCTCGATGTAGCACTTCTAAAATAAATTCCCATAGATCTTCTGGACAGTCATATTCAAGATCGTAAATTCGATCCATAACCGATTCAGTATCGGATCGTTTTCGTTTGATCGAGATATTATTTTTGTTCGATAGATGAATATTTGACCAGTAAGCAATATAGCCAGTTACTAGTTGTTCTAATTCTTTGTCGCTCAACATAGCGTGTAAATATCAAAAATTACAATATTGCGATCGCTTCTATATTTCGTTTAATGCTAATTTCCCAAAGAGAGATTAAGCTGAAGCAAATAATCTTGTTCTGGTTTAGTATTATTTCTTGAGCTTCTGCTGAGAGTTTATCTGGTTCAAAAACCACCCAAAGTAAACTATGAGTATCTAGCAAATACTTCATTCTATTCAATTATTCCTAGCAGTTTGGCTTCTTCCTCATCCCATTTGCCAAAATCATCGGGTATCGTAGCTTGACCTTTCATTAAGCCTAATCTTTTGTTTTCAGCTACGGGTTCATAAGCTGATACTTTTACGGCTGGGTTTGCCCATTTTAGTGACAATGATCTCTTCCCCTTGTAGTACGATTTCTACTACCTGAGAAAATTTTGCTTTGGCATCGGTAACTGAATATATTTTCATTATTGTGTTCTTCAAAAACAAATACTTGAAGCATAAGTCAATGTAAATCACACAGACAAACCTTCAACTTGTGCAATCAACTGGTCTAAAGTTTTTATCTTATCTAATTCTGTTTTTGAAATCGTGACACTGAGATCGTTATCTTGCTTGAGAACTATAGGATACTCAAATTTTTGATTATATTTTTGCTCAAATTCATCTCGGTGCAAAAACTCCATATCTACATTTGATTCTTCTCTAAATTTCTTCCACTGTTTATGTTCGGACAGCAAGCCAAAAGTCAAACCACAGAGATTACATTCATAGGTTTGAGGACTAATCGCCTTATGTCCAATATCCATCAAAGTATTCATCAAACCACTATCAGCGTTGTAAACGAATATTAGTTTCATAATTAATTTGCCAATAATTTCGGCAAGAAAGCGATGACCAGAGTAAAGATTTTCTTCATCCTTTGATTATCCCATATTCACTTTCGTCAACTTGGCAACACTCCACTCATTCGTGTATTGCCAAGTCAATTTTGTTAAGAGCAAATTATCATTGTTCCTGGTTCGCCAATTGCTGAAGTTAATCGAGAACAAAAGTAAATAAAAAAGATAAATTTAGTTCTCTTTTCCTTTTGCCCAAAGTCTACTAGTAAAATTGGTAACTAGTAACAGATCGCGAAAAACTAATCAATGACAAATAAAAGAGTAACCGTAATTGGTGGTGGTTTGGCAGGGACAGAAGCAGCGTGGCAAGTGGCACAAGCAGGTGTGCCTGTGACTTTATATGAAATGCGCCCTGTCAAGAAATCTCCAGCCCACCATTCAAAAGAGCTAGCAGAACTGGTCTGTAGCAATTCTTTTGGCGCAAAAAACAGCGATCGCGCTGCGGGGTTACTTCACGAGGAATTACGTCGTTTAGGCTCAAGGGTAATTGGCACAGCAGATGAACACGCTGTTCCTGCGGGGGAGCTTTAGCAGTCGATCGAGCCGTTTTCAGCAGCGAATTAACTAGTCTGTTAGAGAATCATCCTTTAGTTGAATTTAAACGGGAAGAAGTCACGACAATTCCCCAGGATACAATTGTCGTATTGACTACAGGTCCTTTGACCAGTCCCGAATTAACTACCGACTTACAGAAGTTTACGGGGATGGAATACATGAGCTTTTTTGATGCTGCTAGCCCCATTGTGGTTGGAGAATCAATCGATAGGGAGGTTGCTTTTCTGGCTTCGCGTTATGACAAGGGAGAAGCAGCATATCTCAACTGTCCAATGGATAAAGAGCAGTATTTGGAATTTTACCAAGCCCTATGTCAGGCAGAACAAGCTGAATTAAAAGATTTTGAACGAGAAACAGCTAAGTTTTTTGAAGGCTGCTTACCCATTGAAGAACAGGCTCAAAGGGGAGTTGAAACAATGCGCTATGGTCCTTTAAAGCCAGTGGGGTTATTTGATTCTCGTTTGGGGGATTTTCGCGCCCCAGAAAACAAAGGTAAGCGTCCCTATGCAGTAGTTCAATTGCGTCAAGAGGATAAAACAGGACAACTTTGGAACATGGTCGGATTCCAGACTAATTTGCGCTGGGGGGAACAAAAACGAGTCTTTAGACTAATTCCTGGTTTGGAAAATGCCGAGTTTGTCAGAATGGGAGTGATGCACCGCAATACTTTTATTAATTCCCCTCAGTTATTAGAACCCACTTTACAATTCAAAAGCAACAGCAACATCCTCGCAGCGGGACAGTTGGTTGGTACTGAAGGCTATACCGCAGCAGCAGCAGGGGGATGGCTGGCAGGAACAAATGCTGCTCGTTTGGCATTGGGACAAAAACCCGTATTTATGCCTGAAACAACGATGATGGGTGCATTGTTTGAATTTATTAGTTCCGCTTCTCCCAAGCATTTCCAGCCCATGCCTCCTAATTTTGGCATTATTCCTCAATTACCCACCAGAGTTAAAAACAAAAGAGAAAGATACGGTCAATATCGCGATCGCTCTTTGTCAGATTTGACTGCTTGGAAAGAGTGCCTCACACCTGAAGCAGTGACCGTTAATTAAAGCAATTATTTAGATAGGTATGAAAGAACAAATCGTTACTTGGTTAAATCGCATTTTGATTGCGGATGTATTTTTAGTTTTTTTAGGGTTTATTTGGTTTGCGATCGCAGTTATCGGTCGTTATCTCAATATTCCCTTGGGCTTCGATCTCTGGTATCGTCTTTGGCAGCCTGTTTTCAATCCTGCGATCGGAATTCTTTTTTTGGGGGCATTGGTTACTTGGTTAATCAATAAGATTAGCAGCCAATTTAGTTCAAAATAAATCAATTAATATCTGCTTCGATCCCATCTTAACAACTGGATAGTGATGTAAGAAAAATAGCTTTTGGGCTTTTGTTTTTCCCCTAAACACCAATTTTTAAAACCCAGGGATGTCTATTCTTACAAGAGATAAATGTTGTGGTAATTTTCTCCACAGCTCTAATTGGCTACGCTTAAAAAAGGATTGCCAAAATAGGACGATGAGCTAAGATTGCAAATATAATTACGTTGTTTTTTACCTTGATTAATTCCATTAGCCAAACCAGTTAGTATTTTCCTGCACATGATGACGCGCCCTAATATAGCTAGGTCGAGTCATACACCTGTATTCAAAAAATGATCGAATCATAATCTATAAAAATACCAATATACTTAACGGCTAAAGTTAAACAACATTTGAATCAATATAGGCAAAAATTATATTTCAAGGAAAATGCAGTATGCTTATTTGTCCTCAGTGTGAATCTGAAAACCCAAAAGACCATAGATATTGCCAAAGTTGTGGAATTTCTCTGACACACAAGGTTTGTTGCGAATGCAAAGCTAGTATCCCTGTAGAAGCTAAAAAGTGTAGCTCTTGTGGTGCCATAAATCACACAATTCTTTGGGCAGTTATCTCTCAAAAACACGCTTTAGAAGAGCTAGAAACAGAAAAAATAGATCGAGAGAATCTAGTTGTTGATGAGCAGCAACAGCTAAAAATTGAGAACCTATTAGATTTTTTTACTGAAGATCGCCAGAAAATAGCACCAACCTTAGAAATCCAAGCCAATAGTCAAAATTCCAATCGATATGCGATCGATGAGAATCAAAGTGCTGTCCAATATCTTCAGATAGATTCCGACACGGCAGATGATTCTTTTTTGCAAGGAAAAGTAATCGACAAATATCCTCTACAAAAATCTCATTTAGCCACTCTGCAAAAACAGCAAATGGATTTATTTGCTGAATTGAGTCGAGATTTAGATAACTCATATTTATCAGTAACTCAATATTGGAACTTAGTGGGAATTCCTACCCACGCAATACCCTATTTAATATTAGAAAAATATACTCCCACCATTCCCAAAATCTATGACGCTTGGCAACAGAGCGATAAAGGAGTAGTGTTACTGCCCGATCGCTCACAATGGAAGCTAATGACTGACTTGTGGTCACAGCAAAAATTACCATTGTTGCAGATTATTTGGTTCTTAGATGAAATGGCTAAACTCTGGCAGCCTTTACATAAAATTAGCTGCGCCCAAAGTTTACTGATAAATGAAAACTTGCGTATAGATGAAGATGAAGCATTTTGTTTTCAGCAGCTATACATGGATAAAGTAGATAATCCACCAACTCTTAAAGATTTGGCTACTACTTGGCAATTTTGTTTTAATGAGTCTAATTTAGATCATCTAGACAATCTCAATCAATTGCTTGATAGAGTAATCTCAGGAGAAATTATCGAAGTAGAACAGTTAAGATTAGAACTCCACAATCTTGGTCTTGGTGAAGACGAGATAGAATCCTTTGACATACATTCAGATTATCAAGAAGTGAATATTCCTCCATCCCAACCCAATACTGAGCCTGATAAAGATTTAGAAACTACTGGACAACAGAGTTTTTTTGATGAAAACGACGAAGACATGATGTATAGCAGCGAATTTGAAGAGCAGGCAACCGCAATGATTCCCATGCAGTTACGAAGCATTGTTGATGCTAGCTGTACCAATATTGGTTCTCAAAGAGATCATAATGAAGATTTCTTTGGTCTTAGAACTACTGTTGAAAAACAAGAAAACAATACAGAAAATAATTTGAGCGTCAGTGGTCTGTATGTAGTTTGTGATGGCATGGGGGGACACGCAGCAGGAGAAGTAGCCAGCGCAATGGCAGTAGAGAGCCTACAAAAATATTTTCGTAGTTCATGGCAGCAAAATCTGCCAGACCACAAAACTATTGAAGAAGGAATTTTGTTAGCTAACGATGCTTTGTATCAAACGAATATAGATAACTCTCGCTCTGGTAGCGGTAGAATGGGTACAACTCTGGTAATGGCGTTGCTACAGGATACCCAAATGGCGATCGCCCATGTTGGGGATAGTCGCATTTATCGCGTAACACGCAGACAAGGATTAGAACAATTAACTCTAGACCATGAAGTTGGTCAAAGAGAAATTAATCGCGGTGTAGAACCAGATATTGCTTATGGTAGACCTGATGCTTATCAGTTGACTCAAGCATTAGGACCAAGAGAAAATAACTATGTTCGACCTGACATTCAGTTTATGGAAGTAACCGAAGATTGCTTGCTTTTACTTTGTTCTGATGGTCTTTGCGACAACGACTTATTAGAAGAAAATTGGCAGGAATATCTCAAGCCTTTAATTGCTTCTGATAGCGATCTTCAGGAAGGTTTGTTTAGATTAGTAAATTTTGCCAATGAATACAATGGTCACGATAATATTACTGCGGTATTAGTTAGAGTCAAGTTAAAGCCTGATTTCTAAAGACCATAATTTTCTTTGTGCCTATTCCAATCGATAACTGTCCAATATGGTCATATTTACGCTTTTAGAACCCCAGACAAATCATCCCTTACAACAGTGGGAATTTTCCGATAAATCATTGATTCGTATTGGTCGCGCTCAAAACAACGATATTGTTCTTCATGGCTATTTTCAGGTTTCTCGTCAGCATTTAGAGTTAACTCTAATCGATCCTCAGCAAGAAACATGGCAGCTAATTAGTCGAGGTACAAACGGTACTCTAATCAACAATGAGTTTGTTACTGAAGCTACTGTTAATCATGACGATTTAATTAGGCTGGCAGAAAATGGCCCCGTGTTTAAATTTGAACTAGAATCTCATCTAGCCAAAAATAAAATGGAGCCAGAACAAACAAACATATTAGATGCTGATGCCGTCTGCGATCATGGAGATAATCCAGATGGCAGTATTTTTTGTCGTCATTGCGGTCAACCAATAGTTAAAGAAGAAAATTTTGTTGGTTCATATCAAATTCTACGCACTCTTGGTAGAGGTGGAATGGGAACTACCTATCTAGCTTGGGATCGCAACCGCACTGTCCAAAATGCACCCATGCTCCTCGTTCTCAAAGAGATGAATGCAGATATGGCACGCATCCCCAAAGCTAGAGAACTGTTTGAACGAGAAGCTCGTATTTTAAAGTCTCTCAAACATCCAAGTATTCCTCAATATTATGATTTCTTTGTGGAAAACAACCACAAATACATTGTGATGGAGTTGATCCATGGTCATAACTTGGAACAGTTTGTCAATCAGCGAGGAGCAACAGATCCAGAAAGAACAATTCGCTGGATGATTCAAATTTGCGATGTTATGGAATACTTGCACAACCTCGATCCACCCCTAATACATCGAGATATAAAACCCGCTAATTTAATGCTCCGTAATCTAGATAGTCGCTTGATGTTGCTAGATTTTGGCGCAGTCAAGGAGTTGGGTACAGCTTTAGAAACTCGGATTGGAGTTGAAGGCTATAGCGCACCAGAGCAATATCGTGGAAAACCCTGCCCTCAATCAGATATATATGGTATTGGTACGACAATTATTTTCCTTCTAACAGGAGAAGCACCAATGCAATATTATCGTTATCAAAGTAATAAGTTTGAGTTTAATATTGAAAGCATACCCAACTTACCTACTAACTTAGGAGAAGTCCTAAATATAGCCTGTCAACCAGAGCCTAGAGATCGCTATCAGACAGCGCAAGAAATGTCGGAGGCTCTGGCTAATTGTCTTTAAGATTTGTTGTTTAGTATTGATTGAATATCTTTTAGTCCTCGTCCCAGTCTTCTACTGCTAACAACTCTTGAATTTGGTCTTGAGAAGTGAAATCGAAATCTAGTAATTCGTTTTTCCAATACGACCAGTCATTACCCAGTAACAGGGCAATTTTACCAATGCGATCGCTTGGCTCGATTATTCTAGATTCTACCAAGGAAGATACCTTGCGTTGCAATTTCATCATTGGATGCGCAACTTGCTTTGTCATACGCTCAAATTTGCCTACTATAATTACGTTGGTTAAATAGTTTATTAGGGTCTGGCTTTCTGTGTGGCTTTACTTTTTTAGTTTCAGCCTGAAGGAGTGCAGATCGACCTGACATACTTTTAGCCTACGATACACTATTTCGGCAAGTATTTAGGCAAATATGTACGGTAATTACTATATAAAGTGATGAAAACCGATTACAAAACATAATGTAATTATGAATAAAAAAGTAAAATGTTTAGTTTATATCGGAATTATCTTTGGCTTAATTTCTCCTGCTCTGGCACTAAATGATTCTATTGGCGAAAAAGGAGTAAATGCTCGTCGTCTACATTTAAAGCCATATAATTTGCTGGGTCGCAAAATCGGTATTGGTCAAGTCGAAGTCGGTCGTCCTGTCAAACAAGGTAAAGATAAAGCAGCTAAAGATCTATCGATAATTTCACCGACAGCAGTTTTCTACCGCAATAATCCACCCATTTCAGATAAGAATGTAGACGACCATGCCAGCATGGTTGCAGAGGTAATGATTGCTAAAGATAAATATCTTCAAGGTATTGCTCCTGAAGCAAAATTATACGCTTCAGCAGTTGGCTCTTTAAGTGAAGGTGGTCAGGTTCAAGAGTGCTTGGCGAGTCAGCATATTGCCAGACAAAATGGAGGAGATATTCGAGCAATTAATTTTAGCTTTGGTGAGTCCTTAGAGCGGGATGAAAGAGATGATGCTCGTTTGGATGGCAAGGCTTTATTGACTTCCTGTATTGATTGGTCGGCGCAAAAACACAATGTTCTTTATGCGATCGCAGGAAATCAGGGAAAGGGAGGAATTCCTATTCCTACGGACAATTTTAATGGGATTACCACCGCTTATACGACGAAAAGAAAGGGTATTTTTGATAAGGTAGATTTTGCCAATTTGAGCGACTTACCCATAGGCATTGGACGGAGCTTTATTAAAAAAGAAATCAATTTTGGCATTAGAAGAGGAATTAGTTTACTTGCCCCTGGAGGACAAATTGCAGTTTATAATCAAAAAGGAGAAATCGAAAAAGTTAGCGGGACTAGCTTTGCTGCTCCCCACATCACAGGTGCGGTAGCATTACTCCAAGAATATGGCGATCGCATTTTACGCCAAGATGGAAATGACAGTAATTTAAAGCAAAACCATAGGTGGAGTCTAGATTCTCGTCGTCATGAAGTCATGAAAGCAGTAATGCTTAATTCTAGCGATAAAATTGCCGATCCTGGAGACGGTACGATGCTTAATATGAACCGTACTATATTCGGCGAAAAGAACCACAAATGGTTTGATTCTGACGCATATCAAAATCCTCGCGTTTCTTTAGATATACAGATGGGTACGGGTCATCTCAATGCTTGGCGAGCATATCAGCAATTTAGTGCAGGACAAGCCAGTAAAGACAAGTCTATTGCCCCAGTCGGCTGGGACTACAATAAGGTGTCAGCAAATGACTATCAGGAATATATTTTAGACAAGCCTTTGATCGCCGAAAGCCACGCTGCAATAACTTTAGTTTGGGATCGTTTAGTTACTTTAAATGATTTTAATCGCAACGAACAGTTTGATGAAGGGGAAACTTTTCGCGATCGCGGATTAAACAATTTAGACGTCTATCTCATACCTCTTGATGAAGAAAGCAATATGAGGAATGTTTGTTCTTCTTCTACTCCTGAAGATAATATCGAGCATATTTTTTGCCCTATTCCCAAAACAGGACGTTATAAAATTCGCGTTTACTACCGCCACCAAATCAACAAGCCAGTGCAAAATTATGCTCTAGCTTGGTGGACAGTAACAAAAGAAGGATCAAGGAGTAAGGGAAAAGGAGAAGGAGTAAGGAGTAAGGAGCGAAATTTTCCTGTATTTATCTTACTAAATTGATAGTAAGTGATTTCCTCATTCCTTATTCCTTTTTCCTCATCCCTTTTAAAGTGGTATTACTTGGAAATCAACCGTAGCACTTACTTCGGGGTGCAGTTTGACCGTTGCTTGATAGTCGCCAGTAGTACTAATATCGGGAACTTCAATTCCGCGACGATCTACTTCAATCCCTGCCTGTTCTTTAATAACATCAGCAATTTCTTGCGTAGTGACAGTACCGAAGATCGCGTTTTCTTCCCCTACCTGTTTGCGGATATTTAATTTACCAATAGTTTTGAAAGCAACTTTTTTGTTTTCTGCTGCTTGTTTCTCGGCTAGTTTTCGTTCTTCTTCTTTTGCTCTTCTCATCTCGACTTGCTTGATAATTCCTCTAGTTGCCAAACTAGCCAAACCTTGAGGAATAAGATAGTTACGGGCGAAACCAGGAGCGACATCTACTAGATCGCCATTGTTGCCTAATTTACTAACACTTTGATTTAAAACTACGGATACGCGCTTTGCCATTGTTTGTTAAGTTCTCCTATATTAATTACACTTTTATGTAGCGTTACTAGGTCTTGACCTCAGAACTTCTTATTATATCAGCCTTATTTACAGAAAGTGTCGTTTAAATATCAAGACAGTAACGGATATTTTGAATCAGATCTAGATCGGTTAGAATTCAAGATGGGGTAAGCAGCAGAGAGTTTGATAGTTGATTGCCCTTGTTAACTCACAAATATTTAATACCTTTTAATGATCTGGCCGTTTAATAAAAACAAAAAACAAATTGCGCGAATCGAAATTACTGGTGCGATCGCTTCAGAAACTCGCAAGCAAGTCCTCAAAGCTTTTAAAATTATTGAAGAAAAAAAATTTCCAGCCCTTTTGCTACGAATCGATTCTCCTGGGGGAACGGTAGCAGATTCTCATGAAATTTTTACGGCTCTACAACGGTTACAGGCAGATAAAGACGTAAAGGTAGTTGCTAGTTTTGGCAATATTTCCGCTTCGGGAGGCGTATATATTGGCGTAGGGGCAAAACATATTGTTTCTAACCCAGGCACAATTACAGGTAGTATCGGGGTTATTTTACGAGGTAATAATTTAGAACGCTTATTAGATAAGGTGGGAGTATCTTTTAAGGTGATCAAATCGGGTCCTTATAAAGATATTTTGGCATTCGATCGCGAAACCACCAAAGAAGAAGAAGATATCTTGCAGCAGTTAATTGATGTTAGCTATGGTCAATTTGTGAAAACTGTAGCCAAAGGAAGAGGGTTAGATGAAGCTGTAGTTAGATCCTTTGCGGACGGTCGAGTATTTACAGGAGAACAAGCCTTAGAATTGGGTTTAGTGGATCGTTTGGGTACGGAAGAAGACGCTCGCCGTTGGGCAGCAGAGTTGGCAGGATTAGACCCTGACAAAACCGAATGCTTTAATATTGAAGAGCCAAAACCATTTATCAATCGCTTTATCCCTGGTAGAAGCCAAACTAAAACTGGAATCGGTATGGCGATCGATTCAATACAGTTTGATTTGGCAACTAATGGATTACCTCTTTGGCTATATCGACCATAGACAAATTATTTTAATTGAATAATTGTTAATTGTTAATTGTTGATTGTTCATCGATAATAATGTGGTGCTAAACAATTTGAAAAAACAATTAGGAGAGAGGAACATAGTGGAGTGGAAAGTACGAGGCATTCGCGGTGCAACAACTGTGGGGGAAAATACAATTTCAGCCATAACAGATGCCGTCAATCAACTATTAGAAGAAATTGAAGCTCACAATCAATTTCATGCCAGCGATGTAGTTTGCGTATTTTTTACTACCACTGCCGATCTTGATGCTGTGTTTCCTGCTGCTGCTGCGAGAAAGCGTCCTGGCTGGAATTTTGTCCCCCTAATCGATCTCCAGCAAATGCACGTCCAGGGTAGTTTAGAACGCTGTATTAGGATTTTAATTCAGGTCAACACCCTTCTTCCTCAATCGAAGATGGTGCATCGTTATTTACGTAATGCACAAGCTTTAAGACCAGATTTAGATGCTTCGTTTACGGCTAATAGTTAAACAACTAACTTCATGCCCATCTTGCTGGGGTCAAAATCTGAATCGAAACAAGTTTCAAAATTATAAGAAGCACCTTCAAAATTAGCACCGTGAAGCTTTACATTACGTAAATTTGTGCCTAAAAAACAAGCGTTGACAAAATAGCCTTTTCTTAGATCTGCTTCAGTCAAATCGGCTCGTTCAAAATTAGATCCCTCTAAATGTGCATCATAAAGATTGACATGACTCATACAAGCCGAGGCAAAATTTACATCTTTCAAAATGGCTTTTTCTAAGTTAGCACTGCTTAAGTTAGCTTGTTTTAAAGAAGAATTGGTTAAGTTAGCCTGCTTTAACTCAGCCCCAGTTAAATTAGAATTATCTAAATTAACCCCCTTTAGAGTTACATTGTTAAGTTTGATTCTGTGCAGTTGGGATCTTTGAAAGTTAGTTTCTCCTCGAATATAGTTTTTCAATAGTTCATAGGGAGTAGCAAAAGAAGCTGGATTAGAATTTTTCTTCTGACTGGAAGCGAGTAAATTTCTGACAAAGAAATCAACAGTTTCTCTTTTAATTAGACCTTTCTGCACTGCCAAATGATGAAACCTGACTTTCTTTTCACTATTGTTGCGCTCTTCTAAAAGATAATTTATCTCTTCCTCGTTTAGTAAAGCTGCTGCTCGTAGATAATATACCAAAGGGTGTTTTTGCTGTTGTTCTATTAGCTGATACCATTGCTCTACAAAAAAATCAGCAGTTTCTTGTTCGATCCAGCCGCGAGATGCTAGTATCTTGCCTATTTTTGTACCTGGATGATCGATTATTTGCTCTCTTAAAGCAAGTTCAATTTGTTGGGCTGAAATTAAACCAGCTTCACTCAAAAGCTGTCCCAGTGGCTTCTTCCCATTGGGAGTTGAACCTAAAGAATTATGAGATAAATAATGGTTCATAACTTTTTAAAAAATAGCCCAATTTTCAAACAATTTATCTTAATTTATTTACCATCAAGAATTAAATTATTGCTCAATAAATTTTAATCTTGGCTAGCATAAACAGGCAACAGTAGAAACACTTTAGTTTGTTGCACTTAACTATTGACTTGTAGACTCGATGCCTTCGGCTAGCTTCGCAATCGCTATATAGATAAACTGAAATATGGTTACTTCACACAAAAGGATAGATTAGGAAAGGTATGCAAATTAAAGCAACCGCTACAAAATTATTAGACTGGACAGGTGGTTTACTCGCTGTTGGTGTTTTAGAAGGTGAAACCGAGTCAGGGGATTTAGCTAAATTAGACGAGCAGTTAGCAGGTACAATCTCTGAACTGATTGCCGACGAAGAGTTTGAAGGCAAATCTGGCAGCAGTGCGGTTAGCCGTGTTGGAGGTGGTAATTCTGTACGCAAAATAGCCTTAATTGGTTTAGGCAAAGCAGAAGATTTAAAACTAGATACCTGGCGCAGCGCAGCAGCAGCGATCGCTCGTCTTGCCACCAAAGAAAAAACTTTAGGTATTAGTTTGCCTTTAGGGTCGCAGTCTCCTGAAATATTAGCGCAAACCCTAACCGAAGCAATTATTCTCGCTCTCCACCAAGATAATCGTTTTAAGTCTGAACCTGAAGATAAAAAACCAAAATTGGAAACCATTGAGCTAATTGGTTTGGCTGGACAAGAAAAAGCAATTAGCCAGGCTGAGATTGTCGCTTCTGGCGTAATTCTAGCCAGGGAATTAGTTAATGCCCCCGCTAACGAAGTTACTCCTGTAACTATGGCTCAAACAGCACAGGAGTTAGCCAAAGAATATGGTTTAGAGATCAAAATTCTCGAACAAGTAGACTGCGAAAACTTTGAACAGGGTATGGGAGCATACTTGGGTGTAGGACAGGCTTCTGATATTCCACCTAAGTTTATTCACCTAACCTACAAACCCTCTGGTACAGCTAAACGCAAAGTAGCTATTGTAGGTAAAAGCGTAACTTTTGATTCTGGTGGCTTGAACCTCAAACCTTCTGGTAGCGGGATCGAAACCATGAAGATGGATATGGGTGGTGGTGCAGCCACTTTGGGGGCGGCAAAAGCAATCGCTCAATTAAAGCCAGACGTGGAAGTTCACTTTATCTGTGCTGCGACAGAAAACATGATTAGTGGTCATGCCATGCACCCAGGAGACGTCCTTAAAGCTTCTAATGGCAAAACGATTGAAGTTAATAACACTGATGCTGAAGGACGTTTAACCCTCGCTGATGCCCTAGTTTACGCTGAAACTCTAGAAGTAGATGCGATCGTCGATTTGGCTACCCTGACAGGTGCTTGTATTGTCGCTTTGGGTAACAATATTGCTGGGTTGTGGAGTACGGATGATGCTCTTGCCGAAGAAATGAAAAACGCTGCGGAAATGGCAGGGGAAAAATTCTGGCAATTACCAATGGAAGAGAAATACTTTGAAGGCTTGAAGTCACAGATTGCTGATATGAAAAATACTGGACCTCGTCCTGGTGGATCGATTACGGCTGCTTTGTTCCTCAAGCAATTTATTAAAGATACCCCTTGGATGCACTTAGACGTTGCTGGACCTGTTTGGTCTGATTCCCCTAATGGAGTAAACAATAAAGGAGCAACGGGCTTTCCTGTCAGAACTCTAGTCAACTGGGTTTCTAATTAGATTTGTTTGCCAGATAACTCGATCAAACTGGCAAATTTAAACTATCTGTTAACAATTACTAGTTAATGCTGATATTTACAAATTAATGTATCTTGTGATACAAAAACAACAAGACATCATTGCTAATTTTGTTATTGCACATGAGTATTTAGTACATCGTATGAAATATTCATGTAGGCAATTTTTTTAAGGTGTGAGAAAGATGTCAAAATTAATACGTAATCTTCTGTTGGTATCTCCAGCAGTGTTTAGCTTTGTAATCGGATTGGGATTGTCTGCTTCTGCTCAATCGGTTAGGAGTGTAGATGACAGCAGCCAACTGCTCGATCAAATTAACAATTACAGTCAAGAGGGTAAAACAAACTCTCGTAATCAGGTAACTAACGTCAATCAGCTACGTGACGTATCCCCTACAGATTGGGCTTATGAAGCATTACGCAGCCTAGTAGACCGCTATGGTTGTATCTCTGGTTTCCCCAATCAAACTTATCGTGGTAATCAACCTCTTTCTCGTTATGAGTTTGCTGCTGGTTTAAACTCCTGCTTAAATCAAATTGAACGTTTAATTGCTTCGAGTGAATCGGTTAATACCGAAGATATCGACACGGTTAACCGTCTATCCCAAGAATTTGAGGCAGAACTAGCTACCATTGGTGGCAGAGTTGACGAAATTGAAAGTCGTACAGCAGTTTTAGAAGACAACCAATTTTCTACTACTACCAAACTCGAAGGTGAAGCAGTCTTTGGTATTAGTGGTGAATTTAACAACTCTGACTTTAACGAAATAGTTTTCCAAGACAGAGTTCGTTTGGCGTTTGTATCTAGTTTCTTTGGAGAAGATGCTCTATATACTCGTATTGATGCTGGTAATGCTGGATATGGATTTGAGACTGAAGTGGGAGATTCAGAAGTTGGTGTTCCGATTGAAACTGGTAGTTTAACTTACAATTTTGACAATAGTAATAACGTAGAAATTGGCTGGTTAGCTTACTATTTCCCCGTGGGCGACAAAATTGATGTCTACTTACCCGCAGCTTTCCCTCTTTGGGTTGATTTTGCTCCTTCTTTGAGTCCTTATCTAGACTCCTTTACTGGTGCTACTGGTTCTCTTTCCAGCTTTGCTGAATCTAGTCCTATTTACAAAATTGGTCTATCTGCTGGTGGTGGTATCGGTATTAACTTCAATCCCATAGATGCCGTTACTGTCAGCGCAGGTTACTTTGGTGGAGACTCCTTCAACCCTGTTAGTGATGAAGATGGTGGTCTATTTAACGAAGAATATTCTGCTTTGGGTCAAGTAGCTGTAAGCCTGTTTGATGACAAAGTTCAAGTCGCTGGTACTTATGTATTAGGTCAATTTGGTGCAGGTAGTAACGAAATATTTGACTTGGGTGTAGGTACTGCTGATGCAACTCAACCTTTTGGCGAAGGTACAAAAGTAGCAGCTAACTCTTATGGTCTAGAAGTTGCAGTGCAACCTTTAGATTTTATTGCATTTAACGCTTTTGGTATGTATACCGACGCTCAAGAAGCTGCGGGTAACGGCGAAGCGGAAATTTGGTCTTATGGTGCTGGGATATCTCTTCCCGACTTTGGTAAAGAGGGTAACTTGGCTGCTGTGTTTGCAGGTGCAGAACCATATCTAGCTTCTAGAAATTCTGACAACCTTAGTGAAGATATTCCAATTCACATCGAAGGTTTATACAAATACCAGTTCAATGACAATATTTCGATCACTCCTGGTGTTGTGTACATCATCAACCCCAATGGTGGAGAAGAGGAAGAAGAGGATTCTCTAGTTGGCGTTCTTAGAACTACTTTCTCCTTCTAAAAAATTATCAGATTATCTTTTCAAACTTATACGGTAAATAGAAACCGCAGTGTAGTAGCTGCGGTTTTTTTGTAAATTGCGATCGCCCTAAATTATAGTAATTTCTCTATCTATAAAACTTTTTTGATTGAATCACGTCAAGTTACTTAAGTGTCTAGCTAAATTTTGAATATACTGGGTACTCAACTCTCTCTGTAAAATATTGTTTTATATTCTAAAAATGGGCAATTTTCGCAAAGCAATCTTCAATAATAAAATCTTACTCGTATTTTTAAGCATAACTATAGCGATCGCCTCAAATGATGTGGCTCACTCAAAAACTGAGAACTCATTATCTGCCAAAACCACGAATAGTTTGCTCCTTGCTCAAGCGTTTAAGAACACAAATTTTAATGCCAACTACTACAACACTTTAGCTGAAGCAGACCGTTTCTATAAAAAGGGAGAATTATCTCAATCTCGACAAATTCAACAGAAGGTTAAAGCCAGTTTTTCTACTGTGCAACCAACACCTCCCGCCATTAATGATTTATCTCAATTAAATGGCAAAGCAAAAGAATATTGGAATACTGCAACTCAAGCAATTGAAGCCGATCCTCAAGAAGCAGAAGAAATTACCAATAGAATTTTCACTCCCCTAGAAAATCTGGTCAAAGAATATCCTGCTTTTGTTCCAGGTCATATTTTGCTAGCGGATACTCACGATCTCTATGGTGAAGAAAAACCTGCTTTAGCTGTAATTGAAAAAGCTGCTCAACTATATCCCGATAATAAGAAAATAATCGATACTCAAATTAACTTATTATTGCTTTACAACAAACCCTTAGAAGCTTCCATCACCGCACGAGAATTTGCTCAAACCTATCCCGATTCTCCTGATGCACCCGCTTATAAAAAAGCAGCAGATTCATATTTCAAGCAATACCAAAAAAATCTTAAATCCAAAATTGCCTTGTCGGGAATTTTGGGAGGAATCGGTCAAGTAGCAACAGGTAATGAAGCAGGAGGATTGCAGATTGGTCAAATGTTATTAGCAGGAGAAGAAAGTGCGGGACAATCTTTTGCTCAAAGTATCAAGGCTCAATCCAATATGGTGTCTAATCCTCAACAACTAAAATACTTGAATGATATTGGTCAGAAATTGGCTAAGTTGATGGGCAGAGATGAGTTTGAATATGAGTTTTATATTGTTGACAATCCTTCTCCTAATGCTTTTGCTCTCCCTGGAGGTAAAATTTTCTTCCATACAGGAATGTTGCAGCTAATGGATTCTGAAGCAGAATTAGCGGGAGTATTAGCCCACGAAATTGCTCACTCTGTTTTATCCCATAGCTACAAAAGACTAGGAGAATCCGCTCTTACAGCTACCGCCACAAATTTTATATCTAGTATGGCTGGCAGAGAAGCGGGTACAGTGGCGAGAATTGGAGACGGTTTGTTAAGTCGGAAATTTAGTCGAGGAAAAGAAAAGCAATCAGATATTTTGGGTTTGCGAGTCTTGGATGCTGCGGGCTATTCTGCCGACGGCTTATATAATGTGATGGCAAAATTAAAGCAGTTACAGGGAGACTCGAATAAAGTCGCCTCTTTGTTGTCAAGTCATCCCGCTTCTGAGGAAAGAATGCGCTATTTAGAAGAATTGATTCAAACGAAAGGCTACAATCGTTATGGCTACGAGGGAGTAGAAGCCTATCGAGCAGTTTTTCCCCGTTAAATGCTTAATCAAAATTCTAATTGGGATTCAGCCTGACGAATTAAATATTGTTCGCGGTTGAATTCTCTTTGCTTTTCTGTTAATACGCCGTAATTATCTATTGGTAGACGCATATCCCATTGAGTCTCAGCAAACATTAGCAGATTAGCAGCCATAATCGAACCTGTAGCCAAAAATTGCCAGCCAATGCAAGCAGGTAAAATCAATATTCCAAAAATATGAAACATCCCTGCGATGATGAATGCACGCGATCGCAATCCCCATCCAGTACAAAAATACCCAACTGCACTTAAGCCTAACCACAACTGACACAGGTGCATTAAAACAAAACCCCACCCTTGGAGAATTCCCAAGTCAGTAATAATTACACCACCAAGCATTAGTACAACCCAGGAATATAGCACCCAACGCAACCGCTCTACCTTGACCCAAAAATAAGTCAACACTGCCATTGCTACCGTCCCAATCCCAGTTAATACCGACCAAAAAGCAGCTTGAGTAATCCAGTCAATTGGTGCAAACTGGGCTGTAAAGAAAATAACTGCCGTGATTAATCCCCATACAACAAATACCTGGTCAATTCTTGTATAGACGTTGTTGAATAAGGTTTTATTACTGATTTCTAATTTTAACTGTAGTAGTCCTTGACGATCTTGAAAATCTAAAGCGTGTTGCTTGCGACGAATGATTGGCTCTACTGAATTGAACAAGACCATGTTTTGGAGATAAAGAAAAATGAGTTGTATAACTTTAGATGTGTTCGTGATTCTTCATGATTATATATAAATCTAGAGACATATAAATCAAGAAATTCATAAAAACTATTACGGTTTACCAATACATTTTGTTACTGATAACCGATAAGAATTTTGCTGAGGTCGAAAAATTACGATATTTTTCGACTAAAATATAAATCTACTATGATGCTACAAACCCTGTCTCGCAAGCTTTATAGAGATTTTTTGTTTACTGTTATGACAAATATGTTTAAAGATTTAATAATAAGTAGTTCTTTTGAGAATGAAAATGCTATCTTATATATCCGAAAGAAAATTATAATCTTAAAAAAAACAGTCCATGATGAACAATAAACGTAAAGAAAATGTAAAAACAGCTTACTCTAGTCATCGTGACAGTATGCGTAAAAGCTTGAACAATCGCTTGGAATCTGCTAGAGCAGAAGGAAACAACAAACTAGTAAAGCAATTAGAAGCAGAAGCTAAATATCTACATCTTTAAAATTAAAGTTATCAAACCACCACAAATCGAACAGCTTAATCGATTGGATTGAATTACAACAAACATTAATAATAAAAAAGAGTTGAGGCGATCGACTCTTTTTTATTGGAAATAATTACCAGATAATTTACTCGTCAAAAATGCACGCAGCGTAATCGCATTCAACAAAATCAGCTTACGAAACTTTAATGATTCACACGACAAGCACATTCTCTTGCTGAATTTTATTTGCTGGGCTATAAAAAATACTTAGTTCTATTTTTTATTTTTAACTAATATCCATGCTGAAATATCGTTTATGGCGCATCAAGCAGAGTTTCGCGTCTCAAACAGACAAAACTCTGAAGTATAAAAGACTCAATATAGAAGTCGAACAACAGTCTACCAAAATCGTCAATTTAGTTGGCTATATAATCTTAGCTGTAGTCCTAATCAATTATGCCTTCTTGTTAGTTTCGGCTCAGTTTTCCAATTCTAATTGGGTACACGCCACTGCTGGTAATTTAATCGAAAATGGCTGGGGACTTTTGCTAGGATTTTTATTTATTTTCTATCGTCGCGATCAAGATATTGTTAAATCATTTGAATCTTTTTGGTTATCTGCTCTTTCTTGGTTAGCTCTTGTTATTGGGATTGGTTACTTTATAATTACTCCTTTAATCATTACTAATTCTTTTCGGATAACTCGTGAGTACAAGGCTCAAATCACTGGTCAAATTGATGCTGCCAATTCTCAGGTAAAGCAATATGCTCAACAGTTGGATAAAGCTAGCGAAGAACAACTGACAGGCTTATTGCAAAATTACCAACAGCAAGCACCAGAAATTGCCATAAGTTCTAGTCAACAACTCAAAGAAACCTTAGTTAAACAAGTCCAGCAAAGACAAAACCAAGCACAACAAAAAATAAAAACTGAATTTAGTCAGCAAAAGAAAGATATTTTAAAGACAACTATCAAGTGGTCAATGACAGGAATTTTGACTGGAACTTGTTTTATGTTGATTTGGAAATATACAACCTGGGCAAGAGTTAAGTTTTAGTTGAACAATTGCCTTAGGCAACAGTGGTTGAGTGCATCGCCCATTCTACATTTAGATTACTTGTGTGATGCGTGTGAGTTAAACTCCGAGATTGACTCATACGCATCAATCAAATGTTCTTCCGAGCTTAGGGATTAGCTAACCAATTCAAAAGTCTGGTAGGTTGGGTTAGCCACAGCGTAACCCAACACCCATCAATGTTCATTGTCTAATTGTCCATTATTAACACAGACTAATTAACGCCTAACACAAATTAATTACCCTTCAACGCTGCTTGAGTTTTCTTGCGGTCGATCTTTAAACATCAAGACACCCAAAGGAGGTAAACATACATCTAAAGAGTAAGGGTGATTGTGGAAAGACCAATCATCAGTCCACTTACCACCATAGTTACCCATGTTGCTACCACCATATTTGCTAGCATCACTATTAAATAACTCGGTGTAGAAGCCCTTTTCTGGAACGCCGATGCGATAGTGACTGTGAGGTTGGGGAGTGAAGTTACAGACAGCCACTATAAACTCATTAGGGTCTTTTCCGCGACGAATAAATGCCACAACGCTATGACTATTATCGCTACAGTCAATCCATTCAAAACCCTCTTCTTTAAAGTCAAGACTATATAAAGCAGGTTCGCTCTTATAGATCCTGTTAAGTTCACCGAAAAATTGTTTTAGAGCTTTATGGGAACTGTATTCTAGCAAGTCCCAGTTTAAGTCTACCCAATCATTCCATTCACTCCACTGACCAAATTCCATGCTCATAAACATGGTCTTTTTGCCTGGATGGGCAAACATATAGCCAAACAAACAGCGGACGTTGGCAAATTTCTGCCATTCATCTCCTGGCATTTTGCCGATGATGTTACTCTTGCCATGAACAATCTCATCGTGGGACAGTGCCAGCATATAGTTCTCAGTATGGTGATACCACATACTGAAGGTAAGGTTATTTTGATGAAACTGTCTGAACCAAGGATCCATGTTGAAATAGTCCAACATATCGTGCATCCAACCCATGTTCCACTTCATGTTGAAGCCTAAACCACCCGTATAGGTGGGCCAGGAAACCATCGGCCAAGAAGTTGATTCTTCAGCAATGGATAAGACTCCAGGGAAGTAGCTAAACAATAGGCTATTTACCTGACGCAAGAAGTTGGCAGCTTCAATATTTTCGCAACCGCCGTAATCATTAGCAACCCATTCTCCATCTTCACGACAGTAGTTGAGGTAAAGCATAGAAGCCACCGCATCTACCCTGATACCATCGATGTGATATTTGTCAAACCAAAATAGAGCATTAGCCGCTAAAAAGTTACGAACTTCATTACGGTTATAGTTGAAAACTAATGTTCCCCACTCTTTGTGTTCGCCCTTACGAGGATCGGCGTGTTCGTAAAGATGAGTACCATCAAAGAAAGCCAAACCGTGTCCATCTTTGGGGAAATGACCAGGAACCCAATCTACAATTACCCCAATACCATTTTTATGGCACTGATCGACGAAATACATCAAGTCTTCAGGTTTACCAAAGCGAGAAGTAGGGGCATAATATCCCGTAACCTGATATCCCCACGAACCATCAAAAGGATGTTCGGCAATTGGCAATACTTCGATGTGGGTATAGCCCAATTCTTTGACATAGGGAATCAGCTTATCAACTAATTCGTAATAGCTTAGAAAACGCGCCCCTTGCTTAGATTCTGAAGCAACTACAGGTGCGCCTTCTCCTGACAGTAGTTTAGTGGGTTCATCAGTCGAACCGTGCATCCAAGAACCTAAATGAAGCTCATATACAGAAATAGGCTTGGTCTAAAGGCTCGCTATTGCGACGCTTTTCTATCCAGTCTGCATCATTCCATTCATAACTATCCAAATCCGTAACTATAGAAGCAGTTTTAGGTCTGACTTCTTGTTGAAAACCATAAGGATCGGACTTCTCATAAATATGTCCTTCCCAGTTTTTGACCTCGTATTTATAAGCCGTACCAGCACTCAATTCAGGAATAAACAATTCCCATATACCAGTACTACCCTTTCTCATTTGATGTTTTCTACCATCCCAACTATTGAAGTCGCCTAAAAGGGAAACGTTACGAGCATTTGGAGCCCAGAGTGCAAAATAGACTCCTGAAACACCGTCAATTTTTGTAGTGTGCGCGCCTAGCTTTTCATAAATGCGATGATGATTTCCTTCGGCAAACAAATGAATATCTACATCTGTTATTCTGGGAGAACTAAAAGCATAGGGATCGTAAATTACCTTTTCATTGTCTCCTGACTTTATTCGTAGTTGATAGTTGTCTAGGTTGGAATTTTGGACTACGCAAACAAAGAAATGAGGATCGTGCATCGGCTGCATTGGATACTCACTTCTTTCTTCGGGACAAACTACCCAAGCTGCATCCGCATCAGGCAAATATGCTCTAACGACCCAGCTTTGGACTTTTCCATTTTGTTCGTAAGGATGACGACCTAAAATTTCAAAAGGGTTTTGATGCAGGTTGTAAACGATCTGATTGACTTGTTCAGGAGCAATGTTGAAAGACATTAATGTACCAATATCCAAGTATTTTGTAGCAGTGGTTTTCTTAAAAGAACGTGCTGGTGTAATATCTAGTAAATCTAGATTATGACAGCAATAATTGAGTTTTATAAACTATTTGTATACATACTTTAACTATTTTTACGCAATATATAAAATAATTATTTACTTTTTAGGTAAAACTCTCTAATAAAAAGGAATGATAGTTTTCAATAGCTTCCGAAGCTGTAGTAAAAAGATTAATTCCTGAATATCAGCATTTATTTGAGGATTATTACTACTATTTGACAGCTCTGTCTTCAACTCTTCGTATTCCTTTGCTGACAAGGGTTTACCGTCTATAGGCGATCGCCCTTCAAGAATTATCTCAGTTCTAAGTATTTCTTCGGGAATATCTTCAGGGGGAGGCAAGGTATAAGCGCGATCGCAAACAAGCAAAGGACTTAAGCTCATAAAAGCGATTAATTTCAATTTCATTTACTGATTAGTAGTTACTAATTTTATATATCAACGATATGTTTAACGATATGTTTATTGTGTAAGCTAAATTTACCAGCTATAAAAAACACTATCCACACTCATAGTCAAAAACTATGAAGGTATTCGCAATGTCTTCGATTGAAAAACGTTTAGCAGTCTTTCGTCAGCTTCCTTTAAGAGCGCAGTTAGCTACTATTACCTCTACAAAAGCTAATGCAGTTCTCAACAAAAATCAAGAGTATCTTGCCAGTTTAGAGCAAATTCATGCTGAATGTTTAACTATTGCTAGCCCTACCGAAAAAGCAACCTATAACAAAGCAAAAGAACTTTTGGAGTAAAGGAACGAGGAACAAGAGAATAGAACAGAGAAGAAAACTCAGAAATGTTCAATGATAAATGTTTAATGGTAAATGATAAATGTCCAATCATCTCGAATTTAGTCAAAGTCTTTATTTACGCAAGCACGCAGAAAACCCGATTAACTGGTGGTATTGGGGCGATGAGGCATTAAAAGAGGCAAAGCAAGATAATAAGCCTATATTTCTTTCTATTGGCTACTCTAGCTGTCACTGGTGTACGGTGATGGAAGGAGAGGCTTTTTCAGATAAGGCGATCGCAGATTATTTAAACAACAATTTTGTACCGATTAAAGTCGATCGCGAGGAAAGACCAGATATTGATAGCATTTATATGCAGGCTTTGCAGATGATGACTGGTCAAGGTGGTTGGCCTCTGAATATCTTTCTCAATCCTGATGACCTTGTACCCTTTTACGGTGGTACTTATTTTCCCGTTCAACCAAGATATGGTCGTCCTGGGTTTTTGGAAGTCCTTCAAGCGATACGACGTTTTTATGACCATGAACCAGAGAAATTGACGGCATTTAAAGCAGAGATTTTAAGCAATCTTCAGCAATCTGCTTTATTACCCGTTAACAATGCCGATATTTTGACCGAAGAGTTATTAACTCAAGGAATAGACGCAAATTCGGCTGCTATTCAACCAAACGATCCTGGTCGCCCTAGTTTTCCCATGATTCCCTATTCGACGATCGCTTTACACGGCAGTCGCTTAAAAAATGAGTATCAATATAACCCCCAAGCATTATCCCAACAAAGAGGACTAGATTTAGCCACAGGAGGAATATACGACCATGTAGGGGGAGGATTTCATCGCTATACCGTCGATAATACTTGGACAGTCCCTCATTTTGAAAAGATGCTCTATGATAATGGGCAAATTTTAGAATATTTAGCCGATTTGTGGAGTAGTGGAATCAAACAGCCAGCCATAAAAGAGGCGATCGCAGGTACGGTTAGCTGGCTACAGCGAGAAATGAGCTCATGACGACGGTTATTTTTATGCAGCCCAGGATGCGGATAACTTTACTACCCCAGAAGAAGTCGAACCAGAAGAGGGTGCTTTCTATGTTTGGAGTTACCAAGAATTAGAATCTATCTTGAACGCAGCAGAATTGGCTGAATTAAAGCAGGAATTTGATATTACGACTAAAGGTAACTTTGAAGGTAATATTGTTCTACAACGCTTTAAAAGCGGGGAATTGTCGGATAATTTGAAGCAAGCCTTAGATAAGTTATTTACACTACGCTATGGCAAGTCCATTACGACAATAGGCACTTTCTCCCCTGCCAAAAATAATCAAGAAGCTAAAAGTACCAATTGGTCGGGACGTATTCCTCCCGTGACAGATACCAAAAGTATTTTAGCCTGGAATAGTTTAATGATATCGGGATTAGTTAGAGCTTTTGCGGTGTTTAGAGATGAAACACATTTAGATTTGTCCGTTAATCTACAGTTGGCGATCGAGGCAGTTGAGTTTATTTTAAAAAACCAGTGGATTGATGGCAGATTGCAACGCCTCAACTATGATGGTGTGGCAACTGTCCCCGCACAGTCAGAAGACTATGCTTTTCTGATTAAAGCTTTATTAGATCTGCATAATGCTTGCCCTTGGGATAGCCAATGGTTAAAGCACGCTATCACAATTCAAGCAGAATTTGATGAATTACTTTGGAGTATCGAGACAGGAGGTTACTATAACAACTCTACCGATGCAGGAAAAGAATTACTAGTGCGCGAACGTAGCTATATGGATAATGCCACACCATCAGCCAACGGAATTGCGATCGCCAATTTAGTCCGTCTGGCACTATTAACCGATAGCTTAGAATATCGCGATCGCGCTGAACAAGGACTACGAGCTTTTGGCACAGTGATGGAAAAATCCCCTACAGCCTGTCCGAGTTTGTTTGTGGCATTAGATTGGTTTTTACACGGGACAAGTGTTAAATCAAATCAAAAGAACATTGAAGAATTAAGTTATCGATATCTACCTACTACGGTTTTTAGGTTTGAAACCGACTTCCCTGAAAATAGTATTGCTTTAGTCTGTCAAAGTTCCTCTTGCCTCGAACCCGCAACGAGTTTAGAACAGGTTATGAATCAGATCAACCTTTAGATTGGGTTAGTTAGTGTGATGGGCAAAGAGCAATTCTCATGACAGATAACTTGCTTGTGTTGTTTTGCCCACCGCAATTATAGTGTTGACTATCTAGCCAATCTTTAATAATTCTACGTCAAAAATTAGAGTTGCATTAGGAGGAATTACGCCACCTGCGCCTCTTGCACCGTAACCCAATTCGGGAGGAATGATTAGAGTACGTCGATCGCCGACTTGCATATCGGCTACTCCTTCATCCCAACCTTTGATTACTTGCCCTACGCCAATTTTAAAAGAAAAGGGACGATTGCGATCGCGAGAGCTATCAAACTTAGTACCGTCTTCTAATGTACCTGTATAGTGAACGGTGACGTTTTCTCCTGTTTGGGGAGATGCACCATCACCTTCTTCAACCACAATATATTTTAAGCCTGAATCTGTAGTGACAGCGTTGGATAGATCCATAGAAGTTTCCTCTTGAGAGATATTATTTTGAGCGATATTATTTTGAGTGGGCGTAAGTGCGAGGTCTCCTCGCACTGTTGACCGCCCAGTGATTTCACCGATTAATTTGGGAGAGTTAGTAGATTGTTTTATTGGAGATGCGATCGCTTGTTGTTGAGGTTGATTACCCATAAAAGCGGAAAAGATTAGAACAGATCCACATATTAAAACAACAGCGATGCTCATTAAGATTTGATTACTCAATTTTTTGACCACCTGTTACTGTATCCTTTTTTTTAACTATTAGATTACTCCACCAGACATTGTACATTCTAAAAGGATGAGGCATAAAGGGTAAGGGATGAAGGAATTTTTCCTAATTATTTTTGCTACTCTGAGTAATAATTATGCGATCGCCAACTACGGGATTACGAGCAACTAATGTCCCTGTGGAATCCTTGGAATTGTAGCTTGCTGAAGTTTAGCTGGCGCGAACGTTTCAGTATTTCGTTGGCTAGCGTATCCTGACGAGACTCATTGAGTTCGTACCAATTGTCTGTTACCTCGATCGATAGGCTGGTTTCGGGTAAATCCACTTTAATGTTTTTAAACAAGTCTGAATCGTAATTTTCAGTAATTTCAGCCAGTTTTGTTTGTAAAGCAGCAATTAAGGTTTGTTCGGGGGTAAAGGTTAATTCTGGCTCAATTGACTCGATCTTGAGGTTTTTGGCTCTCCCTGGAGAAGTTAAGTCTTGAGGAATAGCAGTTGGTTCGACTGTTTCTGGTTCAGTTTCAGTTAACTGTATGTCTGGAAGTAAATCGTCTTCTAGATCTGAATCGATATTCTCATCTGGATTAACTACAGGAATATCAATTTCTGGATTAGATTGAATTTCTCGATCGGCAACTATTTCAATCGGTTCGGGTACAGGAGAAATAGCAGCCTTTATCTGAGGAAGATATGACCAAATTACCGCAATAACAGCTATCGCGATCGCAACTGCACCAATAATTAGCAACCCTCGATTTTCCTTCTTTTTGGTTTTGGCGATCGCTTTCCCCTTTGGTTTAACAGGTGTTTTTTGAGGAGAAGGGATTTTTGCAGGCTTGGTTTTAATTTCTGCTGCGGGGATTTGCTCTTTTTCTGGCTTGACTTCTGCTGCGGGAATTGCTGGTTTTTCCTCGATAGAATCTTCCTGGATGACAACTTCTGGGGTTGGAGAAGGTGCAACAGAACTGGCTAATTCTTGAGTAGTGCTTAATAAAGTGTTGATAGAGTCAGAGGAAGGTATATCTTCGGCTGGATTGTCGCTAATATCTCTAATTGCCGATTCTAATTGGTCAATACTGTCATTTAATAATTTAATAGTTTCAATTTTTGATAAAGATGGTGAATCGCTCTTTTCTTCCTGCTGACTAGCTTTGGGAGACTGTTCTCGATTTTCTGCTGATTCCATAGCTGAAATATATTAATGCTTATAACTGATAGCTTATAGCAGGCATTAGGACTTGTGTCTTATGTAATATTCAAATTGCTAGCCCCTTGAGCTTAAAGCTTTTTTGTAACAGAACAATTTTACTCGATCGATTAATTTGCTGTTAATTCTGAATGTCTTTAGCATTTATTACAACTAAACAGTAGTTTTTCGCGCTAACCTATACTGAATAATAATTCTTAAACTATCTCAACCTAAGTAAAACTCTAAATTTAAGCGAGTGAACAAGATTCCACCAGTCGATTTAAGTCGACAATATAAATTAATTAGTGAGGAAGCCGATCGCGCTGTTCTAGAAATTCTTAATTCTGGAAGCTATATAGGAGGAAAAGCTGTAGCTACCTTTGAGCAGCAGTTTGCCGAATATATTGGAGTAAAGGAAAGTGTTAGCTGCAACTCTGGTACAGATGCTTTATATTTAGCCCTTAGAGCTTTGAATATCGGCGAAGGAGATGAAGTAATTACTAGCCCTTTCACTTTTTTTGCCACAGCCGAAACGATTAGTAGAGTGGGGGCTAAACCTATATTTATTGATATAGATTCAGATACGTTTAATTTCGATCCAGCCCAAATAGAACAGGCGATTACAGCAAAAACAAAAGCGATCGTCCCCGTTCATTTGTTTGGACAGCCTGTGGATATGACTAAAGTAATGGCGATCGCCAAAGCTCATAATCTAGTTGTAATTGAAGATTGCGCTCAAGCAACTGGTGCGAGTTGGAATCATCAAAAAGTAGGTAGTATTGGTCATGTAGGCTGTTTTAGCTTTTTCCCTACCAAGAATTTAGGTGCTTGTGGTGATGGTGGTGCGGTAACAACTAACGATAAGGCGATCGCCGAAAAAATGAGAATTCTTAAAGAACACGGTTCGCCAGAACGCTATCGTCACGATTCTGTCGGCATTAACAGCCGTATTGACGCGATACAAGCCGTTATTTTAACTCTCAAGCTGCGCCACCTCGACTTTTGGAATGAACAACGCTCTAAAGCAGCAAGTTACTATAAAGAGCTTTTAAGTGCTGTTGATAGCATTAAATTACCCCAAGCAACTTTGGGAGGGAATAGCGTTTGGAATCAATACACAATTTGCGTTACTGACCAAGAATCACCTTCTGACAGTCAAAAAACGCGAAGAGATGCTGTTAAAGAGCGTTTGCTGCACCAAGGAATCATTTCGATGATCTATTACCCAATTCCGTTGCAACTTCAGCCTGTATACGAAAATTTGGGATATAAAAAAGGACAGCTGTCCACTGTGGAACAAGCTGCCCGTGAAGTACTATCTTTACCTATGTTTCCTGGTATTTCTGAAGCAGAACAAGAACAAGTAGCTTATGCTCTTAAAGACAGTCTTGTGTGATCGATTATTACTAAATCAGAGCTTTTCGGTAACTGTTGTTTAAAGCTTCTACTAAGCTACGAACAACAGCAACCATTGCCACTTCGTTCTTTAGTCGATTAATTGCCGAACCGACACCAACACCAGATGCACCAGATGCGATCGCCATTGGTACAGTGACGCTAGATAAACCAGAAGCACAAAGCACTGGAATGTTTACAGCATGGGAGATACTATGGGCAGCAGCAAGAGTTGGTGCTGCTTTTTCAATTAGTCCTCTCACGCCAGGATTCAGAGGTTCGATGCTTGTACCGCCTTCGGTTTGGATAATATCCGCACCAGCTTCAACTAGTTTTTCCGCTAAGTTTACCTGTTCGTCCAATGCCAAAATATGAGGGACAGTTACAGAAAGAGTAATGTTAGGTAGCAAAGAACGAGTTTTAACCGTTAGTTCTAAAACTTCTTCTGCCTCAAACCTAATTCCTTGGCTATAAAAGCTATCAAAGTTACCTATTTCAATCAAGTCTGCCCCAGCATTAACTGCATCAACAAATAATTCTGGTTTAACGGCAGAAACACAGATAGGTAAATTGGTTAAGTTGCGAATAGTCTCTACCAAAGTAGGTTCAGCAGCTATATCTACAAAGGTTGCGCCACCTGCATCGGCAGCTTTTACTACTGCTGCTACTCGCTCACAATCAAAATTATTTAAACCACTAATCACCTTGAGAGCATTTTTTTGAGTCAAGGGTTGGGCTAAGTGAGGATGTATCGTCATATTTACTTCCTTAGATTCTAGAGTCGGGATTTTACAAATCCCAATAAGATTATCTTATGCTGAATACCCTGCATCAATAAAATAAATTAACTTCAAGTATGTGGCTTAAAATTCAAAGCAATTAAAAAAACTTTGATGCAAGATTGACAATTTAAGTTACTTTCCGCCAGTTTTAGATGATTTGGTCGATATAGTCGAAATATCTTCTAGGAGCTGTTTTTGTCGTTTGAGGGTAGTCAACTTTTGCAAGAGCATATCTACTTCTGCTTCGAGGTGTAGGTACTTAACTTGCTGATCTGTCTGATAATACTTGGTTTTCAAGGTTTGAGTCGATAAAAGAGTTGCCATAAATAACTTGTTATTAATTTGATTCGTTTCTATCAGTTTGCAATCTTAACCTAAGAAGATGCCTTATTTCGAGAAGTTGCTTTATTTCGAGAATCATAATCTTTAGATCCCCCAACAACTGTGATCGTTTACACTATTAATCGTATGACTTGCCCCGAATCTTAAAAAAATATTATAAATATTGCTATCTTAGCGGAGATTTAACGTTAGAGTTTTTTGTTTGGCAAAAAAACCAGAGCAAGTTATGCCTAAATGTATTTGTAGCTAAATTAACGAAAAGACATGAGGTTACTGTCTAAAGGTTTTGAAGTAGAGATGTACACTGGCACTCCCCAAGGTGAAATTGTGGGATTATCAGACAAGATCGTTCAAGCCTTAGATGGTTTTGTACGTGAACCAGATAGTCGCAACGTTGAATATACTACCGCTCCTTTTTGTGGTTACGATCGCTTGCTTTGCGCTTTGTTAAAACCCAGACAAGCCTTACGGGACTATCTTAAACAGTTAGGAGACTATACTATCGTTCCTGGTAGTACGATGCCCTTGGGAGGAAGCGATCGCTTTTGTCGCTCCGATCCTAATAATCCCTATCACGCCTATATCGAACAAACTTACGGAACAAAAGTTGTCACCGCCAGTATTCATATTAATGTTGGGATCGAAGATCTTGAAGTGTTGATTCAAGCCTGTCGTTTGGTTAGGGTTGAAGCTGCTTTATACTTGGCTTTGAGTGCCTCTTCTCCCTTTATTGATGGCAACGTTACGGGTTCTCATTCAACGCGCTGGCAAATGTTCCCCAAAACTCCCCAAGATGTTCCACTGTTTGACAGTCATGGTCATTTTGTTCGTTGGACAGAAGAACAGTTAGCAGCCAAAACCATGCGTAATGTACGTCACCTTTGGAGTTCAGTTCGTCCCAATGGCGATCGCCGTCCCTATAATCTTAACCGTTTGGAACTAAGAATTTGCGATTTAGTAGTCGATCCATTGGAACTATTAGCAATTACTGCACTGTTGGAAGCGAGAATTATGCAGATGATGGCAAATCCAGCGATCGATCCTTTAAAACAAAGCAGTCTGTCTCCTGAAGAGTTAGTCGCCCTAGCAGACGAAAATGAAATAGCAGCAGCCCGTAATAGCTTAGATGCAGAATTACGCCATTGGCAAGATGGTAGAAAAATCACTGCGCGGGATTGGATTAGTGAAATTTACGATGAAGTATATCCCATTGCTAAAAAACAAGGTTTTGCTTGCTTCTTATCTCCCTTGAAAAAAATTCTTCGTCAAGGAAATACCGCACAACAATGGTTAGCATTACAAAAGCAAGGAATGCCTTTACCTGAAATTATTCAACAGGATATTCAAAACATCGCCAAGCAAGAGCGAGATTTAGAATACGCCGTCTGTCAGTCAGCATTAATGGCTTAGTTTTTGGCGAACAAAAAAAGCTTATTATCAGTGACGAAACAAAACGATCGATGTTGAACGATAAATGTTGAATGATAAATGTTGAATGACAAATGGTTAAAATTGTCCTGGTAAATCCAGAAATCCCCCCCAATACTGGTAATATTTCTCGCACCTGCGCAGCCACTAAAACAGAATTACATCTGGTTGCGCCCTTGGGATTTGAAATAAGCGATCGCTATTTAAAACGAGCAGGGTTAGACTATTGGTCTTATGTAGATTTACACTATCATGAGAATCTAGAGGCTTTTCGACAGGAACATCGTCAAAGAGGCGGTAGATTAATCGGCTTTAGCGTTAGGGGTACGAGTAACTATCTCGATTGTCAATATCAAGAGACAGACTGGTTGCTCTTTGGCAAAGAAACCGCAGGTTTACCCCCAGAAGTTACTGACAACTGCGACAAGTTAGTTCGGATTGATATTGCCGAACCCAATGTACGTAGCCTGAATCTTTCGGTAAGTGCCTCTGTGGGTTTGTTTGAAGCCATCAGGCAAGTAAGTTTTAAAAAAGCTAAAAGCTAATAGCTAACAGCTAACAGCTAAAAACAGACACATTAGAACTAAACGAATATACATAAGCAGCGTAAAAAATGAGTTTAAAAGAAATTCAAACAGCAGCAGGGGCAATTTTTGATGATGCAGAAGTTGCTTTAAGCTTTGATAACGACGATCTCGCTTTAGCAGCAATAGAGAATGGAGTAGCAATATGCGATCGCTCTCATTGGGGACTAATCAAAGTTACGGGAAGCGATCGCCTGCGTTACCTTCATAATCAAAGTACCAACGATTTTGAAAAGTTGCAGCCAGGACAAGGTTGCGACACCGTTTTTGTCACTTCTACCGCCCGTACTTTAGATTTAGCTACCGCCTATGCCACCGAAGATGCAGTAATTATCTTAGTTTCTCCCCATCGCCGTCAGCAATTGTTCGCCTGGCTGGACAAGTTTATTTTTCCCTTTGATAAAGTTAAATTAGAAGATATTTCGCCGAAATATAGCGTATTTAGTCTTATTGGCCAGCAAAGTAACAGTTTGCTGTCTCAGTTATCTTCTGACGAAATTCCTCAATCAGAATTAAACAAACATCAGATAGTAAATATTGCCGATATTCCCGTCAGAGTCTCAGTGGGAAGTGGTTTAGCAACTCCTGGCTACACTCTATTGTTAGAAAATAAAAACGCCCAAGCAATTTGGTTAAAATTAGTTGAAAACAATGCAGCGCCTTTAGGCGATCGCCTTTGGGAAAGTCTACGTATTCAGCAGGGTAGACCAAAAAGCGATTTTGAACTAACAGAAGACTATAATCCTTTAGAGGCAGGACTTTGGCAGACTATTTCCTTTGAAAAAGGTTGCTATATCGGTCAAGAAACTATTGCTCGTCTCAATACTTATAACGGTGTTAAACAAAAACTCTGGGGAATCAAATTAAATCAACCCGCCAAACCCCAAACCCCAATCACCATTGAAGATAAAAAAGTAGGAATATTAACTAGCTATACAGATACCGCTACAGGTAGCTATGGATTGGGCTATATTCGTACCAAAGCTGGAGGAGAAGGCTTGCAAGTCCAAGTGGGAGAAGCCGAGGGAGAACTGGTATCTGTTCCTTTCATCACTCATAAGTAATATCTATAGTCATTCTAATTAGTTTCCTCACGATTAACTGGTTTTTTGTCAGTAGTCAGTAGTCACTTTCATCTTCTTATTTGGGAAACCTATCTATAAGACAAAACTTAATACGTTTTCTTATTAGATGAAATTAGCTTTCGATCCGCCAATCTTGGATAAAATTGCTCAAATGCAGCAGAGAGTGCGGTGGCAAGATGTAGCTTTCCAAACTCGCAAAATCGATCAAACACAGCTAAATATAGACGATGGTCATGGAAATCAATCAGAGTTTTCTTTTTTAGTTGTGAGTGATACTGGCTGTGAAGGAAACAATCAGTTTAGTCCTCAAAATCAGATAGCTCAAATAATGCTACAGCATCAAAATGAAGTTAACTTTGTTTTGCATACAGGGGATGTTGTATATGAGGTTGGTTCAAAGGAATACTATCACCAGAATTTTATTACTCCTTATCGAGAATGGATCGTTGGCAAAGAAACCCCCGAGCAAATTTCCTACGATAAAATCACCTTCAAGAAACCTTTTTTACCTGTTCTGGGAAATCATGATTACTACGATCTACCCTTGTCTCACGCTGCTATAGCTCAAGGTATAAAATCTTTAGACTGGCTAACACGCTCCAATCGCCGTTTAAATATAGGTTTACATGGTTCTAATGTGGGGGAAGCCTATACTAAAGCTTTCTTAGACCATACCGCAGATTTGACTCCAGAAGAATTAGTTCAACACTTAGATGCTCACTACACTGCTAAATTTGCTGACAAGCTTTGTTTGAACTATCAACCCCATCGGTTTACCCGTTTGCCAAATCGCTATTATAGTTTCCGCTATGGCAATATTGATTTTATTGCTCTAGACTCTAATACTTTTAACGCCCCTACACCCATTGCAGACACTAGAGAAGGAGAGAAAATACGAGAAGAATTGATAGAGCAGCTTAAGGTATTAAGTCAAGAAAGCGATCGATTGAGATCGAATTCTCGAAAGCTCGATTTGGGCAATCCTCGTCACCAAGACTTGATGAATGATTATCAAGTCAAGATTCATCAAATACGACAAAAACAGCAAGCAATAGAAAAGAAATTAGAGCCTGAAGAAAAAGCGATCGACTATGAACAGTTAAATTGGTTCAAAAACAAACTTATCTCATCTTGGTCAGATTCTACAGTTCGAGGCAGAATTGTTTATTTGCATCATTCTCCCTACACAACAGAAGAAACTATTCATAACCAAGAAGAAATCCTAGAAGTGCGCCATCACTTACGCCAAGTACTCGATCGAGTAGCTGACGTTTTGGGGGACTACAATCGAGGTCATCCTTTGTTGGATTTAGTTGTTTCTGGTCATGCTCATTGCTTCGAGCATTTATATACAGCGAATACAGGACACGGTGATTCTAATATTAATTGGTTGATTTGCGGTGGTGGTGGTCATAGTGTGCGCCGTCAAAAACCCGATCTTACGGCGATCGCCGAAATGCGAGATGGTGAAACCAAACAGGTAGCTCAATCTCGTTTATTTTTGGGTTGCAAAGGTCATGGCATCTACAAGAAAAAACTTTACTCCTGTTTGCGAATCGATGTTCGAGAAGGTAAGTCACTTAAATTTTGTGTACGTCCTTTAGTTGCAGAACAAGCTTATCAAAATTGGTATCATCATCAACCAGATTCTTTTGTGATTAATTAATAGTTGAATTTGCCTAAGTATAATCTAGTAAATACAGAAAAATAGAATACATCATTCAACTGATTATTAATATTTAGTCTTAACTTTACTATTTGTAATTAAATGATTATAGTTAAACCTTGCTATTATTTTTTTCGTAGATTTAATTTACTGTATCTACACAAAAATGGACGAATTATTGGTAGTAAATTCGTATGGACTTATAAACTAGAATTGTTAAAATGTGAGTTATTAGAATATGAAATTAATTAATTTTTATATTTAATTATTTTTCCCCGAACCAAAGTATTAATTCATTACATGGAAAATTCATTAGCCCACAATGAACTGGCAATTTTCAAACCCAGCAAGCCATTAGGAGAAGTATTAATTGAAGCGGGGCTTATCTCTGCTAGCCAGTTGGAATTAGCATTACAGCAGCAAAAAGGCGATCGCCGTAAAATTGGTGAAATTCTAGCTTCTTATAACTGGATTCAACAGCAAACAGCCAATTTTTTTGTTGAAGAATGGACAGGATTAATTAAACAAAAGCAAAAAAAGCCTTTAGTTTACTATTTTCGCCATTCAGGGTTATTAAATGAAGAACAAATTAGCCTACTACTAGAAGAGCAGAAACAACAGGAAAAACCAACCAGATTTCACCGTTTGGCAGTTGAGCGAGGCTATATTAAACAACTGACCGTAGATTTTTTCTTATCTAATATTTTTCAAATTTATCATTCTAATGTTTTTTCATTTGCCAAACCCTACGAAATTCTGACTAAATATAATAAAGGAGAAAAGAATTTCAGTCGCACAGAATTGACTCAAGTTCCTCTAATGAGTGTAAGTCTTAAGGGTATACAGCTAGATGGCTCTAACTTAAGAGAAGCTAATCTTAGCAATGCGAACCTAAGCGATTCTAGTTTAAAACAAACAAATTTGGCATTGGTAAATTTGGCAAGATCAATCCTAACCAAAGTCGATTTTACACGAGCTAATTTATGTCAAGCTAACTTGAGGGAAGCTCATTTAAAAGACGCTAATTTTACACGAGCTAATTTGCAGGAAGCAGATTTAACCGAGGCATATTTATTTAATACTGTTTTTGCCAAAGCAGATTTGAGAAATGCTAAATTACCAACAGAATATACTTACGAAGTTTACTATGATTTTGAAACTATATTCGATGATTCTTTCGATCCGATACAAGCGGGTTGGACAAAGCTGAACTATTAAACTTAATTGATTTACTACGACAAAACAAATGTGGTCTGTTTATATTATTCGCTGTGGAGATAATTCTCTCTATACAGGCATATCCAATGATGTAGCTAAACGCTTTGCTGTCCATCAATCTGGTAGTGCTACTGCTGCCAAATATACTAGACACCGACATCCTCTAAAGCTGGTTTTTAGCGAGGAAATTGGTACAAAGTCAGAAGCAAGTCGTATGGAATATCGAATTAAACAGTTGCCCAAGGGGACAAAAGAAAGTTTGGTTAGAGGATTGACATCATTATCTAACCTGCGTGTGATTGGGCTGGTTTAAAACAAGTTGTTAGTTGAGAAATCCAACCCACTGGTTGAGTTTTGACCGCGGAAGGCGGTCACAGGCAAGCACCGCCTTTTCAAGGCGGTGAACCTGTGACTTTGATAAAGTTGGCATCCTTTAGCCAATCATCAATATTACCCGCTGCATAAACTTCGGAATAGGGTTCGCAAAAAAGCTTAATCAACCAAGGAGTATGACGCAAACGTTGTTGATTTCCATCAATAACAATTATTTGTCCTCCAGGTTTTAGCAACCGCTGACATTCTTGTAAAATTGCCTGGGAAATCTCTACAGGAGTTTCATGGAACAAAAAGGCAATAGAGATTAAATCAAAAGATTCATCATCAAAACTGCTAGCTTCGGCTATTCCCTGTTGCCAATCAATTACTAAATTAGCTTGTTTGGCTTTTTGTTCAGCCATAACCAGCATATAAGGTGAAATATCTAGTCCCGTAACTTTTCCCTGGGGAAATGCCTTTTTTAGCATTAATGTAGAACTACCAGTGCCACAGCCCAAATCGAGAATGTTTCGAGGTTTGTTTTTGATCGAAGAAATTGCTTGTTGTCGCAACTTATCTTCATTAGGTGGTGCAGCAAATCGAGTTACTGCATCATAGGTTACAGGCGCGATCGCATTTAAGTACCCTCCTCCAATACCGTGAAAGTTCTTACTAATATGGTATTGAGGATAGTTATAAACTTTAGGAACAAGGCAATCGCTTTCTTGATGCCAATCAACACTATCAAATAGTTTGAAATTATCTTTGCCAATAAAAGCACCTACCACAAGTCTCAAGAAGGGTAGTAAAATTGGATTTTCTAAAATCGTCATTTTATTAAAATATTTCTTTTAAACATTGCGAGACAAAACCGTTGCGGGGGTCAGATGCGGCTTATCCGAAGGTGTATCCTTTAGGAAAAGCCTTTCTCCCGTTGTCAAACAAGGATACCGCTTCGCATAAGGTTATTGTCGAGGGTAAACATTAAACATTAAACATTAAACATTAAACAACAAATGAATCCAAAAATATCCCAGTTAATCAAAATTGCTTCTGTCTCATTAATCACCGCTGCTTTAGGGTTAGAGATTTGGAATCTTTATCTACATCTCAACAATGAAGTATTATCTGAAAAACTTAATCCTGCTTTATGGTTAGCTACTGTAGCTTTGATCGGTCATGGTATTGAAGGCTTAATTGCGGGATTTAATGCAAGCTCTCGCGCTAAAAATCCTTTTACCTATGGCATTTATACCTTCTTTGTTGGATTTGTTGGCTTGCAAGAATTGTTCGACAAATCTTCCAATGCTCAAAACTGACTTTTAAGTAAAAATAACTAAAAAAAAGAGGACTATATTTAAAATCCTCGTAAAAATACTGTTGTAATATCATTTAATAAATTAGATGATATGTCTTGTTAGCGAAAAGTTATTTATTCTACATTTTCCACAATTGAACTAGTTAAAAGCACGCTTCATAACTAACCAATTTTATAGTCTTGCTCCAGAACCCAGTTGAAACAACTGGGTTTTTTCCTGTCAAGGCACTATTGTAGCCTTTAATACAAAATAAGTGCCATAAATTCCACAGTATTTAGTCAGAATTTCCGCCAATGGTAACATCTTTAATTCTCAAGCTAGGACCTCCACAGCCTACAGCTAGTCCAGATTGACCACCCTTACCACATCCACCAGATTCATCCCAATAGAAGTCATCGCCGATCGCTTCTATATTAGCCAGGGTTTTAAACACATTACCTGAAAGAGTAACATCCTTAACTGGTTCGGCTAATTCACCGTTGCGAATCATCCAGGCTTCCCCAGCACTAAAGGTAAACATTTCACCATTGGTCATTCCTCCCAGCCAGTTACGGGCATATACTCCTTCTGGGATGTTTTGAAATAGATCTTTAACAGGAGTTTTACCTCTGGCGATCCAAGTATTTGTCATGCGTACTATCGGTGAATAGTGATAGTTCAAACAGCGAGCGTTTCCAGTAGGTTGTTCTCCTAGTTTTCCTGCGGTTTCACGGGAATGGAGTCTACCTACCAACATCCCATCTTTAATCAGTTGAGTAGTGGTAGCAGGAGTACCTTCATCATCATAAAAATAGCTACCTCGATGAATGTAATTATCTTCTGCTTCTATGGGTGCTGCACCATCAAAGATTTGTAATTCTTCTGAGCCAAAACGTTTCCCCATACTCATCACTTCAAGTAAGTCTGGATTCTCGTAAGCCATATCTGCTTCAGAAAGATGTCCAAATGCCTCGTGAACAAATAATCCTGTCAAAATGGGGTCAATAACGACAGTATAGGTGTCTCCCTTAATTTTGGGTAAGGATAGAGCCTCTACAGCCCTTTGTGCTGCCCCTGTCACCTGTCGATCTAAATTAGTTAAATCTTCGTAAGCCTGGCGCGATCCTGTGGTTTCTCTACCTGTCTGAATCAAATCTCCCTGTCTGGCAGTGGCAGAAAATCTCATTTCCAGATCTGTCCAAGACTGCTCGATCGCACTGCCTTCGGAGTTGACAATAATTATTTGTTGGGAACTATCACCATAGCTAACTGTAGTGGATGTCAGACAGTCATGATAGTCTCTCAGCATTAGATTATAGCGATCGCATAATGCTTTTTTATCGGCTAAAGACACTTCTCTAGGATCTCTGCCTTTTAAGGGAACTTTGCATACCGCTTGGATGGGTGCTACCTCTGCCAAAGTCGTTTCTGATTCCCCAATCATTTTCGCAGCAGCGATCGCCTCTTCGATACGCTCAACGAGGGTGTCCAAATCATTAAATGCCGAAAAGCCCCAGCCACCACGATAACAAGCTCTGATCTGTCCCCCTAAAGCAATACTTTCGCTTAGGGTTTCTATTTTGCTGCTGCGGAGAAAAATATTAGTTTCCTCCGCTTGTTCTAAACGAATGTTCAGAAAATCAACGCGATCGCCATAGATGTTGATTAGCTCTGTTAATCGGTTTTTGTGTTCGGCGAATAGCTCAGACATTAAGATGTTCTCGGTTTTGAGGAGTGATACTGCTTATAATACTGCTTTTATTGATGGACAATTTTAAAAATCATGCTAGAAAATAAGCTTAATTTTGCAACAAAGGTAAGCACTGGTGTAGCTTTTGATCCAAATATAAAGACTGAGGATAATTAGCAGCAAAATCCGTAGCTTCTAAAATTATTTCTGCATCACTTTCTTTAGTACAAAAAGAGTTGACTCCCAAAGAATATAGAAGCTCAATTACTTCTGGATGGTGATAATCACTCCAATGAATTAGGCTTGTTTGAGGTGAGATAGCCTTAATTAAAGCCAAGTTATCAGTATCAGATTCTTCTTCAATATCGAAGAACAAAATATCAATATTCATCTGTCCATACATTAAAGAAAAAACCTGCTCGGAGTTTTCCAATAACATTACCTTCAAATGAGGTCTATTTGTTTTAATTAATTGGCTTAATTGTCTTCCTTGATGCTTGTTAGGTTCAACTATTAAAATATTTTTTGATTTGTGTGAGGATGTCTTAAAAGAAGAAATATTGTCTAGCATGAATTTAAAAATCGCTACCGAGTGCGTATATTTATCTAAATATTATTACTTACAATATTACATCGCTTTTTTTCAAGATCAAGTATTTTTACGGTGGTTAATCATAAATTGATAAAATCATCAGATTTTTCCCATGTATTTGAAGTTATCGTTAAGTAATAATGCTTGGTGAAATCCAAGGATATTATTGAAAACCTTTAAAAACCTGGGCATATTCTTTACATTCTGTTACAGTATTGATTGTTGTATCAGCAAACCGTCAAAACCTTAACAATTGAGATAAGCAGATATCCTGATTGCTAAATTAAGTGGTATTTTTAAACTGATGAACCACAATTCTCAATGAGTCAAGATAAATCGCTGGAAACTTATTATTCCAATGCCATCGATGCTAAAAAATATAATCCAGATTTATGGCAGAAATTAATTAGAAAAACTGAGAGATCTACGGTTCAGTTTTATTTTATTGACTTGAGTCAATGGATACTTCTACTGTCATTGAATCTTATATGTTTGGGTTTTGTAATGTTCACTTGTAATTTAATTCGTTGAGGCAAATCGCAAGACAAATTAAACTACAAAAGCCTCAGATTATAGCTTTTTATCGGCGATCTGTTAGGCTACTTTCTTTTCTACTCCAAAGCCAACCAAAAGAACATTTTGTAATGGTTGTCCTGGGGATGGTTTTTCGTAGTTCAGGATTTTGCGAATACGTAAAGTAGGGTTGGTTAAAGTAATGGAGTCAACCGAAACTACGCGAGTGTAATTAGTAGTCATCAGCAATTCTCTGGTAGTGGAATCAAAGCTAAAATGAGAAATAATTGGTCGCTCTTCTTCATATGCGCGATCGCGTAAATAATCCCCTTCTAGCATTGCACCATTTTCCGATTTAGGAACAAACATTAAATTGAGATTGCGTTTTTTCTCTTCTCCTGTTTCAGAAATAGTATAAAAGCCTAAATTAAACCCTGGTAAACTTTCTAGATTATCTAATTTATCGTAGGCATTGTCAGATAATACTTGAGCTTTACCATCATTGGTTAGGGGAGTGACTTCAAAAGTAGTTTGCGATCGCTCTATTTCCTTGTGGGTGAGATAGTGATAAGTGCGATCGGATTGCCAATTACCAACGCAGTCTACAAAAAATTGTTCAAATACATTCATATTGTTAATTGTTAGGAGAAAATAAAACTAATCTTTGGGTAACTCGATTTTAAAAATGCTATCGCTGGGCTTATCTGCGGTAAGGTTATCCCAATTAATTGAGGCGAGAAATACATCTGCCTGGGCTGTTTCCACCACATCTACACCCCATTCCCCTGGTTGCAGAGAAGTAGGGGACATACTGCTTGCAGGGGTAGTTTTTTTACCCCCTAAGATTAAGGTATCGGTAGTTAATTTCGGATTAGAACGATCTCCTTTTCTTTTGCTAATTAAGATATCACCACAAATCTGACCTATTTCTTTTGCTTCAAACTCATCTACTGGGAAAAGAATCTCTACTACCCAATGGGGGTTTTTAATATAGCTACAGCTAATATCATCCTTTTCTTTTAGCCCATCTATAAATACTTGGGCAAACTCTTCTCTATTAAGGGCGGGAAGTTCATTATTGTTGAGATTGAAATTATGGGAAAGTAGCATTCTTCCCGTGGATTTATTGCTCACTATATTTAATTGCTTTGCGATTTAGGACTGTTTATAAACATATCAGAGCCTTGAGAGCAATCTCAATCTAACTATAGTTATACTCTTGTCCATACTCTACTCTCGTAAGGCATAGCCAACACCACGAACAGTTTGAATTAAGCGAATTTCCTTTTGTTCTTCCAGCTTAAGACGGAGATAGCGGACATAAACCTCAATAATATTAGAGTCTCCCATAAAGTCATAACCCCAAACCCTCTCTAATATTTGGTCGCGAGTCAATACCTGGCGAGGATGGGAAATTAAATACTCCAACAAATCAAACTCTTTAGCAGTTAATTCAATCGAGCGTTTCCCACGAAATACTTCACGGGTAGAACGATTGAGAGTTAAATCGCTAAACTGTAATAAATCTGGATCTTCTTCATTATCACGACGTAGACTTGCCCGCACCCTAGCTAACAATTCCTCGATGCTAAAAGGCTTAATTACATAGTCATCTGCCCCTGCATCCAAACCTGTAACGCGATCGCTCACTTCATCTTTAGCAGTAAGCAGTATGATCGGCACTTTATCTCCAGTTTGACGAAGGCGACGGCATATTTCTAGACCCGATATCCCTGGCAACATCCAATCCAGCAAAATAAGGTCTGGTTTGACCTCTCTGGCAGTAGAAAGCCCACTAAAGCCATCTACAGCTACAGTAACCTCATAGTTTTCAAACTCCAATTCCATCTTGACGAACTGAGCGAGTTTAGCTTCATCTTCTACTACTAAAATGTGGGGTTTCATAAATTGTCCTCGTTCCTTTTTCCTCATTTATTCTTCGGTACTCTAGGTGAGGATTTAGAATTGATTGGACCAAGAATTTGATTTAAGTCCCGTAATTGTTCCGCTGTCCCCATACATATTAAAGCGTCCTGTTCCAGTATCCTCGTTTCTCCCGTTGGTCCTGCAATTAAGTTACCATCAATACGACGAATGGCTAACACCAATGCCCCTGACTGCGATCGCAATTTAGCTTCTCTTAAGCTTTTACCCACATAGGGACAGGCTTCTGGATCGATCAATAATTCTTCAAGGTAATAAGAACGATTAGACCCTGCAATAATACCATCCACAAAGTCCATCACCTGGGGTCTTAGGGCTGCTGCTGCCAATCTTTTGCCTCCCGTGATATAAGGAGATACTACCGCATCTGCCCCCGCACGCTGTAGTTTTTGTACAGCCTCTTCATTACTGGCGCGAGCGATCGCTCTAATTCGAGGATTGAGAGTCTTGGCTGATAGTACAGTGTATAGGTTTTCCGCATCTGAAGGTAGTGCCGTTACCAAACAAATTGCCCGATCTATTTTTGCCCTGACCAAAGATTCATCTAGAGTCGCATCCCCCAATATTACCGTGTAGCCCAACTGTTTAATTTCTTCAACCTCTTCGGGATTATCGTCAATAATTATAAAAGCAATTCCTTCAGCAAAAAACTCGCGGGCGACATGACGACCTGTACGCCCAAAACCACATACAATGTAGTGCTGGTCTAGTGATTCAATCAAGCTTCTCTCCTGTCTTATTTTGATACCTTCTTGGAAATAACCCTGAATCAAGGCTTCTGTAAAACGATTAACAATATAACCAATGGTCAGTAAGCCCATCAAGATTAAGGCTACAGTAAATAGTCTTCCCCTTTCACCAAGAGGGCGTACTTCTGAAAACCCCACTGTAGATAGGGTAATCACTGTCATATATGCTGACTCTGAAAAAGACCATTTTTCTACTAGCCAATACCAGAGAGTACCAATTAGTACAATACTGGCTAATGCTACACCACCACGAACTAACTCCTTACGGAGACGACCATATTTTTCTTCAAAGGTGTAACTATACATTCAGAATTTGTCACTGATTTTGCTAACTGTTTTGCCTACAATTGACTACATTAAAGTTAAGACTGGCTTAAAACCCAATAATCACGGCAAGCAATGTTACATAACAATTGTCATTTTAAGTGTATTCTTGTGCCAATATAAATTTTACTTAGGAGCAACTTGTGGTTCAATCTCCATCTTTAACAGATTCTATAAATATCTCTAACCCCGATATATTCGACCGCGATCGCTTTGATAGCAGCGTGATGAATACCTATGGTCGTTTTCCCATCGCTATAGAAAAAGGTGAAGGCTGTCATCTTTGGGATACTAACGATAAAAAATATCTTGATTTTGTAGCTGGTATCGCAACTTGTACTCTCGGTCATGCTCATCCTGCATTGATTGAAGCAGTCACCAAACAAATTAAAAAGCTACATCATGTATCCAACCTTTACTATATTCCCGAACAAGGACAGCTTGCTGAATGGTTAGTTAATAATTCCTGTGCGGACAAGGTGTTTTTCTGTAATTCTGGCGCAGAAGCTAACGAAGCAGCAATTAAGCTGGTAAGAAAATATGCCCATACTTATCTGGATAAGGTCGAAAATCCGATTATTCTAACTGCAAAGGCTAGTTTTCACGGACGTACCCTAGCTACAATTACCGCTACAGGACAAGAAAAATATCAAAAAGGGTTTGGTCCTTTACCTACTGGATTTGCTTATGTACCTTATAACGATATTACAGCAGTAGAAAATGCCATTACCGATTTAGACGAAGGTACTTTAAGCCGTGTCGTGGGTATCATGATCGAACCCCTTCAAGGAGAAGGAGGAGTACGTCCTGGGGATTTAGAATATTTCCTCAAATTGCGTAAGATTTGTGATGAAAATCGAATTCTCTTAGTCTTTGATGAAGTACAGGTGGGCGTAGGTAGGACTGGAAAACTCTGGGGTTATGAAAATCTGGGAGTTGAACCCGACATCCTCACTAGTGCCAAGGGTCTAGCAGGAGGCATACCTATCGGTGCAATGCTTTGTAAAGACTCCTGTGCTGCTTTTGAACCAGGAAACCATGCTAGTACTTTTGGCGGAAATCCTTTTGCTTGTGCTTCGGCTATTGCAGTCTTAGAAACCCTCAAAAATGAAAACATTTTGCAAAATGTTCAAGAGCGAGGAGAACAATTAAGAGTTCGACTAAGAGCGATCGCTAAAAAATATCCTTCTTTATTTACCGAAGTGCGAGGTTGGGGTCTAATCAACGGTCTACAATTGCGTGATGATGCTGCTTTGACCTCTATCGACTTGGTAAAAGCAGCAATGGAAGAAGGTTTATTACTTGCTCCAGCAGGAACTAAGGTGTTGCGTTTTGTACCTCCTTTGGTCGTATCGGCTGAAGAAGTAGACGAGGCTGCTAATCTCTTGGAGAAAGCGATTGAAAAAATGTTGTAATCGCTAATTGTCTTCAACCATAGCTTTTGTTCACCCTCGACACGGCTAAACCGCGCACAGACAAGCTGCATAACGACAATGGCAATAACCTTATCCGAAGCGAGAAAGGGGTAATCCCCGCATCTTCCTTTAGACAACGGGGGGAACCCCCGCAACGGTTTTGTCTCGCAACGGTAAAAGGTGACAATTGGAAAACTGTTACATCTATACCAATGTATTTTTGTTAAATAAGCAAAAATACAAGGTGTGTGAGGAGTGAACTATTAAAGGCTTGTTTTTGGGATCGAAACACGGAAAGAACCCCAAAGGCAAGCCTTCTCACTTTTACCTATTTTTTTATTCTATAAATTTTGAAATAGTAATTTGTACTTATGGATATTTAAAGTATAGATAAGTATATCCAGTCTAAAGCTCAGATTATGTTTGCTTAACCTAAACTGTATAAAGATTTTTAAAAAATAGCTGAATATAGTCGCTTATTTTAAAACTATCGACTAGAACTGTTTAGGAATAATAATCTTGGCAATATACTTTGAATAAATATTTTGATAGCGCGATCGCATTGACCAGCATCTTTTCTGTTGGTTTGGCTACTTTATCCCTTGCAGAAGATACCATTGCTTACGAACAACCAGACACCGTTAAAGATATTCAATTACAAAGGTTAGACAATTCTCTAGCAGCTAACCTCAGAAGCCTAGAAAAAGTTGAATCCGTTACACCCATAGAACCCACTCCCCAGCCCGTATCCAGTGCAGCGGTAGATATGGTCAAAGAGTTTGAAGGATTTGAAACCAACGCCTATATTGATACTGATGGTACACCAGTGATTGGCTACGGTTTATCTAAAATCGCAGGAAACCCCGTACAGATAGGCGATCGCATTTCAGCAGAAGAAGCTAATTCTGCCCTCAATTCTCAACTAAAAGTAATTCAGCAAGAATTAGAAAAGGCGATCGCTGTAGATTTAACCGATGCTCAACTCGGTGCGATCGCATCTCTTTCTTTTAATGTTGGCGTAGATCATATTGGCAGCAGCACCCTAGTCAGAAAAATTAACGCCCAAGACTATACGGGTGCAGCCGATGAGTTTTTACGTTGGGACAAGGCCAATGTTAGGGGTAAACTTGTACGGTTGCCAGGATTAACTAGAAGAAGACAAGCCGAGAAACAGTTGTTTTTGCAAGACAACTAAAGTCCGTCAAAATCTAGTATTTAGGCTCAAATTTATGGCGATCAAGAAAAGCCTTAGAGTAGAAAAGGAAGGCAAGGAGTGAACCGCAACGCCAAACAAAACTTTCAACACCAAATGAATTATGCTGGTTCAATTTTTCTTTTATTCATCGATAAGCTACAGACATATTTACTCATAACAGATATTGTGTTTATGAACACTAAGTATATTTGACTGATTTAGCAAATATTCTCAATGTCATAAGCGTATTAACCTTATGGGCAAAAGCTGTAACTATAAACTAACATTTAATAGTTACTAAAATTCGCTTTTCAAAATTATTTATGCTCGATAAAAATAAGCTAGAAGAACAATATTCTTCGGGAACACGGCATTTTTCCCAAGCACAATTAGAGAAAGCGGACTTAGAAGATATATTTCTCAGTCGGGCTGATTTAAACCAAGCCAATCTCAACGGTGCTAATCTAAAAAATGCAGATTTGAGTGATGCAAATTTGACTGAATCGTCCTTAATCGGCGCAGAATTGAATAAAGCACACTTGTCAGGAATAAATTTAAGTAAGGCAAATTTAAGTCAGGTAGATTTAACCGAATCAATTCTGAATCAAGCCAATTTTACGGAAGCTTGTTTAGAGAAAGCCTCTTTGATGTGGGCAGTTTTAATCGAGGCAGATTTATCAGGAGCAGATTTATCAGGAGCAGATTTGAGTGATGCAAATTTATCAGGAGCAAATCTAAACTCTGCCAACCTAAAAGATGTTTTTTACAATAGCAAGACTAAATTACCTAATAATTTTGACCCTGCGAGTCAGGGAATGGTAAATAAGTTAGGCATTGAAGAGTTCATAGATTGGTTCAACCATCTTTGTAGCTGTAGTAATAAATACTTGGGCAACATTATGACTGCCAGATATTTTGATTCTTCTCGCCCCAATTTTGATTGGCTCAAGCAATTCACCATCAACAAATCTAGTAAAATAGATTATCAGGGAAATCTGACAGAGCCAATTACATCTGAACATCTAAAGTATTTTCAGCAATGGTTAAATGCTTTTATCAAATCATGCTCTTCCGTTATTAAAGGGTTTGAAAAATTTGTTTAGTTATAAAAACATTTGCTTTTGATTGAAATAGTATCTCTAAATTTTGTATTTATATAGCTTGTGTTGTGGATATTTTTGTCGAAAAGCGCATATACAAGCAAAATAATAACTACTTTACAATCGGTTTTGGTGTGATTAGCATTAAGGTAATTATTTTTTGTAATTTATCCCATGCTCGATCGGAAGAATCCTGCTATTGAAATTTGTCAACAATACTCTCTTGGGGCAAGAAAATTTCAATACGCACAGCTTGCAGATGCTAGTTTGAAAAAAGCTTTTTTGAGCCAAATCGACCTAAAAAGAGCAAATCTTGATTATGCCAATTTGGAAGAAGCTGACTTGAGCTATGGTGATTTTAGAGAATCGTCATTAGTTAAAGCAAATCTCTGTCGAGCAAACTTAGCTGGTGCAAATTTTTCTTATGCAGATCTTAATCGAGCAAACTTAACTGGTGCAAATCTTTACAAAGCAAATTTCTGTTATGCTAACCTTTCTCAAACGAATCTTTCCATAGCTAAATTTGTTCCTAAAAAAACAGCTACTTCCCCTCAAGATCTGAACTTCAATAAATACAGTTGACTTGACTAAAGTTGACTTTCGATGCGCCAATTTAATCGGAGCTTTTTTTATTGGAGTAGATTTAAACATTGCTAGCTTAAAAGGAGCTATTTATAACGATCAAACTAATCTGCCTCTTCATTTTGACCCTGTAGGTAGGGGAATGGTACATATCAGAACGATCCAAGAAATCGCCATAGACGAATTGCTGTCTCAGTTTAATCATGTCTATAGTCGTAGCAACAAATATTTAGGTAAGACTATCTCCACTAAAAATTTTGATTCTTCCCGCCCAAGATTTAGCTGGCTAAATCAGTTTCAAATCGACGAATCAAATCAGATAGTTTTTCAAGGGACTGTTTCAAGTTTTATTACTCCCGAGCAATTAAAGTTCTTTGAAAAATGGCTAAAATCCTATATTAAATCTTGTAGCCTAATTCTTAAAGGTTTCAAGTCATTAATCTAATTCAAAAGTATATTTAAAATAAAATTTATCTGTAAGATCACCGTTATTTTTTTAGTTTACACAATCAATTTATTTCAAGATACTCATAAACACAGAGGTGTTTATATTTATCATGCTCTAAATTAGAACTAAATAGTTAGGAAAAACCACAAAATACTTAGCTATATCTGTGGAGTATAAAAATGATTTCAACAACAACAAAAGTTGACAAAAGGTTAATTAAAGAACATCTTTTAAAAGCTAAATATCCTAAGAAACACCAGCATTATAGTCTAGAAGATTTTTTCTGTTTTCAAGGCGATACAGGTAAGATTATTGATTGGAATCAATCCCGCGATATCTTAGTAACTGAAGACTTTATTATTGGTCTAATCGAAGGATTGGAACAAGAGGTGGGCAGTGCTTCTTCTGTAGTTATGTATAATATTGGTGCAGAATGGGGTAAAAGAGATGCCAAGTTTTTTAAACAATGGTTTAAAGAAGAATTTGGTTACGAAAAAGGCATTAACCAACACATCTTGCCCTATGTATTAGAAGGTTGGTGGTGGCCATTTACCAGCCAAGGTTGGGGTAACTGGGATGTCGATCTTAGCGATCAAAAGAACGGATTTTTGTTTATTAATATTTTTGATTCTGCTGTTGCTCGTACTTTAGGAGATGTGGGTAAACCAGTTTGTCATATCTATGCTGGTTTGTTTGCGGGTTTCTTTAGTACTCTAGCCAACAAGCAGCTAGATTGTATTGAAATTCACTGCTATGCAATGGGCGAAACTTACTGTAAGTTCCTCTTAGGTAAGAAAGAAACTATTGATGCAGCAACTTTCTGGCAAAACGAGGGTGCTACGGCTAAAGATATTCAAAGCCAATTGCAAAATGGAGAATATCTTAAATGAATAATTCATGGCAACATTTCTCAGTAGAAGACTTTTTTAGTCAAAACAATTGGTCAGGAACATCTCAAGATAGCGATCGCGTTCTTCAAGAAATACCCTGGCTGTGCCAAAAAATAGAAGACTTTTTTAGTCATAGTAATTGGCAGGGAAAAATACTTTCACAAATGGGGCAAGCTGAGTTTTCTTTAACTTTATCTGTGGCGGGATTTTTTCAGTTTTTTGATTGGGAATCAGATGCCCAGTCTGGGTTTATCACAAAATTAGAGCCTTTGCCGAAACGGAATGCTGCTCCTAATGATGAATTTAAATTAGACGATTTCGGCAATTTATTCTAACTACTACTATGCAATCTGACATCAAAAACATTCTGCAACAGGCAGAAGAAAACTATTTAAAAGATCGAGATATAAAGCTTTTTCAGGCTGATGTAGCTAACCTAGCAAAACGGCTAGAAATCTACGAACTATTACGGGATAGAGAAATTGAGATCTTCCAACCCATAGCAGACGCACTTTTAAAGATTCATCCTGAAGAAAATCCCCAACTGATAGAAAAAGCTTTAAAGCACTGGCTTTCTATCATGCGTTACTGCGCGATGGCAACGTTACTCAACAATCCAGAATACCTGCAAAGGGGTGTTCTTGAGTGGGTAACGGATATGGTGCAGGCTCATCAAATGCAATCGATAGAAAATGCCATCTATGACCTATTGTCTTCCGATCTCCAAAGGTTATTGTCTCAAGATCAATTTACTTTGATAGAGCCTTTTCTCGAACAAACCCAAGCCATTTTGGGTGACAAAATTACAAGCACGGTAGGAGCAGAAAAATGATTGAAGTTTCTGAGTTAGTCCAAGACAAATCGCTATTCGGCAATTATTTTGCCAGTGATGCTTATGTTCAAGGAGATTTTGAGTTTGGTTTAATTGAAAACCGTAAAGGTTCGCGTTTGATAGCTTTGCCAGAGGTTTTACTCCAGGCAATTAATGTCAGCCTTAAAGAAGAAGTTGGCTCTGCTGCGGGTATCGTCTTGTTCAACTGTGGTCGTTGGTGGGGCAAAAATTTCTATCGTCGATTCGATGAAGAATTGAGTGAATATTATGGGAAACCCATTGCTCAGATGGAAATGGTGGAGTTACTGCAATCCCTCAAGCAGTGTTGGAAGACTCACGGCTGGGGCATTATGAATTTAGAAATGGATTATTATCAGCAGGGATTTTTAGTTGTTACAGTTGAGAATTCTGCTTTTGCTGAAACAGCTAATGATGAGAATAAACCTCAATGTTTTTTAGAAGCAGGTATTTTTAGTGCTTTCTTTAGTGGTTTAACTGGTCGTAATCTTCATTGCGTACAAACCTCCTGCGAATCTATGGGAGCAGAATCTAATCACTTTGTGGTCGGAATACTTGACAGGCTTAAGCCAGTAGAAGGTTGGCTAGAAGAAAATCGAGACCACGAAACCATTATGAAACGATTGACCAATAGCTGAAATACCATCAACGTTCGTTCGTTCGAGCAGTTGATATGTGCAATAAATAATTAGGAGTATTTACTTTGGCAAAGACAGTCAAGCTCGATCCCATCAATCAGGAAACATCAATCAAGACCAACGATAATCTCTTATCTGGACTACTCAATAATGAGATAAACGTTCTCCCTCAGTGCGGTGGTAGAGGTAGATGTGCCACTTGTCATATTTATATCAAAGATGGCATGAACAGTCTTTCTCCTCTCAGTCGTCAAGAACAACGCACGTTGGGAACAATCACCACCTGTGGTGTAAATTCTCGTCTTGCTTGTCAAGCGAGAGTGATAGGAGAAGGGATAGTAGTCGAACTGCCTTCTGGTATGTATGTTAGTGAAATCGAGGATATTGACAGTTTGATTGGTCGTCGGGCAGAACAAAATATTCTTCATCCCCTCAGCGGTAAGGTTTTGGTCGAACAGGGCAAATTAATTACTCGTTCAATGATTTCTCAACTTCAAGATACTCAGTCAACAGTAGATCAATATCTAAAGCAAAGTTGAGCAATTTAGCTTGATGAAACAAGATTAAATCTTAAAAAACAAAAAATTTTACTTATGTTAAAACAAATAACCAAATTGACCATAGAAGCTGATGGTCGCTATGCCACAGAACAAGAACTAAAGTTTATTAAAGACTATCTAGATTCAGCTGACTTGCGCCTTAGTGCTTACGAAAAAATCAGCAATAAATCAGAAGAAGTTCTAGACAAAACAAAAGCGATGCTGGACAAGAAAAATCCTAAATTGTTTGCTAGGGAATCTAAAGATCTTAGTTCTATCTGGCGTAGAGATGTAGCAATTATATTGCGTTGCTCTGTAGCAGCGATGTTGGTTAATGATTTAGATTGGTTGCGGGATAGTCTTTTGCTTTGGCATCGTACAATTGTCAATGCCAATAAGACGCAGCATATTTCCGAGGCAACTTATAGCGTAATGCCTCAAGTTTTGGCAGAGTATCTTACTGATGAAGAAATCAAGTTGATTTTGCCAGTATTGCAGTTAAACCAAAGCGTACTTAATTCTTAAATAATCGACAGAACAAAGAATATTTAAATTTATTTTTAATGGTCATGGAAAAACAATTAGATACACAAGCAAACTATCAAGATAATCATTGGCTAAACATTGCTGAAACCGTTGCTGTAGCTGGCTCTGTTGGCGGAACGGTTGCTTCTATTTTTTTGAAAGAGATGCTCCTTGTTTCTGTTCCTTTATCAGCCTGTGTTGCACTTAACTTGATTAATCGCAAAAGGCTGTTAAGTCTGATAACTACCCAGAATAATGAAGCGATCGCAACATTGTCGCAGCACAGTCAACAGGATCATGCTAATATTTGCGACCAGATGATGCAGATACAGCAGTCAGTAAGTAGCGATCGCGATTCAGATATGAAATAGACCACAAAAATGTTTCAGAGAATATAAAACAGCTCGATTCAAGCTCCCAAGAACAGATGCAAAAACTAGAGTCACAACACAAAGAGTTAGCATCCAAAGTTATGAAGTTAGCTCAAAATACTACTTCTGATTCTCCCGAACTATATTATCAAAATGCCAACGACTATCAGCAAGTTGGGAAAAAGCAACAGGCAATCCAAGAATATACCAAAGCTATTAAGCTAGATCGAGAATATGCAGAGGCATACGCCGAGCGAGGTGCTTTATACACAGACATCGGTAACAAACAGTTAGCTGTAGAAGATTTGCGTAAGGCAGCAAAATTGTATTTTGAAAAAGGAGATATAGATAATTATCAAGAACTCAAGCAGAGAACTCAGGATGTTTATCAAGTAGGCTCTGATTCAACTTCCAAAAACCAGCAGAACTCTGAAGAGGTATTAGCTAACAGCTTGTTTACCTAATATCTATTTTGTATTGATAGATTACAGATTATGTCTTTGAAAGTTGCATATCAATCAAAATATCAAATTCTACATTCCCTTGGTCAAGGTCAATACGGTCGAGTTTTTTGTGCAGCTAATAATCAAACAAAAGAATTAGTTGCACTCAAAGAGCTTGACCGACAAAAGTTTCCCACCAGGATGTTTTTGCGTGAATTGGGATTTATGGTGACTTTAGACCATCCCAATATCGTGAGCTGTCGAGGCTTGGAATATAGTCAGACTGGAAGATTTTTAGTCATGGACTATTGCCAGGGGGGTACTTTAAGAGATTTGATGGAGTCCAAGGGCAAATTAGACCCCGTTTTAAGTTTAAAACTGATTGCCGATATTTTATCAGGTCTTGAATATGCACGCGATCGCAATATTGTTCACCGCGATCTTAAACCAGAAAACATCTTATTAGACCTACAAGGAAAAGATTATACTGCTCGCATTGCTGATTTTGGCATAGCTCGTTTTAATGATGACTGTACCATGACCAATTCGGGAAATACGGGTTCGCCTGCTTACATGGCTCCCGAACAGTTTTATGGCAACTCTTATCATGCTTCTGACCTCTATGCGGTAGGAATAATCTTACTCGAACTTTTGACGGGGGAAAGACCATTTTTAGGTATGTTTCAAGAATTGCAAAACTCTCACTTGAATCGAACTTTAATTATTCCCGATTCTATTCACTTCATGTTGCGCTCGATCATATCCAAAGCTACAAAAAAGTTGCCTCAACAGCGATTTACTTCTGCTGCTGAGATGCTTAAGTCTATTCAGTTAGCTCAAGTAGTTTTGAAATAGAGTTCTAATCCTAAAGTTGATTAGTAGTTACTGAGTAACGAGCGTATTTTAATCGTGGGAAATCCAATCTAAATATTTTGGATTGTCAACAAGTTCTTGAGCCAATAAAAAACTAGAAATTGTCCAGTTTTGATACTTCCTGGCTTCCTTGCCAACTAGACGACCATTTTTACCGTCATAATATTCTGCCCATTCATCCTTGTGAAGACGTTTTGCCGCGATCGCGATCGCTCTATTTGCTAAATCCAAACGATCCATTTTGACCGCAGCAGCAACAAAAAAGCACAATAATACGGGCCAGTTTCCGCCGTTATGATAAGACCAAGGGCGGTTTTTGGGATCGCAACCTGTAAGTATCTGCCAGTCTCTACCTTTTAAGGCAGGAAAGCAAATTTTCATCGGCATCCAACCAACAAGATCTTCCCATTTTTGTTCGATGGTGTGCATGATGATTTGACCCTGTTGGCGCATCACCAGAGAAGATAAAATTGCCATCATGTTGCCCAAAGCAAAGAAACGACAATCAAGGTGAGATGGACCCAAATTTCCTGCTAGATAGCCTCCTTCTTCGGGAAACCATTCGCTTAATTCTGCATAGGGAATTGATTCAGAGTAAATATTAAATTGATTGAGAGCATCCTCTCCATATTCTTCGGAATCGTAGCGATAAATAACGTTTAGCTTTTCTGGATCTAACCAATAGTTATGGCGAATGTGACTAGTTAAAGGAGAAAGACGATTATCAATTGCTTGAATTATTTTGATATTTTCTTGGTTATCTAACAATAATTCCTTGGCACACTTGAGAGTGGTGTGAAATAAAGCCTGAATTTCCAAAGGATGACCGTTAATTCCCATACGGCGATCAATCATGCACGCACCATCAGGTACTAGCAGAGTCGGATACATATCAAATCTAGCAGAGAGACATAATTCAATAATTAATCTAATCCCCTTTTGCATTTCAGGACTATGGGCAAAAGAGTCTTCTCCCGTGGCTTTGACATAAGCTCGTAAGACAAACATCCACCACAAGCAGGAGTCAACAGGAGTTACCCTACCAATTGCATGGTCGCCAAAATCAGCCTTAAGGAACTCTCCATCTCCTTGGTGCAATACTTTAAAGCTAGCGGGCATTAGACCCCTTCCAGGTTCGAGAAAGTCTAGCTGCTTCTCTTTAATTTGTAACCGAAGAGTTTCTAACAAAAAATTTTGAACAATTTCAGTTCGCCCTCGAATCAAAAAAATCAAAGCTGCGGGAACAAAATCTCGAACAAAGCACTGATCGTAATTTAGTGAAGGCGAACTATAATCACAAGCTGCCAATGTCCCAATAGGGCGACCTCGATAGTAGATAATTGATGACTCTATGGCTTGCCAAGCTTCGGCAGCGATCGCGTAACTCTGTTTTGCAGTCAATTGTTTGAAACCCCTGTTCGATACGATCTAGCTGATTTTTTCCTAAGAATATTAAAGCAGATAATCATAATAAAACCTTATTGATTCGATTATTAGGGTAAGTTTAGCAAGTTCTTCAGCTGTAGCCTTGCTCAAATTGGTGGAGTATACTCTTTGACAACCAACATAAACCAAAGTATTACGCCGTATCTTATTAACATGAGAACTGCTATCGACTCTATCAACATGAATTTAGCTAAAATATTTCAAGCGATCGAAGAGACACGGTTTCTAAAGACACTATCGCTTCAAGAAAATTTGCTTTTCGTGGGAAAATTAGAACCGTTAAAATATATTCGCGATTTTTTTGCCGATTGTAAGCAAGCTGATAGTAATTTTTATTATGATTTATCAAGCTTTTATTTAGATGATATTTGCAGTTTTTTAGCCAATAATAATCGATATCAAGCAGTCATTATTGTGTCTCTTGAAGATGAAATGTCGTTGTTTTCTCAGGTTGGGCATCAGCTTTCTAATTTTGAATTAGAAATTCCAGTTATTAGATTATTTGCTGATGTGTTTATTAACTTGATGTGTCACAGAGACTTATTACAGCTTACCTCTGATGACCCGATCGAGCCTAAAATTTCTTATGCTGTTTTAACTACTCCTAGATCTGGATCGACTTATTTTTGCGACCTATTAAGTTCTACAGGAATTGCAGGTTATCCAATAGAACATTTACGATTAGCTAATGAAGAATTAGCTTTAAATTGCGATTTTGACTATTTCAGACTGCTGTCTAATTTAATGCAATATCGAGTTTCTGATAATGAAGTTTTTGGGACAAAAGTAATATCTCACTTTTTGTTTGAATTAAGAAGGACTAAACCCAAATTCAGAAGAATTTTCAAGTTAATCGACCAATATATTCTTTTGGTACGAAAAGATAAAGTCGCTCAAGCTGTATCTTTAGTATTAGCTCAAAAAACGGCAGTATGGCATATTCAAAAAAATAACAGTCAAGATATAGGCGATCGCACCTACCGTTCTGCATTAGAAAATATTGTAATAGATGATGAATTGCTATTAGAAGTGAAGAAAAAGCATCAATTTATTGAAAATCAAGAAAATCGCTTAAGAAATATGCTTGATGTTAATCGAATAGAAGCTTTGGAAATAATCTATGAGGATATTGTCGAAAATGCAGAATTAGAAGTCAACAAAGTATTGAACTTCCTAAAAATTCCTCAATCATCACATCAGGCAACAAACATTAGTTCCCAAATAAAAAAAATGCCTTGCGATATTTCTCAAGAAATAATTCGTCAATATAAGCAAGTTAAAAGTTTTTAAGTTGTTGTCTCGTAGCTCTTAACTTTAATCAGAAGGCAATAAGTATTGAATCAAAAGAAAGTACCGTATGTCAAACCAATTAGCAATCAACATACGGTACAAAAATGTTTGATAAACGATTATAAATCGCTATTTTTTGCAAGCTTAAAGTCTGAAATTACTGAAGTTAGATTGGCTGAAAAATATATTTATGCCAAAACAAAATCAACTTCATTCGTACCATCAGTAGTACCTTTTCCACTGACGAGTTTTTCACCATTAACTTCCACTGCAAAATCAGTATTATCTAAACTAAGACTATAATCAGTAGTATCTTCCGTATAGCCTACGCTGGCGACCATTTGGCGACCTGCATCGGTGTATTTAAAAGCCATCATCTGGTTTTTATCTTTTTCCTTATCTTTTGCCCAGATCACCATATATTGCTCGTCTTGGTATTCAAATACTTTAGGAGAGCGAGTTGGAACATAACGACCAGGGTTGCCAAAACTCTTATCTAAAAAGTCTTGCACCGAACTAGGTTCTACCACAGCATATGCCACTTCGTCTGCTGCAATGTTTTCTGCATCATCTTCACTTTCCGCGACAACTTCTTCCTTGTCGCGGTTACGCATATAGTCTACTGCTTTTTTTGTTCCGATCGCACCAACGGCTGCTACACCTGCGCCAATCAAGATATTACGTAGTTTACTCATTTTTACTCCAAGATTAACGACTGCCTCTTTGACAAATAACATATTCGCCGAAAATAAAGGATTATGTTCCTTTTTTTTAATAGTTAGTCAGATTTTGGACAGTGATAGCAGAAGATGCAGTTTAAATTTGCTAAATTAGATCCGCATTTATATTGACTATTAGCATTACTTATGTGTAAAATAATACTTAACTTTATTTAACTTTTGGTTACTTTCCGCAATCTAATGTACTTGAGCGGAAACCTATAGCCAGAAGCTATTATCAACTACATCAAAAATAATTATCACTAAACGGAGATATTTAAAAAATGGGAGATAAAGATTTTTTCCTAAGTCCTGATGACGCTCAAACTATGGGCGATATCAATTACATGAGAACTAGTAAGAGAACCAGAAGAACTTTTCCTAAAACTCTAAAAAACCCTAATGGTTTCGATCTAGAGAACGAAGTTTCCTCTATGGACAACAGAGCTGGGAAGTTTAAAGGCAGCAAGAATAATAACCAAAACATTGCCGAAAATACTGTCTTCAATCCTACTCCAAGCTCTCAGTCTCAAGCTGGAATTACAGGAGGATCTGCGGTTTCTCAAACTAATCAGGTGCAGCCTCAAGCAAACGTTCAACCATCCAAACCAGAGTCTAGTTTTCAACCTGTTCAACAGACTCCTGCAAAGAAAGAGCGTCAACCTGATAGCAGCATGGATATGTTCCGCAATATGGCTAAAAATATCCGTAGATAGTAATAGTAAAAACTATCTCTATTATTAATATTTGAATGAGGTAAATTGTTTTATTACAGTTCGCCTCATTTTTTTGACATTTTGCTGGATCTGTCAAAAATTAAATTACGATGTTGAAGTTATTTAATATAGAGCAAAACCAATGACCAATACGCAAACCAGAAAAGCCGATCACCTGCGTATTTGTCTGGAAGACGATGTACAGTTTAACAAGTTGACTAACGGGTTAGAAAACTATCGTTTCGATCATGTTTGCTTACCTGAATTAGACTTTAGCGAAGTAGACTTAAAAACTAAATTCTTAAATAAAACTCTTAATGCGCCGATTTTAATCTCTTCCATGACTGGTGGAACAGAACAAGCAAAAAGGATTAACTGTCGTCTAGCTATAGCAGCTCAAAAACACGGTTTGGCAATGGGTGTGGGTTCGCAAAGAATTGCCGTAGAAAACCCCGATACTGCTCATACTTTTGCAGTGCGATCGCTTGCTCCTGATGCCATGTTGTTTGCCAATTTAGGCGCAATACAGCTTAACTATACCTATGGTTTGGAGCAGTGTTTAAAAGCAGTTGATATTCTTCAAGCAGATGCTTTGATTTTGCACTTGAATCCTTTACAAGAATGTATTCAACCCAATGGAGATACAAATTTTAAAGGGTTGCTGGCTAAAATTAAACAGCTTTGTCAACAGATAGACGTACCTGTAATTGCCAAAGAGGTTGGTAATGGTATTTCAGCCAAGATGGCAGGTACATTAATTGAAGTAGGAGTAGATGCGATCGATGTTGCGGGTGCGGGGGGAACATCTTGGGCAAAAGTGGAAAGCGAAAGAGCAGAAAATAATCTACAGCGTAGACTGGGTAAAACTTTTGCTGACTGGGGAATTTCTACCACCGACTGCATTGTAGATATAACAAAGCAATATCCTAAATTACCTTTAATTGCTTCTGGAGGTTTGCGAGATGGAATGGAAATAGCTAAAGCGATCGCTTTAGGTGCAGATTTAGGCGGTTTAGCCTTTCCCTTTTTACAGGCTGCATCAGAATCAGAAACAGCTTTAGATGAGTTGATTGAGCTATTGATTGCCGAAATAAAAACCGTGATGTTTTGTACGGGAAATAAGAATTTGTCGGAATTAAAGCGATCGCAATCTTTAATAAAAATAGCAGGTTAAAGATTAGGTGTGCCTTATTTGTACAGTATCAAATCATAGTTTGAGAACTTTTTGCAACTAGGCGGAAAAATAATACTTTTTGGGAATTATAGAAGCAGTGAACTACATTGAAACAAGACGATGCAAGAAACTGTATATATCTCTATTGAGAATTTATCATCCGAATCAGGAACTTTTCTAACACCTACCTGGGTTGGAATACATGACGGTAGATTCGACCTTTTCGATCCCTATCGTCCTGCTTCTCATGGTTTGGAAAGATTAGCTGAAGACGGCAACACAGAAGTCTTAAGCCAGGAATTTAATTATCAAGCTGGTATCGATCGCGTTATCGTTGGTCGAGAAGGAACAGAAGGGGTAATAGATCCTGGAGAGAAAGCAGAAATTAGTATAGAAGTTAATACTGATAATATTAATCATCAGTATTTGTCTTACGGTTCGATGTTGATTCCTTCCAATGATACTTTCATTGCCAATGAAGATTCTCGAGCGATCGATTTATTTGATATCAATGGTAACTTGAAGTCTGGAGAATACATTATTTATGGCAATCAGTTGTGGGATGCTGGTACAGAAGTAAATGATGAATTAGTTGATACCACTGCTTTTGCAGGACAAGATATACCTAACACGGGAACAGAGGAAAAAGGAACAGTAAAGCCGAGTTCGGGATATATTCCCGATGGTAGATTAGAAGAACTTTATCCTGACTCTGAGAACATAAGCGACTCTAACCACGAAATTGCTAAGTTGACAGTACATGATGGTAGTGGAGAGGTGACAAATCCTAATTTAGTTGAACTTACTATCACCGTTAGCAATTTATCCCCAGACAAAGGAATTCCACTCACCCCTATTTGGTATGGTTTTAGTGATGGCACGTTTGAAAGCTATGATCCTGCTCGTCCTGCTTCTCCTGGTTTAGAAAGCTTGGTAGAAGATGGAGATGCAGCAGGTTTATCCAATGAATTTTCTGTTGGCAATTGGGGTTATGTTCAAGGATCGATTGCTGGAGACGCAGGTGCAAATCCTGGCATTATAGATCCCCAAGAAACAGTTACCCACACAGTAATAGTAGATCGTTCCCAAGCGTCAAGCCGTTACTTCAACTACGCATCTATGGTATTACCTTCTAATGATGCCTTTATTGCTAATGGAAGTGGGGTTGCTTATGAAGTATTCGATCGCAATGGTAACTTTTTGGGCGTAGATCTTACCGTTAGTGGTTCTGATATTTTAGATGCAGGAACAGAAGTAAATGATGAAGTGGCTGCTAACACGGCATTTTTAGGACAGGAGATTCCCAATACAGGAGAAGATCAAAATGAAGTAATATTACCCCATCCTGGATTTCAAGCAGAAGGCAATATTTTAAGCAATGAAGATTTTGCCAACGCCGATTTTACCCAGCCAGACTACAACCTGGCAAAAATCACTATTACTTCATCCGAATTACCAACTCGTCAGGAAGTGTATGGTTTTATAAATATTATCGACCAAAGACAGTTTTACACTGCCTCTGCGGTAGAAAGGGATTCCGTCTTAGAAAATCTGCCTCAATATAGATCTCAGGGAGTAGCCTTTCTAGGAGTAGATCCAGCAGAGGGGGATCCTATTTATCGCTTTTTTAATAGTTCCACTGGTTTACATCTTTATACCCCTTCGGAAGCAGAAAAAGAAGCGGTGATGAAACTAGACAACTATAGTTTTGAAGGAACAGCTTTCTATGGCTATACCGAACAAATAGAAGATACTGAACCTCTTTACCGTTTTTACAATACGGAATTGGACGTTCACTTCTACACTACTTCAGTTGCAGAAAGGGATGGCTACCTAGCTGACGAAGACTTTGTTGCCGAGGGTGATGGAGGAATTGCCTTTTATGTTGATGCTGTTTAAACCTAGTTTGGGCTGAGAGAATTGAAGGGCTTGAGTAGCGATAAGCTATAAGCTTTTTTAAATATCTTTTCATTAGTCAAGAAGGGTTGAGGAAACAACTATCTTTATTTCCTCAATCCTCAATTTCAAATTTAACTAGTCAATATTCCTGCTGACAGGCGTTTGAAAGTTAGTCTTTCCCCTTCGACATCGACGAAAATCGTATCACCACCCTGATACTTCACCTCGTAGGATAGATTTTGCGATCGCAGTTTCTAAATATCTAGAAATAGCGCGTTTCAATGGTCTTGCACCATAGACAGGATCGAAACCAAGATCGGCTAGGTAATCTAAACCAGCATCAGAGATTTTCAAGGAGAGTTTTTGCTCTTCTAGACGTTTTTCCAAACCTTTAACCTGTAGCTGAACGATATTGCGTAATTGAGGCTTAGTTAAAGCATGGAAGATAATAATGTCATCAATACGATTGAGAAATTCAGGACGGAAACTATCTCGCATTGCCATCATAACGCGCGATCGCATTTCTTCATATTGAGCATCATCTCCCGATACATCAAGGATATACTGCGAACCAATATTACTAGTCATGATGATAATAGTATTGGTAAAGTCTACAGTGCGTCCTTGAGAGTCGGTAAGTCTGCCATCATCTAAGATTTGCAGCATGATGTTAAAGACATCGGGATGAGCTTTTTCAATCTCGTCAAACAGAATTACTGAATAAGGACGACGACGAATTGCTTCGGTTAACTGTCCTCCTTCGTCATAACCGACATACCCTGGAGGCGCACCAACTAAACGAGAGATGGAGTGTTTTTCCATATATTCGGACATATCGATCCGCACTAAGGCTTCTTGGGTATCAAATAAGCTTTGAGATAGTGCTTTAGCTAATTCAGTTTTACCCACCCCAGTTGGACCAAGAAAGATAAAGCTGGCGGTAGGACGATCTGGATCGGCTAATCCCGCACGGGAACGCTGTATGGCATCTGCCACAGCAGTTACAGCTTCTTCTTGTCCGATTACCTGTTCGTGTAATTCGTCTTCTAAGTTGAGTAGTTTAGATTTTTCAGACTCAATTAGCTTTTTGAGAGGTATACCAGTCCATTTAGCAATGATTTCTGCAATGTCGGACTCTAGTACTTCTTCCCTTAGTAGAGACTTTCCAGAGGTTTGTCTTTCCGCTAGTTTTTGCTCAATTTCCACTACTTGTTTTTGTAGTTGAGTTAGCTTACCATAGCGTAATTCCGCAGCACGATTGAGGTCGTAATCTCTTTCTGCCTGCTCGATTTCTAGGTTGACGGCGTTGATATCGTCTTTAAGAACGCGAATTTGGTCGATTACTTCTTTTTCCGACTGCCATTGAGCATTGATGCCTGACTGGTCTTCTTTTAAGTTAGCCAATTCTTTTTCTAGCTTGGCTAATCTTTCTTGAGAAATAGGATTGTCTTCTTTTTCTAAAGACAGTCTTTCCATCTCCAATTGCAGAATTTTGCGGTCGATCTCATCCAACTCTTCTGGTTTAGAAGTAATTTCCATCTTGAGTTTGGCACTGGCTTCATCTACCAAATCGATCGCCTTGTCGGGTAAAAAGCGATCGCTTATATAGCGGTTAGATAGGGTTGCAGCAGCCACCAAAGCAGTATCAGTGATACTTACCCCATGATGTCCCTCATAACGCTCTTTAAGCCCCCTCAGAATGGATATAGTATCTACTACGTTGGGTTCATCTACCAAGACTGACTGGAAACGTCTTTCTAATGCCGCATCTTTTTCAATATACTTGCGATACTCATCTAGGGTAGTCGCACCAATACAGCGCAATTCTCCCCTAGCTAACATCGGCTTGAGTAGATTACCTGCATCCATCGATCCTTGGGCTGCACCCGCACCGACAACGGTATGAATCTCATCGATAAACAGGATTACATTACCTTCAGATTCAGTAACTTCTTTTAATACAGCTTTAAGACGTTCTTCAAATTCACCCCGTAATTTTGCCCCTGCAATCAACGCACCCATGTCTAAGGCTACGACAGTGCGATCGCGCAAAGATTCAGGCACATCTCGGTTTATAATACGTTGGGCTAACCCTTCGACAATGGCAGTTTTACCCACCCCTGGTTCACCAATTAAGACGGGGTTATTTTTAGTACGACGGGACAAGATCTGAATAGTACGACGAATTTCTTCATCTCGACCAATTACAGGGTCTAGTTTACCCTCTCTGGCTAACTTGGTTAATTCTCGTCCATACTTTTCTAAAGCTTCGTATTTCCCTTCGGGATTTTGATCGGTCACTTTTTGCTTTCCGCGCACCTGCGCAATAATTTCCTTAAGTTTCTTTTCAGTCAAGGCAAGGTCTTGTAGTAGTTTACGCCCAAAGCGATCGTCTTTGACAAAGCCCAATACTAGATGCTCGACAGAAATATAGTCATCGCCAAATTCAGTGCGATATTTTTCCGCCCGATCTAAAAGAGTGTCTAAACTACGTCCTAAAAAGACATTACCGTTAGAATTACTGACTTTTGGCTGACTATCAATAAAGCTATCTACCTTATCTCGCAATCGTTGGATGCTGACATCAGCCTTGGCAAAAATACTGTTGGCTAGTCCTTCTTGTTCGATCAAAGCTTTAAACAGATGTTCTGTTTCCACCTGCTGTTGCTGACTTTGTTTAGTAATATCTTGGACAGCAGCGATCGCTTGCCAAGCTTTTTCGGTGAATTTTTGAGGGTTGTTTGGTTGCATATGTCTCTCCTGTGTTTAAGTAAAGGATAAAAACCGTAATTTAATAATTTAATTTATTTAGAAATATTTGATAATACTGAACAGTCAAAATTGATTGGGTTTATTCAGCACTTTTCTTTAGGACACTCAAAAACGACAGTAAGTAACTCATAAACCTAATGTCATTGTAGCGATAGGACAGCAACTTAGTTTGGTAGGATATTACGCCCTAATAATTCTGGTTTTCCCAATCAACATTTATTTTATTGTTTAACAGACATTAAGTTCAATTTCTTTTTTAATATTCGATCTTTTATTGTCAGTCACATTAGCTTTTTACCATAAAAACAATAGCCTTTTTAATTTGACTTCTACTAATGCTAAATATTTTTAGTTGCTGTTTATTTTATATATCAAGCAATAAAATTCTATTTTGATGTTTCAAAATTTTAGTAGAAATACTGATAGTATCAATACTGTTTTTTTAATTTTATTACGAGGTTAGAGTAAATGAATAAATGATGTGACTACTATCACTTTAAAATGAATAAATCTATTGTAAAGCCTAACTCCTCAGTTATCTCATCTCAACTACTAGACCTTTTAGAAGAAAATGAACCTATAGTTAACAACTCCATAGTTACTGAAGAATCTGGAGAGAAAGTGGCGGTGAGAATTACTGCCAAAGATATAGACAACTTGGTGCCAACATTAAAAGCAAACTACGGTTTTGAAGTTATTGCTGCCTCTCCAGAAAATTACTTTGTCGAAGGATTTGTTCCTACTGATTCTATTCCTCGATTAACATCTTTGAGCAAGCGAGGCTTGATGGGAGTATTACCTATTATTGAACCTAGTGTTAATGTTGGTAACACCACCAGTCAAGCTAGTTTTGTTCACGAAAGCGATCGTGTTAATGACACCGTATCGACTGGGTATGATGGAACAGGGGTGACGATTGGCATCATGAGCGATAGCTATGATGATTTGGGTGGTGCTGCTGGGGATGTTCTTTCAGAAGATTTACCTGCTGCTGGAGTCAATGTACTACAAGATTATAATGATAACGGTAGTGATGAAGGCAGAGGAATGGCACAGTTAGTTCATGACCTCGCTCCAGGAGCCGATTTAGCTTTTTCTTCGGTCTTTTTTGGTGAGGCAGATTTTGCTCAACAGATTCGCGATTTAGCCGATTCAACCAAGGGGAACGCAGATGTCTTGGTTGACGATGTGAGTTATTTTTTCGAGCCATATTTTCAAGACGGAGTTGTCGCTCAAGCAGTTGATGATGTAGTCACTAACGATGGAGTTAGCTATTTTTCTTCGGCTGGTAATAGTGATGATAAGTCTTTTGAGTCAGATGATATCAACTTTGTTAATGATGTCGATTTAGAAGCAAAAGTGACCTATTCGGGGAATACCTATTATGACTTTGATACTAGTGCTGATGTAGATACGACTCAAAATATTGGTCTTAGCGATGGTCAAACAATCCAGTTTGTTTTTCAGTGGGATGACCCTTTTTATACTCTTGAAGGGGTAGATACAGATCTCGATATATATTTACTAGATGCGAATGGGAATGTTGTCGCCGAATCTGCTACCAGTAATATAGGTAATCAAACCCCAGTAGAGTATCTAACTTTTACTGATGATACTACCAATGAAAGTACTGATACTTATGACCTGGTAATCGCAAATTTTGGTGGTAGCGAAGATCCAGGAATAATCAAATATATTAATCGTGGTGACACCCCTGTTTCTTTGGAATATGCCCATGATGCCTCCACCGTTGTAGGTCATTCCGCAGCGGAGAATGCTCAGGCAGTAGCAGCAGTAGCCTGGTTCGACCAAGACAATCCAGAATCTTTTACTTCTAAAGGTTCGACAACTATTGCTTTTGAAGCAGATGGAACTCCCAAAGCTGCTGTTGAAGTACGTCAAACTCCTGATATTTCTGCCATTGATGGTACAAACACTACCTTTTTTGGTAATGATATTGGTCTAGACGTAGATAGCTTTCCTAACTTTTTTGGTACATCGGCAGCAGCACCCCATGCAGCAGCGATCGCAGCTTTAATTAAAGAATCAGACCCTAGTTTAACTCCCGCAGAGATATATGCTCGATTACAAGATACTGCCAAGGATATTGGTGAGCCTGGTTTTGATGATTTGACTGGCGTTGGCTTGATTAATGCCTACGATGCAATTTACGGCGCACCGATTGCAGCTACAGCTGACTTTAACGATGACTTTGAAAATGGGGTTCTGGGTTCGGCTTATGAAACCAATACTACTGGTGCTGGTAGAATTCAAGTGACATCAAATAACGATCCTATTGGCACAGCCCACCTAACTTTAGATGGTTCTGCTGAAGGAAGAGATTCTTTGAACGAAGTAATTCTTCACTTTAACGCAACTGACTTGAGTAACGTCCAGTTAAGTTTCGACCAAAAAGAGTTTGGCGATGAAGATCATCCCATGTCAACATCATTTGTTAATTCAGAAAATTCTGATGGTGTTGCTTTAAGCGTAGATGGAACGGTTTGGCACAGCTTGGTTAGTTTGACTAGTTCTAATTCTACACAAACATATCAAACTAATTTATTTGACCTTAGTACTTTTGCTTCTGACAAAGGTATGACTTTAGGCTCGGATGTTCGGGTCAAATTCCAGCAGTTTGACAATTTCAGCATTACTTCTGACGGTATGGCTTTTGATAATATTGCGATTACTGGTGATTCTACTACTGTACTTACACCTACAGGTGGCGATGATTCTTTAGTTGGTACTGATGGAGATGACACTATTAATGCACTTGCTGGAAATGACACTGTTGATGGTTTGAATGGAAATGACAGTCTCCTTGGTGCAGGAGGGGATGATTCGCTACTGGGTAAAGACGGTAAAGATACCTTAGTTGGTGCAGATGGAAAAGACATTCTTAATGGTGGAAATGACAATGATAGTCTCAATGGTGGTAATAACGAAGACTATTTGTCAGGTGGTAATGGTTTAGACACTCTCCAAGGTGCGTCTGGTAATGATACTCTTCTTGGTGGTGCGGACAACGATATTCTTTTTGGCTATACCTTCAACGATAGTTTAGATGGGGGAAGTGGTGATGATAGTCTAATCGCTTTAGGTGGAAATGATACCCTCTTTGGAGACGTTGGTAATGATTTCCTTCGTGGTCAAGCTGGAGACGACTGGTTATCTGGCGGAGATGGAAATGATTTTATGCTCGCAGATAACGGTAATGATTATCTAGAAGGTAGCGATGGACGCGATACTCTTGGAGGAGGTGGGAATGATGATACTCTCCTTGGCGGTTTAGGCATTGATATTATTTATGGCAATGCGGGGGTAAATACTTTCGTTTTAGACACTAGTTTGAGTAATGACGATCGCGATATCATTCGCGACTTTACGTTGGGTACTGATGCTTTGGGAGTCTCGGATTTGACAGAAATGAACGATCTAAGTGTCAACAACAACGGAGGTAATACTGCATCCATCATTACTGGTGGTAGTGGACAGCAAGTAGCTATTTTAGTTGGAGTTACGGATATTACTATCAGTGACCTTGATTTTGTTGAAGTCTAATTAAAGTTAATTGTAATTAAGGCGATCGCTTTTTTCTTATATTAATTAAGGAAAAGCGATCGCTTTTCCTTGAGATTATAATTAACAACAGATATTCTTCAACCCAGTAATCAATCGTTCAATTCCTGTTTTCGCCGTGGATGGTTGCAAGCTACCATAGGCTACTCTTAGATAACATCCATCTTTTACACCAAAAGTACTTCCAGGAATTACAGCTACTTTATATTCTTCGATTAATCGTTTTGTTAGTTCTAGATCGTTTAAATTAGTATTAACTTTGAGAAAGAAATAAAAAGCACCTGAACTTGAAGATACACTACAGATATCAGAAATCGAACGTAGTTGCTCGCCAACAATATTTCTTACTTGAGCTATTTCTTTGAGGTGTTGCTGACAATAATTTATTCCTGTTTTTAATGCACCCATAGCTGCATATTGAGAAACTACAGGGGGACAGATTAAATTGGTATCCTGTACCTTTTGAATCGGCATCAGCAGATGTTGCGGAACAACCATGTAGCCGATACGCCAGCTAGCAAAACCATAGGCTTTAGATAAGCTAAATAAAGAAATAGTATGAGCTTGGCTGTCGGCAAAAGATGCGGGGGAATGATGTTTGACCCCATCATAAGTAAAATATTCGTAGGCTTCATCGCTGATATGATAGATACTGCGATCGCGACAAAGATCGTTGACTGCTTTTAAGCTATTCTGTGAATATACTGCCCCAGTGGGATTATTGGGGGAAATAGTGACGATGGCTTTGGTTTTGGGAGTAATTGCTTCGGATATGGCTTTTAGATCTAGCTGATAGTTGCTGTCGGTATTGACTAAGACAGGGCAACAATTTGTCATTGTAATTGCCATCTCATGGTTAAAGTAATAAGGAGTATTGAGAATTATTTCATCTCCCGCCTGAGTAATTGCTAGCATTGCATTCATAAATGCCATATTGCTGCCAGCGGTAACTATAATACAATTATCTTGATTAATTTTGATCTGATTGTCGGTTGCTAGTTTGGTTTTGATTACCTTTTTTAAAGGTTCAATTCCCGTGACAGCTTTATACAGATGATCCGATTGAGCCAGAAAAGATTGCAGAGAGGCGATCGCTTGTTCTGGTGGTGGATAGCTTACTACTCCTTGTCCTAAAGAAATTGTCCCAGGATTATCTTGAATTAGCTTTCCCACAACAGGAATTAGTGGTGATTGTACCCGATTCATGCGGGAAGTTAAATTACTATCAAATGACATTGACAACTATCTTCAATAAAAAATTAATATATTAAGCTTGCTTTTGTTTATATTCTGCTTCAATATTGTACGAAAAGCTCTTGTAGAATATCTTTGTTAATTGCGATCATCCCATAATACAGCGTTCGTTTTGATATTCTATTTCTACAGTAATATGTTCCAAATTAAGGCTGTGACCGCGGAAGGCGGTCAAGCGCAAGCCCCGCCTTTGCAAGGCGGGGAACGCTTGACCTAAATGTTGAATTGCATTCTTGATGCTTTGTATTTCTTCTCTAGTAGTTTCATTGATCACAACCACGTGAGTACTAAACACATGGTGTTCTCCATCAAGCGACCAAATATGAGTGTGATGAATAGAGTCTACTCGGTCGAGTGCAACAATATTTGCTTCTATTTTTTTGAGATTAATAGTATTTGGAACACCCTGTAAAAATAGAGTAAGAGTTTTACGCAAAGTTGCGATCGCATTATACAAAATAAAAGCGGAAATGAAGATTGAAAGTATAGGATCGAGAATATAAAAATCAGTAAACATTAAGACAATACTTACAATCAAAACTGCCACCCAACCTAGAATATCTTCTAGTAAATGCCAGCCAACTACACTCGCATTAAAAGAATTTTTGCTCAATAGTTTGAACATAGCTATTCCATTAACTGCAATCCCTAAAATAGCAAACAAAATCATTCCTTTGGCATCAGAAACTTGAGGCTCGATTAATCTAGGTATTGCTTCATAAATAATATATACAGAACCAGCTAATAAAACTACAGTATTAATTAAGGCTGCTAATAAGGATAGACGACGATAGCCATAGGAAAAGATGCTATTACTTTTTTTATGAGATTTGCTCTCCAAATACCAAGCCATTGCTAAAGAAAAACTATCGCCTAGATCGTGGATAGCATCAGAAATAATGGCTAAACTATTTGTCCAGATTCCACCAAATATTTCTAAAATCGCAAAGCTGAAATTAAGAAAAAAAGCAATTTTTATATTCTTTGTAAGTTGATGAGAATGATTATGATTACGATCCATTATTTGTTATTTCAACATAGCTTTATTATTAGATAATAATATAAATTATATCAACGCCAAAAACTGATGAAAAAATGGTCTATTTCTGCTCATAATTGTTTCCAAAAATGCCAGCGTCAATATTTTTTTCGCTACATTATGACTCATCATAATGCAAAAGATGCTATGCGAAGAGAAGCATATTTAGTCAACCAGCTTTCTAGTCTTAGTGCCTGGAAAGGAAGATTAGTCCACCTAGCTTTAGAAAGATACTTTGTTCCTAGTTTGCAGCAGGGCAATCTTATTTCTTGTGAAGACTTAATTCAAAAAACTTTAGTTTTAGGTAGGCAACAATTAGAGTTTGCTCGACAAAGAAAATATCGAGAAACAGGAATAACTAAAACTAGAGCTGGAGATAAATATTTGGCTTTGAAAATTTATGAAGCAGAAAATAATGTTTCTACAGATAAGATTGACAAAGTTTTTGATGAAGTGAGACAATGCTATCAAAATCTGTATGATTATCTGGGATTTATGGATTTTTTAACTAATAAAGTCGATTGGTGTGAAACAGAATTTCGCTTATCATTCAAACTCAATGGAGTAACTATTGTTGGTCAACCAGATTTACTAGTTGGTTATAGCGATCGCACTCGATACGGCTAAACCGCACAATGGCAGTTCCTACAACGGGGGGAACCCCCGCAAAGGACTGTCTCGCAAAATATGTGTAGTAGATTGGAAAACTGGCAAAAGCCAAAACAGTGATTATTCAACTCAGCTTTATTTATACGGTTTGGCAGTGGTTAATAGTAGAAGATGGTCAAATTATGAGGTATCGAATTTATTGCTTGTAGAGGCTTACTTACTACAAAACAAATTTATTAAACATTCAATTGAGATATCTCAAAAGCAAGAAATAGAAGCTTTGGTTTCTGACAGTATTTTAAATATCGAAGCTGTTACAGACGACCATAAATATGATTTGAGTAAATTAAAAAATTATAGTTACGCAAGTAATCCTATCTCTTGTGAATATTGCAATTTTAGATCTATTTGTCAAAATCTTACCTAACTGATGTTACGCAAAACAACGAGAAATTAATAGTTTCAACAAGGTATAAAAACAGATCGACAAACCCTTTTCCCTTTTCCCCTTAACCGTTTCCCAGCCTTATGCGTAGCGAGAAAGGTGTCTATCACGGATACCGCGACCCATTTACCCACCGCATCTTCCTTTAGGACAACAGATCTATAAGTGCGTAACATCAGTTACCTAATACCTTCAAACGTCTTATACAACAGTTAGAGCAGTTATAGGCAATCGATAATTTGGTTATCTTAGTCTCAAACCCCTATTCTTTCGTTAAAGATTAAATTTTGTCCGAACCATTGCTTAAACGAGCTGAAATAATAGATCGCTCGTAATTATTCTGGGTATGAAATAAAATTAGAGTTAGTCTTGTTTTAATAGCCAAAAAGCAGTGTAAGTCATGCCAGAATCATCTGGTTGAATTAAGATAAAATGCAATCCTTGTGCTGCTTGTTTATTTTGTTCATAATTTCTAGCAATTTCCGCAGCTTGCTCTGATTCAAAAGTATTAAATATCCACCTATCTACTAAACCTGTTTCTAAAATAAAGCCTCCCGATTTGCCAATTTCCGTAGGAATGTAGTTAATAAATGCAGGATTTTGCTGTTGTATCCATTGAGCAATTTGCATCGATTTTCTACCACCATATACAATTATGCCAGGGATGAAAACATCAGAAGCAACCCCTAAATTAATTGGATATAAAGACTCTGGTAAACGACAAATAGGAATAGGGCGATCGCAAAACAAATCTACAATTTGACCAGCCTTGATATTAGCTATTTGCCATTTATCTCCCCATAGGTTTTCAGGTAGTGGTTGAGGAACGGGTTTATCTAGTTTAATCGGATTGTAATCGGGATATCGATCCTGATATTTTTCAATCAATACCTTTTTCAAAACTGTAGTATTTCTAGTTGCTTCTACAGCAATATTTAGCTGTTCGGCAGCAGCATTTATTAACCCCAAAGTTTGTGGACGAAATACCTGAATTTTATCGGGTAGTTTATCTTTAGCAATGCGTTTTATTTGTTCTGTTAGCCATTGAATATTTGCTTGTTCTGAATAACATTGAACAGTATAAACTTGATAACTTCTTTTCTCTTCTGTCGTATTTAAGTGGTCACATATAGTTAGTTCCCACAGCTTTTTTTCTCCTGGTTGAGAAGGAAGATAGTAAAAATCAGCTTGCCAAGTATTCATGGTGTTAGTAGTTTGGTTTGATTAAATATTAAATGCTCTGCTTGAGTCTATGTTTCTTTATCTTGGCAACAATAAATAAACAATAGCACTAAGACTCGCTGCAATTGGTAAAGTTAAAAACCAAGAACTTAATACTTTAGAAAACATACCGAGATGAGCAGTTTTAGAAATCACCCCCACACCAAAAATTGAACCTACTGATACATGAGTTGTAGAAACAGGTACGCCCATTCGACTAGCAAAGATAACTAAAAAACCCGTTACGATATTTGCTGCTAAACCCTTCCCAGGATTTAGGGTAGTGATTTTATTACTAACTGTAATTGCTACCTTGCGAGCATTTAATAAACCCCCTACCGCCATTCCTAAACCAACAGCAAGCATACCGCCTCGAATTGAAAAGGCTGTTACCGTCAATAGCAACGCAACAATTTTAGGAGTATCGTTTAAGCCTCTAGCAAAACTAACAGCACCAGCACTTAAAAAATGACAACCATCCACTAATTTTTGGCTATCTATGCCCCAAAATTTTCCTACATAACGTTGACTGCAATTTTCTTTAGTATCTACTGCAATGTCGGTATTGGCTGAAATTGCTAAATTATTGACATTTGTCCCACTATTAACAGGTACTAGTTCTTGTTTATTTCCAACACATATACACCAAGCTTTTTCTATCTTAAATGTTGTGCGTAAATAGTGTAATAAACTATATAAAATTATTCCCAATACAGTAGCAATCAAAGGACTTGCTAACAAGGGAATTAAAAATGACTTGCCTAAAGCTGCAAGATTTAAATCCATACCGATCGCAGCTAATCCAGCCCCAGTTAAAGCTCCTGTAATTCCATGAGTAGTAGAAATTGGAAACCCCGTTACCGTGGCTAATATAACCGTTAAAGCTGCACCCAGAGCAACAGCAACATGGAACGAACTAGTATCTGCGATCGCATCTGGTACTAATCCTTTTCCAGAAAAGTTTTTTAGTAAAGCACTGGCTAATATTACAGAGCAAACCGAACCAGCAAAAGTAGTGATAGTAGCCCACCAAATTGCAACTTTATAGTTTGTTGTTTGACTGCCAAACAGGGTTGCTACTCCCTTAAAATTATCATTTGCACCATTAGCATACGCCAGAAAAACTGTCGTCACAAAAACAGCAAAAACCCACATATTTTAATTACTAATTATTAATTGTTTCTGGTGGGCAATGAAAATTTATTTTTCACTCAGAATAAACTTCGCATCGCCACCCTACGACTTTCTGGATAAATTCCTTGTCCTTTATCCTTTTATTAGCAGCATTCTCCTGGAGAACAACAATCATCACCGCTAATATCAGTTAAGTTGTATTCCGAACCTTTTGTTTCTCTGGCGTGGCGAATAGCTTTAGTTTTGCAGTTAAATTCTTTTGCCTCTTCCAAAGCAATATTCTCATAAGGCTCAATACCAATAACATCCTGAGAATAAGGACTACAGCAGCTAGTCATAATATTGTAAGTTTTATCGCAGACTGCCATTCTTTCTCCACGACAAAAAACATGACCATCATCGTCCACAACTTGCTTCCAAGGACCTTTATAGACTACTGACTGCATCCTTTCTAAACATACACCCTCTTTGCCTTTGTATGCCCTTACCGTCATCGAACGAAATTCCACGCCATCAATAACTTGCCAAGGAGTTTCTTCCCTCTTAAGGATTTCTACGCCATAGAAACCAGCATCTTCAAACATCTTGAGAAAATTGTCTTCTCTAAACGCCCCTGCAATACAACCACTCCACATATCAGGATCGTTGAGAATTTTAGGAGTAGGATCTTCATCACATACAATATCAGAAATTACTGCTCGACCGCCTCGTTTAAGGACGCGGAAGATTTCAGCAAATAGCTGCTGTTTGTCTTGAGGGCGAACTAGATTTAGTACGCAGTTAGAAATTACCACGTCTACACTATTGTCAGCGATTAATGGCTCGTTTTGACGCAGGCGATCGCATTGTGCTTCATAGTCACCAATTTTATCGACGGAAGTTACAGGATTATCTTTCAACCATGTTTGTAGTTTATCTAAAGGCAATTTTAGATCTTGAATTTTCCCTTTGATAAATTCCGTATTGCCATAGCCTAACTTTTCTGCCATTTCTGGCTGATATTTACGAGCTAAATTAAGCATCTCGTCGTTGAAATCAACACCAATGATTTTGCCAGACTCGCCAACTTTCTGCGCCAAAATATAGCAGTTTTTGCCCGCACCCGAACCTAGATCGACTACAGTTTCTCCTTGATTAACATAGCGGGTAGGATCGCCACAGCCGTAGTCTTTTGCCACAATCTCTTCAGGAATGATTTGAAGATAATTCCCTTCGTATTCTGTAGGACAACAGAGAGTAGGTTGTTGTTGTCTTGCACCTTCTTGATATCTTTCCAATACCGCCGACTCAATATCATAATCTACAGCAGTTGATGCGGTTGGCTGTTGGTTAGTCGCAATCTCAGTCACAGATAGCTAATCCTTTTACTTAATTTTGGTTATATAGAGGCTAATCAAAGAGAGTATAGACTTAATTCTTTTCAAAAAGTCGATTATTCCCTGATGATTTAATTTTTCTGATTTACTCAGTCATCTAAATACACAGATATGATAATTTCCTGAGAAACTACTTTAAATTGATTAAAATTTCTCAAATGGACAATAATCTATCCTTAAAAAACAAAAACATACTCGTAACAGGTGTCAGTAGAGCTTCAGGTATCGGTGCTGCCATAGCGAAGATGTTTGCTCTAGCAGGTGCTAACGTGACAACTCACGGAAACCCACAATATGATGCTAACAGATCTTATTCAGATGCTAGTGCTGATTTCTATTCCGATCTAGAAAAAGAGTACAACCTGAAAGCAATGTGTCCTAGCGATTTATCTGCTCCAGAAGAACCTGCAAAAGTTATTCAAACAGCGCGAAAATCATTTGGCAATCTTGATGGACTAGTGTTAAACCATGCTTATTCTGTAAACTCGACGATCTTTGACTGTACCGCAGAAAATATCGACCATCACCTTAACGTAAACGTCAGAGCTTCGATGTTGATGATTCAAGCATTTGCTAAACAGGTTGATCGCGACAAAGGGGGAGTTATAACTCTTTTTACCAGTGGGCAGTATTTAGGACCTATGATTGATGAAATTGCATATGCCGTATCAAAAGAAGCAATTAGAGGACTATGTACCCAAGCTTCAGCAGCCCTGGCAACACATAATATTAGAGTTAACTGTATTAATCCTGGTCCAACAGATACTAGTTATTTGAGTGGATCTGCTTATGATGAAGTGGCAAAAATGTTTCCGTCTGGACGTTGGGGAACTTCTGATGATGCGGCAAGACTAGTTCATTTCCTTCATAGTGACTACGCAAAGTGGATTACAGGTCAAACAATAGCTAGTGAAGGAGGATTTCAGCGATAGTGAAATTTTACCCTAACCGCTTGTTTAAATATTGAGCTGTTTGCATTTCTATCTGAGACAATAAAGCGTCCACAGATGAACACAGATAAACACAGATGTCTTGGTGCGCGTTCCCTTGCGCCTGACGGCGACGCGGGGTCGCACCGCTGAATTACCTTCGCTCAAATTTAATTGATTGATGTATTTGTTTATCATGCAAAACGCTGTATAACGATCTTTATGTCTGTAATGTCATGCAATACCAAAACAAACTCTCATTTCCATTGTTTTAGAATTGCTGGAATTTCATTAAGCTCATCAATGATTGCATCAGCTTCTTTTGGCTGTGACCAATATCGATTGCGTTTCCAAATTGCTTTCAAACCAGCCTTTTTCGCCCCTAAAATATCAGCTTGAGGATTGTCGCCAATATAAACGCTAGCTTCTGCTTTCACCTCCAATTTAGATACTGCTGTATGAAATATTTCTGGCTGGGGTTTTCTAATTTGTTCGGCTTCGGAGATTAAAATTGTATCGAAGTAATTCTTGATGCCTAACCCCTCAATAGACCTAGATTGAAACACTGTACGACCATTTGTAATCATACCCAGCAGGTAGTTTTGCTCTCGTAATAAAGTCAGGGTTTCAAGCAAATGCGGAAAGGGAATGCAATGATTGATGAACTGAGTTTCGTAATCATTAAGTAAATCTTGCCAGCTTAATTGAGTAATATTAAATTCTTCGACTAAGCTTTGATAGACTTTATCTTTCCAGACATGACCCCGATTGTCCAATTCGATAAATCGTTGAATATAGTTTTGCTTGCTAATCTGTTTTAAAGCAGGTAATCGCTCCCATTGTGCAGCAACAAAGCTTTTTAATGATGAATCGCGATCGAGTAATGTTCCGTCTAAATCGAAGATAACAGCTTGAATCATATTATCTTTTCCATTTATTTAATCATTCCTTTTGATACAGTTTTGGTCGCTACTTTGGCTAATTCAACTATCTCAGCAGGATTAGATATCATTAATTGATTATCTATCGCCAGCATTGATACACCATGCACTAATGACCAGCATACACAGGCTAATTGTCGAGAATCTTCAGTATTAAATATTTGTGCTGCTTGACCAGCTTCAATGGTATCTAATAAAACTTTAAAAGCCTTTTCTGATAACTGTTCTAGCTTTGGATATTTTTGGCTATTTCTTAAACCATCACTAAACATTACTCGGTAGTATGCTTGATTATTTACTGCATATTCAACATGAGCAACACCAATAGTTTCTAATTTTTCTCGTACATCATCTCGATTATTAATGGATGCTTGTTGCAAAGCCTGATGTAGCTGTTCAAATCCAAGTTCGGCGATCGCTATTTTTGATAAAACTTATCGTCATTTCATTGAATACTCATTCTCCTCATCCTCAAAAGGAATTAAAACTATATCAAGTTCGTAGGATGGGTAGAGCGAAGCGCGAAACCCATCTATTGACCGTGAATGTTGGGTTGAAGGATAAAACCCAACCTACTAAGGTTTGAAAAAGAGGTTTAGAAGCTGATATATCTATAAAAATCAATTTTTATGGTTGTACAGTCATGCAATAAGTAGCTAAGACTTCAATGCAATTTGCGATCGCGCCTAGATGGGCAATTTCATAACCGTGGGTATTCTGAGTCGGAAAACTCAAGCAAGCACCGCGAGACACATGACCAAATTTCATCGCAATTGAGGCATCGCTGCCAAAACCATCAATTACAGCAAGCTGTAAGGGAATTTCAGCTTTTTTAGCTGCTTGGCGAATTTCAGCATTAAGAAATTCATCATAGACACCATAATTATCCTGAGAGAGTAATACAGGGGTTTCTCCTGACTCGATAGGATATTCATCAGCAAGAGGGCAAATTTCCAAAGCAATTAAAGCATCTAGTTTTTGGTTTTGAGTGAAGTATAGTGCGCCAATTGCACCGACTTCTTCTTTCGCTGATGCAACAAGATATATGTCTACGGGAGGGTTGGTGATTTTTTTTGCCAACTCTAACAAAATTGCGACTGAGGCTTTATTATCCAGGGTGTAGCTAGCAATATAGTCTTTAAGTCGGAAAGGTTGTTTGCGATGTTTGCCAATAACTACTTTTGTACCAGGGCGTACCCCAAAAGCTGCTAACTCTTCCAGACTACATTTAGTTTCTACCCAAGCATCTTCCCAAGTTAATGGTTTATCAACCTGCTGGGCTTTTTGAGGAGATTCATGGGATACATGGCGCGAACCGAATGATAAGATACCGCTAATTACTTCGTTGTCGCCAATAATATCAACTACCCCTTCTCCATACACCCAAGGGAACGAACCTCCAAGACGACGCACCTGCAAACAACCATTAGCATCTATTGATTTAACTAGCGTGCCTATTTCATCTTTATGAGCGGTAATAGCAATCGCTCTTTGGGAACTTTGACCAGAAATTTTGGCAATGACATTTCCCGCCCGATCCTGCCAAGTTTCTACATTTAGAGCCGTAAACTGCTTTAACAAAGCCCGATCTATTTCCGTTTCTACTCCACTGGGAGAATGGTATAAAACTAACTCTTTAATCTTATCGAACAGGTCATCTTTACTGATGTTTGTCATGCTGAATTTTGCTCAAACGTACTGTTGACATAATAAAAATCCCCAGAAATATAAATTCTGAGGATTTCAATTGATTGAAATCAAGCTTGTATGCAGTTGTAAATACTATTCTTTACCCACAACCTGTGCTTTAAGAGCTTCAAACTCTTGTCCTAATTCTTCACGAGAAGATCTAGTTAGCAAGTAGCGATAAACAAACCAGCCCGTATAACCCAAGCCTACTAGCTCAAACATGGGTGCAAGCAAGGGAATATCATTGATAGCTGCGACAACAGCCAAAGTCACTTTGACTGCAACTATGCCTAAAAAGATAAGCAGTAGATTTACCAATAGTTTTTGATTGTCGTCTACAAACTCTTTGATATATTCAAAGAACTTACTTAAAAAACTCGTACCAATATTCAAATACTCTTGAACTTGGCTATCTGCTGGTGAAGATTTGGTAGCTGTGATTTTACCAGTATCACTTCTTAAATCTACAGTTGTTGGAGTTTCGGTGGTAACTTCTGGAGTAGTATTAGCTTCCATATTTTATGCTCTCCTATGGCTTAAATGAATATTAGTGTGCTTGTTACTTTGATTTACTATGATGACTTAGTTATTGCTAATAGTATCAAACACTTTTTGATGTCGATCTAATAATTAAAGCAACTTTTAACAGTCTGGAATATCCTCTCACAGTATAATAGGGTATCTAAGGTAGATTGCCAGCATCAATGGATTATATTAATGCTTTTAGGCAGATTATGGTGATTAACAGGCTTCAATTGCCGTAACTTGCTTGGTTAATCTTAATTTTCGCTTTATATTAGGCTTACCATCAATAAATAAAATAGGATATCCCACCATTAAAGATAAGATATCCTAACCAATTTAAGATTTAATCAACCAAAAGAATTAATTTAAGAAAGTCTTTGTTAAGAAACCATTGCAGGTTTTTGATTCGCCTTTGCTTCTTCACTAGATTTTGCAGTGCGACAGTTGATTTCACAAGAGTTGTTAGGGCTTTCAATTAACTTAATCTTGTCTAACTCACATCCCAATTCTTTGACAGGCGATCGCAATAAGTCAGCAATTCGCACTGCAATATTTTCTGCTGTGGGTACAACTTCTGCAAAGTAAGGAATATCTTTATTTAAGAAAGTGTGGTCAAAAGGCTCGACGACATATTTATCGATCGCACTTTGTAATTTGCCTAAATCAACTAACATTCCCGTGCGATCGTCGATTTCACCCGCTACAGTCACTTCTAAATGATAGTTGTGTCCATGACCATTAGGACGAGCGCATTTACCATAAATTTCTTGGTTTTCTTCAAAACTGATAGTAGGTATTGCTAAACGGTGAGCAGCACTAAAATGAGTTTTAACGGTTAAAGTAGCTTCCATATTATTTCCTTGATAGTCCGTCCAAAGTTCGGGTTGTTCAAATAGCTGAATATTAACTAGAGGTAAATGAGGTGCAAGTTTATGCCAAATTACTCTAGCGATATTTTCGGTAGTGGGTAATGTTTGCTCAAATTCCGACCAAGTGTCATTGAGGTAAGAATAGTTTAGTTGGCTGGTAACTTCTCTTTTAATAACTTGCTTAACTACTGACAAGTTTTCTACCATACCGTACTTGTCTAGATCTCCCTCTAATGATACGAACAAAACATAGTTATGTCCGTGTCCATGAAGACGACTACAAGCACCGAAAAGACGCTGATTTTCTGCCTTGTCTAATTCAGGTAGCCAGTAGCGGTGACTCGCGGAAAACTGAGCGCGACGATTAATAGTGCATTTCATATATTACTTTGAATGTGACTTAGCTTCGTTCGTATTTACACGGGTTTATAGCTGTTAGCTTCTAGCTTTTTAAGTTCAGACTCGGAAAATGTGAAGTTTAGTAAACTATATTGATTATTATAACAAGCTAAGGCGATCGGTATCTCTTCAAGTCAGTAGTCAGTGGTTAGTGATAAATGGTAATATACGGGTTTTTTGTGGAGTTACTTATATAGTCCAACATCATTTGTCAGTAATTTTGATGAAAAAGAAGCCTTGGGTGGGAACTATAAAAATATGAAATTGCTTTAAATGTCTTTATTTTCAAGCATCAATTTTTATAAAAAGGAAATATATACATGGGAAAAATAATTGGAATTGATTTAGGTACAACTAATTCTGTTGCTGCTTTTAAATTTGCCAATACAGAGGTAGTAACCGCACCAGAAAATACTCCTCCCGATCGCAAGTTAACTCGTTCAGTCGTAGCATTTAAGGATGATCGAATAGTCGTAGGGAATCAGGCTTACTTTCAGTTAAAAGCCGATGCAGAAAACGTCATTATTTCGATTAAACGTCTGATTGGTAGAGGTTTTGCCGATTCTACAGTTCAAAAGCAGCTAGATCGTTTGGCATATAAAATTTCCCCAGTCAACCCAAGGTACAGAAAATAGTCTTTCGGTATGGTTGGGGGGAAAAGAATATGAACCTGAAGATATTAGTGCTAAAATTTTGAGCAAAATTGTTCAGAATGCTCAAGCCTATCAAGAACAACAGGGACAAAAAGAAAGTATTACCCAAGCGGTAATTACCATTCCCGCTTATTTTAACGATAAACAGCGAAATGCTACCAAAATAGCAGCAAACAGGGCAGGGCTGGCGAATTGCGAATTATTACCAGAACCGACAGCAGCAGCTATCTCCTATGGTTTTAAGCCTGATGATGAAGATGTCAAGACTATTTTAGTTTATGACTTCGGTGGAGGAACTTTTGACTCGTCTATTGTTACTTCTGTAGGGAATCAATTTATTGAGTCGGGTAAGGCGGGCGATTTATGGCTTGGTGGTGATGATATTGACGATCGCATTATGGATTATGTTAAACAACAGGTAGCCCAAGAAGAGGATCTTGACGATCTTGATGGTTTAATTGCTCAAATGCCTTATTACCAGAAGGTACGTTTTTTGGGGGATCTAAAGCTGGCTGTGGAACAGGCTAAGATTCAATTGAGTAGTCAGGACAAAGTTTCAATTATGCCTTCTACTCCCCTGTTGGATGAATTTGGCATGGCGATATCGATTGATGTGGAAATTACTCGCCAGCAGTTAGAGGAGATAATTTCACCGTTGGTAGAACGTTCTATTGTTGTTTGTAAAGATGCAATCAAATATTCTGAATATCCAGAAGACATGATTGATGTGGTTTTGTTGGTAGGGGGTTCGTCTCAAATTCCTTTGGTACAGCGAAAGGTTGCAGAGGCTTTTGGCACAGAAAAGGTAGTCGTTCATCCCCGCCCAATGTACGCCGTGGCTGAAGGTGCTGCAATTACCGCTGCTGGCTTGGTTGAAAAGGTAGGTACGGTAAGTCGCGACTATTGTATTGAGTTGGCAGACGATTATCAACATACATTGATTAGACAGGGGGATATTCTGCCTGTTAGAACTACCCACACCTTTAAGACAGAAGGAAATGGGCAAAGTCTAATTCATTTTAAGTTTTATAGTCCCGATCGCGTTAGCAACCGTAGCAAAGAAAGAATTGGTGATATGTGGCTAGCACTGGATAAGTCTCATCCCCAAGGTACAGAAATTTTAGTTATAGCGGAATTAGATGAAAGAAATGGTTCGCTGCAAACTATGGCGTTTTTGAAAAACGATCCCTCTATCAAAGTTAGTTGTTCTTTATCTACGGGAGGAGAAGATGAAAGTATTTCTCGCGACGTTGAAGAAACTATTTCACAACTAAATGAAGACGGTAAGCTAACTGAATATGGGGTACAGGAAGCCTATCGCATCGCAGGGGAGATAATCAAAGCTGCCAATCAAATCAAAACTCCTGATGGCAATATACAGCAGGATAGAGCGATCGCAGCTAGGGATAAAACTAGGGAGTTAAAACGCTTTGCTGATGAAGATTATGACGCTGCGGAATTTTACGTTGGATATTTTCAGTTTGTGATTGATGAATGCGATTTCTTGCTTCACCCCCAACAAAAAGAAAGAGTATCTAAACTGTACTGGAATTTAAAAGATGCGATCGCTAATTATCGTAAGGGGGAATTAGAAAAGCTTTGCGAAGATGCCAAACGAGAGTTAAATAATCTCCCCGAACAGGTAACATTAATTCTAGCCTGTCGCGATGGTGTCTCTAGGGCGCATCAAATTGAACCCAACAAAGCTAGAGTTATGGGGGGTAAATTATCGCAAATGATTGATGCCTTAAAACGGGAAGATGGCTATCAAGCAGACAAATTGTTTAGGGAGTTAGCCCAAGATATTCGCCCTTATTTAGATCGAGAACTTCCTGTTGGGAAGAATACTATTACTACGGGATTAACTAAATAATTTGTTAGTAATAGGACAGACAACATAAATCGATCTTCGATTTTAATAAATTGATTTTTGTTGTCTGCCACAGAAGAGAATATTAATTATCAATCGAGAAATTATGTCTGTTGAAATAACTTGTCCAGTGTGCGAGCGAGCGCAAGTTGAAGAAAATATATGTCCTAATTGTGAAACGGATCTTTCTGTTTATGGAATGTTGGCAAATTTACCCGTACAAACTCCTCTGAAAACAGAGGAAAGAAAGCGAATTATTCCAATCTGGTTGCCTATCGGTGTGGCAATTTTGTTTCTTTTATTAGGTTTAGGTTTGGGGTTAGCTGGTAATTCTGTAATTGCCAAACAACAGTCGCAAAATACTAATGCTGATGTTGCCACATCTATCTCTATTCCTAAAATAAAGTCAGATGTAATAGTGCCTGCGATCGCTGAAATACCAAAAGAAAAGGTTAAGCCTCAATCTAATTCTTGCGGAGGTTTTAATTATACTGTTCGGCGAGGAGATTCTTTATCTTTAATTGCCGATCGCTTTTATGGCAATTCTAATTCTTGGTTATTAATTAGTAAAGCTAATCCTACAATACAGGGTCGCGAAAGTTCCATAAAAATAGATGAACTGTTAGTTATACCCAATCTTAAAAATACTTGTATAAATGGTTGATTGTTGAAGTATTTTACCAAGCCATTTTTTAATATAATAAGCCTATGCTGTTTCTATTTTTAATTCTTTTATTAGGATTTATTATCTTTATATTTATTCAATATCAAAAATATGCTAGAGCTAATAAACTTTACAGTCAAGCCAGGAAAATAGATACGGGAGTTCCCTATGATTTAAATAAATTAAAAGAAGCCCTAGCTGTTTATAAACAGTGCAGTAAACTAGTCAATAGTTCTACCTATACCAAAGCTATTAACGATTGTCAGCATAAAATAGACGATCTCCTGAGATTCCAAAGTTTGTTAGCTATTGGTAGAAAAAAGGCTAAAAGTAATTGTTTTAAGGACGCAATGCGTCATTTTGATAAAGCGGAAAAACTCTTTTCTACTAGTGAAGTAAAAGATGAGATCGATAAATGCAATCGAGGTATTGAACGACAAAATAAATACGAACAACTTTTAGAACAGGCTAACGAAACAGCTAAGGAAGGAGATTTTAAAACAGCAATCGATTTACTAATACCTGCGGTGAAAAATTTTACTCGTCAGGATGGAGAACAGTTGTTAAGTAAACTACGATTAGTAATTAGAGCTAGAGATTTATACCAATCGGGGTTAGTTGCCGAACAAGAAGGAGAAATTAAAGATGCGATCGCCAATTATATAATAGCCTTAGATTTACTTCCCGAATATGTTGAATGTAAATTTAGGTTGGCTATCATGACAATCAAAAATAATCCCCAGCAGGCAATTAATTATTTAGCAGGAATAAAAGAAATACAGGCTAACTATATTCGTGGTTTTGCCTATGCTCAATTGGGAAACTGGCAGCAAGCAGAAAAAGAATGGACTTCTATTGATAGTCCTATTATTGCAGTTCAACTTGATATTTTAAAAGATTTAAGCAAACGCGATCGCTTAACAACAATTCGCGAGATCGAGCAATTAATAGATCGAGAAGAATGGGAAATAGCTGAATCTATTAGTCTTAATTTTATTAAACAATACGATCTCGATTCAGTAATTAAACATAATTTAGAAAAATGTATTCAACCAATCTTAGAAAGCAAGATTTGGGATAATCAAAACTGGCAAGAAATAGCCCATAAGCTCGAACAGACTTGGTTAGAAAAACAAGATATTAAATCTCTACACAATTGGGCAATTTCTACTTACTATCAGGCTCAAATAAATCCAAGCAAGCTAACAGGTTTTATTACTGCTTGGTCAACAGCTTTGGCTAATATTGAGCTAAATCCCACCCTTAAAGATATTCCTTGGTTGGGCAGCAATTCTATAGATATAAAAGATGTCTTCAACAAGTTAAAGCAGATTTTAGAGAATGCGATCAATACTGTAAAAGATAGGGATATTGAAGAGTATTTAAAACTAAGAGACATCTATCGTAGAGATATAGTCATGCTGTCTTTAGCTCAAAAAAATAACTGTGGTGTAAAAAACCAAACAGGCTTACTTATTCTGCCAAACTGTTATCAGCACTTCCAAAAAAAATTACCCCAAACCACATTACCTAATACCCTCTGGGGTGCATTATATACAGACTGGGGGACAACTGTTGCAGCCTGCTATGAAAAAGATGTTGCCCGCGCTATTAAGATTAAACCCAAACAAGATCCTTCTTCTAAAGTAGAAAACTTTGCCTATTCTTTTATTGCTTATCATGAAGGCTGCCACTATCTAGAAAACCTACACTGGCGCAAGGCGATTAAATTTCTTCAACAGGCTAAATCAGAAATAATAATCAAACCTAACTGGTGTGACGAAATAGATCGACTTTGTACAATACAGCGTCAACATATAGGAGAATTTAACGAACACATAGAATTTAGTAAATTATGGTATTTACTAATAGGCAGTCAGGCATCTAAAACATATTATGTAGAACACCAATCAATGCAGATTGGTATAGATGTAGACGATAAAAAAATAAGCTTTCAACAAGCAATCGCACAACTGAAATCATTGCAAAATATCGATCCTGACAACTCAGTCACATCCGATATTATTAGAACCTTAGAAATCAACCTAGAATTAGAAACAATAAATCATCTCTGGCAACAAAGTAAATATGAAGAAGCTGTTGTCTTTGCCAAGCGATCGCATTACGAAAAAGTACGTTTTGCAGTAGCAGAAGTATGTCTTGAGATAGTTCTAGAAATATTACAAAGTGGCAATTTAACTAATGAAGCACTCCAATCTTTACAGAAAATAGCTCAATGGGCTTACGAACTATGTCCCCAAGAGCCATTATTTCAGACAACCTATAGCCAATTAAGGCAATTAGGACTACATCATTAAAAACGATGAATAAACAACAGCTAACGCCAAATCCTTATGATGTTCTAGAAGTATCCCCAGGAGCATCTAACAAAGAAATAACCAAAGCCTTTGCTATGGCAATGAAGAAACGCAAATATCCAGCTAATGCGATCGCTATAGCGCGAAAAAGTTTAATAAATCCCCAAGAAAGAATTATTGCAGATTATCTACGTCCAATCATTCCTGTAGTTCAACGTTTCAAACGTAGTGACTTTTCTGTTTTAGATACTCTTGCACCCAAAATAGAATTCAGATCGGAATTTGATGGTTTGTCAGAAGCCATTGCCCAAAGCGATCGCATATCGCCAAGTGATAAAAGACTAGGCAAAATCTTATTTTCTCAATCTCCTCTTAACAACTAATATTAATAATCTTAAACAAAATTATGACCAATAGCCACTCTCAAATATTTCAATTGAATGAATTACAAAAAAAACAAATTCAACAAGAATTAGGAAACTTGCTCAAAGAAAAAATGTCTCTCAAGCAATCTTTAAAACAACAAGGAGAACAGACAAAAACCGAACAGGAAGAACTATTTTTAGAACTATTAGAAATATTTGATTCCCTAGATTTTTTTCTCAATTACTTTGAAGAGAACCCCGAACCCAATCCAAAATTCTTAAAACGGCTACCCAAATCTATTGGCACTATTCAAAAGAAACTATTAAATATCTTAGAAAAAAGAAAAGTGCAACAAATTGAGCTTGAAGATAACAAACTTGACTATGGTATTTGCCAAGTAGTCGATCGCGAAGAAAGAGAAGATATAGAAGAACAAACAATTACCAAAATTATCCGTCAAGGGTTTAAAGTCGAATCAAAAATATTACGTCCAATGGAAGTTATTACATCCAAAAAACCATCTGCATAAGCTTGCGACTTGGGAAGTTAGAGACTTGGAAGAAATTCTGATCGATTGATTGGAATTAATGAGGAAGCAGATCGACCATCTGCGTTTATCTGCGTTTATCTGCGCAGTTATCTGTAGGGGACGCTTTTAAAATAACCTTAACTTTTGTATACACAAGACACGTCTTCTCTCTTCATTTTTTTGGATGAAACTTAGGATAAAGCATCGCCTTGACAGGACAACCATTTACGATATGTTCCTGAATTACTTTTGCCACTTCACCAGGATGAACTTGAGAGTACCATGTCCCATCTGATTCTACCAATACCATAGAACCATTACCGCATTGTCCCAGACAGGGAACAGAAATCAGTTCAACATCTGCGGGTAAATCCCGCTTAAAATTCTCAAACACTCGTTCGGCATCATATTTACGACAGCTACGCCCACGACAAACGATAATTCTTTGCTCTGAAGCTCTATCAGTTTCATTAATCGATGGTAACTGTACTTCTGAATTCATAACTGCTTGTTATAGGCGAATAGTCACGACGGACGCGTTCGCCCTAGAGACACCCTCGACAGTTTCTTTAAGCGGAGAAAGGGCTTGCCCGCATCTGACCCCGCCAACGAACTGTCTCGCAAAACCGTTGCGAAGGTTTCCTCCGTTGAGGTTATTGCCATTGCGCGGGGTTGTTCGTCAATATCTGTAACAGTAATATTATGGTTTTTATATTTTCCTCTCGCAATAGTTTAATTTTTGCTGCCAAATATTAACTTTTTGAACTTCTAAGTATATCAACTAAAAGTGAGTGCTAGCTTAATTCTTAAGAGAACTTGGATTTTGGCTTATATTGGCAGAAAATAACCGAAAATATATACATATATCTAATAAATCCGATTCAGAACTCAACCAAACTTAACTAAGGAAGTAGCAAGTGGTTACAATCTCCCCTCAATCTAAATCTACGGCTCATGAACACCATCACCATCATGAGTCAGAACAAAACAAATCTGACCGTGTAGCAGTATTATTAATGGGCTACGGTGAAGTAGAAAGCTATGAAGACTTTGCTAACTATAACGAACAAGCATTAAATCTTCTGACAGCTAAATTTGCTCCCGTACCTACCTGGGTTTATCCTGCGATCGCAAAATTATTAGCAATCTTTGACCTACACGAGTGGAGTCATCAGCACGGTAACTTTATTTCCCCTCACAACGCCATCTTTGAAGATCAAAGAGCAGGAATTGAAAAAGAACTCCAAGCAACTTGGGGAGAAAAAGTTCAAGTTTTTAAGGCATTTAACTTCTGCGCTCCTCATTTACCCGAACAGGTATTAGAAGAGATTAAAGACCAAGGATTTGATAAAATCTTGATTTATCCTCTACTAGTGGTTGATTCTATCTTTACTAGTGGTATTGCAGTAGAGCAAGTTAACAAAGCTTTGGCTAATCAAGCTGATGGCGATGCTCATTGGTTAAAGAGTTCTCGTTACATTCCTTCTTTCTTTAACAAGTCAGGCTACATCAAGCTACTGGCACAGATGGTAGAAGAGAAAATTGAAGAGGAATTAGCCCAAGGACATTTAGCTTCTCAAATTGGCATCATCTTAATGAATCATGGTTGTCCCCATAAAGCCAAAGGATTCACTTCAGGAATCGATGAAAGTCAAGCTCTCTATGAACTAGTCAGAGAAGAATTAATCAGCAAATACCCTCTAATTTCTGTAGGCTGGCTCAACCACGACACCCCATTAATTGAATGGACACAGCCTAACGTTAAACTAGCTGCTCAAAACCTAATGGAGTTGGGAGCAAGTTCTATCGTAATGATGCCTATTGGCTTTGCTACAGAAAACCACGAAACTCTTTTAGACGTAGATCATATTATTCATAGTCTACAGCACAAACATTCTGACGTTACTTTTATTCGGATGCCTTGTGTCAATAGTCGTCCTGAATTTATGCAGATGGCAGCAGAATGGGCAAATCCCCAAATTGAAGCTTTGTTAGAAGAATCAGGGGTTACAGTCAATCCTCAATTGGCAAAAGCAACAAGCTACTCATCGCCATCATCATCACCATTAAACCGCTTCGCATTTTCATTTAAACGTAGGGTGGGCAATGGAGCAATTCTTGAAACGATAACTTGCTTGCGTTGTTTTTGCTCACCCCAACAGGCAAATAAAGGTTACAAGCGATCTGCATTTAAGCACGCAATTTAAAAGCAATTACTCACTAAAAAAGTAACGTTTGTTAACAGAGTTGTTAAGCAGTATTTCAACTTTAGTCGAATCAGGCGTTTGCGTAAAAATAGGCTAGGACAACGTGATACTATCCATTTCTAGGCGGACAAAAAGGTAAGTGAACCTCCTAGATAGATGAGTCACTTTTGTCCGAACCATCAAAAAAGATTTATTAAAGATATAGGAGAAAGACTTTGGGATTAAAGGTAGCCGTTGTCGGTTCTGGACCAGCAGGTTCATCAGCAGCAGAAGTTTTAGCCAAAGCAGGTATTGAAACTTATTTATTTGAGCGTAAGCTAGATAACGCCAAGCCTTGCGGTGGTGCAATTCCTTTGTGCATGGTAGAGGAATTTGATTTGCCTCAAAAGATTATTGACAGGCAAGTCAAAAAGATGAAAATGATTTCCCCATCCAATAGAGAAGTGAACATTGGTTCGACTCTTAAAAGATGGTGAATACATCGGTATGTGTCGTCGTGAAGTTTTAGATGGCTTCCTTCGCAACCGCGCTGCCCAATTGGGTGCAAACCTAATCAACGGTACTGTCTATCAGCTAGATATTCCCGATAGCGACAAAGGACTTTATACTCTTCACTACGCCGATCATTCCAAAGGTGCAGTAAAAGGAGAAATGAAAACTCTAAAAGTAGATCTAGTAATTGGTGCTGATGGTGCTAACTCTAGAATTGCTAAAGCTATCGATGCTGGTGATTACAATTATGCGATCGCTTTCCAAGAGCGTATTCGTTTGCCAGAAGACAAAATGGCATACTACGAAGATCTAGCAGAAATGTATGTTGGTAACGACGTTTCTACAGACTTCTATGCTTGGGTATTCCCTAAATTCGACCACGTAGCAGTCGGTACGGGAACTATGAAAGTTAACCAAGCTGATATTAAAAAATTGCAGGCTGGTATCCGCAAGCGTGCTGCTAAACGACTAGAAGGTGGCGAAATCATCAAAGTCGAAGCACACCCCATCCCCGAACATCCCCGTCCCCGACCCATTCGTGGCAGAGTTGTTTTAGTTGGTGATGCTTTGGGTACTGTAACCAAGTCTTCTGGTGAAGGTATTTACTTCGCAGCTAAGTCTGGTCGTATGTGCGCCGAGAAAATCGTTGAAGCTTCTCAAAATGGTCTAAAAGTTCCTACTGAAAAAGACCTCAAAGACTTCATGAAGCTTTGGAACAAAGAATACGGTGCAACTTACCTTGTTCTAGATATTCTTCAAAGAGTTTTTTACCGTAGCGATGCAACTCGCGAAGCATTTGTTGAAATGTGCGACGATATCGACGTGCAAAAAGCTACTTTTGAAAGCTACCTTTACAAAACTGTAGTTCCTGGTAATCCTTTAACTCAGATGAAGATAACAGCAAAAACTCTTGGTAGTTTGCTTAGAGGTAATGCTTTAGCACCCTAGTATCGCTCCGCTTAAGCAATAAGTAATAAATTTTTACTTACTATTATTGCTAACCCATAATTAATATGGCATCAGGTTTTATTATCTGGTGCTATTTTTTGTTATTTATAAATACTTTGATAAATCAGTATTTTTATTCAGGTGTTTTTTAATTAATCAAATTAGATTGAAAGAAGATTATTCAAGAACACAATTTTTACTTATGGATAATAATAGTTCTTTTGATTTTGATTTTGATAATTTTTATACAGAACCATCTAGTAAAGAAATAGAAGTTCAAAAAAAGTTTACTTGGCGGTCTATTAAAACTCTTTATGGACATTCAAACAAAATTAATTCTTTTGCTATTAAAAATAACATCTTGGCTAGTGCTAGCGAAGATAAAACAGTTAGCCTCTGGGATATAGAGACAGGCAAACAAATATATACTTTTTTTGAACCTCAAGAAGTACAAAATGTAGCAATTAACGATCGCATTGTTATAGCAGGTGGTTTTGACCAAAAAATTACTAGTTGGAAATTAGAAAACAAAAATTTAGATCGTACATTTTCCAATAATAAATCTCCTCACAATCACAGTAATATAATTTACGCTTTGGTCTTTAATAGCAAAGGCGATATTTTAATTAGCGGTAGTGCAGATCGAACAATCAAGGTTTGGAATGCCGTTAATGGTAACTTAAAATTTACTTTAAATGGTCATGTGGATTCAATTACTGCATTAGCTATAAGTCCTTGCGATCGCTTTTTAATTAGTGGTAGTGTTGATGGCGAACTTCGGATTTGGGATTTAATAAACCCCACCGCTAAACCTATAATTATTGACAATCACTTTAGTAGCATAGCGGCAATAAAAATAACTTCTGATGGTAATTATTTTGTTAGTTCCAGCAAAGATAAAACTGTTAGGTTATGGCGCATAAAAGATACCGAACAAGTTTTTGTATGGTCGCAGAATGCAAACTACGTTGACTCTCTTGCTATAAATTTGGATAGTAAAACAATAGCTTTTGGTATTTCAAATGGCACAGTGCAGTTATGGAATTTAATGAATCAAGAACTACTACAAACCATTGATACTTATAGTCCAGTTATCTTTAGTGATGATGGCAAATTTTTAATTACAGGAGATCGACACGATCGCATTAATATTTGGCAAAGAATGTCTCAAAGCGATCGCACTTTTACTAAAAACTATTCAAACAAACAGTGGTGGGAAATATTGAGAACAAACAAAAACTCGCATCCTGAAAAAGTAAAGGCTGCTTATCTTGTTCTTGCAAAACAATATCATCCCGATATCAATTCAAGCCAAAAAGCCGAAGAAATAATGTCAATAGTCAATCAGGCATACCAACAATATAAAAATAGTTAGGGATTTCCTAAATCGATAATTTTATTGATATCTATGTATTGCTAATTTAGATAATGTCTATCAAGTAGACGATGTTGTTGTGATTACGAAGTTAGCCGCCCTAAAGGAAGATGCGGTGGGTAAATGGGTCGCGGTATCCGTGATAGACACCTTTCTCGCTACGCATAAAGGCATCGATCTTTGTGGTGCGGTAGCAACATTCAAAAAAGTGTAGCGGTTTCTCAAATTGGCAGAAAAGTTTTAGCTGTATTTGCGATTCGATATAGAGGCATAAAATATTTTCAATTAAAAATATATCTTTGTATGTAAAGTATGAAGAAAGTACTAATATACAATGTAAGCAAAGAACGTTATTTATAACCTATAACTTTAAGATAGATAATTACAGGTATTAATATTAGCAAAATTGTATATCAAGTTATCAAAGTTGAAGAAGTGAATAGGCGAAAAAAGCATCCTGTAGCTAATGCCTCTATTGATTTTAATTGCCGAAGACGACCCAGGAATTCGCGTATCTGTTAGTGACTATTTAGAATTGTCTGGGTACTCAGTTATAGCAGCAGAAAATGGAGAAAAAGCTCTATCTATGCTAAAGAAATATCATCCCCATCTGCTTATTTCTGATGTAAAAATGCCTAAAAAAGATGGCTATGAACTGGTAAAAAATATTCGTCAACTACCTGAATACCGCTTATTGCCAGTCATATTACTAACCGAATGTGGAGATACCACAGAGCGTATTCGTGGCTATCAGGTAGGATGTGACATTTACTTGCCAAAACCATTTGAAGTGGACGAATTGGGCGCAGTTATACGCAATTTACTAGAGCGATCGCAAATTATCCATTCGGAACTAAGATTTTCTCATAGCGACCACTCTCATGATGTTCAATCTCATTCTGAAGTGACAAAAGAAAGTCAAGATTCTTCTGACAAATCTCAGCAGACACAAATTAAAGCAGAATTAGATTTAACCAATAGAGAACAAGAAGTATTAGAACTACTAATGAACGGTAATTCTAATGTTGAAATTGGTCAGGAACTACATTTATCCCATCGTACAATTGAAAAATATGTCAGCAGCTTATTGCGCAAATCTGAGACTAGCAATCGTGTTGAACTAATCCGATTCGCCTTAGAACATAATTTGGCTGAATAATATTTCATTTGACGAGTAAAATATTACTCAATAAAAGAATAGATTCCTGTAATAATTTCATCTGCTTTTAAATTGCCAATTTTTTCTCCTGTCGTGTTTTTCTCAGATAGTTTGAGGTTCTTGACGGGTAATACTAATCTGCGGTTGATGCTGGTGGTTAAAATGAGATTTTCTTTATTTCTTGTAGAAATGACTCCTGCAAGCAAATCTTCTTTACTGCTAAATTGAATTGCCTGGGTGCCAATATCACCGCGATTACCTAGTCTCAGGGAGTCAACGGGTATTCGTTTGCCAAATCCTTGCTGAGTTATGACTGCAATTGAATCTTTGGGATTAACTGCATCACAGCCTACTAGGCTTTCTTTTAATCTCAAGCGCATGACTCGGTTTCCTTGAGCATTGCGTCCCATAACAGGAATCTGAGTATCGTCGATCGGTAAACGTAATATACGACCTCCCGTAGTTGCGATCGCCATTTCCTGACCTTCTTCGGTAAAAGAGAAGTACTTGAGGGTGTCTTTGTCTTTAAGCTTAACTAGAACTAGTCCACGATTGCCTAAAGCATCTAATTCAGAAGAGTCTAGACGTTTTATGATACCTTTTTCGGTCAGGAATACCAGATCTAGCTCTTTATAGTTTTTGGGAAGGAAGAAGTGAGCAACTGTACTTTTGGCATCCCTTTGTGCTGCTTCAGATAATAATTCTACGGCTGGTAATTCGGTACTCTCCAAACTCGAAGGGACTTCTTCAATGGGAAGAGGATAGGCTTTTCCACTGTCGGTAATTACAATCAGTTTATCGCGATCGCCGATAACTTCTTGATGCTGTAGGAAGTCTTCACCTTTTTTGGGTGCAGTATTCGCTTCATCATTATCGGGATTTTGCCAATAAATATAGCCTGAATCAGTTACTTTCAATCTGGCTTGAGGAGAGCGTTCAAAAGTTAATGCAGGGGATACGGTTAATGCAGGATCTTTTTTATCGGTTTTTTTCTGGCTACTAGATTTTTCCTTAGCAGGAAGTTGTTTAATCGATTCGTCCACCATCACATTAGCAATACGAGTACGACGCTCATCGCCAAATTTACGCTTGAGGCTGCGTAGTTCTTTTTTGAGCGACTTCATCAACTCATGGCGATCGTCCAATACCTTATTTAAACCGTTAATACGCTCTTGCAGGTCTGCTAATTCGGTTTCTAGTTTCTGTTTTTCTAAACCAGTTAGACGACGCATCGGCATCGCTAAAATAGAGTCGCCTTGATCGGGAGAAAGGTCTAATTCTGACTGTAGGCGGATCTTAGCAGTAGTGCCGTCGGGTGAGTGGCGGAGGATTTCAATTACTTCGTCTATTTGATTTAGAGCGAGTAATAAACCTTCTACCAAATGCTGTCTTTGGCTAGCTTCTTCTAGATCGTTGCTATACTGTCTTCTAAGAGTAATTTCACGAAATTTGAGAAATTCTTCCAGAATATTGCGTAAAGGTAGCTGCACTGGCTTGTTATCCACTAGTGCCAGCATAATCGTCCCAAAATTGCTCTGTAGTGCGGTCTGACGATAAAGCTGGTGAAGAACTTTTTGTGCCGTAGCGTCTTTCTTTAATTCTATGACAACTCGCATTCCACTGCGATCGCTTTCGTCACGGATATCGGAAATTCCTTCAATTCTGCCTTGATTGACCAAATCGGCAATTTTTTCGATCCATCCCGCCTTGTTTACCTGATAGGGTAGCTCGGTAATTACGATCGCTTTTTTCTCTCGACGGCGTTTTTTACCTGTGGAAATCTTTTCAATGTTAGCAATACCGCGCATTTTAATAATGCCTCTTCCCGTGCGGTAAGCATCCTGAATTCCCTTAACTTCAACTATTTCCCCCCCTGTGGGAAAATCAGGACCAGGAACTAATTCCCATAGTTTTTCATCGGATATAGTCGGGCGATCTATCAAAGCGATTAAGCTATCAACTATCTCTCCCAAATTATGAGGTGGAATATTGGTAGCCATCCCGACGGCAATTCCCGAACAACCGTTGAGGAGCAAAATAGGTAGCTGGACGGGTAATACAACTGGCTCTGTTTGGGAGTTATCAAAGTTATTGCTGAAGTTAACCGTTGCTTCGCCTATTTCCGTTAGCATCGCCTCAAATGCTACAGGAGCTAGCCTAGTCTCGGTGTAGCGCATTGCTGCGGGAGGATCGTTGTCTACCGAGCCAAAATTACCATGACCATCTAGCAAAGGGTAGCGAGTCGAAAAGCTTTGTACCAAACGCACTAAAGCGTCATACACCGACTGATCGCCGTGAGGATGGTATTTACCCAACACATCCCCTACAACACGAGCGCACTTACGATAAGGACGATCTGGAGTCAATCCTAGTTCGTACATAGCGTATAAAATACGACGATGCACTGGTTTAAGTCCATCCCTAACGTCTGGTAAAGCTCTCCCGACAATTACGCTCATGGCATATTCGAGATATGACCTCTCCATTTCTTGATGAAGAGGAGTAGGAATGATTTGACCACCATTTCCTAACAAATTAAGCTGCTGTGCCATTGAAAGAGTCTCCAGGTATTAAGGGAAAATATGTCGTAAGTGCGATCGAATCAAAGGGAAATAAGAAGAGTATAAAAATATAGCGCAATCATGCTTTATAAGTGTTAAGCTGTGCTATCAGAATTTTATAAACCACAATTAAAGATAAGGCATTCTTACTTAAAAGATTTTTGGTTTTGGTTATTTTTAACATCCATTTTTTCTAGTTAAACAAAATCCTGAGCAATATTTATGACAACGGTTTTGATTGTAGAAGATGACCCTATTAATTTACGGGTTTTTTCCAAAATACTAACAAAAAGAGGCGGTTTGCAAGTCAAGGGGACAGAAATTGTCGATGAAGTCTTGCAATTGTCTCAATCTGGAGAGATAGATGCCATCCTGATGGATGTTGCTCTAGCCAACAGTATTTACGAGGGTAAACCCGTAGATGGCATAGAAATTACTCAAATGCTCAAGTCAAACCCCGAAACAAACCATTTACCCATAATTTTGGTAACTGCTCACGCTATGGAAGGCGATCGCGAGAACTTTCTCAAACAAAGCGGTGCAGATGGTTATATTTCTAAACCAGTTGTTGACCATGAGGCATTTATTCAACAGATCGTTTCTTTAATCAATAAAACATAATTCAAAAAATTGCAATTGATTATTAATTATCAGTAATCAGTAGAGACGTTTCATGAAACGTCCGTACGATTGTTATCAATAGCACTTCATCAAGATTGGTTACTATAGTATACAGGTACTATTGATTTTAAAACACATAACTTTTACATATTTTTCAAAAATACTCATAAGCTGATTTTTAATACTTCGGTTATGCCAATGCCGTCTCGATCGGTGGGATATAGTTGGTACAATCTTTTTCTAACTAAACCTACGACTGGTTATTTAATAATTGACCCTTGATGATTGATTTTATTCCTTCGGCTGTCTTATCCCAGCTAAACAGTTTTGCTCTTTCTTGACCACGATCGCACAAATCACTATGTAAGTTGTTGTCCGTCAAAATTCGATACATTCCTCGAGCGATATTTTCTACATCATAAGGATCGACATAAAATACACTGTCCCCTCCCACTTCAGGAAGAGAAGTTACATTAGAAGTTATTACAGGACATCCACAAGCCATTGCCTCTAGTACGGGTAGTCCAAACCCTTCATAGAGAGATGCAAACACCAAACATTGAGCCATAGAATATAAGCGAGGTAAATCGGCAGTAGGCACGTAGTCTAAAAATATTATTCGATCTTTGGCTGATAATCGTTCGGTTTTTTCTTTGAGTTGAGGATAAAAGAAATCATCTTTCTTGCCAGTAATTACAAACTGATAATCTTTACAAGGTAAGCGATCAAATGCTGCTAAAGTGCGATCAAGATTTTTATAAAATCGCATATCTCCTACGTAAAGCAGATATTTATCTAAGCTATATTTTTTAAGTATTTCAGTATTTTGCTGCGGAAAAAATAAATTGCGATCGAATCCGTTATAAACGACTTCAATAGATTTTGGATCGAGATTATATGTTTCAATTAAGTCTTTTTTAGTATGTTCTGAAATGCTAATTATTTTCTGAGAATGCTTTAATATAATTGGCAAAATATAAAGATAATAATATTTCCATTTAGGACTTACTTCAGGATATTTGAGGGGAATAAGATCGTGAACGGTAATTATTTGAGGAACGCTAGGAAATAGCATTCCCTCGCTGGCAGGAGAATAAAATAAATCTAAACTATTATTCTTTAACTGCCAGTTTAATTTAGTTTGATACCATAACAGACGTTTTATATGTCCTGAAAAACCGCGATCGGGAGAGATGCTATCCGTTACCGAAATAATACTATCTGGGTATTGAGACTTGAGAAAATTAGCATGAGAATAAAGGGTAAAATCTAATTCTTGTTCGTCATCGATCAACTTGTTAATTAAGTTGCTTGTTACTACTCCCAAACCACTAGCTTGCTCTTGAATATATGTTCCATTGATGGCAATTTTCATGGAATTTAAATAGTTTCGATCGAATATTTATTTTTAAGCTTATATTACCAATTATAATTTTTGCTTATTGAACAAACTCTTGATTTCTGTAATCAAAGTAGATTGTCCTAGACTAGAACTAGGATTAGTTAATAATCCCTGGCTAGGGCTAAATAGAAAAGCTAAAACAAACAAAGCTGAAGCAACTAATACGATCGCAGGACCAGAAGGCAGATTGTAGTAATAGCTTAGATACATTCCCGTAATGCTCGATGCCACTCCAATAATTACGCCTAACAACATTACTAGGTGCAAACGATTGACTAGTAAATAGGCAGTTGCAGCAGGAGTAATCAATAATGACAAGACTAAAACCACTCCAACTGCCTTGAGACTGGCAACTATGGTCAAACCAATTAATGTCATTAAACCCAAGTCTAATAAGCCTACGGGTAAACCAACAGCTTGCGCTCCTAATTTATCAAAAGTGTAAAATAACAGTTCCTTATAAAGTAAAAAAACTACTGTTAAAACAATACCTGCAATAATTAAAGTATCTCTAACTTCTGTTCCATTTACAGCTAAAATATTGCCAAACAAAAAGTGATTGAGATCAATTTTATTGTCTTTTTGAACTACCGTAATCAAAGTAATTCCTAAAGCAAAAAATGCTGAAAAGACGATTCCCATCGCCGTGTCTTCTTTTATATTCGATCTAGTACTAATAATATTTATAAAAATAGTGCTAATGATTCCTGCAATAAACGCTCCTAAAAAAATGTTCGCTCCAACCAAATAGGCGATCGCTAAACCAGGTAGGACAGAATGGCTAATAGCATCTCCCAATAATGCTAATCTTTGCACCATTAAGTAACTGCCCACAACAGCGCAAATTATGCCAACAACAATCGCTACGACCAAAGATCTCTGCATAAAGGCATATTGCAGAGGTTCAAATATAGTTTCTAGCATGGGCTTATTTTACTATTACTGAATAGGTTTATTTTAGATTCAAAAGCCATGTTTGTTGCGTTGTGGATAATGACTATTGAAACGATGGTTACTTGACCAAACTAATAATTTCTTTAGCAGTGCGATCGCAAACTCCAACTGTTCCTAAAAGCGATCGCATTTGTTGATAGTCTTGAGCTATTTGTTGTCTTTTTGCAGAATCAGATAATATTTCAATTGCTTCAGTAGAAATGTTCTTTGCAGTTACCTCTTCCTGCTGAAATTCAGGGACTATTTTTCGATTGATAATTAAGTTTGGTGGGGACATCAAAGGCACGGAAAAGCCCAATCTACGACCAATCCAGGCAGTGATTGGATTGATTCGATAAATTACTACCTGAGGAACATCAAGTAATGCCACTTCTAAATTTACTGTACCTGACTTGGTAATTGCTAAATCTGCTGAAGCGATCGCATTGAGAGTTTGACCATCTAAAATTGTTGCAGGGAGATCGTACTGTTTAACTGCTGAGGAGATCGCTTCACGGTAGCCAGGCAAAGATACGGGAATCAAAAACCTGACTTCGGGTAGCTGCTGATAAATTTGTCGTGCAGCCTCGCACATCACGGGAAGTAAATACTTAATCTCTTGTTGCCTAGAAGCGGGTAAAAGAGTAATAATCGTATCTTCTGGTGAAATATCTAAATTGAGTCTTGCTTGATTTCTATCGGGTGCTTGTTCAATCCTATCTAACAAAGGATGACCAACCCAAGTTACATCAATATTCTTGTCAGCAAAATATTCTGCTTCTTGAGGAAAAATTGCCAATAACTTATCGACAACTTTAGTTATCTTTGGCACGTTGTTTAACATTGGCACTGCCCAATCTTGGGGAGCAATATAATAAACAACGGGTATGTTCGGAAACAAATGTTTAACATAGCTAGCCAAAGCCAAATTTGGCGTAGGGTAGTCAATCATCACCAAAACGTCAGGAGGATTTTGCTTAATATATTGTTTGGCTAGATTCTGAATTTTGATTGTGGGTAACACAAAAGGAATCCCTTCCACAAATCCCATCGAGCCAATTACCGCCGTATTTGCAATAATATTCGCCCCTGTCTCTTTCATGCGATCGCCACCCAAACCAGCAATTTCCAGGTTTATATTGTTTTCAACTGCAACTTTATACAGGGATTCGATTAACATTCCACCCTGCAAGTCTCCAGAAACTTCTCCTGTACTAATAAATATCTTCACAGTGAATTGTTGTTGATTATTAATTAAAACCCTAAACTCTTAAATACAATTAAATACAATTTAATTGTTTATATTGCAGCAGGATTACTACATGAGCGATCGCAAGCCAAATATTAATACAGAACTAGCCAAAGAGCGTAATCGCGCTGCTGCCGAACGTACTTTAATGGCTTGGATACGCACCTGTCTGGCTTTAATCAGCTTTGGTTTTGGGGTCGATCGCATTGTCACCGCACTGCAACGATCATCAGTATATGAATATATTGACGATCCTCTCCATCTAACCAGAATTCTAGGTCTTTCTTTTATTGGTATTGGTACTAGTGCGATTGTTTTGGCTGCTTTAGAACATCGCAAAGAATTACGTCATATTCAAAAAGACAACTATATATATCAACCCCGTTCATCCTTAGCCTTCACTGTTGCCATCTCAATATCCATTACAGGCTTATTTGCCTTCGTTGGTATTTTAATTAAATCCTATGGCAGTTAATTAACGAGCCTAATTATTCAACAGTATGTCCTGCTGCGATAATTATCTGCTTGATTGATGATTCTGAAGCCTCCGTATCTACTGCCACTTTTTTAGTATCGAGGTCAATGTCCACTTTTGCTTTTGGTTCGTGAGTAAGGATAGCTTCCTTCACGGTTGAAACACAACCATCGCAAACCATACTCGGTACTTTTAAATCAATTGTCATGGTAATAATCTCGTTATGTGCAGAATTTTAAGTTTAATTTAATACGTTTAATTTTAGCTTAAATTGCTGATGAAATAGCTTGTATTGACAAAAAACAAGTACTTGTAGACTTTTTCTGTTTTTTGACTTTCGTCATATTTATAGCGTAATTAATATTAAACTGACGTAGGTAATGCTAAATCGAGAGACTTGAGTAATCGATCCATGTCAAAGTGCTGCCTCATTAGATTTTGGATCTGCTGGACTTTGATGTCTTCGTAAATTGGCACTTTCCCAAAAGTACCATCAACGACTTCAACAGTGGTTAAAGTATCTGTATTGACGGACAGTATAGGAATATCTAAGCTTTCTGCGCGTTCAATAATCAGATCTTTAGGTGGAACGTGACCAGTTAAGATTAAACAGTGGGTAGAAGTCTCTAAAGCTGCCATTTGCAATTCAGCGCGATCGCCACCCGTTACTACTGCCATATTATCCCTTTGACGAAAGTATCCTAACGCAGAGTTAACATTCATTGCTCCAATGCTAAGACTTTCTACCATCCAGTCTAGATGTTCTTCGCAACACAAAACCTTCGCATTAAGTCGGGTAGCTATTTCTTTGACGCTAACACTGTTTAAAATCCTATCTTTAGGTATCATACCCAAAACAGGAATTCCCTGTTCTTCAAGATAAGGTTTGACTGTCTGTGTGGTTGTTTCTAGTTCAGTGGAGGGAATATCATTGATCATAATACCCAACAAGCGATCGCCCAAGTATTTTTTCGCAGTTAATAAGCTTCCCACCATTGTCAATGGATGATAGCGAGCAACCAGCAAAATTGAAGCATCTACCGAGTCAGCAATTTCTGGTACAGATAAATTGAAAACACTACCTTCCCAAAGATTATTTGGTCCTTCTAGTAATACCAGATCGGCTTCTATTTGACTGACATACTGCTTTAAAGCTTGAGTATAGTCCTCTTTATTTTCCCCTTGTAAACGCTGATTAATTGTTTGGCGATTGAGAAATAATAAGGGGGATTTTACTTGATTTTCGGATAGTCCTAAAGCAGTAGCTATAAAATCAACATCTTCTGTATATTCCTTTTCGCCAGCACTCTCTCGGAAATCTGTAGCTAAAGGCTGTCCATAACCAATAGATATCTGTTTATCTAAAGACAGATGGCTCAGACCCAAAATAGTTGCAGATTTACCGCTGTAGGCTTCGGTTGAAGCTATCAGAAGATATTTAGCAGATTTAGCCACGCTCGCACTCCTTGTTAATTTCGATTTATTGTTATTTGCTTATTCTAAGCGCAACAGTTTTCGGTAAAAACCTCTAGGAAAATCTGTAGCCTTAGAACGTTTAAAGTTCATGATGACATCAATTAGGTAATCAATAAACTCTGAGTTAGACATTGTTACTTCGTAACTTAATTCTGCCTGTCCATCAAACTGTAAACGACAGCGTGTTAATTCCGAAGGTAATTTAGATACATACCAACTAGCTACAAAAGGAATACTATCTCCTCCTTCTACCTGTCGCTCTCCTTCTAAGGATGCTTGGCGATATAAAGCGATCGCATGAGGAAGCCAACTATGCTTATTTTTAGAATAATAAGGTACGTAAATAATTACATCTGCTCGGCTTGCAGGTTTTATTTGTTCGATGGTAGACATATGATAAAACTGTTAACTTTAATAATTGAAGTTTTCAGGACTTTTCTACGTTATAACATCAGTTTTTTTAGACTACCTCTTATTTGATGATAGATCTAATAATTACAAGCAAAAAAAAACGCTCCCCATTACTGAGGAGCGTTTTTTTACTTAATCTATTAAAAGATTAGCCGTTGATGGAAGGAGCGGTTATTGCTACAGGAGCAATATCGCCACTTGCCAAATCAAGAGGGAAGTTGTGTGCATTACGTTCGTGCATTACCTCAAAACCAAGGTTTGCTCGGTTTAAGATGTCTGCCCAAGTATTTACAACTCTTCCTTGAGAATCCATGATGGATTGGTTGAAGTTGAATCCGTTGAGGTTGAAAGCCATGGTTGAAATACCCATTGCTGTGAACCAGATTCCGATTACTGGCCATGCACCCAGTAAGAAGTGTAAACTTCTGGAGTTGTTGAATGATGCGTATTGGAAGATTAGGCGACCGAAGTAGCCGTGTGCTGCAACGATGTTGTATGTTTCTTCTTCTTGACCGAATTTGTAACCGTAGTTTTGTGATTCAGTTTCAGTTGTTTCACGAACTAAGGAAGAAGTTACAAGTGAACCGTGCATTGCACTAAATAGTGCTCCACCGAATACACCTGCTACACCCAACATATGGAAGGGGTGCATCAAGATGTTGTGTTCTGCTTGGAAGACCAACATGAAGTTGAATGTTCCGCTAATTCCTAAAGGCATACCATCAGAGAATGATCCTTGTCCTAATGGGTAGATTAGGAATACTGCTGTGGCAGCGGATACTGGAGCTGAATAAGCTACACAGATCCAAGGACGCATACCTAAACGGTAGGATAGTTCCCACTGACGACCAAGGTATGAGAATACACCGATCAAGAAGTGGAAAATAATCAATTGGTAAGGTCCACCGTTGTACAACCACTCATCAAGAGAAGCTGCTTCCCAAATGGGATAGAAGTGAAGACCAATTGCGTTGGAACTAGGAACAACTGCACCAGAGATGATGTTGTTACCGTAGATCAATGAACCTGCTACAGGCTCGCGGATACCGTCGATGTCAACTGGAGGTGCTGCGACGAAGGCGATTAGGAAACAAGTGGTTGCTGCAAGAAGTGTAGGAATCATCAAGACACCGAACCAACCGACATAGATGCGGTTGTTAGTGCTGGTAATCCACTGACAGAAATTCTCCCAAGCACCGCGAGTTTCGCGTGTTTGTAAAGTAGTAGTCATGTGTTGTATAATTGCGTTATTTAATTTTCTAGGTTCGTTCTATTGCTAGAACTAGATAGACAGAAACAAGATAAAAATAATGTGTCTCTGTTCTCTATGTACCTATACTAACTAACTTTTTAAGAAATATCAAGGTTTATTACATTATTCTTGACAATATATATCATAAGTTATAGCTATGATACTTCTCTTGCTAAAATCTCTGACAATTCTCTAACATCGCTAACTCGACCTTTAACTGCTGCTGCTACAACCATTGCAGGACTCATTAAAAGAGTTCTCCCAGTAGATGAGCCTTGACGACCTTTGAAGTTACGATTAGAGGAAGAGGCACTCATTTGATCGCCCTGAAGTTTATCGGGGTTCATTGCTAAACACATAGAACATCCTGGTTCGCGCCATTCAAATCCTGCTTGTTCAAAGATTTTATTCAATCCTTCGGCTTCGGCTGCTTCTTTTACTCTTTCTGAACCAGGAACAACAAAGGCTTTTACTCCCGATGCCACATGATGTCCCTGAGCAACTTTTGCCGCTTCCCGTAGATCGCTAATTCTACCGTTGGTACAGCTACCGATAAAGCAGACATCAATTTTTGTACCTTTGATTGGTTGACCAGGAGTTAGCTGCATATACTTGTAAGCTTCTTGGGCGATCGCGCGATCGCTTTCTGCTAAACTATCAGCTACGGGTACGGTTTCGCTAATACCTAATCCTTGTCCTGGGGTAATGCCCCAAGTTACGGTAGGTTCGATCTCAGCAGCATCGAATTTAACTACATCATCGTATTGGGCATCTGTATCGCTGTGAATACTCGACCACCAGGATACGGCTTTGTCCCATGCTTCTCCTTTGGGAGCAAAATCTCGATCTTGGAGATAATCAAAGGTAATTTGATCGGGGTTTACATAACCACAACGCGCCCCACCTTCAATGGACATATTGCAGACAGTCATTCTTTCTTCCATATTCATGGCTTCAAAGGTAGTCCCCGCAAACTCATAGGCATAGCCCACGCCACCTTTAACGCCCAACTTACGAATAATATGGAGAATTACGTCTTTAGCATATACACCGTGAGGCAACTTACCATTGATTTCAATTTTGCGGACTTTAAGTTTAGCTAGGGCTAGGGTTTGAGAAGCTAAGACATCCCTTACCTGAGATGTACCGATGCCAAAAGCGATCGCGCCAAATGCCCCATGAGTAGAAGTGTGGGAATCTCCACAGGCGATCGTCATGCCTGGTTGAGTCAAACCTTGTTCGGGGGCGATAACGTGGACGATACCTTGATTTCCCGAACCGACGTTGTAAAATCTTGATGCCATAGTCTTTAGTATTCTTTTCCAAAGCCTGCATCATTTCTTCTGCTAATTCATCAGCAAAAGGACGTGCTTGATTTTCTGTAGGGACAATATGATCTACTGTAGCGACTGTGCTATCTGGAAACAATACCTTAAGATTTCTTTCCCGCAGCATGGCAAAAGCTTGGGGGCTGGTCACTTCATGAATTAAATGCAGACCAATAAATAGTTGGGTTTGACCAGAAGGCAATGTTCCAACCGTGTGTAAATCCCAAACCTTATCAAATAATGTTCCCTTACTCATATAACCAATTGCTGCCGATCGAGCTTAACTAAAAGTATGTGTGGTCTATTATTCTACATTTTTTACTTGAGATAGAATTACAAACTGATATTTTATTTAACTGTTCTGCCTTTGAGTAATATTTCTTAGATCTAAAGCGATGCCCGCTAGCGGGTGTGGAGTTAGTCCTTTAGGGCAATCGCATATGTAAAATCACAACTTAAATGGATAGTTCAGTTTGAAAAACCGCAGAAACACATTGGTTGTAAGAATTAGGTACGAAGAAACTTCAAACATTTATACAAAAGATTTTCCTTGATCGAGCGTAGACTCCACATTAATACAGGTAAATCCTAAATCCTCAACATCTTCATTCATGCACTTGTCGTAAAGTAGAGTACGAGCCATGAATTTCTGAATCAGATACTTTTCGTTTTCACCGACATTATCAAAATTACTTTCTTGCCTAATTCTTTTTTGAAACAATTGTTCGCTGGCTGTTAGCCAAACTGCTTTAACTTTTCTCTCCATAACTAAATTCGCTACTAATCTTGGATATAATGCTGATCCTTCAAGTACTAGGCATTGTTTTGATTGATCGACGGCATGAGAGCGAACTATTACTTCAATCTGAGGTAAGACGTTTTTTTCATAGTGAGACAATACGTCTAAAAGCAAAGCTTCAACGGATAAAGTTCTATAGTGTTCTACTACGTGTTCTGGAATAGTCTTTGCCTTGGCACTTATCCAGGGACGACCAGGGTGTCGCGCCATACTGTCTGTAGCCAGATAATCCCAACCAAGCTTTACTGCTAGGGAGTAACCAAGAGTCGATTTCCCTACATGAGAAGAACCCCCAACTAAAATTACTCGTGTCTCATTAATAGATTTATTTACTGAAGTTGACATAAATAAAAATGATTCTTCACTTAGTTAATGGCTGGCTTTCCATGTAGCTTAATAACCAACTCGCCATAGTTGCACGACGGGTATGTCTAGGACCAAATTCTCCTAATTTGTAGCCTTTAAAACCAAGTTTTTCTTTGAGAAGTTGTTTATTTTCTTTCGGAATCGAACGAGTTAGTTTGACTGTAGGGGGGCGATTCTCGATAAAATCAGGGGGTTCGGGATATTTCTCTGCCCAATCATCTATTGTTTTGTTAGTGTTCCAAGTCTGACTAGTTGCATCAAAACGATAACCTAGATAATGCCAAACTAATTGATTGACAGTCTCGTCGTTCAATTCTTCATTGAGAATTGCCCAAATCGTGTCGGTGTTTAACGGGGGTAAGTTAGACATATATATAAGAAGTAAGGAGCGAGGAACGAGGAGCGAGGAGCGAGGAATGAGGATATAAGAATTGGCTTAATCATTTTGGTTCGCAAGCCCAACGCCAGGGTTTAAACGCTGCTAACTATATTGCGATCGCTTGTAATTTTAAAACCCCAGAAAATACCCTAAAACAAATAGCTCAAGATAGAGATCGTATTGTTCGTGCCACGGCTAAAGAAAACATGAAAAAGGCGATCGCTTGCGATAGTTGTTTTAGGTGCATTTATTCCAATACTACGAACTTAATCTTTTTGCTCTCTTCTTTGCGACTTTGCGCGAGTAATATCATAAAGTAGTGAATAAAAAATTTACTCCACTACTTTATAACAATGCTTTTAGCTTACAAACAATCTCCTACATTCCTCTAGTCTTCTGCGACCATACTCTAGTAGGTAGACCCCAGATGTAGATAAATCCTTCTGCTGCTTTGTGGTCAAATTCATCTTCCGCACCATAGGTAGCCAAGTCAGGAGTATAAATCGAGTTGTCCGACTGACGACCGACAATGACCGCATTACCTTTAAGTAGCTTTATTCTTACCTCTCCTGAAACTCTTTCTTGAGTATTTTGGATAAAACCATCTAAAGCAGCTTTAAGGGGACTATACCATAAGCCTTGATAAATTAACTCACCATAAGTTTGTTCGATACCCCGTTTATATTGAGTAACGTCTCCTGTAAGAGTTAAACTTTCTAAGTCGCGGTGGGCGTGAATCAAAACGAGTAATGCGGGTGCTTCGTAAATTTCTCTCGATTTAATCCCCACAACACGGTTTTCTAGCATATCGATGCGTCCGATACCGTGTTTCCCTGCAAGGTCATTTAACTTGGTAATAAGCGCAACAGGGGAAAGTTTTTCGCCGTTGATGTTTACAGGAAGACCTTTCTCAAAACCGATGGTAATGTATTCTGGTTCGTCTGGAGTATCGGCGATCGCTTTAGTCATGACAAAGATCTCTTCAGGAGGCTCAACCATAGGATCTTCTAAGGGACCAGCTTCAATACTACGACCGAGCAAATTGCGATCGATACTAAAAGGAGAAGATTTTTTAACAGGAAATTCTAAACCAAATTTCTCGCCATAGGAAATTGCTTCTTCTCGACTCATTCCCCATTCTCTAGCGGGTGCTAATACCTTCAATTTGGGGTTTAACGCCATGATGCCCAGGTCAAATCGTACCTGATCGTTACCTTTGGCAGTACAACCGTGGGCTACTGCATCTGCACCATACTTTTCCGCAGCCTCCACTAGTAGTTTAGCAATCAAAGGACGTGCCAAAGCAGTAGAAAGAGGATAGCGATTTTCATAGAGGGTATTGGCTTGGATAGCAGGAAAAGCATAGTCTACAACAAAACTTTCTGTGGCATCTTCTACCAAAGACTCTACCGCACCATATTTTAGTGCTTTCTTTTGAATAGGTCCCAACTCATCCCCCTGTCCTAAATCGGCTGCGAGGGTAATTACTTCTTTAACTCCCCACTCATTTTTTAAATAAGGAATACATACGGTGGTATCAACCCCACCCGAATAAGCTAAAACAACTTTATTTGCACGTCCCATAAGTATGATTATCTCTTGCTATATAACTCAGAGGGTATTGTACCGAAAAGGCTACATCTAAAAGTGATTTTCAATAGATTTTTAGTCTAAAATCTATTTTCCCTGACATATTAACTCGCTTAATGAAAGTACAAACTTGCTGAGAATTAAGTAAACTCATATACAAGCAGTATGTAAGTTAATACAATAATGCAAGTCAGTTCTAGATCGATTCCATCATTTCCCCAAGCCTTATTATTAATTGCCCCATTTTTTCTTTGGGGGACGGCAATGGTAGCTATGAAAGGGGTTATTCCTTATACGACACCATTTTTCATGGCAGGAATACGTTTAGTCCCCGCAGGTGTTTTAGTCTTAATTGTGGCAGCTATTCTAAAATTACCTCAACCTAAAACTTTCAAGGCGTGGTTGTGGATTTTGGCTTTTGCTGTAGTTGATGGGACGATGTTTCAAGGCTTTTTAGCTCAAGGAATTGTGAAAACTGGGGCTGGTTTGGGTTCAGTGATGATTGACTCTCAACCTTTAGCAGTTGCTTTGTTGTCTACCTTATTGTTTGGCGAAATCATTGGTTTTTGGGGTTGGTTGGGGCTGGGTATTGGAGTTTTTGGGATTAGTTTGATTGGGCTGCCAGATCGTTGGATATATAGCATTTTTGCAGGGGATTTAGGGGCAGTAAACATTAATTGGCTGGGGTTGTTTAATAATGGAGAATGGCTGATGTTGTTAGCCTCCTTATCGATGGCTGTAGGGACGGTAATGATTCCCTACATTAGTCGTCAGTGCGATCCTGTGGTAGCAACGGGTTGGCATATGATTATTGGAGGAATACCTTTATTTAGTTTATCTTGGATACAGGAATCGCAGCAATGGCAGAGTATGTCTGTTGAATGTTGGTTGGCGTTGGGATACGCAACAGTATTTGGTAGTGCGATCGCCTATGGGATATTCTTTTATTTAGCTTCTAAAGGAAATCTGACTAGTCTTAGTGCTTTGACTTTTTTGACTCCGATTTTTGCTCTGTTGTTTGGCACGATTATTCTTGGAGAAGTATTGAGTAGTATTCAATCTGCGGGTGTGGTATTTACCATTATTAGTATTTATTTGATTAATCAAAGAGAACAGATCGCTGCGAAGTTTAATTCTAATCCAGTTGATTTAAAAGAAATGGTTGCAGACATAGAAGGCAAAGATGAATCATTACAAGATTCTGTAATAGACAACGTCGAAAAAGTTTGAATCTCTCGATTTTTTTTTATAAATGCGGTCGAATTTGGGACTTACGCAAAAGAAAAATTTGATTAAAGAAAGGCGAACAAGTTGATATCAAATCATGGCAAATAAAATGATCGATCTTGTTTAATTTTGCGGTGGTGGTTGCGATCGCATTTATAATCGTATGTTCTAAAAGTATTGCTTTTATTTAATGAAATATCAAACGTAATCCACGTCGAACATATTCAGACCAAGATTCATTTTTAGGCGGAAAAATAAGGGCATAAAGCATAATTCCACTCATTGAATCAAATACCAGATCCGAGTCTAGATCGGGCTGAATTTCTTTTCTTGTTTTTGCTCTTTCAATAACTATTGCAAAGGCTTCTTGTCGTGGTTGTAGGTATTTTGTCCAATAAATTTGAGCAAATCGAGGATTATTAGAAGCACTGCTAATAATCATGGCGACAGCTTTTCGTCCTAGAGGATCGATACTAATCTGTGCAGCATTTTCGATAAGTTCATCAAGATCGCGATCAAGATTTCCTGTATCGGGAATAACCACGTCTTGTCGGATGCTTTCAATTGCATCAGCTACTAATTCTTCTTTGCTTTTATAGCGTCGATAAATAGTAGTTTTTCCGACTCCTGCGCGGGCGGAAATTGCTTCAATACTCATGGTTTCAAAACCAACTTCACCCAGTAATTCTATAGTAGCTTGCAATATGGCTTGATGAGATTTAGCACTGCGAGGTCTTCCTGGTGTTTTTTTATTGGTATTGCTCATAAATGCTATCGTATATTTACGAAACAGTATCGTATCGAAATATTCAAACCATGAGTAAGCGATCTCGTCCTCAGTACACCAGTAGACTTAGTACCCAAACTCTTCAGCAAGGATTGGAAGAATATTATGAGATAAATTCCAATATTACCGATCCTAGAAAACTGCCTCCAGAATTCTCTCAAATTTTGTTGGCACATGATATTTCTCACGTTGTTCTTGGCTGCGACACCGATATGTATGACGAAATTAAGTTATTGCCATTGAGTTTTTGGACGAGTGATTTCAAGTTCGGCGATTATATGAATACCCGAAAAGACCCTAAAATTAAACCAGCAATAGACATTATGTATGATGATCTAATTAAACAGCACGGATTGCTATGGTTGTATAGCTCTATTTTGTTCGTATTACCTCGATTGTTACCAGAAGTTTTGACTATTTGGTTAAAGACTCGTGGTGAAAGAAAATACTATCCTTTTCTGAACTACAAATCAATGCTCAATCTTTCTCTTCGATCAATACGACAAGAGTTCGACTTGTTGCCATTTATAAAATAAAAGCGATCGCTACAAACAAATGCAACTATTATTACATTCCACTCTCAGCACTTAACTGAATCAGATAAGCAACTACTCCCGTCCAGCCTGTCTGATGGGATGCACCCAAACCCGCACCATTGTCGCCGTGAAAATATTCATGGAAATAAATATAGTCGCGCCAGTGAGGATCGTTTTGGAATTTTTCCATACCGCCAAATACGGGACGTTTACCCGCATCATCGCGTAAGAAAATATTGGTCATCCGTGTCGCTAACTCGATAATTATTTCTTGCAGGTTTTTATAATTACCCGAACCTGTGGGAAATTCCACTTTGAAATCATCGCCTAGATATTCATAGAAGTTTTGCAAGGCTTCCAATAATAGATAGTTGATCGGAAACCAGACTGGACCCCGCCAGTTAGAATTGCCCCCAAACATTCCCGAAGTTGATTCGGCTGGCTGATAGTCTACGCGATATTCATTACCGTTGACGTGCATTACAAAAGGATTGTCCTGATGATATTTAGAAACTGAACGAATACCATAGGGACTCAAAAACTCGGCTTCATCAAACATATAGGAAAGCAATCTTTGCAGCTTATTGTTTTTGCCATCATTTCTTTTAGTGGCGTAGCATAAAGCTAATAATCTCTTTGCACTCATGCCTTCTGTCACCATACAGGCTACGTTCTTTTTGAGATCGGGGCGATTATCAATAAACCATTCCAAACGTTTCTTAAATCCTGGCAGCTTTTCAATCATTGCGGGTTCGATTACGTTTACTCCCAGTAAGGGAATTAAACCCACAAGCGATCGCACTTTTAACATAGATCGCCCTCCATCGGGGAAATTAATGGCATCATAATAGAAACCATCCTCGTCATCCCAGAGAGAAAAGCCTTCACCGATATTGTTCATCGCATCGGCAATATAGAGGAAGTGTTCAAAGAACTTACTGGCGACATCTTCATAGGGTGGGCGATCCTGCGCCAACTCTAGGGCAATATGCAGCATACCCAAGCTATACATTCCCATCCAAGAGGTAGCGTCTGCCTGTTCTAAATGCCCTCCTGTGGGCAGTTCCGAACTGCGATCGAATACGCCAATATTATCTAAGCCAAGAAAACCACCTTCAAAGACATTATTTCCCGACTCATCTTCACGGTTTACCCACCAGGTAAAGTTAAGCAGTAGCTTTTGGAATATTCTTTCTAAAAAGTCTTTATCTTTGCGTCCCCAATACTTTTCTTCTAGAGTATATATTTGCCAGGCTGCCCAAGCCTCTACGGGTGGATTAACGTCGCTAAACGACCATTCATAAGCGGGTATCTGTCCGTTGGGGTGCATATACCATTCACGGGTGAGGCGAGAAAGCTGAAGTTTGGCATAGTCGGGGTCAAGAATTGCCAACGGGACGAGATGAAAAGCCAAGTCCCAGGCAGCATACCAAGGATACTCCCACTTATCGGGCATGGAGATAATGTCATCATTAAATAAATGCTTCCATTCGGAATTTCTGGCCTTTTTGCGGGATTCTGGAGGAGAGATTGTACCAGAATCTCCCTCTAGCCAATCTTCAACAACATAGTAGTAAAACTGCTTACTCCACAGCATTCCTGCAAACGCCTGTCGCTGAACCCGACGTTTATCTTCAGATATTTCATGAGGATTAATCCAATGATAAAATTCGTCGGCTTCTTGTTTTCTTTGGTTATAAATGCGATCGAAGTCGTCAAAAGGATTCTCTAAAGAGTCAGACTTGCACAATCTCAGTTCGATAGTTCGGCTTTCTCCTGGGGGAATGGATAGTTTGTAGTGGGGTGCAAACTTAGTACCAATCTTATTTGGATTTACTGCATCTTTGTCGCCTTGGACTACATAGTTGTTAATGCCATCTTTGACATAGGGAGAAGCATTTGGTTGTCCGAACAGTAATTCATTATTGGTTTCATTTTCGGTAAACAGTAGGGGCGAACGGCCGTTCGCCCCTACATCTTTGCAGTATAGCCAGCGTTTGCCCAAACTAGGATGATCTGCTTCAATAACGCTGTAACTATCCTCTTGAGCATAAACCTTTAACTTAGGCTTTTCTGCATCTTTATACCAAGACCAAGTATTGCGAAACCACAGGGTAGGCAGGATGTGTAGGGGGGCGGTTCGCGAACCGCCCCTACAGTCGCGGTTATGTGCCGTAACTCTAATTAAAATATCTTCATCGCTGGCTTTGGCATATTCAATAAAAATATCAAAATACTTATCCTCATCAAAGATACCCGTATCTAATAGTTCGTATTCGGGATCTTCAAAACCCCTTCTTTGATTCTCTTCAACTAAATCGGCATAGGGATATTCACCCTGGGGATACTTATACAAATACTTCATATAAGAATGTGTCGGCGTATTATCCAGATAAAAATAATACTCTTTAACATCTTCCCCATGATTGCCTTGCGAACCAGTCAAGCCAAACATCTTCTCTTTAATAATCGGATCTTTTTCATTCCAAAAAGCTAAGGCAAAACAAAGACGCTGATGATTATCACAGATACCTGCAATGCCATCTTCTCCCCAGCGATATGCCCTAGATAAAGAATCTTGATGGGAAAAATAGTCCCAAGCCGAACCATCTTCGCTATAGTCTTCTCGAACCGTTCCCCACTGTCGTTCGCTGACATAACAACCCCAGCGAGTCCAATAGGCTTTGCGATCGCGATTTTCTTCTAGTCTTTTGGCTTCTGCGGTCATAATTATTGCTCTGAATAGTTATTTTAAAAATAAACCTTCAACAAAATAATATTAATTAAGCTTTTGTTAGAGAACAATACATTTGCGATCTATTTCTTGTCTTGTCGAATGTTGCTCTAATTATTCCAATCTTGCTAATGATATTACTTTAAGTAATGCGATCGCTTTAAACCATTCAACTAAACTTTCACTACTGCGCGAAAACGAGCTTTGCCATCGCGGACGTATTGCACCGCTTTATTAATTTCCTTCATATCAAACTGTTCGCACATTGCCGTAATATTATGATTGGCACAGAATTCCAGCATTTCTTTGGTATCAGACGGCGAACCAGCACGACCACCACCGATCTTCTTTTCGCCGACAATAATCGGAAAAGGCATCATTGAAACTGCCCCATCGGGAACACCGCAAATTACTAAAGTTCCTTCTGGTGCTAAAGCATTGATATAGGCATTCCAGTCTACATTTGCCGAAACTGTTGACAAAATAAAATCAAACCGCCCCACAGCTTTTTCTAGGTCTTCTGGTGACTCTTTAGTGGCAATAAAATCAGTTGCCCCCAGCTTGCGGGTATTTTCCTCTTTAGAACGAGTGGTGCTTAAACCCGTTACCTCCGTTCCCATTTTTGCCAAAAACTGTACGGCTAAATGACCCAAACCGCCAACTCCAAGTACCGCAGTTTTCATTCCAGGTCGCACGCCGTAATGTCGTATGGGCGACCAAACTGTAGTCCCCGCACACATCAACGGACCCGCCAAAGCAGGGTCTAACCCATCGGGAATATCAATAGCCCATTTTGCCTGCGATCGCACTCGCTCTGCCCAAGCCCCGTTACGTCCGACAATTGTTTGTTCTACTTCGCCTTCATTCAAACACAGAGACTCTTTGCCCACGCCACAATTTTTACAGTGGTTACAGGATGCTGACTGCCAGCCCACTCCCACGCGCTGACCGATACGATCTTGTGACACCTGACTCCCTACCGCCACGATCTTGCCTATAGCTTCGTGTCCTGGAACAAAAGGATAGCTCGATATTCCCCATTCATTATCGATCATGGACAGATCGCTGTGACAGATTCCGCAAAATTCAACTTCAACTTCAACCTCATTGGCAGGGAGTTCTTTTGGTTCGTATTCAAAAGATTCTAGTTGTCCGCCTTGCTCTTTACAGGCATAGCCTTTAATTGTCATGACTTCTCCTCATGTTTGTCTGTTTAGATGATTGCACTAAATCAATGTTTAATCTGTATAATTGACGATTTGCTCGTAAATTAATATCAACTATTCAACTATTCAACTGTGAATAACGATGGTTGTCGATTTTATCGAACGTGCCATTATAAACAAAATTCCTGACCATATCGGCTTTAAAGAAGTCGTGGGGGAAACCAAGCTCAATCTGACTAATATCATCAAGCTGCTTAATTTGTTCGGGGGATAATTTAACCTCAACGCATTTAAGATTATCTTCAACGTGGGACACTTTTCTCGCACCTACAATCGGAATTACGCCTTTATTTAATAACCAGCTTAAAGCTACTTGGGAAGAACTACTTCCTATTTGTTCGGCTATCTTGTCTACTTCTTTGGCAATAGAAAGATTGCGATCGCTTTTTTCGACAAATCCTTCCATCATTTCGCTGTCTAGTCTTCTCTCTTCTCCAGACTGATTGTCTTTACTATATTTACCCGTCAGCCAGCCACTAGCTAAAGGCGACCAAGCAGTTACGCCAATATCTAATGTATGCGCCATTGGTAATAATTCTCTTTCGGGGGCGCGTTGAATTAAGCTGTATTCAATCTGCAAACCAATAAACTGCGTCCAGCCTCTTAATTCCGCCAAAGTATTACACTGAGATACTACCCAAGCAGGAGCGTCGGAAATGCCGATATATAATACTTTCCCTGCTCGAACCAGATCGTCAAAAGCTCGCATCACTTCTTCTGCGGGAGTCATAAAGTCCCAGGTATGCAACCATAGAACATCAATATAATCAGTGTTTAATCTTTTCAGACTGGCTTCTACTGACTGCACCATGCTTTTACGCTGGTTGCCACTACCGTTAGGATTTCCATCTCCTAAGCCGTTGGTATATTTAGTGGCTAACACTATCGCATCTCTTTCACTGGCGATAAACTCACCCAAAAATTCTTCACTCGTACCGTTAGTATAAATATTGGCAGTATCGATAAAATTACCGCCAGCTTCGCGAAAAGTTTGATAAATCTTTTGACTTTCCTCTTTTGATGAACCCCAACCCCAGTCTTCACCAAAGGTCATCGTTCCCAAACATAGTTCTGATACTCTAAGTCCGCTTTTACCAAGTAATTTGTATTGCATAATTAATTCAGTTTTATTAAGGGGTAATTTTTAATTTAGAAATCATCCTATTTAAAGATTAAGTAGCCTGTCTAGGAGATTATTGCTGTCTATAATTTCCTGGTGTTGTCCCCACCAAACGCTTAAAATGATGTCCAAAATGACTTTGATCGTAGAAACCCGTTGCGATCGCTGTTGTTGAAATTGGCATCCCTTGGGACAGGAGTTTTTTAGCGCGATCGATTTTGATTTGTGTTTGATAAGCACTAAGAGATATACCCTTTTGACGACGAAATAAACGACTGAGATAAAAACGGCTTGTTCCTACTAGATCGGCTAATTCGGCTAAAGATACGTTCTCATCATAGTTAGCCTGTAAATAATCGCACACTTTAGATATCGCCTTATTATCAATTCGATCGCATTTAAGAGGAAGTTTTTTATTGTGAGTAATTAAGCGAGAAAAGAAATCTAAAGCCAAAGAATTTTTGGTCAGCTTATTCGGGTTGGTTTGGCTAGCAACACATAGATTGTGAAACAGTCTGGCTAAACTGCGATCGCTCAATATTGGCTCGGTAAAGAAAGGCAAATCGACCTTATCTGCTATTTCTAATGCAGTCTCTTCTAACAAACTAGGATCGGCGTGCATCATAAAAAAAGTAGCGGGTTGGGATAGATAAGTCCTTTCACTAGGGGAATGAACTTCTCCAGAATGGATGATACTCAGCTTGCCGATAGGTACGGGATGATAAGCACCACGGTAATAATATTCACCCTGACAATCAAAGCTCATCCCTAACTGATATGCTTTATGGGAATGCTTTGGCAGAGGTTCAACTGCACCCTCACTGTAGCTATATTTCTCAATTAAAATTCCTGGGAGTTGAGATGTTGATACGGTAATCTTTGCTCTTGCTTGCATGGAGACTGCCTTTTTACTGATTAAATTATGTCTGGCTGGTGAAAATTAAAGAGCGATCAAAGTGCGATCGCTTTTGAAATATCAACTATTCAACTGTGAACATAGTTGTTAATTTTTAGTGATAATTATATTTGGTGGGCATCGATTTAAAATGAGATACTGCAATGCAACTAACAAACATTTGCTCTCCCTACGAGTTTTTAAAAAAACATCAAATTAAATTTTAAACAAGATTTACTCTTAGCAATGCACAATGCGACTCGCACAACTATAAATATTATGGAATTAGAACAGAATCAAAACAATTTTAGCTAATGTATTAAAACCGCTAACAATACAATTAATGGCATTTAATAAAATTCAGCAGTCAAAGTTTTCTATTTTTGAGTGGATGTACGATCGCTTTTTACAATTAATTATCTATCCTAGTATTTGGGTGGCAGCAGCGATCGCATCTTTGGGCATATACACCCAGGAAGTATTAGGTTTGGGTCATAATTGGCAAGGGATATTACTAATCTTTGTCACTGCTATAATTCCCTACAATCTAGATCGGATATTTGATTCATACGTTCAGAAGATCCCCGATGCAAAAGCACAGCTATTTTTTCGGCAACCCTGTATCTGGGTCTTATTAATTACTGCAATTGCAATTACTGTCGTTTTACTCTGCAATGCCCCTGCCAGAGTCCGTTATCTTAGCATTGCTGGCATTATTCCTTTACTATACGGTACGCCATTATTCCCCTGGAAACATCAATCGGGATGGCAATGGTATCGCCTCAAAGATATTCCTGGTTCAAAAGCTTGGATTGTTGGTAGCACTTTAACCTATGCCGTTATTGCTTTACCGATAGCTTATGCAGGAGCAAAGTTTGATTTAGCAGCAGCTATTTTATGCTTGTTCATGTTTGTCTTTATTGTTACTAATTCTCATATATTTGATGTCAGAGATGTAAATTCAGATCTAGAAAAAGGTGTCGTCACTTTACCAATTATGACAGGGGTTCGTGGAACAAAATATATTTTGACCGCTATAAATTTATTGATGTTGTTAACTGTAGCGAGCTTTTGGCGCATTAACTTAATAACTTATTACCCAGAAATTATTTTAGCTACATTTATCAATTTCATTTATATTTGGCAAATAAATACAGATACTCCCCGTTGGGTTTATAGTATTTGGATTGAAGGCTTTCTTTTTGTACCTATGTTAGGTAATTTGCTATTGAAAATAGCTTGATTAGTAAGTAGGTAGGTGGAATTAAATATAAAACCAATAGTGATTAATTATCTATTCCCTATTCCACCTACACACTTAACTGAAGATATTAATTTTGTTTAAATACTCACTCTATATAAGCAATTAAGCATGATTATTTACTTAATAACTAATTGGGCGATTAACTTTGTTAAGTCTTCAAACAGAAAGGGTTTGGCAAGGTAGCCATCATAACCTGCTGCTATTAGCTGTTCCTTGTCTTCTTTTTTCGCTGCTGCGGTTAAGGCGATCGCAAATATTTTAGTTTTAGATTTTTGCGATCGCCTGTGCAGTTGTTCGATTAGCCAATAACCATCTTCTTTTGGCATATAAATATCGCTAATAATAAGTTCTGGTTGAAAGTCGCTAATAATGTCTAAAGCTTTTTTAGCTGAGTTTACAGCTTTTACCTTTGCCCCAATCTGGATCAAATACAGCTCCACCAAATCTCTACAGTCTGTTACATCATCAATCACTATGACACGCAACCCTGGAACTATCTTTCCATTATTATTTTTATTCGTAGTTTGCATCTCCATTGGCTATCTTTAAATGTCGCAGGCTAAATAATATATGGAAAATAAAAATTTGTAAAATATACTAATCCTTATCGTGGATATTTATTATCGCATAAATTGAATTTTACTTTTATAATTTTTAATTAAATTCCATAAATTAATCAAAATTTATTTTACGTTGTATAACAAAAAAAAGCAAGTACAATTGGCTTATTTCTATTTTGCATCTGTAATAATTTTAAAAAGTCAACAAAATATAACATTTGATAGACATATTACTTTAATACGTTTCTGTATAATAAACAATAAATAATTCAAAGAAAATATAAACAACACTTATGTTAATTGTTAATTCAAATTAGTAATGCTAAAAAATAATGGAAAAGAGGAGCGTATTTTAGTTGTCGATGATTCTGCTGATAATTTATTTTTGATGCAGTTTGTTTTAGAATCTCAAGGATATAAAGTTGGTTTGGCAGATAGTGGAGAAAAGGCTCTCAAGACAATAAAAAATTATCATCCAGATTTAATTTTACTAGATGTAATGATGCCAGGCATGGATGGTTATGAAGTAGTTAATCGATTGCGAATAGATGAAAATGCTTTATCTATTCCTGTGTATTTAGTAACAGCGGATAAATATGTCGATTGGGATAAAGCGATCGCAGCAGGAGTAGATGGTCTAATTCACAAGCCGATTGATATTGATAAATTACTGTTTGAAGTAGAGCAAGCTTTAAATAAGCGAAGCAACTCTCTACCAGGTAGATAGAGAACGGTAATTAGTTTTATTTTTTGTTTCTCAGAGGTTATCAAAATTAAAACCATAGAATGATGCTTACTATGCTGAATATCAATAACGTAAAAAAGTAAAGCAACATTTTGAATTTAACCAAGCAATCAATTTGAGAAGCGTTTTAGACAAATTAACTTCATTTGATTGTCTCATTAAGCATTAAAATCTATGAATTATTTAATTACAGTTTTAGCAAATAAGCAACAGGCTGAAGAAGCCTATTCAACTTTAAAAGAAGATGGTATTCCACCAGAGAAAATTAGTATTTTGGGTCAAGGATACCAAAGTGCCGATGAATTTGGCTTAATCGATCCCAATTTACAGGCTACCACTAGAGCGAAAAAGCTAGCTTATCAGCTCATACCTTTTGGTTTTATTGCGGGGTATGTATTCAATGTCTTGACAGGCATTCATCTGTTTTCCTTCACCAACTCCATAGCCGAGCATATTATTGGAGGTATTCTGGGTGCTGCTTCTGGATTCTTAGGCGCAATTTTTGTAGGTGGAGGAGTGGGTTTAACTACAAGTAGTGGTGATGCCTTAACTTATCGAAACCGTCTCAACGAAGGCAAATATATTATTGTTACCAAAGGTCAAGATAGTTTGATTCGTCAGGCTACTAAATCGTTGCGTCAATTCGAGCCTGAATATATCCAGGGTTACGAAGAACCAGTTTAAAACATAATTATCATACCCATGTCTAAAATTCCTTATTTTTTACTCAGTCGAATATTACTTAATTTTGAAGCCAGAGCAGATGATGTTATAGGAGATATATCTGCTGCTACCTTATCTCCCGATGGTAATCTGTGGGTTGGTTCAGATGAAATGATAGGAGTAGAACGTTTGTCACCTATCGGTAGTCATAGTTATGGCAAACATAAACGCTTTTTAATTAAGGATTATGTGGAATTGTTCAATACCGACGATGAAATTGACATCGAAGGAATGGATTATTCTGATGGCTACCTGTGGCTAACTGGCTCCCATAGTACCAAACGCAAAAAAGTTAAAGGAAAAACAGACGCCAAAGATCTAGACAGACTGGCAACAGTAACTACCGATCTCAATCGATTTATCCTGGCTAGAATTCCTGTAATTAATGGCGAGTTAGTTAAATCTTGTTCTCCAGTAGAGGGAAAAGAGCTAACCGCAGCCTGTTTATCAACTACAGAAAAACGCAATATTTTGTTTGAACTTCTCAAAGAAGATCGACATCTTCAGCCATTTATTAATGCAGGTATTCCTTCCAAAGACAATGGATTAGATATTGAAGGTTTAGTGGCAGATGGAAACAAGTTGTTTTTGGGTTTACGATGTCCTGTGCTGCGAGGTTGGGCGATTATCTTAGAGTTAGAAGTAAAATCTACCAAAGCAGGGATACTCACTTTCAAAGAGTTAACCAAAGAAAAAACAAATATAAAAAACATTCTTCGATGTTGGTGGCTTGGGTATTAGAGAATTGTGTATTCAGGGTAAGAATATTATTATCTTGGCTGGTCAACAATGGATTTTGAAGGAGAAATGCAAGTTTTTTGTTGGCAAAAGGGTTTGAAAAAGTTAGATAATCTAATTCATTCTCAAGATAATGACGATCTTGTTTCTCTATTCAATTTGCCATTTACTATTGGTTCAGATCACGCTGAAGGATTAGCTTTATATCGTATTTGGATGCAGACGATAGCCTGATGGTTTTCTATGATTCTCCCAACGAACAAAGATTAATAAAAGACAAACAGATATTTGTCGATGTTTTTCGTATTCAAATTTTTACGATTAGAGAGCATATTGTATTTATTTTGGTAGTGTTTCTTTTTGAATTATTCCGTAGGGATGCAACGCTAAATCTTCTAACTTTTGGACGATTGATAAATAAGTAATGCGTTGAAGAATGAAAGTGTTCTATACAAAAGAGAAGTAATGAATAAGTACAAACGTTCAGTAGGTTTATTTTACAGTCGCGATGAAGCAGAAAAAGCTTTACGCGCACTCAAGGACGATGGTTTTGACATGAACCGAGTCAACGTCATAGCCAAAGATGCAGACAAAGTTACAGAATCAGCAGGTGTAGAAACAGCATATGATGAAGGCAATAATGCAGCCGAAGGTGCTGGTGCTGGCGCAACTTCTGGTGCTGTATTGGGGGGTATCGGTGGTTTACTATTAGGTTTAGGTACTTTAGCTATTCCAGGGGTAGGACCGATTATCGTTGCGGGTGAAGCAGCATCTACTATTGCTACAACTTTAGCAGGTGCAGGTATTGGTGCAGCAGCAGGTGGTATTATTGGCGGTTTGGTAGGGTTAGGTATTCCTGAAGATAAAGCCAAAATCTATAGCGATCGCGTAGGAAGCGGTAGTTATTTGGTGATGGTCAACGGTACAGATGACGATATCAACCGCGCAGAAAGAATCTTGAGAGATAGCGGTATTGAAGAATATGGCGTATACGATGCCAATGATATTGACGATGATTCCTATAATAGACAATCTGGCATTAATCGAGTAGATACTAACCAGTCTGTAACTACTATGGGAGATATAGATCGCTCTGGAGTAATTGAACCTAATACTACAGGTAAGGTTATGGGTACTCGTACAGAAGTTGGCGAACCAACAACCACTGAAGATCGCACAGTTACTTCTACTGATGCAGATGTAATTGTGGTAGAACCGCGAGATAATGTCTAATCTTATCCCACGTTTCTAGCCAACATATTTTGAGTTAGTCACATTAGCCGAACAACTAACACTAACTGAAAATATTAAATAAAAATATAGCAGCAATTGTGTTTTATGTAGCAATAATCATCATAAAATTTATAGTTGCTGCTATTAGTATTTCTGGTAACTTTGAGCATAAATGCCTTGGGATCATGCTGAGTCACCTCACCAAATCAGTTACTTCCCTATTTTGAAATAGTCTTTAAGATTTGGATCGGCAAAACTTCTAAAA
>CAWCWY010000016.1:0-270081 GCA_963799375.1 uncultured cyanobacterium
TGATTTCTTAGACCAAGGCGATTTTTACTGTGTGACTGGAACTGATTTAATAAATGGTTCAATAGATTGGTCAAATTGTTATTTCGTTTCTCAAGAACGTTATAGCCAGGACAAATATATTCAACTTCAAGAAAAAGATTTATTGATAACTAAAGATGGAACTATTGGCAAAATAGCTTTAATTGATAAATTACCTTTATATTCAACTTTAAATAGTGGTCTTTTTGTCACTCGACCTTTGAAGAAAAAATATGATAATAAATTTATGTACTGGGTTCTAAATTCATCTTCTTTTAGAAACTATATCGATTTAACTAAAGGTGGTTCAACAATTCAGCATTTATATCAGAATGTTTTTGAACGGTTTTTCTATGCTTATCCACCACTTTTAGAACAAAAAGCGATCGCCGATTACCTAGACAAAAAAACAGCCCATTGCGATGCAATAATTTCCACTATTAACAACCAAATTGAAAAACTAAAAGAACTCCGAAAAACCCTGATAAATGATGTAGTGACAGGAAAAATAAAAGTAACTGATTAATTAAAAATGGATAATTGATAATTAAAGTAAGATCGAACAAGTATTGCGATCGCTAATTAAATAGACAAAGAGAATAAAAATGACTGCCAACAACTATCAAATATCACTAAACTTTGAACAGATACTAGAACTGGTTCGACAATTGCCTCCAGACGATAAATTGCGACTTAGCAAAGAACTCACCAAAGATACCATAGATCGGAAACTTACTGGCTTATTAGAAAGTTTTAAAACAGATGAGCTAGAGTTAGAAACTATTAATGAAGAAGTAGAAGCTGTAAGAACAAATATTTATGAGCAATCAGAAGCCAATCAAGGTAATCATTGATACTAATTTATGGATTAGTTTTCTGATTGGAAAACAGTTAGCTAGTTTAAAACCTTTATTAATAGAACAAGTTGTTCAGCCAATTTTATCCGAGCAACTATTACAGGAAGTTGTTTTGGTTACTCAAAGACCTAAGTTACAAAGATACTTTTCCCCTACTAAAGTAAAAGAACTAATCGATCTATTAGAAATCATTGGTTTATCAATAGAAAGAAAATCTGAAGTTTTAATCTGTCGTGACCCCAAAGACAATTATCTTCTAGCATTGGCAAAAGATAGTCAGGCAGATTTTTTATAAAGCGATTGTAGCTAACTAAAATTGGGAAATCTTTTAGATGATATTTAATAATTTTATCCAGATAATAATCCTTGAAAGTTCGATAGCTGGATTGATGAAATAAAACAATAATGGTCATTATTTCACTTAAATATAATCGTCTTTTTCTTTTTCTTTTTTCAGAACAAGATGAGAGCAGAGTGGAATTAAATTGTGATTCAAAGTTAATACAAAAATCATCAATTTCGCAAAATGAGAGAATTAACTTCATCCTGAATTTCTCCAAAATACTAAATGATTAATTCTTAGTATTTTACTAGCATTAAGAAGTCTAAAATAGACTATTCTCTTAATCGGTAATGCGTTAAATTAATTTATTTTTATTCATTAAACTTTACTCTATTCGTCATCTTCTCTTCTCGCTTTCTCAATAGACTAATAAGGTTGACAATGCCTTGTCACTTAAAAATAGCCGTAAATCCTTTGTTTACTTGTTTCTAGTCTATTTTTTTACGTCGAACTCAGGTGAATAAGGTTTCAACATCAGGGTGATCTATATCAGCCTGTATTCTCGTTGCTAGACTTTCAGCCCATTTCCTATTCTCTGGTGTATCTTGCCTACCTAAACTTTTAAAAAACTGACGCTTGCCATAAAGCTGCTTACTAAGTGCGGAAGGGAACTGTAATCGCAAATAATCTTTGTCAGTAGAAATCTTTACGGTGTTGCTGCGCTTGCTGGTTTTACTATACATTTTTTCTAGTAAAAAATTGCTCTTTAGTAATCTTAGCAGCTACGAGTTATTGATTATAAGGGCTTTTAAAACGTAGGGTTCGAGATCCGTCAGTCCCGTAAATTATATGCCTACAAACTCCATGGAGAGCAAGGTTCAGCCCGTTGAATATTAAATTATTTTAGTATTTTTCTGGTAGAGTAAAATGGTGCATTGGGGAAAATAGTACTAAAGTGCTAAGAAGAGAGCGGCAATAGTACAAGGAAAACTTTAAAAACCTAATATATTAGCTTGTTAATAAAAACTTGATATTTAGGTTATTGAATGCTTGTTCAAACTGATATTTTTAGAGCGTATCAATCCACAGTTATCCAAAACGATATGCCTCTTCGTTAACTTTCTCTAAATTGCGATCGCCTTCCTAATCACAATAGACATGGAAAGACTCGATGTTTTTCTCCCATCGGCATAAAGATTCATTGTTCGAGCCACTAAAAGCAATGCGATCACCCTTACTATCGGTAAAAAATTCAGCTTTTTCATGAAAGATATGGTTTGGATCGAGCAGGCGGTCGCTTTCTATAGGGATTTTTTTATCCGTAGTGCGAGCATCTTGCTTGCTAACAAGAAAAATAGCAATTTTAAGATCTGAATATTCATTCTCCCCATCAAGCACAGGTTTATCTATCCAAAGCTTTAAAGCAATTTGGAGACAATAAAAAACTTCCAGTAGAACTATCAAGGGAAAAATTATCGATTTAAATCGCTTCGTCGCTTTAGTCCCAGGTAATACGGCAACAAACCAGGAATATTATTTTATTTTAGAAGGCTGTGACCAAGCGATTCGCTTTATAGCCAACTTTTTCTACGGAAAATTATTGGTAGCGTAACATCAGTTAATAAATAATGATATTTTTGTGGGTATTTTTTAAAAATTAACTCTTCTTTACTTAAAAAATTAGGATCCGAATTTGAAAATTATTTAAAATCACTATTATCAACGATTGAATATCCTGTGGCTTATAGCTTGTAACCGATCTCGCCTAATTTTGATTGGTTCGTAAAGTGTTTTAGTCCAACTTAAGATAGTTAACTGATAATTTTTGCTTAAACGTGCTTTAAAAATAGGATCTATATATATTCTAGTTGTTTAATATATCCGAATCTTTAAAAGCCTTATCAGATAAAGCCTATCTCACTTATAGATCTATTCTTTAGTTATCAAATTCTGCCTAGACACAATTTATACAAACCTAAATTATCAAATAATTGTGTTTTGTTCATAATTAATATAAATAAAAACACAAAATCCTATTTGAAGGATTAAAATGCTTTTAAACCTTATTTTTGCAGGTTTAAAAGCATTTAAGAACTATATAATCATGCAAACTTTGGATAACATTCGTTTCAAGATATAAAGTCCCTTTATTTTCTGAGCCAGTTAGCTCATAATGCAAACATAGACGTAACGGAAAATCAATACGTCACAATTATCAAACCCAGATAAATTTTCATATTTAAGAGCAGGGGAGAAAAGCAACGTGGGACAAATAAGATTAGCAGTTTATGGTAAAGGCGGAATTGGGAAATCTACAACTAGCTGTAACATTTCCGCAGCTTTAGCTAAAAGAGGCAAAAAAGTATTACAAATTGGCTGCGATCCTAAGCACGATAGTACTTTTACCCTTACAGGATTTTTAATTCCAACTATTATTGACACTCTTCAAGAAAAAGACTTTCACTACGAAGACATTTGGCCAGAAGACGTAATTTACGAAGGATATGGTGGCGTAAGCTGTGTAGAAGCTGGTGGTCCTCCTGCGGGTGCAGGTTGCGGTGGTTATGTGGTTGGCGAAACCGTTAAACTACTCAAGGAATTAAACGCTTTTGATGAATATGACGTAATTCTGTTTGATGTATTGGGTGACGTTGTATGTGGTGGCTTTGCTGCACCCCTCAACTATGCCGACTACTGCATGATTGTTACTGATAATGGTTTTGATGCTTTATTTGCTGCTAACCGTATTGCAGCTTCAGTAAGAGAAAAAGCTCGTACTCACTCCCTTCGTCTTGCAGGTTTGATTGGTAACAGAACTTCTAAAAGAGATTTGATCGACAAGTACATCGAACACGTGCCAATGCCTGTGTTAGAAATATTGCCTCTAATCGAAGATATTCGCGTATCCCGTGTTAAAGGAAAAACTCTCTTTGAAATGGCAGAAAGCGATCCTTCCTTAGATTTTGTTTGCGATTACTACCTCAACATTGCCGATCAGATTCTAGCTGCACCAGAAGGAGTTGTCCCCAACGAAGCACAAGACAGAGACTTGTTCTCCTTGTTGTCTGATTACTACCTAAATCCTCCCGTAGAAAAGCAAGCCAAGGAAGAAGATGAATTAGACGCAATGATGGTTTAGTTCATTGCGAGACAGTTGCGTTGCAGCTCTAACAAGGATACCGCTTCGCCCTAAAGGATACTCCTTTCGGATAAGACTGAAAGGAATGCTTTAGTGCATAAGCAAATTGTCGAGGGCGAACATTTATCATTTGCGATCGCTAAATTAAAATCATCCGCAGATAAACACAGATAAACACAGATAATTTATCAGCGTTTATCTGTGTGCATCTGTAGACTTAAGAATTTATAACTGAGCAAGAGAAAAAATATAAAACATGACTTTAGCCAAAGAACAAGAACCCTCAGCATTAAACTTTGAATGCGAAACTGGAAATTATCATACCTTTTGCCCTATTAGCTGTGTAGCATGGCTATATCAAAAGATTGAAGATAGTTTCTTTTTAGTAATTGGTACAAAAACCTGTGGCTACTTCCTACAAAACGCTATGGGAGTAATGATTTTTGCCGAACCCCGCTATGCAATGGCGGAATTAGAAGAAGGTGATATCTCAGCCAAACTCAATGACTACGAAGAGTTAAAAAGATTGTGTTTGCAAATTAAACGCGATCGCAATCCTTCTGTTATTGTTTGGATTGGTACTTGCACCACTGAGATCATTAAAATGGACTTGGAAGGTTTAGCACCTAGATTAGAGGAAGAAATCGGTATTCCCATCGTTACCGCCCGTGCTAATGGTTTGGACTATGCCTTTACTCAAGGAGAAGACACTGTATTAGCTTCAATGGCTCACAAGTGTCCTAAACAAGCACCCAAACAGGAAGAAGAGAAAAAAGAGCGTAACGCTGTTTCTAGCCTCCTTAACTTCGGACGCAAAAAAGAAGATGTCAAGCAAGAGGAATCTGAATACAAAGACCACAAACCTCTGGTGTTATTTGGTTCATTACCCGATCCTGTGGTGACAAACCTCACCTTAGAGTTGAAAAAACAGGGTGTCAAAGTATCAGGTTGGCTACCTTCCAAACGCTTTACGGAACTACCAGTAATTGAAGAAGGATACTATACAGCAGGGGTTAATCCTTTCCTTTCCCGCACTGCGACAACCTTGATGCGTCGTCGCAAAACAAAACTAATTGGCGCACCATTCCCCATTGGTCCCGACGGTACTAGAGCCTGGATTGAGAAAATCTGTTCTGTACTAGAAATTGAACCTCAAGGATTAGAAGAAAGAGAAGCAAAAATCTGGGAAAGCCTAGAAGACTATCTCCAGTTAGTTCGCGGTAAGTCAGTCTTCTTCATGGGGGACAACCTGTTAGAAGTCTCCTTGGCACGTTTCCTCATTCGTTGCGGCATGACCTGCCAGGAAATTGGTATTCCTTATATGGACAAACGCTACCAAAAAGCTGAATTAGATTTACTAGAAAAAACCTGTAATGAGATGGGTGTACCTATTCCTACCATCGTAGAAAAGCCTGATAACTATAATCAGATTCAACGCATCTACGCTCAAAAACCTGACTTAGTAATCACTGGAATGGCTCATGCTAATCCTTTAGAAGCTAGAGGAATTAATACTAAGTGGTCAGTTGAATTTACCTTTGCTCAAATTCACGGCTTTACTAATGCTAGAGATATTCTAGAATTAGCTACTCGTCCTCTGCGTCGTAACAACAACTTGAAAGAGTTGGGTTGGGACAAATTAGTTCAAGAAGAAGCTAAGTTTAAAAGTATATTCCAAACATTTTACTATTAGGGTTTAGCATTGCTAGACCCTTTTTTCTTTTTTTAAAATAATTAGATCGAGTGCAATTAAACTAGCAGATAGAATCTACTTAAATGGGATCTAGTATTTATTGTCTTCCTCTAAACGATATAGCCAGAAAATACGTTCAAGAGCTTAAACCAGATATAATTCTTCCTCAAGGACAACCAAGAGATTTAACTTATAAAGATCTAATAATTATTTTTAATCGATTAAGAAAGTGGGGTTGGTGTGTTGAGGGAGATTGTCCTAATGCAAAAGAATTTGATGTAGATATATACAGAGAAATCGATGGAAATAAAGGACGTAATCTTTACATTACTCTATGGATTAAAGAAGATAATGGAAATCCTTGTCTCATGTTTCATAAAGGTTGCCATAGTATAGGTTTATTGATAGCGAAAGAAATTGCTAAACTTTGCGGTTCTCAATTTGTTTTTGATGATTCTGATGTCGAAGATTGTCATATTGTGACAGGTGAAACAGACTTAACATCATTAATGAACGATTGGCTAAAAGAGGATTTATATGGAGATTATTGGCAGCAAGAAATTGAATAATAAGATAATAAAAATATATGACAAATTCTAATAGGAAAGAAACACCGTTAATACACAAACTTGCTCAAGAAAATAATCTTGAAGAGCTAAGAAACTTACTTTTACAAAATCCATCTTTAGTTCATACAGATGATAGTTCAGGAACTAAACCTTTACATTCTGCCGTTAAAGGTAATTCAATTCAATGCGTTAAATTACTAATAGAAAAAGGTGCAGATGTTAACGCTAGAAATAGGGATGGTGCTACCGCTATTTTTAGCGTATCAAGGGTAGATATAGCAAAAATACTGGTAGAAAATGGAGCAGATTTAAACACTGTTGCCAGATATAACAGTACGCCATTGAAATATGCGATCGCTCGTCAGCATATTGATGTTGTTCGCTATTTAATTGCTCAAGGTGCAAATGTTAATCATGTGGCTAAACTTGATTTTACAGAAACCATGACTCAATGTGCTTTGAGTCAAATTTTAAAGAAAAGCCCACAAGAAAAGAAAGACAAAGCATTAGAAATATTAGAAATATTGTTAGAAGCAGGAGCAGATCCTAATATTCAAAGTGTCGATGGAACGACAGCATTACATACCGCAAGCCTAAGAGGTATGACTGATTTTGTGGAGTTGCTGTTGAAATATGGCGCAGATCCTTGTATTTATCATCTGGGAAAGAAAAGCTGTTTTGATTATGTAGAAAATTATCCTGACATTGTAGAGTTATTTGAACCCTATAAAGTTAATTTAAAACCTTTGGTTGAAATACAAGATAGTCCCGAAAAACTAATAGAAAGGTTGTTAAATATTGGCTTTGTAGAGCGATCGCAGTTCGTACCTTGCGCCGAAGCAGAAATAGAAGATCTAGAACAAAGAAATCGAGTCAAATTACCAGAATCCTATAAAAAGTTTCTCAGAATAATGGGCATAAGTGCGGGTAACTTTCTTAAAAGCGACCATTGGGAAGTTTTTTACTCAGATTTTGATGATTGGCTAGGAGTAGATTTTTACAAAATTCCTGAAGATCAACTGGATGATTGTACTCAAGCAGAAATAGACTTTTCGTTGAGCGTTCCCGATCGCTTTTTTATTTTTGCAACTCGCTTGGGAGACTTTCCGTTAGGTTTTTTTGCTGATGGTAAGGATGACGATCCTGATATCTATTTACTCGAACATGAATCGGAAATGAAGTTTTGGGGTAAAACCTTTTGGAAGTTTTTTCAGGATATGGTCGAGTATTATGAATTTTATTGCGATCCCAATAAATTTAGTAAAACAAAAGTACCTTGGAGTGCAAATTACAAGAGTTCAAATTAAATTAATGTTATTGAATAAATGCGATCGCCTTTTTACACTCTGCATTTAAAAAAACTAAAGAAAAATACTTAACATTCTAAAAATCAACTTTTAATCAATGCCATCATTTGCTGGGTTGTCTCTTGGATTCTTGCTACTCCACCATCAGCACGAGCAACTAATAAATCTCCTTCCATTAAAGAAAAGATGAGCTTTGCCATTGTTGCAGGTTTTCCTGCAAAGGCAAATTCGCCTGTTTTTAGCCCTGACTGCAATATTTGCTCTAAATATCTCTCATTATCCCGATAAAACTGAGTTACCCCCTCGGCGACAGGTGCAGTAAGGGTTTTTAATTCAGCACTCAAGATGCCACACAAGCAGGCTTTATCTTGTTCCCCACTGTTCAAAGTTGCTTTAAACAAGCCACAGTAAAGATTTAACTGTACTTCTGGCGATTCACCAGAATTTAAAATATTTTCCACCAAACGGCAAAACTGTTCGTTATAGCGGTCTAATAAGTCTGAAATTAAATTTTCTTTAGTGGGGAAATAGTAATGAATGCTAGCTTTGCGGATACCGATCGCTTTGCTAATATCAGCATAACTCATGGCGTTAACTCCAGTTCTCTGGATCAAGTCTTGAGCTACATCTAAAATTCGCGATCGCGTATTAGTTGATTCCATTCTGATTGATTTACTAGTAGATATATTAGATTATCTAGCATTTTCAATCTTGGGGAATAGATACAAAAGGTAAATGTCCTGTCTTAAGCCAAACTTTTGCACCAAGATCTCCTGTCTTGGCTAGGATCTGACTATTAATCGGCACTCGTAACCAAGAATTAGCTACAAGTTCATCTTCTCCTTCTAAAAAACTACCTGACAAGACTAACAATTCTGCACCTTTTGGCGCGTTAATTTGGACTTCTGTATTGGCTGACCATTCTTCAATACGAACTTCTTCACGCTCATCTTTGAATAAAGGTGTTATTAACACCCCAGATCTTTGCGGATCGTCTGTTATTAACATTTGGTCAGCATTAATGCGTACTTCTTGACGATCTTGGAGATCGAATTGCCAGAGTTTGACAAAAATAGTGCAACCATCTTTTGAACCAGGAGTATGTTTAGACTGGGGTGGGTTACGGATATATGAGCCTGGAGGATAGTCTCCATGTTCGTCCTGAAATACACCGTCTAAAACAATAAACTCTTCGCCCCCACTGTGTACGTGAGAAGAAAACTTACTATTAGGGGCATAGCGGACAATAGTAGTCGCCCTAGCAACCTCATCCCCAATGCGATCGAGCATTCGACGCTCAACCCCAGCCATCGGTGAAGGTAGCCATTTTAGGCGATCGCCATGCACCACAACTCTTTGACTAAAATCACTGTTTAGTTCCATAATTCTTTATCCATTAATATACTAGGACGCTCTGCACGACGCTGGAACATATGGATTACAGCCCTTTCTTTGGCAGTTGTACCAGTTAACGATATACCAAGAAAGCTATGGTCGATATATTCGGTGATGGCACTAAATTCGGCAATAGTAGTACCGCAGTCTAGTTCTAAAACAGGTACGGAAGCACTGGGATTTTTCGCTTTAAAGGCTGGCTGACGATGTTCTCCATTCATCACACCGACTATTTTCATTGCTCTTATTAACCTATTAGTAGATAGATGAAATTTAGCTTAATTCTAATTCATTTGTCAAGACTGAAAACAATTAGGCTGTATCAATAATTGGAGTCTCGCACACTTTTGGTGAACCGAACTCACGTCGTTCAAAACCAACTTTTAAAATAGCTGCATAAATTTGATTAGTTCTCCGTAAATACTTTTAAGCGTTGAAAACGCGATACCCAACTTACACACGAGATTTAATCAATTAAGAGTCTATGTATAACGTTAATATCAGCCAAGTTACCGACAACACAACCAACGACATCAACTCTCAGATCTCTGATTTTGGTGATGTAGCCTGGGAACATGAGTTTAGCGCAACTGATACAGACATTTATTACAATACTGAGCTTGATGGACAAAGCCAAATTGCCACGGGTATTATCAACGAAACTAATCCTGATGTATCTTCTGTTGGTCATGTGGCATTTGAAACAGAATTTACAGCTACAGATACAGACATCTCTTATTATGACTACTTCTCTCAAGAAACTACGATTGTTGCCAACACAGCCAATAATGAACTAAATCCCCAAATCGACGGTGGTAACATTGTTTATGAGTATGAGTTCAGTGCTGCTGACACAGATATTTATTTATATAACAAATTTGACGGCACAACTACTACCATTGCAGGAGGAACTAGTTTAGAATCTAATCCTCAAGTTTCAGGCAACTATGTAACTTATGAATCAGAATATGCTCTAGGTGATAACGATATATATCGCTATGATATTGCTACAGGAGAAACGTTAACCATTGCTAGTACAACCAATAATGAAACTAATGCTCAAGTTTCTGAATTTGGTCATGTAGCTTATGAATATGGCTTTAGTGATACTGATGCTGACATAAGATTCTATGATGATATTACTGGTCAGACTACTACTCTTGCTGCTTCTATTTACGATGAAATCAACCCAGAAGTAGCTGGCAATTATGTTAGTTGGCAAGCCTGGGATGGTAATGACTGGGAAGTATATCGTTATGACCACAGCACTGGCACTACCGACCAATTAACTGATAATACGGTGGACGATCGCAATGCTCAAGTGAAGCGGACAAGGTTTTGTAACTTGGGAACATCAATATAGTGCAACTGACTCCGATGTTTTTCTTTATGCTGGAGATGAAACCATCCAGCTAGGAAATAGTACTTTTGATGAACTTAACCCTGACATCAGTGGTAACTATGTTAGCTGGCAAGCATGGGATGGTGCAGATTGGGAAGTCTATTCAGCCGAAATCACTGAAGTTGTATAGCTTAGGTGATGTAATTGTTCTTTCAAACCACTGACAGATAAAAAATTAACCTAAATCGAGTTCGATCTGGGTTAATTTTTGATTATTTAACCTAAATCATTTCGTAACTAAGCAACGCCGTTTAATTTTAGTAATAATAATATATAAAGTTATATTGCAGGATTAATAATGGCTACCAAACAAGATACTCTGTGGGAAAGGTTTTTAAAGCCGTTATTCGGATTGATGATCGATCGCGAAGAATTAAAAGAGTTGTCCGATCAGATAGACTGGGATAAAGAAAGCGATCGCTTTTCTTCTCCTGATTTTGTCTATCCTGAATACTATCTCTCGCAAAATTTTCATGGTATTGAAGGGGGATATCTAACTTCTGGTGCAGCAGTTACTTACGATCCTGTAACCCAATATGTTTTAGCCCCCAATGAAAGTTGGAATAGAGAGGCGGTAATCAAAGCCGTCAAAGGTAGTCCCCGCAAAATTATTGACCTGGGATGCGGTACAGGTTCGACTACTATCTTGCTCAAGCAAGCTTTTCCTAATGCAGAGGTAGTGGGATTAGATTTATCGCCTCAAATGCTTGTGATGGCTGAATATAAAGCACAGCAAGCAGGATTAAATATTCAATGGTTACAGGGACTAGCCGAAGCAACAAGTTTTGCTGATGGTGAATTTGACTTAGTCACTGCTTCCCTTTTATTCCATGAAACTCCGCCCAATATTGCTCAAGCCATTCTTCAAGAAGGACATCGTTTACTTTCCCCTGGAGGACAGGTAATAATCCTCGATGGTAATCAAAAAGTTTTACGCCAAACACCTTGGCTGACAGAAATCTTTGAAGAACCCTATATCAATGAGTATGCAGCAGGCAGCGTAGATGCTTGGTTGGGTGCAGCAGGTTTTGCCAGAGTAATAACTGAAGATGTTTGGTGGACAAATCAGCTAAGTACAGGAGTAAAATCGGTTAACATTTAACCTTCTATCTTTGGGCGTTGGATTTTATACATGGGTTTAAAAGCTGTTTTACTAGATTTTAGTGGTGTAATTTTTGATGATGAAGCAATCAATCAGGCATTGGTTGCTGATATCTTGTTGAAAGAGAATTTACGAGCAGATGATGACGAATATACCAACTATTGTAGAGGGAGAAGCGATCGCGCTGGTTTAAAAGATCTTTTGGCTAATCGTGGACGTATTCTTTCAGATGATTATCTGGATCGATTGTTGGCGAGTAAAAACAAAGCCTATCGAGAACAAATAGATAGTTTGGACGAAATATCTTTATCTCCCCATATTGCCGAATTTCTCAGTCAACTAAAAGAACAAAACATTGCGGTAGGCTTAGTAACGGGTACACCAAAATCCGAAGTTGAATATATTCTGCAAAAAGTAGAATTAGACAGATATATCGATACTATTGTCGCAGGTGACGATTTAGAAGCAAGCAAGCCCGAACCCGAACCTTATCTTTTAGCAGTTGAAAGACTAAAGCTGAATCCATCAGAATGCTTGGCAATTGAACATAATCCTGTGGGTATCGAAGCAGCCAAACGAGCTAAGATACAGGTGGTGGGTATTGCCAATATATATCCCCTCCATATGTTGCAGCGCAAAGCTAACTGGACGGTAGATGACTTTTTAGAAATTGAATTGGATCGAGTCGATCGCGTTTTATCTAAGGCTTAGAATCAGTTAAGCTAATATCTTCTAGTTTGAAGAATTCCCCAAGTCAAGCCTGATATTACAGCAGTCATTAATAAGACGATAATAATTCCCCCTGAGATGAATGTAATCATACCAATTCCTCTCAGGATATATAGGGTAATAAAACCCATTAGGGACATAAAAAATATATTGAGCAACATAGATTGTGCGTGTCTAGAAATATCACGGCTATTATAACGTCAGATAATTCCTGTAGAAGTGTTTCGTATAATATTTTGGAATGGGATTCAGACAGGCCCCCCTTCACCCAACTTTGTTGGACGCTCACGTTATTTTAAAACTATAAACAAATGATAGAAATCACGAACAAACCATTCCAGAGATCACAGCCTTAAATTGATACCCTGCTTAGGATGTAATCAATTCAGACAAGAGATTATTAACATGATTACAACCAGCAAATTTAAGACCGTTTCTCGTTCTCACAATTACAATAACTGGTCATTCTTACCCACTGCATTTAGTGCTTTAGCAGGAGTTGGTATTGGTATTGCGATCGGAAATTATTTAGGATGGTTTTAAGGCAGAAAAATCAGACCGTTTTTGTAAGGGTAAGTGTGATGATTAGCACTTACCCTTAATTATTTTCTTCTGAAAAGAACATCACCTTGCCACCATATGCTTTTTGTAAGTTTTCATCTTTTAGAACCTGTTGTCTTTGCCCCGCTGCAATCAATTCTTTGTTGAGCAAAATTAATTCATCAAAGTTGGTAATAGACTCACCCAGGTCATGATTAACTACTACAACGATTTTACCTTCGTCGGCTAGCTGATGGAAAATATTGAAAATAATGTTTTCAGTTTTTTGATCTACCCCCACAAAAGGCTCATCAAAAAAGAACACTTCTGCTTCTTGCGCCAAGGATCTAGCTAAGAACACTCGCTGCTGTTGTCCACCTGAAAGCTGACCAATAGGACGATGCTTAAACTCAGTCATCTCTACCTGATCTAGGGCAGCTATCCCTTGACGGCGACTGACACTAGAAAAACGACGAAACCATCCTGTTTTACGGACTCTGCCCATCATAACTACATCCCAGACAGTTACAGGATATGTCCAGTCAATTTGCGATCGCTGTGGCACATAGGCAATCTTTTCTAGATGATTTTGTATCGGTTGACCGTCATAGGACACTGTGCCACTATTAGCAGGAATTAAACCAAGCATGGCTTTTACCAAAGTACTCTTTCCTGCACCATTAGGACCAAATACTCCTGTCACCTTGCCAGGAATGAAGTTGAGGGAAACATCTCGCAGTGCTTCTACTGTTCGATAACAAACTCCTAGATTGTCTACGGCGATTGCACTACTGTGATTCATTAATTTCTCCTAATTTGTTCAGCTTCGATTTTTATTAATAATCTTGACTAAGACGTTTTTGGTTGAATAAATATGAAAGGATTATGATAAACATTATGAAAGAAATATGATAACAATGTCAATGGGTAATACCGAATGTTGAATCAGCAATTAATTAATCGCCGTCAGTGGCTTTTGTTAACAGGTATATGTCTGGGGTTGTTTTTAGGCGGATGCCAAGCCAATAATTCGGTGAGTGAAGATGAGGATCGACCCCAAGTAGTCTCTACTAGTACAATCATTGGCGATTTGACTCAACGAGTGGGGGGAGACGAAATTAAACACAAGGGGATTTTACAACCAGGGGCAGATCCTCATGTATATGAACCCACTCCTCAAGACAGTGTGGCATTGGAAAAAGCAGACTTAATTTTGTATAACGGTTTTAATCTTGAACCTGGAATTATTAAAATGATTAATTCTACAGGAGTTCAAGCAAATAAATATGCCGTGGGAGAAGTGATTAATCCTCTCGACTTTGAATATCAAGGACAAAAAGAACCAGATCCTCATGTATGGGGTAATGCAAAAAATGCGATCGCCATGACTGAAGCTATTCGCGATCGCCTGATAGAATTATCTCCAGAAGACGAACCAGAGTTTATCCTTAATGCCGATAAATTGATTCAGGAGTTAAAACAAATAGATGGTTGGATTACCGAACAAATCCAAACCATTCCTGAAAACCAACGCAAACTAGTCACTACCCACGATGCGTTTCAATATTACACGAATGCCTACGGTTTGGAAATGGCGGGAACACTGATTGGGATTAGTACCGAAGAACAACCAAGCGCACAAACGGTTAAAAACCTCTCCAACAGTATAAAAACAATGCAAATACCCGCAATTTTTGCTGAAACAACCATCAATCCTCAGTTAATTAAAACTGTGGCACAAGAGGCGGGAGTAAAACTTGCACCCCAAGAACTATATTCTGATTCTATTGGTGCGCCAGGAAGCAGTGGTGATAGCTATATCAAAATGCTAGAAGCCAATACCAAATCAATTGTTGAATCTTTAGGCGGAAAATTTCAACCATTTACTCCATAACTTATCTCTCCATTTCTGCTACGGATTTTGGTACATCGGCGGTTAGAATATCATGTCCATCATCCGTTACCAACAGATCGTCTTCAATCCGAATACCAATACCCTTCCAATTGTCGGGTATTTCTGGCTGTCCTTCTGCGGGTTTAATCAAGGGTGAAATATAAATTCCTGGTTCAACGGTGACAATATGTCCTGGTTGAAGATTTTGCCAGGTTTCTGCATTGTGTTTATAAGTCCCAACATCATGGACATCCAAACCTAACCAATGTCCTGTACGGTGCATATAAAAGGGCTTGTATTTCTCTTCTTTAATAATTTCTTCCAAGTCACCTTTGAGTAGTCCCAAGTCTAGTAAACCTTGAACGATGACACACACAGCCATATCGTGAAACTCATTATAAGGCTTTCCTGGCTCTACTTCGGCGATCGCCTGTAATTGAGCCTCTAAAACTATTTCATATAGAGCTTTTTGTTCGGGAGTGAATTTCCCCCCCACAGGAAAAGTACGGGTAATGTCGCCGTTATAGTAACCATAAGAACAGCCTGCATCGATTAATAACAGTTCGTTGTCCTGCATGGCGCGATCGTTTTCTATATAGTGAAGAATGCAAGCATTTTCTCCTGAAGCAACGATAGAAGGATAGGCAATGCCAATTCCCCCTTCTTTACGGAATATATGCTCGATTTCTGCCTGTACTTGGTATTCATAAATCCCTGGTCGAGCAAATTCACGGGCGCGATTGTGTGCCATTGCTGATATTTTCGTTGCCTGACGCATCATGGCTATTTCTCCTGGGCTTTTAACCAACCGCATGGGAAAAATTAGGGGGCGAGTATCTTCAATGGCTAGAGGTGCTTGTCCTCTTCTTTGATAACCCTGCATTAGTTTTTGCCAATGGGAAATGACGGTATTATTAAAACCTTCATCACTACCGAGATGATAGTAAATGCGATCGGCGTTAATCAAATATTGGGGTAGCTTTTCGTTTAATTCGGCAATGGGATAAGCTTCATCGGCACCATAGATTTCTTTAGCTGCTTCTACACCACAGCGATAGCCTGTCCAGGTTTCTCGTTCAGGATCTTTGGGCTGAACAAACAGAATATACTTATGTTCTTTATGATGGGGGGCAAATACCGCTACTGCTTCTGGTTCATTAAAGCCTGTAAGGTAATAAAAACTACTTTCTTGACGATAAGTGTACTCTACATCATTGTGCATAGTTGCCATTGGCGCACTGCGAAAAATTGCTGTTCCTCCGCCAATCTTAGACATGATTTCTTGTTGGCGTTGACGGTATTCTTGTTGCTCAATCCCCATTTGTTAGCACTGTAGATAAACTTATTACTGTTTATTATAGGGAGTTTTAATTACTGATTACTAAGTACAATCGTTTCGATCGCTTGATTGATTAAATCTCTGTTTAAAAAACTGGGTAAACAACTGTACTTTAGTATTTGTATGACGGTTGAGAGGATATACCAAACAAAGATCGATCCCAGGAGGTTGATAGTCTGGTAATACGATCTCCAGTTTTCCTGCATCTAACTCTTCTTGAATTATAAAAGTGGGTAAGAGTGTAATACCCAAGCCTTTTACCGCAGCATCTTTTAATATCTCTCCATTATTAGAACAAAGTACACCTTTTACCGTTACCTGATATTTTTGTTCTTTATTATTCAACAGCCATTGATTCCCTGTAATTATATGACCGTAATGCAGACATGAGTAGTTAGTTAGTTCATTAAGATTTTTAGGCGTACCATGTTTAGCTAAATAGCTAGGTGCAGCGCAAAGTATTCTTTTAATAGGCGCGATCGCTTTTACAATCAAACTAGGAGATTTCTGAGGTTGAGCGATTCTAATGGTAATGTCATATCCTTCTGCAATGGGATCGATAAAGCGATCGTCTAAAGTTAGCTGTACCTGTAATTCTGGATATTGAACCATAAAGTCTGCGATCGCTTTGCCTAAATATATAGTACCAAAGGACATAGGTGCATTAATTTTTAATATTCCTCTGGGTTCGGTTTGGAGTTGGGAGATAATTCCTTCTGCTGCTGCTACTTCCGCCAAAATATTAATACAGCGTTCGTAATAAGCCAATCCCGTAGGGGTAGGGTTAACTTTGCGGGTGCTGCGCTGCAATAGCTGCACCTTTAATTCATCTTCAAGATTAATCACTAATTTATTTACCGTCGATCGCGATACTCCCATCTTTCTCGCTGCTGCTGCAAACCCTCCAGATTCTACCACTTGAGTAAAGGCTTCCATGCTGGCAAATTTATCCATAGATTGTAGAAAAAATAGATACAATACGTCTTCAAAATACCATATTGTCTTTTAAATAAATCTAATTCATAATAAATATATCGAGAGTAAAGCAAAGGAGGCAAAACAAAATGATTACCATTCGCCCCAAAAATGAAAGAGGTGTAGCAGATTTTGGTTGGCTTGATAGCAGACATACTTTTTCTTTTGGTAGTTACTACGATCCAAACCACATGGGTTTTGCCAGTTTGAGAGTTATCAACGAAGATAAAGTGATTCCCGCCCAGGGTTTTGGTACTCACGGACATCGAGATATGGAGATTATTTCTTATGTTCTTTCTGGGGAATTAGCTCACAAAGACAGTATGGGTAATGGCTCGGTAATTCGCCCAGGGGATGTGCAGCGGATGTCTGCTGGTACAGGGGTTCGACACAGTGAATTCAACGCATCAAAGAATAATCCCGTGCATTTTTTGCAAATCTGGATTATGCCAGATCGAGCAGGTTTAGAACCTAGTTATGAAGAGAAAAATTTTACCACCGAAGAGAAACAGGGCAAACTTAGATTAGTAGGATCGCCTGATGGTAGAGATGGATCGGTAACTATTCATCAAGACGTTAACCTATACCTTGCTTCTTTGAGAAAAGGCGATCGCTTGACCCATAAAATAGCGGATAATCGGGTTGCTTGGCTACAGGTAACGAAAGGTGCAGTATTACTTGGCGATCGCTTGCTTCAGGCTGGAGATGGTGCAGCTATTGTTGATGAGGCTGAAGTTATTATCCAGTATGAAAATATAGAAAATAGTCCTGAGACTGAAATTTTGCTTTTCGACATGGTGAAATAGTTTTTGGGTAAACGAGCGAAGCTATTAGCTTTTCTTGGTGATGTTAGCGATCGCAGTAACCAATTCAGCAAATTTAACTGGCTTGCTTAAAATCAGTTTAAAACCCGCAGAAAAAGCTTAAATGCGAGCTTCAATTTGGTCGGCTAAAGCGATTATGGGATCGGCGTAAGCCTGTCGTTGAAAAAGCCAAAGTAAAGAAGAGCTTTTCTTTACTTTGGACTAAATTGTAGCTCGGTCGAGATCTGTTATCGAGCCATGTTTTCTGGTACTTGAGCTTCAGGAATGGTTGTGCTACTGGTTGTTCTGGGTTTTTTTGCTCCAGCAGATGCACCTATTAAAGATGCAGCCAACCCAAGTAGTGAACCAATAAGAAATGACCAGGCTGCTTTGGCTGAATTTCCTGCTACCTGCTGTAACTTATCAGTTTGTATGTTGGGAACTCCATCGGGTATGCTTGCTCCTCCTGGTTGCTGCACCTGATTTAAAACTTCTCCTGCATTAGATGCTGCTAAACCAAACGCTCCCGATACTCCACTAGCCAGTAGCCAAGCACTTATAGCTAGAGTTGTTGCCCAAAGGATTAATCCGTGAAGCATTGCGGTTTTACCGTTCATCGGGCTACAGCCAGCAGCAGCTACCCAACTACCTAAAAACAAAGCAACCAACAAGCTGACAACTGCCCAAATACTCACGCCGATGCTTACTGCTCCTGCATCACTTCCTGAAGCTCCAACCGTCAGACCGATCGCAGCACCCAAAGCACTAAGAATTAGCTGAGTTGCGATCGCGACAAAAATACCAGCAATAATAGGTCCCCATCTAATTCGATCTCGATCATCGGGGACAGTTACAGTTTTTACTATCCTGTTTCTATCAAAATCTGCTGTACTTGCATTTGTATAGTCCATAATCTTGTATTCCTTAGTTTGAATTTAGTATCTATAATGAAACGCATTTTTGTTTGAATTTAAAAGTGTTGTTTTTGCTTTATGCTGTCCCCAAACTGACCTAAACAAAAGATTGTGTCAGCAACATAATAGTCAAATAAAGTAGAATAATCAGTCATTTTATAAAAAAAGGCATACCTCCAATTGAAGAAGTACTATTAACTTTCACACAATATTTTTTCTGTGTCTGGTCTATAGAGGACATAGTAATAATTCATAGTCGATAGTTATAACAAAATGTTCGAGCCAATAATGATATATGTGCTGCTAAAATGCTTCTCTGCAACAAATACAGGGATTTTTATATTTAGGTTATTCCTAAAATGTGAATTTTTAAAACATATATTTCTTCATAAAAACATTTGTTATTCCAGCATTGTTTGAATAGATAGCAACCTCAAAAAGCCTTGTACGCTGGAACTCAAATATTTACCTAATATTTTTTTGTTGAATTCTTATTTCTCCTAATATTATTTGAAACATCTTGATAATTACTTATAGATCTGATGTTACACACCGAGCAATCTGTTGAGACTAAGTAAAAGGTAAGAGGTCAAAGGTGATTTATGGTAGTTTTAGGTTTCTGGTTCTATATTTAGTAAGCGCGGATAAGCCAAATTGTACTTAGCAAAGGCTTGTTTAGCTTTATTGGTCAAGTCAGTTTGATAAACAAACTCATCTCGTGCATCTAGGGGATAGCTTTTGAGCTTAAAATGAGTTCCATAGGGGGTTTCTGCCATTCTGACCACAATAGGCAATTCTAACTGGGTGTACCTACTAGTATGGGCTGCCCGATATAAAATTTTGGTGACTAATTCGGTGTCTACTTCGTGGGCAAAGTAAAATTCAGTTATCACCTGTGCCTCCAACTCTCCTCCGTTGGCGTTGGAGATAGATTCTGTCCAGATTTTACTGTGGGGAATCGTAACGCTGTTGTCGCTAGGAGTTTGCAGACGTATTCCTCGTAATCCATAGCTAGTTACCTCTCCGTAATCATCGCCAATTTTAATGCGATCGCCTACTCGATAAGAACCTTCAAAGATGCCGACAATACCTGCAATAATCGAACTGGCATAATCTTTGAAAGCAAATCCCAAGGCTAATGCTGCTGCCCCTGTAACGGCGATTATATTTTCCCTAGAGAGATTGAGCAACAAATTCATGATAGTAATAATGGTAGTAGTTAAAACCAAGGTGCGTAGAAAAGGAATAAACTGCTTAACCTGCAATCGCCACTCTCTAGCAATTTTTTCGGAAATCCAGACAACTGACTTATCAATTACCTTCAAAATCAGATAACAAGCCAACAAAATTATTACTACCTGGGCAACTTTCCAGGTGGTAATCTTAGTTAAAAGCTGTTTTGTATCTTCGGCAGTTTCTTGAACGGCATCCCCAGCAGATTGAGCGAAAATATAAGGATTAATATATGCGTCCATAATTTAAATAACCAACTAAATAATAAAATTATTGCTGAGTAGCTCTTGTTTTAATTGGGGATAGTAAATGGGATTGATTTTCAAAATCTCATTCGTCTCTTCAACTAATCCTTCATTGCGTAAAAATTTGATTCGCTTTCTTACTTTGGATTCGTTGTCGCCGATACTATATGCCAAAGCAGATAGAGTTATATCTCCGTGCAGGAGTAAAAAATATAATAGATAGTGGTGTGCCGATTCTAAGTCAGGCAAGTTTGGTAATTCTGGGCTTTGAGCTTGGAGAACAGCCTGCTGTTGGTTATCTTCATCGGGGGGTTGATAAATTATTGAAGCGAGAAAAGCTTGCAGGGCAATTACGCCTATTCCTCTAGAAATCAAAGTCAAATCTTCAAAGTAGATCGTTTCCGCGTCTTTATCTCCTTCTAGTATCTTTGACTCTAGGCGTGGATCGGCAAAAGTAATATTTAATTCCGTTAAGATTGGTTTGAGCCACTGGCGTAAACTATCGCTATTGAGTTCTGGCAAAGGGGCAACTCGACCGCAGTCAGCTTCTATATCGGAGATAGAATTAAGATAGTCCCAGGTAATCTTACCCGTAGCGATAATCCAAAAGCGAGAAGAGTCATGCAGCAGCATTTTTTGGAGATAGTCAATCCCGTCTAAGCCATCCATTGATCGCAAAAAGCACCAGTTGAGATTGGGGACAATCATGACTTGTGGTAATTCGCTCTTGGTTTCTTTAGCTTCATGTTCTAAATATTGCTGAAGCTTCGATTGGATTGAATCAGCGTCTGCTGGTCGCTCATTCCAAGGTAAAACTTTGACCGACACCTGCTTTTCTTCTACCCAGTTTTCGATAATGGTAATGATGATACGGGACACTACCATTACAGGGCTAGTCAAGACAACAATCGAATTTTCCGCACTCTGGGGGCGATCGCGCCACTGTTCAAAGGCTTCATCAACACAAGAGCGAATTGCCTCCGTATCCGCAGGATTATCAGCTAATTTGTTGGTTGCTGCAACTAGTTTTTCCCTGATGGATGGCGGTAGTTCGACTAACGATCTGGTTGGTTCTTGTAGCTGATTACGATCTTTGGTATACCAAGAAAAGACAAAGCTACGACTTTCGAAGATCCAAGTTTTAAACCGCTGAAGTACTGTAGACATTATTTATAGGTCTAATTGTTGACAATAGAAAATCGTCTTTGGCAGTTGTTTTAACTAATTTTTTTGCTACTAGATTACGGCGATTGGAAAACAAAGGACAGGTAATAGAGAATAGAATTTAATTGTTTCATCCTTTGTTCTGCGATCGACCGAATGTCCACAATTGCCGTAACATAACTATGTCAATTCAATAAAAAAAGTTTTCGTTCTCATAAAAAAATTTGTTATGAAGCGTTGGGAAACTCTTTAATTTCAGCATCGGCTTCTATGGTTAGCTTGCCCAGGTTGACATCTAGCTTTCTTACTCTCAAAGACATTGTATCTAACTCAAAATTACGTAGATCTAATATCTCTTCTGTGCTACTAATAATTGCTTTGGCCACATCTTTGTTGTATTTGGTATCTTGGAGATATTCTATTGAGTTTAAATTAATACAATTACCTTCATTATTTATTTCAGGAACAGCAGTAAAGCTAATTTTCTCATTTTGGTCTGTTTCGATCAAATGAATAGTCGCTGACAACTTTACCTTGCCCGTATCTGGTAAAAGAAACTTTATTTGCTCGATTCTAGCTGTGACTTGTTCCCCATCTAAATCGATTTTTAGATTTTGTAGTTTATCTTTTACATATTCGCAGTTAAAAGCATTCTGAAGATCGTCTTCTTTTAAAACAACCAGCATTCTGGCATCAGTAGGCTGGTTTAGTTCAATATTGCCCATTGCTGCTTTAATAGAATTGATCGAAATACTATTAGTCTCAATTCTCAGCTTATCGGCTCGTAATTCTTTTTGCATTACCAAACCTTCACCTTTGACGCTGACAGAATCAATCTCTCCCTGCATCAAATCCAAAGGATTGCTGTGTAGATTTATCTCTAAAGATTCGGCATTGTCCAATTGTGTCTCTATACCTGCTTTAGCAATCTGATTAATTGCCTGTTCGCCAGCATTTGATGAATTCATTTTGTGTTGTCCTCTAAAAAAATTAAGTTATTTATATTTAAATGTTGTTGATAACTAGAAGGCGATCGCTTTCTACTGCTAATTAATCGTCTGTAATGCGATCAATAAATTTTTCAGTACTTTTAGGTAGAGCTTCGTCAAGATTGAGCTTTTCGCCAATAGTCTCATTTTCATTGATTCTTTCGGCTTTGGCTTCAGCATCCATCGATCGCATTGCCTGTTTTCTTTGGCGATTTACTTTGGCAGATTCGTATTCGGCATCGCTGACTGAGTTGTCCATGTCTGCATTAGTTACATCACGGGTAATCGAATCGGCGATCGCCATAGGACTATTGACTAACGTGCCAACACCAAAAAATAAGACAGTTGAGATTAATAATGTACTGACAATACGATGTAAATAGACTCGAAAATTTGAAAGCATAATTTTATTCCTAAAATAATTTAAAATTTTTTATCGGCTGTTAATTGAAAAATCGTTCCGTTCCAAATCTTTGACCGTATAACTTTGAACAACCTTGCTATCATAGGCAAAATGCCCATTGTAAAAAAGACAACAAAGCTTTTTCAGCAGGTTTATGAGTACAGCCTTTATATTAATGAAAACAGGTTTAAACCTATTTACGAATCACTCTTTAGTCGTACATCAGTCGTTCAGTTTAATTGTTTCTGTTTTCTGTACCAAAGCATCATCGGACTAGAGCTAACTCCATGAATTACAATCGAAAAAACTATAGTAATCATAGTTATCCAAGTAATTTGTTCGACGATGGAGCTGCCTATTTCTTTGCCTATAGCGTAGTTCAAATAATAAAGAGAACCAATACCACGAATGCCAAACCAGGCGATAAAACTGCGATTTGTGGATGAAAGTTCAGAACCCAAAAATGCGATCGCTACTCCTAATGGTCGAATAATAAACACTAAACAACCAGCAATTATTAATGCTTGACCGAGGTACTCAAAAACAGGATCGATTCTGAGCATTGAACCTAGCAAGACAATCGTTCCTACCTCCAACAGCTTTTCAATTTGTTCGATAAATTCCAATTGATCCAGGCTTTTTTCTTTTAGCTGCCTTTTAAAGTAATTTTTTTGCATTACCAAACCAGCCACAAAAACCGCCAGAAAGCCATAGCCATTGACTAACTCTGTTAAAGAGTAAGTTAGTAAGATCGCGCTGAGGGCGACAAAATCTTCCATCAACTCATCTGAATCTCTTCTGCTGAGTAATTGATGCTCGACCCACATCACGGCTTTAGCCACGACAATTCCCATCACTATTCCCGCAGCGATCGCCCAAATTAAATCCACTGCCACCCATTGTTTAAGCCAGTTGTTCCAGTTAACGTCTTCTAACGCATGGATGCCAAAGTAAACAAAAGGAAAAGCCAAGGCATCATTTAAGCCTCCCTCGGAAGTAAGACCAAAGCGTAATTCGTTTTGATCTTCGGTATCCGATAGCTGTACTTCCGAAGCCAAGACTGGATCTGTCGGTGCTAAGATTCCTCCTAGCAAAATCGCTGCACCCCATGACATTCCCAATACCCAATGGGCAACTGAGCTGAGAGCCACGATCGAAATGGGCATCACCAAGCCAATCATACGGGCAGTAGTATTCCAATCTTTTAGCTCAAACTTGCGATTCATTTTCAAACCGCAGCCAAAGACAGAAATGATTACCACCATCTCCGTTATCCGTTCTATGACGTGAGCATTTGGTCTAATACTAATTAGTCCCGTAACGCTAGCACCGAGAAAGATACCCACTATTAGGTAAATAAGGGCGTAAGAAAAAGGCAAGCGAGTAATCCAACCAGAACCAAGAGTAACCGCCAGTAAAAGCAAGCCAACTATTAGAAGTTGCAGAATATATGTATTCATTAACGATCTTGGGAATCGTTACGACGAGTAGGTGCTTCGGGAAAAGGTTCAGTATTTATCTCTTCGTAATTGCCTTGGTTCTTTTTACCACCCAGTCCAGCCAATCCAGCCAATCCCAACAAACCGAATAAACCCAGCCAACCCCAATCAAAGCCGTTATCTTCGGTTTCTATTATCTCGATTTCTGGCTCTGCATTTACTTGAGCTTGGGCTGAAATAGTAAAAGGAATAATTGCTAAACTGACCGCTAGCAATCCCGTTCCCGAAATTCTGTATAGATGAGAAAGTTTCATTGTTTTCATTGTTTTTAATAACTTTATTCGATTTGTTTTTATCTAATAAAGTTAGTCTATTGTTTATCTATAAGTAATAAATCAATCTTCAGAAAGAGAGCTGCATCTTGTCTTAAATTATCTTAATCATATTCAGGCATAATTTATTTATAGCCTGCTATTTTACAGCCAATCAACATTATCGCTGTATTGATAATTAAAAGATAGATACTAATAAGAAAAAGCTGCTATTTATAATTTAAATCTACGTCATTACTATTACGAAGTTGATTTAGCCTTATATATATTTATTTAGGAAATTCAATTTTTGGTCATATATTGTCAATAAATATTTCATTTTGCAGTGTGTATATCTTTTGGCTGATGAAAAAGTAATTAGACAGTGAGATATATATTAGTAATTAATTTGATTTTTTAATTAAAGTAATTTTATTTCAAATAGTTAAATCAAATTAAGATTTAAATAACTTTTTATTGAATATTAAATAGAGGATACCTTGCTTTTTAGTAATTTTGTAGGCACAATCGCGCTGTTGCTGGCGATTTATATTTTGTGGCAAATTCGGTTTATTTTGCTGCTAGCTTTTGCAGCGGTAGCCTTGGCAACCGCGATTAATTATTTAGTCGATTTTTTGATGAAGCTGGGCATAAAAAAGCGCGGACTATCGATTCTTCTATCTTTGTTTTTACTACTGCTGATATCCGTTAGTTTTATTATTCTGATTATTCCTCCTTTTATTGACCAGGTACAGCAATCGCTTTATTTACTGCCCAAAGCTGTAGAGCAAATAGGGATTTGGCTGTCGTGGTTACAAGAACGAGTTCCCGAACAGTTGGTGGGAGAGATTCAAAAGTTGGAAAATGTTACTCGTAACTTACCTAGTGTGGCAACTCAGCTTGCAAGTAACTTTTATGGAATTTTTTCAGGTTCGTTGGGAGCTATTTTAAATATCCTGCTGGTTACGGTAGTCACGATTATGCTGTTAGCTACCCCTACCCCTTACATACGTCTATTCCTCGCTTTTTTTCCTTCTTTCTATCGTCGTCGCGCTGCTCGAATTCTCAAGAAATGCGAAACAGCTTTGGTCGGTTGGACTAAGGGAATTTTGTTTAATATGCTGGTTATCACGGTCTTGAGCTGGCTAGGCTTGTCTATTTTGGGAGTGCAGCTTTCTTTGGCTAATGCGCTCTTGGCTGGCTTGTTTACCTTTATTCCTAATTTAGGTCCTGTTTTAAGCTGCATTCCACCGATAATATTGGCTTTAACTGATGCACCTTGGAAGGCTTTAGCGGTGTTGATACTCTATATTTTGATTCAGCAAGCGGAAAGCAACGTTTTGACTCCCTTAGTGATGAAGCAGCAGGTATCCCTATTGCCAGCAATTACCTTGCTATCCCAAGCTACCTTTGCCGTTTTCTTTGGTTTTATTGGTTTATTTTTGGCTTTGCCCCTTACGGTAGTCGCTCAGGTATGGCTCGAAGAGGTTTTGATTAAAGACATACTGAGTGACTGGGAGAAGCGAAGAAGTCCTTCAAAACTAGCCGAACCAAACAATATTCCGCATCAACTTCCCCAAAGTTCCGACACTCAAGTCATTACAACCGAAATCGGTTTTGAAACCTAAAATTTAGTCTGAGAATATCAATCGATGCGACAGCTATTAATTGAAGTACAACGAGGACAGGGCAATACAATTCTTCGTCTGGGTGAAAAATACGAAGGAGCTAATTTAAGCCAGTTGGAGGCAAATACCGCTAGAGGCGAAATCGATTTAGTGATTGCTTATCTACCCAATGGCAAGGTCGAAGAGTTTTTAATGGAGTTAGAAGATTTTGAGGAACTACACATTACCTTAGTTCCCCGTGGCTTTATGCCGTTGCAACCTCCAGTAGATGAAATTCCTAAACGGATCGTTGATGTCCAATCAAAAAGCCCTCTGGAGATATTCTTAGCTGGATTACAAAGTGTCGGGGCTTGGAAAGGTTTTATAGCATATGCGATCGCAGGAGCAGTAATTGTCTGGATTGGTTTGTATACCAACAGCAGCTTTTTATTAGTAGCAGCAATGTTGATTGCACCCTTCGCAGGACCTGCAATGAACGTAGCGATCGCCACTGCTAGAGGAGATTTCTTTTTACTCAAAATAGGTTTAATACGCTATGTAGCTGGGATCGCCGTAACTGTTGTGGTAACAGCAGGATTGAGCTTGATTCTCAGTCAGGAACTAGCTTCTAACGCCATGGTAGAAAGTAGTAAGGTGGCAAGTGTTTCAGTGCTTCTCCCTCTGATCGGTGGTGCTGCTGGAGCGTTAAATTTGATTCAGGCAGAACGGAGTAGTCTGGTTTCGGGTACTGCGGTAGGAATGCTGGTGGCGGCTGCCCTTGCTCCTCCTGCGGGGACTGCGGGAATGGCGATCGCTCTAGGATTGTGGCCGATGGTGTTGAACTGTGTCTTTTTATTGGTATTACAGCTAGTAGGGATAAATTTAGCTGCTGCTACGGTCTTTCGTCTTCATGGCTTATCTCCTAAAGGAGCGCGTTATAAACGGGGCAAAAAATGGCTGTTCCCCGTCACCATAGCTATTACTGCTGCTGCATTAGTGACATTATTGAGTTATCAATTCACTTCCGATACTAATTTACAACGCTCTAGCCTGGAACAAAGAGCCAATGCAGAAGTTCAGAAGATAATTAAAGATGCCGACATCGCCAAACTAGTTAAATCTAGCGTTAGTTTTACAAGAGCCGATATTGAAGACCAAAATACTTTGCTTTGTCTGGTGTACGTTCAGCGTCCTGAGAATGTTGTTGCTTCAGATCGAGAAATAAGCGATCTTTTGACTGGTAAAATTCAAAACCACCTGATAAGAAAGGATTTTAAAGCAACACCGCTAGTTAACGTTAGCGTGTTAGAACCGCCTCACAATTGAGGTAGAGAGTAAGGCAGTCTAAAAGGTGGGGTGGGCAAGACTCGCTCTGCATCGCGGTAAAAAAGCGAAGTACTGCCGAACAATTAAATAACCTATCTGGAATAGATATTAAGGCGAAGTAGAATTTCGATCGTTTGGTTAAGAACGATCGCATTTTCAGTACCGAAGCATACAATAGTTACTGTATCTAATAAAGGGTTCGTCCTGGTGGTTTTCTGTGAACAATGATATTGGCAAAATTCTACTGGTAAAAACCAACATCATAATTGAAAACTGGATCGAAACAATTCGCGATGATGCAGATGTAGAAAGTGCTAAAGGCATGGCATATAACTCTGTACGCAATAGCATTCCTCTTGTTTTAGAGGCATTGGCTACTCTACTGTCAGAATCCCTGACTAATCGACAAGATAAGCTTGAAGATAACGGTTTAGAGCATGGAATTGTTAGAGCCGAACAGGGCTATGATGTTGCGGAAATTGTGCGGGAATACGCTTTGCTGCGTCAGGTCATTTTCAATATTTTAGAACCAGATTTGCTCATTGGTTCTGGAGCGGAAATTTTGCGAAAAGCAAGGCTTATTGATGCAGTAATTGATCGCGTTGTTGCATTGTCTCTAGAAAGCTTTGTCGAAATGCGATTAAATGAACTCAAGCAGCTACAGAATCAGCTGATATTTACCAACCAGGAGTTGACGCGCCTCGCAGCAGCCCAAAAAGAAGACCTCTCTCATTTGGCACACGAGATGAAGAATCCTCTCAACTCGATTATGGGTTTCTCAACTTTACTCTTGCAGCAGCAGCAAAAACTGGCTCAGAGAAAGGATACTTCTTTAAGTCTTCAGCTTACTGAGAAAGTAATTAAAAACAGCAAGCAGCTATTACGTTTGATTAACGATATTTTAGAAATTTCTCGCTATGAAGCGGGCAAGATGCAGGCAAATTTAGAACTAGTTGACGTGCGATCGCTGGTTCGATTAGTTGCTGAAGCCTTAGAGTATTCTGCCGAGCAAAAAGATATTGAAATAATTTTGGATTGTGATCGCGCCCCTCAAGACATATTGAGCGATCGCCTGAGACTACAGCAGATCATAACCAATTTAATTAGTAATGCTATTCGCTACACAGAATCAGGAAATATTACCATAACTTGCCAAGTTGATGATAGCGATCTCTGGACGATTGTAGTTGCCGATACGGGCATCGGCATCGATCCAGAAGCTCAGGCTCAGATTTTTGAACCTTATTATCGAGTCAGCTCAAGAGAAGGCTACTCTGCTGAAAGTACTGGCTTGGGATTATCCATTGTGGAAAAAATGGTGAAGCTACTCAAAGGAGATATAAATTTAGTTTCTCAATTGGGTGCAGGTTCAACCTTTACCGTCACTTTTCCCAAAGCGATCGACTCACAAAATTTAATCTCTTAGAGATACAAATTAAGACTTGAAAACAATAAAACTTTTAGGTTATAAACTAGTACTTGATTTATATATCGTTAAGAAGAGGTTAATTAGTAGTTACTCCAATAGTATTAAGAATAATAAAACATTTTTTTTAATGACTTTAATAACAGATAAACAAATTAAGCGTATTCTAGTTGTAGATGACATAGCAGATAATATATTTTTAGTTCAGTTCATCTTAGAATCCCAAGGATACAAGGTTGATACTGCCAACAGTGGCGAAGCAGCTCTTACTCTTTTGGAAACATCGAGGACAAAACCAGATCTAATGATTTTGGATGTAATGATGCCAGTTATGAATGGCTATGAGGTAATCAATCGCCTGCGTAAACATCAAGAATTAGATCGCATTTGCGTTTTATTGATGACTGCCAACACTGAAATTACTCATAAAAAAGCTCAAGAAGTAGGTGCAGATGGAATACTTTACAAACCTTTGAATTTAGAACAATTTTCAACAAGAATTGAGCTATTAAATATTTAATTTATCAATAGTTGCTCTGGTTTATATTTAATTTATAAAAGTTAGCTATGGCTATAAATAGATTCTTATAAATTTATTGGAATGACTATATTTGTTCGATCAATCAAGTTGCTGCAATATGCAATGTAAACCATCAGCTATAGTTTCAATTACGCTTTTACTAGTCCAATAACTACAGTGGGACAGAGGATTCCAAGACTGTAACAAGCCTCCATCGTTAACTTCTCGATCTTCCTTGACTGCTTTTGAGTATGCCTCATTTAGGGACTTTAGAGGATATCCCATAATATCGCTCTTATTGAAGAAATTGATCCATTCACCCTTTAAATTTGAATAGTATCGAGCCAAATTTTCTGAAGGTACTTTAATAGGTTGATCAAAATTAGGATGTCGTAAAGACCAAAAGGGAATTTGACTTGCAAGGGTATAAACAGAAGTAAGAGTTTCTCCCTTCTCTAATGGCGTATCCCCAATATCAATCTGAGCTTTCTGGGTTTGTAAATCGTAAATATAGTTGCTGGCGATTACAGTCCCCAAACTATGAGAAATGATACATAGCGGTGCATCGCTTCCTGCCTCTTCTTCCCGTGCCAATTTTTTCAAATTATCAGCAAAACAAGTGTGAATGCCAGCATAACTCCAAAGATCTTCTATCTTAGATTGAGTAACTTGATAGGTTAAACTATCGGCGATCGCCTGGAAGACGAATTCTCGTAGACCAAAAAAGCTATCTAATCGATCTACTCCTAGTGTTTTATATAAATTTTCACGCTCATCTCGCAGTACGGGAGTCCAGTTAATAGCCGAAATAGCTAACTTTGAATCAGCCCATGCTATTTGTTCGTCTTCGCTACCCGATTGTCCAGCTATCTCAGCTAGCTTTAGTTTTATAGCGCAAGCCATTCCATCTGCATACTTAGAGCTTGTTTCCTCATCAAACTCATTTCCCACACAGATACCATGAATAATCGCAACTGCAATTTTAGCTGACATATTATTAATTTTTAGATGTTATTGAAAAGCAATACTTTTCGATCTGGCTACAAACCTACCATAAAGAAAAAGTGGCTAATTTTCAAATATGGCTTAAGGATCTTCAATTTCAGCTCGATCCAGAGTATGTACATCCAGCCATTAGGATCTATCGTTCAGATAAAAAAAGTAGGTCGATGGCAAGGTCAAACAGCTACAGTATGCGAAATTTAATCTCGCTGTTCTGGACGCATGATAAATATAGTCAGAACTCCAGAAAGAATAATAAAGCCAACGTTAATACCTAACAATAGTAAACCACCAAAACCCATTGAAGGATCTTTTGATAGAAAGGCTATTCCTGCTGCTGCGATCGCGGGTACTAAGGCTAAAGCAGCGACAACTCCTACTAAAGTATCTGTTTTTTGCTTGATTAAGGCGATCGAACCAGCAACTCCCGCTGCCATTGCAGCTATTACGCTATACCATCCAGGCTTTACTCGTTCGTCTAAAAGTTCCTTGCCTAGCAGATTAGTTTCGGCGGGGAATTACATGAGTAATATTTAACAGCCAGGTGGTTATCATGGCAAAAACCATGGCAATTAAAAAACCCAAAAACGCTGTAGTTAAACCTCTTATTGCCAATTTTGGCTTTCTAACTACTATTGCCAAGGAAACCAACCCTAAAGGTGGTAGGGCAGGAGCTATTACCATCGAACCAATCAAAACTGGTATGGAATTAGTCAATAAAGCGACGGCAGCTAATACCCCTGCTGTTGCCATGAATACTAGATACGAAGTTGTAAGACGCGCTTGCTTACTAACTTTTTCAATAGTGCGATCGCTAACTAATGCTTCTGAAGAGTACAACAATTTATACTGTATTAATGATTACAGTATGTTACCATTTTTCCGAATCTTTAAGCTTAAGCCCAACTTCTGAATAAGCCAGCCCAAGAATCACTGCTGCGATCGCCAATTTTGATATGTATGCAAACGCTTGAGCCAGCATTTAGATAGCAGCCAGAGTCAAAGTTGAATTGAGATGGCGTAATTCTTGCTATCGGCACTATCGTCCGATGCTTAAAATGAAGTGAGGATTTTGATTGAGATAGGTATAACCCAAACGTGAATAAGCAGTTAAATTGATTGATTCTGGTATGAGAATTTCGACCAAGTAACAGATCGAGAAGTGTGCAATTATCTCTACCAGGAAACTCATTATGAAATTAGCAGTCTCTTGCCAAAAGCAAAAAGCGATCGAGCAGACGAGAAAACCCTTTATTGATATTTTTTAGCTGTTTTTCATAAGCTTTGTATGACTTAAAAAGAAAATAAAAAATTCAAGCAGCACAAGTAATAATTACATCATTTCTCCTAAAGTATATCTATCTAAAGAACAGCAAAATTATTAACTTTTTGGTAATAAATATTTAGCAAATTGTTTATTATAAACGAGATAAAAGGTGAAGACCTAGTAGATAATCGAGACACTAGCAAAGGCGATCGAGAAGTCGATCGAGATTATGTCTAAGTCAGTGCGATCGCTCTGGGAATTATTCATCAATGGCATACTGATTATTTTTCGCCATGATTAAAGAGTAGGATATGGCTGCATATATTGCCCAAAAAGAACTGTTCATGGTGGTTATAGTTCCCTCTGTTAAATTAGACAATAAAATGTAAGTCATAAATAAAAGAGGCCAAAATCCTTCTGGAGAGTTGGTTTTTCTTAGCAATGCCAAAGATTGACTAGTAGTAGTAAAAAAACTGATCAAGAAGACACTCAGTCCAACTAATCCTATAGAGAGCCATATATCTAAAAATCCATTATGAGCATAAATTACAGCTATTTTCATTGCTAACTGGACGTATCCAGAAGGTCCATCATAGCCGTTCCAAAAAGCAGCCAGTCCATAACCCAGCCAAGGACGTAGTTGAATCTGATCCCAAACATATCTCCATATATCCGTTCTACCCGATAGGGTTGTATCTTTTCCTACAAGACCAACCAGGGAGTCTGAACCTACGTATCCAGCAATCCAAATAAGAAGGGCAAAACCAACAAAAGTTACAGCTAGTATTGCCGAAATCATTACCTCATATCGCCACCTAAAAATACGGTAAATTACACACAACAGCAACATGACGAAAAAAGTTCCTAAAGCCGTGGTAGATTGCGACATTACCATTGTTCCGCAGTTGAGGACTAACAATCCCCAATAAACCCAGCTATATTTTTCACCACGAAAAGCGTTTAATAAGAAAATAACTCCTCCAGGAGCCATGAATGCACCAAATTGGTTTTTATGGGTAAATACGCCTCGCAAAGCACCTTCGTGTACTCCACCCATCAATCCATAGCTCGGTACGGCTATTGCTAAAAGCAGACTGAGAATTAATAATAATCCATAAGTCCAAGCAAGCAAATCCAATTGTTCGCGAAGAGTATAGCGAATTGCTAAATATAGTCCAAAGCCAGTAGTTCCTAAGGCATAAATAGAAAACCTCATAGTTTGACTGGGATTTATCGACCAGAAATAGGAAAAACAATTTATTCCCATTAATATCCAGATGAATTTATTGCTGAAAAGTACTGATAAAAAGCTTTTCCATCTTATTGCTAAAAGAATAAAGGTAATGAAATAAATCAAAAGCGATAGTTTGGCATTGATCGACAGATCGAAGCTGCTGATAGCTACGCCATCTCCCTCATTAGCTCCTTTAGTTAGGATCAAAGGCATAATCGCGGTAGATATATGAACCAAAGAAAGTATCGAAAAAACAAATTCAAAAATGCTCAGGATTTTGCCAAAGCTTTTTGTAGGTATAGAAACACTAGTCATTATAATAAAAATAACTTAACTCATTTTGCTTGTAGCTATAAGCTATAAGCTACAGGCTATAAGCATTATAATTAAGCTTACCAAACTTATTTTTAATTTTAACTACTAAAGATAAGAGAAATCCTTAATCCTCCCTGCCTTTAGTAGCAATTTTTAGAATATGCTCCTGATTTGACTGCCAAATTTGTTTCTTGCCCGTTGCGCTTTAAGTCTAACTGAAGATTTTTACCTACCTGGCTGGTTTCCACGATTTTTATATATGCTTGGAAAGCATAATCAAGATAGTTCAGGCTATTACTCTGCAATATCTCAGGATGTTTTTAATAAAATTAATTGGATAGATAAGTCACTATATACGACACTCAAAGATTTACTAAATCACTTTAATTAAATAAGCTATCATCGAATAGTTACAAAAATTGGAGAAATCAAGGTAGAAGGCAGTCTATTACAACGACCGAAGCGTCACTGGAAGAAAATGATTTAACGTTGTAGAGAAAACTATCGCGCCGATAGAAAACCAGCGTCTTATTATCTTGTATCGACCGAGTCAAAATCTTATTTATTAGTTGACTTTGAATTGAGGGAGATCGCTAATTAAAATCAAATCTGTCTGCTCCACATTAATTTATGGACAAGCCGAAAAATAACTATAATTATAATTTTTTAACAGCAAGTTTATGAATTTATTCAAAGATATTTTGGCAAAAAAAGATGAACTTGAGGTTAATTACTGGAAACAAAAACTCGAAGATATTGCGCCTTTATTAGATTTTCCTACAGATCGAGTTAGACCGAATATTGATGCTCCCGAAGCTCAAGTTAATTTTCAAGAGATTACCAAGCAGAATTCATTTATTCTCGAATCGAGATTTGACTCAAACTTTAACAAAAGTTGCTCGACAGGAAAATGTTTCAGTTTCGATTCTTTTACTTAGTGCTTTTCAAGTAATACTTTACCGTTATACCAAACAACAAGATATTATGGTTGGTTGTTTGGATTGGGGCGATGGAGAAAAAAAACTAATAGACCTGTTGCCTGTCAGGGTAGCAATCGAGGAGCAACAAAAGTTTGACAACTTACTAACAATTGTCCAAGAGCAAGTTTTAGATGCAAGGAACTATTTAGATAGCTTAAGCGAAAATTTAGCCAACTATTGTTTCCAAGTTTTATTTAGATTTAACGATCTATCAACCGTCTTTCAGGCTAAATCTACATTTACTCAAAAAATGTCTAAAAGAGAATTATTTTTGGATGTTATTGAGAAATCCGAACACTTAATTTTTAGACTTGAATATAATTCTTATCTGTTTGATGCAACCACTATTCAACGCATCTGCAATAACTATCAGACACTATTACGGTCAATTGTTGCTAATCCTCATGCAGCTATTGATTCCCTATCCCTAATCTCTACAGAGGAAAGACAGGAGGTTTTATTTGAATGGAATCAAACTGAGGTTAAATCTACACCACAATGTATCCATCAGCTATTTGAAGCGCGAGTCGAGCAAAATCCATCAGCCGTAGCAATTATTTGTTACGGACAACAGCTAACCTACGGCGAATTAAATCAACAAGCCAATCAGCTAGCTCATTATCTGCAAACAAAAGGAGTCATCCCAGGATCTCTAGTTGGTCTGTGTATAGAGCGATCGCTTTCTATGGTAGTGGGCGTATTGGCAATTCTCAAAGCAGGAGGTGCTTATGTACCCTTAGACATTAGTAATCCGACCGCAAGAATAGCTTTTATCTTAGAAGATGCTGATGTAAAAGTATTGCTCACTCAAGAAAGTCTGTTAGATAAACTACCCGCCGAGGTCGAGCAAACTGTTTGCTGCGATCGCGATCGCGATTTAATTGCCCAGTGTCCTGACGATAACTTAAACCTAGATATAACCATCTCAGATTTAGCTCATATTGTTTATACATCAGGCTCTACAGGAAAACCAAAAGGAGTAATGCTAACTCATGGCAACTTGAGTCATTATGCCCAATCTCTACAGCAAGCTTTTAACATAACTCCTGCCGATGTATATCTCCATCGTGGTTCAATTGCCCTTATCGTTTCAGCAAGACAGCTATTGATGCCTCTGGCACAGGGTGCAACTGCATTGATTGTAACTACCAAAGAAACTAGAAACCCAATAGAATTCTTTGAACTAATCAAGCGTCATGGGGTAACTATTGTCGATCATGTTCCTTCTTTTTGGCGCAACTTTTGGGGAATTTTAAATCAGCAAGAAGATAATAAGCGCGAGGCATTACTAAACAATCAGGTGCGTTTGGTTGCAGCAGGAGGGGAACAGGTAACGCCAGAGATATATCAATGCTGGCGCGAGACTTTTAAGTCTGATGTCCAGCTAGCTAACATTTACGGTCAAACTGAAGGTACGGGGGTAGTTACGGTATATCAAATCCCCGAACAAATTGACCAGCAATTCAAGTCTCTTCCTGTCGGTAGTCCTATTCCTAACATGAAAGTCTATTTATTAGACGAACATTTACAGCCTGTACCCATTGGAGTTACAGCCGAGATTCATATTAGTGGTGCGGGAGTAGCAAAAGGCTATCTCAATCGACCCGAACTTACTGCCGAGAAGTTTGTCCCTAATCCCTATGTAGAAGGGGCGCGGTTATACAAGACAGGGGATATGGGACGTTACTCTACCTAACGGTACGGTACAGTTTTTAGGACGAGCAGATCGTCAGGTTAATATCCAAGGGTTACGCATTGAACTTGGGGAAATTGAAGCAGTGCTGTCGCAAAGCGAGCTTGTAGTTGAAGCTGCGGTGATTGTGCGCGAAAATAAGTTGGGTGAAACTCTTTGTGCTTATATAGTGCCAGGGGAACAAAAGCCCACGGTAGATATGCTGCGTAGTTACCTAGAGCAAAAACTACCAGCATACATGATTCCCAATACGTTTCTCTTTGTAGATACTTTTCCTCTGACTACTAGTGGGAAGGTAGATCGTCGTGCTTTGCTTGCTTTAAATGTCGAAGAATTATCAACCGTTATTGCCCCACGCGATCGCATTGAGGCAGAAATAGTGCAGATGCTACAGAACATTTTAGGCATTGAAACTATTAGTGTTCGAGATAACTTTATTGAACTGGGTGGTAATTCTCTACTCGCTGCGCGGTTAGTTACAGAAATAGAAAATAAATATAGCCAGACAATTCCGATCTCTAGGGTTTTTCAAGCACCTACCCCAGAAGCTTTGGCGAGCCTTATTCGTCAAGAAGAACAGGTAACTTATCCCAAAACTTTTGTGCCGATTAAACTAGGTAATTCTCAACCTACTGTTTACTGTATTCACTATTTAGGCTTTGGCTTAGAATACTATCGTCCTCTAGTCAGACATCTCAACGCAGACATTAGCCTCTGTGGTCTATCTGTAGATTTTACCGACGACCCTAATACTCCCCATCCCAGAGATATTAAAGGTTTAGCCACATATTATGTTCGCGATCTACAGCGATTTCAATCTAGTGGTGCGTATTATCTGATGGGGGTATCCTTTGGAGGAGTGGTTGCTTATGAAATGGCTCAAATCCTTACCGCCCAAGGACATGAAGTTAAATTTCTCGGTTTGTTAGATTCTCGTTGTCCAGATGGTAATTCAATCTATCAAATTCCTTCTTTTGAGGAGCGTGTTGCCGATCATTTCAATAACTTAAAAACAAAAGGAATGGCTTATGTTGTAGACAAAGCCAAAAGACGCTGGACAGTAACCAGAGATGAATTACGCTGTAACTTGTACAACATTAGCTGGATTAGAAAATATTTAATTGACGATACCAAGCGAGAATTTGCCCAGGCTAAATACAACAAATTGAGACGAGAACATTACGAAGTAAATAAAGAATATGTCATGCAGCCATATAAGGGTGACATTACTTTGTTTAGAGCAATCAAAGATACCGATCCCAAATTAAACTGGCTTTCCTTTGCTTTAGCTGGATTAACTATTATCGATCTTGATGGAGATCATTTAGAAATTCTTCAAGAGCCTTTAGTTCAAGTATTAGCTAAAAAATTAGAGTTAGCTTTACAGCAATGTACTAGCAAGAAACTATAAATTTTTGGCGTTGCTAAATAAATAATGATTCCAGCGATCGCAATATTGCTACGGATATGGATGCCTATCAAAAACTCGGCAATGCTTATCTAGCATTATTCTTTAGTCTGTAGAGAAACTAAAACTTTTCAGCGATCTTTCTTTAATATTTCGTAATACTAAAAGCACACAAGATCCTCACAATTTTTTCGTAGCCTAAAAAAAACAGTTAAATCCAGATTAAAGCAATTGAAGTAAATCAGTCACAAATTACTCTGTTGTAAAACGAAAGACAGATTAAGCGAGCTATGAACCCTTTTCTTTTTGCTGTGACCATTAAATAGATTGTTTTGTCTATTTTGCCTAAATAGTTGATTTTTCGATGAATGACTATCAGATCCAATTAACAATGATTTAGAAACAAAAGATTATGACTAATAAAGCAGTATTATGCGGGATTAATAACTATCAAGCAATCACAGACTTACGAGGATGTATTAATGATGTTCATAATATCTTTGATTTACTGACTCAGGTTTATAATTTTGAGTCATCTCAAATTCACCAACTCATTGATGAGCAAGTAACTAAAGCAGCAATTAAAGATGAATATAATTGGCTCTTAAATGGAGCGCAGGCGGGCGATCGCCTTGTGTTTCATTTTTCAGGTCATGGCTCTTATGTTCCCGATGATAATGGCGATGAAACCGATAGTGTTGATGAGATTACCTGTCTATATGATATGGACTTTCATAATCCAGAAACTTTTATGCGGGATGATGAATGGCAGGTAATGATCCAACAAATTCCTCAAGATGTGAATGTGACTTTCATTCTGGATAATTGTCACTCTGGCACAGGTACTAGATCTATTTCTGTGGATTTTCCAGGCTGTCATCAAAGTTTAGCGGTGGATGTGGCAGCTTCCGAGCGTCGAAGCTCAGATTCTACCGTTCAAGCTCTTGCAGCCATCAACGTTCGCGGTAACTCTTCTAGTGTCAGCACTCCCACTAGGGAATTAAAGCAATTAGACAAAAGAAACTATGAAAATCTGGTAGCCGATCGAGACATTATCTTACCTCGTTTTGTTACTCCTCCAGCCGAATTTACAGAAAAAATCATCGCCACGGCTCGTGCTAGAGGCTTAAAACATCGAGATCATCAACTAGAAAAACACTTGTTGTTGGCAGGTTGTCGAGACGACCAAACTGCTGCTGATGCCTATCTTGATGGAAATTTTAATGGCGCATTTACTTATTATCTCTGTCAAACTCTGCGTCAGTCTCCCGATTTAGGCTCTCAAGCAACTATCGATCGCGTAGCAAATCTTTTAAGAACAAATCAATTTCAACAGGTGCCACAACATGAGGGCATTCATCGCCATGACTCTATTTTTGGCAACCAATCTCGAACTCCTAATCCTGAGGGTAATGATCAGACTCGTTTTGATAGCATTTCTCCAGCAAATAGTAATCTTACTGCGGAAAATCAAAAACTGTTGATTGAAGCCTATCTGAAACTGCTAGATACTTTAGCTGGTTCAGCAGAACCAAGAGTGAAGATTGCTCGTCAAGTAGGCGATCGCTATTTAGTATATGTACATGGCATCAGCCAACATCTCAACGGTTATTCTAACAATTGGTGGAATGCTCTCAAAGGATTTGTGGGACAGACTTTTGGTAATGGTAATTTGGGTCATACTCGTCAGGAAGTGTTATGGAGTGATTTAGTTAATGCTCGGACTTTAGTCGATCAAACTCAACAACAACAATTACGTCGAGAAATCGAGCTAATCTTAGAAGAACGACGGACACAGGTTATTGCCGCTAATACAGGAGGTGGTCATAATGCACTTCGAGCTACTACTGTTCAGTCTTCTGCTGAACGTGGTGGGGGTTTTTCCATTGATGATTTTTTAATTTATATGCTCAATGACAATGTGCGCCAGCAAATTATCGATCGCTTTACTAAAATAGTCAGACCATTATTAGCAAATGGCGCTCAGATCGATATTATTTCTCATAGTTGGGGAACTGTGGTGGCATATGAAGGATTACGGGAACTAGAAAAATTATCGTTGCCAGGAATAGTTTCTACTTTCTTTACTGTTGGTAGTGCCTTATCTATTTCTCCCGTTCGCGCTCGTTTAAGAGAGGAAAATAAAGACGGTAATCGTCCAACTAATGTAGAACAATGGCTGAATCTTGATGCTAAAGGAGATTTAGTAGGGGGAATGTTAGGAGACAAGTTTGATGTCACTCAAGAACACCTGAATTTAAAACCAACAGGTTGTTCAAGATCCTGGGGATTCTATAATCTAGGCTGCGCTCACAGTTCTTATTTTAGTCAAAGCAATACTGATGTTAACCGCGATATCTTTGCTCAATATATAACTAACTGACAGGACTAAACCTATATCTGCGATCGCCTTTGATACACTGATTCACAATAACTAAATCTTGCTAACTGTCTTTGAAGATAAGTGCGATCGCAAATCAATTCTTTTACTGTATTCCAACTTCTTAAATTTGACCGAAAAAAAAGTTTCGCAAATCGATTGATTCACAAGGTATTCAGTTCCCACGCAAACTCACGTTACTGATTTATTTATCCCCAAGTTCTACATCGGGCGAGGAAATGTAGGCAAATCGACAGCAGCTAAAGATTTTGGCTTGACTTTAACTGATGACTTAGGTTGTTCGATGGTTTTACTTGCTTTAGATGATTGTTTTTCTTGGGGTTGAGATGCTGACCAAGTAGCAATTTGTGCTGCTGTTTTAATAGTTTCCAAAGGAATGGCTTTTTTACCTGGGATAGATTGAGACTTACTTCTAGGAAGAGTAATTTTTGTTTCTGCAACAGTCGAAGTTGACCAGGGTTGAATTGTTCTTTGATTGGAATAGGTGTTGCCCTTGGGAATTGCTGATTTGACAGGTATGGTGGTAGTAGATATAGCCGATTGTTCTTGGTGGCGTTGTAATTCCGCTTTGTATTGAAGTGTAGAGCGTTGTTGTTGATTGAGCTTGTTTTGTAATTCCTTGATTTCTCGATCTTTGGTGGTTAATTCATAAACTTGATGATTATAATCTTCTTGCAATAAAGCACAGTCTCTTTCTAGTTGAGCCGCTTGCTGTTGAGCTGATTCGTACTGCTTGGATAAATTAGCAACTGTCGTTTCTTTTTCATCGATTACTGCTTGGAGATCTGCCAGTTGACTATTAAATGATTCTGCTTCTTCTTGATATTTTCTAATTTCTTTTTCCTGTTGAGCGACCAAGACATCACTACTTCTAGATTTCTCAATATATTTGGCAAATTTGTTGTCTATGTCGGCTAGCTCTTGTTCGAGACGAAATACTTTTTTGAGCTGCTTGCGGTTATATTCTCTTAATTTATGAGCAACCTTTTGCCAATTCATTTTTTGCTCCCCAGTCTGGGTTGGCTCTACTTCACTAAGATTGGAGTTTCGGGGCATTGTTGGTTCAAGACTGTTGCTTTGGGAACTGGACTTATCGGCTGCTGACGCTTCTTCTTTTTGAGCTTTTTGATTGTCTTCTATTCCAAAAGATTCCAGATTAGATTCAGAGTTCAAAGAATTGGCGTTGTGATTAGCTTCAGTCATAGTTACTTAATATCTAGTTTAAGCGGAACAGTTGACAACAAAATGATTGGACGTTTAAGTAAGTAATTACCCTGAGTAGCGATGTATGCTTTATTGCGAGTAAATTACCATATTTTGGCTAGCTTTCAGTTTAGTATAAAAACAAAATGAAATGATTTTTTGATTTTTTTACCGAGCCTTAGATTCAACTAGATATAGCTTATACTTTGTACAAAAAAATGCCAACTTTTAATTAATATTCAGTAATAACTTTACTTAACAATTCTTTGTGGATTAAGGCTCGGTCTACTAAAGATTGAATCTGAATTGGGCTTAATACCGATCTGTCATGGAAAAGCTCTAGCCACCTTTGGCTAATTTCTGTAGCTTCTTCGGGTAGATTGGCTAATTCATAGCCTGACATATTTACTTCCAACATTAGGTTTGTCACCTTGGGATCGTAGCTCAGGGCAAAACAACTACATCCTTCGGCTGCTGCCATAATCAGACTGTGCAAACGCATTCCGATCGCCATTTTTACCTGGGAGAACAGTCCTTTTAGTTTTTTTGGATCGTTAACTGATAATATGGATTTATCCTGCTCTAACTGTGCCGAAATTGATTCGGCGATCGCTCCATCTTGAATCGGTTGAAAGGGAATAAGCAAGATATGGCTATCTGTCTCGGTTTGAAATTGTTTAATTGCCTGGATTAAAACATTAAGTCTTTTTTTGGTTAGCAAAGGATGGGCGCGTAACACTACCGCTACGATGGGTTTGGAAATGTTTTCAAGTTGATTTCCTGCCTCACTTTTCATCGCCCAGACAGGATCGGGGGCGACTACTGGTTCAATTTGCCACGAGCTTAATAGTTCGGCTGAAGCTGAATCTCTTACACTTATAGCATTACAGCCTAACAACACCTGTTTGGTTAGCCAACGGGTTAAAGATTTGTTCAATGGTCCAATTCCCTGCGCCCAGGCGATGGTTTTTAAACCTTGTTGTTGGGCTAAAGCCATCAAACCAGCATAATATATGGGACTAGCGATACTAGTAGAGTCTTGCATCAGACTACCTCCGCCCCAGATAAAGATATCCGACTGTTTTAAAGCATTGAGAATTACAAAAGTTGACTTGCGATCGCAACTAGCTACTCCATATTGTTTTTTTGTGGCTTGAGGATTGCCTGACAATACGATGGGTGTTACTGATTTTGGCAACATTTGTAGTAAAGAAACAAGTAATGCTTCGTCTCCAGCGTTACCCATGCCATAATAGCCACACAATACTGCTTTAGTAGGACTCATTCTTCTGTTTAATTTAATACTGTTGAATTTGAAGATAGCATTAATTTAATTATTAGCTTTTTTAGATAAGAAATACCTGGGATTTTTAATTATGGATAATCTTATTGTTAATCAAGAATTAGTTCAATATCAATCCGAGCTTGATAGTCTATTAAATCAGTTGGGAGATTTTGCAGCAAATATTAACAACCAGCAATTACAGATCACTATTCGTAATTTACGAAGTAATATAAACGAGCCTTTTCTATTTGTAGTGGTAGGAGAAGTTAAAGCTGGTAAAAGTAGCTTTGTAAATGCTTTATTACAGGCAGATATCTGTAAAACCGCAGCCGATCCTTGCACGGATATAATTCAACAGATTGTATATAGTGATGAGGTATTTGAACAGCCTGTAAATCAATATCTGCGTAAAATTGGCAGCAATAACGAAATTCTGAAAACTCTATCGGTTGTTGATACTCCTGGGACAAATACTATTGTTGAAAATCATCAAGAAATTACTAAAGAATTTATTCCCAATAGCGATTTAATCTTTTTTGTTTTCTTTGCTAAAAATCCTTATACCCTCAGTGCTTGGGAATTACTAGATTATGTCAATAGTGAGTGGCGCAAAAAAGTAGTTTTCATTCTACAACAGGCAGATTTAACCAAACCAGAAGAGCTAGCTAAAAATAAGGAAAGGTTAGCCGAATTAGCTTCGCAAAAAGGAATTGACTCCCCCGTGGTGTTTGCCACGTCGGTAGAATATGAGGTAAATGGCGAGCACGATCGCAGTGGATTTAATGATGTTAGAAATTATATTCAGCAGACTTTAAAAGATGGTGGGACAAAAAAACTAAAGCTTCAGGGAATAGCTAATACTAGCGAACAAATAATCGATCTGTTGAAAAAAGATTTGCTTTCTATTCAGCAGCAGTTAGTAACAGATCAATTGGTTGTTAATAAGATTAAAACCAAGCTGCAACAAAATAAAAGACAGTCAGGTTTTGAATTAGAATCTTTAATCAATCGACTATTAGCCAAATATGACAATATTACCGCTAGAGTAAAATATGATTTTCGCGAAAAGTTATCCCTGCTAACTTTAGTTAAAGGTTCATTTGCTGTTTTATTTCGTACTAATAAATCTGCACCAACTTGGATGGACGAATTAAAGCACAGTTGTGAAAATGAGTTAAAGTCTTCTTTAGGAGAAATATCTACTGAAGGTATCAAACATTTTGTGGGTGGTATTAGAGAATTGTTGCAAAGTTTGGTAGATGATTTACATGATATAAAGGTAAATCAAATTAACACTAGCGCTATTAGCGTTAATACTATCGAAAGTCGTCAAGAAATTGTTGAAGATGTACAGCAAAAAGTTTCTACCCTGCTAGATGATAAAACCTTTCTTTATTCCATCGAATCAGTCAATGCTAGCGTCGCACCAAGGCTGATGGGTGGTGGTGCTGCAACGGTTGCAGGTACGGCGATCGCTGCTTTAACTGAAATTGTATTACTGGATATTATTGGTACTGCCTTTGCAGGAGTAGGAATTTTGTTTGCAGGGGGAACATTAATTCTTAAAAAGCGCAAAATAATCAAGCAGTTTGAAGATAAACTTGACCAAGAAAAGACTCGTTTTGAAAGTGAAATAACCGATAAATTAAATTCTAAGTTAGATATTATCTACGAAGAAATAGAACGCAATTTTATCAATATCTACAATTATGTTGAAGCAGAGGAACGAAAAATATTACCTTTAGTAGAGCAATTCAAAACAATTGAACGAACAGGAAATGAACTGATAACAAACAGCACAAAGTAAATTATGATTGCTTTTATTAAATTAAAATTGCTGCTGCATAATTTGAGTCAAACATTGTTAAGGTGCAGCAGCTTATAAATAGCGATCGCATTTCACTGTATTACTTAATAATCAAAGATCTATTAATCGATTTTTTGAAAGCGATCGTAGCACGGATTAAATCTTCTTGAGATAAATTGCTAGTCAAAAATTTTCCAATTGATTGGCACGCTTCATAGCTTCCCACCGTTGCTAGAAGACGATCTCCAGCGTAAATCCCCCATCTTCTATCTTGAGTTTGTTTAAAACTGTAAGGGCTATCGACCGTATACGTTGCTTCTCTATTTTTGTATGGTGCGTTCAACATTATTTACAAACCGATATATTTATTATCATTAATATAACAGCTCTAGGCATATATGCCTATCTGTCATTGGTTTTACATAATAACTGCTTGGATGAATGATTATTGTTATCAGCTAACATTTGCATATTTGACGTACACATTGACAGAAAGCAATTGCTATGGTGGCAACTTCGTAATCGCTATATATAACAAAAAAATGCCAATGAATAATCGATTAGACCATGATTATTCATTGGCATAGTATTAATTTTAATCGAGCTAATTAAGTTAATTAAGCTGCTTCCCACATATCTTTAATTTTACCTGGTAAAAATCCAGACACCTGTTTCTTCGTGTCTTCAGACAACTCTTCTTTAGTAGCAGAAAATACGGCATTAATTACTTTCTCGCCAGTTGTACCACGAGGTAAACCACCTTCCTTTTCAACGCGGAAGATAAAAGTATCCGCATCAAAATTCAAAGTTGGACGAACCTTACTCAACCAAGCAACTATAGGATTATCATCTTTCCATAAGTCAGAAATCTCATCCTGTAGCCTTTTGTTTTTGGCATCGCCTTCCATCTCATCGTGCAGTTCAGACTGTACAGCTTTGGATGCTTCGTTGGGCATCAAATCGCGCATTGTACGATACACTACGTTTGTTAAATCTCTAGCATCAAAAATATCTGGTAACTCAGCCCTGAGAGCTACTTTTTCAAGAAAAGGAGTATATTTATCAACAATAGGTGTGGATGCTCCCGATTTCAAAGCTTCAGGAGGATTTTTTTCCATGCGATCGAGCATTGCTTCTCCCTTTTTAGTCAATTCTGCTCGCTTAAACTTGATCAAATGAGGTAAAGGACCATCTGGTGCGCCGAAGGTATTAGCAACGCGAAAATCTACTTCTTCCTCGTCAACCAAATCGGGTACGTCTTCTTGATTGGCATAAGCATTGCCAGAGAAGTCTGCATCAATGTACTGTTTCTGGTTAAGATAATCTAAATGACCGAGAAAGTCAGATATGGTGAGGTTGCGTCCTGTAAAGTCAGTAGCATTGAAATCTACTGAATGTTTACCATCACTGTTTCCTTTATTAATCTTATTAAGTAAGATGTACATCACATCGTCTTTTAAAGCTATAGGCATATATTTTATAATCTCCTTTTCTAACAAGGTAGATTATATATGACAACTAGTTATCTCCGCATCTATTTTAAGGACAATATCGATCTACAACTTTCGATGGATTATATTTTAAATTTGGAAAAAATCAATATCTCTTTCGATAGACAAAATAGAACTATCCAAAAATATTAATAATTATTTAATACTATTGCCAGATACCAAGAAGCAATATATTTCTGAAAATAACAGTTGATAATCTTGTATTTTTTTTGAACAAATAGTTTTTATTGAGTTCACGCACTAATCAAAGTGCTTACTACAGCGAAAGATTCAGAACACATTTAGCCATTTAGATTAGTCTAACCAATAACCAGTAATCAGCCATTAAAATAAAAAAACGAACAACATTCCAATGGTTTAGCTAACTCTTCGGGGATGGTGGGGCGTAATTTAATGCTACACAACCATTCAGCAATCGTCGCGATCGCCGATAAGCCAAACCCCACTGCTTTCCAAAAAACTTTGGGCTTTAATGATTTCTATTTCAGTAATTCCGAACACGAATATCCCTTGTGACAAATCCAAATGACGGGTAAGTCTAAATGGAATAGACTAGCCGTCAGATAGGCTTTTTTATGTTCATGGTCACTCAAGTTCCCCTTTCAGCTGTGTGGCATCAGGTAGGTACTTGTAAATTTGGTTGAGATCCCAAAACCACTGTTTTAGATCTCAACTGTCGTACCCACGATGTAAAGAATCTCTATGTAGTGGATGGAAGCTTTTTCCCCAGTATGGGTGCAGTAAACCCCACTCTAACTATTGTTGCCAACGCTTTGCGGGTAAGCGATCGCCTGAAAGATACTTTGGGATAAGTGCGGTTGAGAAACTAGTCCTTATTGCTATACAAAGAGAGAACAAACAATTACATTTGTATTCTTACTTAAGACAAAATTCATTCATATCCTACAATAATAAATTTTGTCCTCATTGTTGCTCACAAAAAATTGCCAGACTACCATAACTTGTTTTAGAAGAAATCAAAGAGTTAATTAAGGAACAAATCTTAACCTGAGAAATTGCGTTAGCCTTTTGTCTAGAAAGACTTAAAGTATAAAGTCTTTCTGCAAGTTGTTATTTCAATCCTTAAACAAGCTAAAGCAACCTTCGGGGCAAGTTAAATACTATGGCAAAAAGAACTTTTGGTGTAATTGGTCTAGCCGTAATGGGTGAAAATCTCGCTCTCAACGTAGAAAGTCGCGGTTTTCCTATTGCTGTATACAATCGTACTGCTGCTAAAACTGAAAAATTTATGGCAGAAAGAGCGCAGGATAAAGATATAAAAGCTGCATATTCTCTCGAAGAATTTGTTCAGACTTTAGAATGTCCTCGCAATATCTTAGTAATGGTCAAGGCAGGTAAACCTGTAGATGCGGTGATTGACCAGTTAAAACCACTATTAGAAAAGGGAGATACCATTATTGACGGTGGCAACTCTCTTTATGAAGATACAGAAAGACGTACCAAAGACTTAGAATCAACTGGATTAGGTTTTGTGGGTATGGGAGTTAGTGGCGGAGAAGAAGGCGCACTAAATGGTCCTAGCCTAATGCCTGGGGGAACAGAGGCAGGTTATCGAGATTTAGAGCCAATTTTGACCAAAATTGCAGCCCAGGTAGACGATGGTCCTTGCGTCACCTTTATTGGCCCTGGTGGTGCTGGTCACTACGTCAAAATGGTACACAATGGTATTGAGTATGGGGATATGCAGCTAATTGCAGAAGCCTATGACCTAATGAAAAATACTTTAAACTTATCTGGGGATGAGTTAGAAAAAGTATTTAGCGAATGGAATCATACTGATGAACTAAATTCCTTTTTGATTGAAATTACTGCTGACATCTTCAGTAATAACGATCCAAAAACTAATGAACCTTTAGTAGACTCTATTTTAGATGCTGCGGGACAAAAAGGAACAGGACGCTGGACTGTGGTAAGTTCTTTAGAATTGGGCGTACCTATTCCTACTATATATGCTGCGGTTAACGCTCGCGTTATGTCGGCATATAAAGAAGAAAGAGTTGCTGCATCCAAAGAAATTAGCGCACCTGATACTGATTTTAAAGGAGATAAGCAAGAATTTATTGACAAGGTTAGAGATGCTTTATATTGCTCTAAAATGTGTTCCTATGCCCAAGGAATGGCACTGTTGAGCAAAGCATCCAGTGAATTTGGATTTAATCTCGATTTGGCAGAGATAGCGCGGATCTGGAAAGGAGGCTGTATTATTCAGGCTGGTTTCTTAGACAAAATTAAAAAAGCGTTTAATGAAAACCCAGATTTACCCAACCTCTTGCTTGCACCTGAATTCAAACAGTCTATTGTAGATCGTCAGGCTGCATGGCGCGAAGTTTTATCTATTGCTAATCAATCGGGTATTGCTGTACCTGCATTTAGTTCTTCTTTAGACTATTTTGATAGCTATCGCCGAGCTAGTTTACCTCAAAATCTGACTCAAGCTCAAAGAGATTACTTTGGCGCACATACTTATGAAAGAGTAGACCGTCCTAGAGGAGAATTTTCTCATACTGAGTGGACGAAAGTTGCCGAGAAATCTTTGCAAACTGGTAACACTGACTAAAAGAATCGTAGTGTGTTGATTGGTTGAAACTCAAAGGTTACTTGTACGGAAGTAATAAGTAATAAGTATTGAAGAGACAAGGCACAACCTGTTTCTTCAATACTTGGAAATTCACCAAAATTCAATAATTATTGATAAATTGCTCTCTTGTACCTTTTGCATCTAAAGCTTCTCCAAGACGGTTGAGAGCATGAACATAGGCTGCGGTGCGAACATCTATGGCTAAGTCTTGGGCAATTTTCCAAGTTTGTTTGGCTTCTATTTCCATTCTCTCTTGAAGACGCTGGTTGACTTCTTCTAATGTCCAATACCATCCGCTACGGTTTTGTACCCATTCAAAATAGCTAACAGTAACTCCTCCTGCATTTACCAAAATATCGGGAAATACATAAATGCTTTTTTCGCCCAATATTTTGTCTGCATCCGAATTAATCGGACCATTGGCTACTTCAAAAATATACTTGGCTTTAATATCTCCTGCATTCTCTTTCGTAATCTGGTTTTCCAAAGCTGCGGGAACTAGCACATCTACATCTAAAGTAAGCAGTTCTTGATTGGAAATAACCTGATGTTCCATGATGCTGCAAACGCTATCGTGACAGTAGACAGCTTTCATTTCTCGACTTTGATTTTTGTGTTTTCTGACACTATCAATATCTAAACCTTGGGGTGCATAAATTCCTCCTTTAGAGTCACTCACCGCAACTACTTTGTATCCAGCATCATCAAGCAAACCTGCTAGAGTCGAACCTGCGTTACCAAAACCTTGAACTGCAACGGTAGTGTTTTTCGGGGCAAGGTCAAATTTCGGTAACATAGTTTGAATCACGGTAAATGCACCCATTGCGGTAGCAGTGTCTCTACCCTTGCTACCGCCCAAAGCTAACGGCTTGCCTGTAACTACTCCACGACATAATTTTCGATGAATGATACTGTATTGATCCATCATCCAACCCATAATGGTGGCGTTAGTATAGACATCGGGTGCAAGAATATCAACATCTATACCAATGGCATCTGCGATCGCATCTACATATCCCCGACTCAATCTTTCTAATTCTGCTTTGGATAATTCTTTGGGATTTACTGTAATACCACCTTTTGCCCCGCCAAAAGGTAAATCTAGTAAGGCACATTTAAAGGTCATCCAAAAGGCGAGGGATTGAACTTCGTCTAAACTTACTTTGGGATGATAGCGTACACCGCCTTTACCTGCGCCTCTAGTATCATCGTAGCGCACTCGATAACCAGAGAACACCTTTAAACTGCCATCGTCCATCCTGACAGGAATAGACACACATAATGTAGATTTGGGATGTTGTAAACGAGCGATCGCATCACTAGAAATGTTAATGTGCTTCAAGGCTTTTTCTAATCTTTTACTAGCATCAGATAGTAAAGAATTTGCAGAGTCATCTTTATTTTGCATATTCACTTCTTAATTGAGATTGCTGTATCTTCAATAATTTACAACAAGCTCAATTTTCTATGAGCTATTTCTATATTTCTTGTTGTTATTTATTAAATTGAAATAAATAGATCAAAGCTTCATGAGATTAACGATTAAGCTAATAACGGACGCATTATAATCTGTGGCGTTACCATTACTAGCATAGGCAAGCTCATCATCTGCATAGCTAAGCTGACCCCTATTTTTGTACACCCGACTGTCTTGAGCCGTGGCGTTTGCCCCTGCCACGACTAAACCAGGAATTTTTATTTGTTTAGCTCTGGCATATAAATTACTAAGGTATTTAACTGAATTTGTACCAACCTCGGTAATAAAAGTTTGGTTAAAATGGTTGCGCCCTAACAGATAATCTAGTTGAGCGATCGCAGCATTTAAATACTGAGAATCATTAGTTATTTTATAAGCATTGACTAAAGTGATTCCTTCTTCGGCTATCATTCTATTTGAACCCCAAATAAAGCGATTATTGGCAATATTGTAATTACTTTTATCTGCTATATTTAAATCCAAATCTGCCCTTTGTACTATCTTATTTTTAATCTTATTAATAGTTTCTTCTGCGACTGGTTGGCGTTTCTGTTGTAGATAATTAATCATCCCTAAAGGGGCAGGATTTTTCCATTCAAATAAGGTATATTCAACCTGTTCTAAATTACTGGCAAAATAATCGGCAAAATTATCATTACCTGTAGTTATATATAATTCTGCTGCTGCCCAAAGGCGATCGTCAATATCTGTAGTTAAGCTTTTTTCCGTATTAAACTTTGAAGCCAAATACCTGTCCGATCCGCTATCATCTTTTGATTGCCAATCAATCTTCATTTCAGGCTGGGTTTGCAAATATTGCCAAGCTAGGTTGGCAGAGGCTAAATATTTGCTTGCTAATTGACGATCGACAGACTCAAAATTACGGCTGGCGATCGCCATTGCCGCTGCAAATTTTGCCGTTTCGGGGGTTGAAATACCATAAACATAACGGGGTTGAACATCTTTATCGGGGGCTAAATTCAATGCCCATTTTCCCCCTGCTACCTTACGATACACTGCACCATCATCCCGCTGCATCTTAAGCAGCCAATTTAAGCCAAATTCCATTTCGTCTAACAAATCTGACTTCCCGTTGTCACTCTCAGGAATGTTTAACTGACTGTCAGGAAACAAAGCGGGGTGTTGTTCGTAAAGACTTAACAAGCGTCCAATAGTGACTGTGGCGGTAGCAACATACTTATTATACGCCCCTCCATCGTGCCAACCACCCACTGCATCAATCCTTGTTTCGTTTTCTCGGGCGACTATTCCATCCCTAAGATGACAGGGAAGATGGGATATACCAGATATAGGATCGTCAATTGCTACTCCACATCGCTGTATATAGTACGATCGCAGTAGCTTGACTAAAGAATCTTGATATACTTCATTACCAATGGCAAAGGGTGCAGACTGGAATTTTCCAGCGCGAAGATAATAGTTTCCCGATCGAGTAACGTCGCTAAAATCAATAGTTGCGATCGCGTCTTTAGTATCGCGATCGATAATTGCTGAGTTTATGGGCAAAGTTGCAATCTCTTTTTTTGTATCGCGATCGATTAATTTAGCAGTATCCTCTTTTTGGGTTTTAGTGTTTGATATGGTAGTTTGGCGGAAAAAAGCCAATTTCTGCCATTGAGGTAAATATCCCACTTGATTTACGACAATTGCAGGTTTTTTACTGGCTATTCCTGCTTTTAATAGAGTTTCAACATCACTATCTAGATTAGACAATATACCAATTACAGCAGCAAAAAAAATTGCTGTCAGTACAAAATTGTTCAATCTAAATTTCATAATTTAATTTATAAGTTTATTTTTGATTTAGCTAGTAGAGTCGAAAACTTCTAGTATTGTTCCTTTCTTGCTTTTAACAACTCAAATTGTTGTCTTAGTAAAGATTTATGTATAATATATCCAGCTAAAAAATCCTTTCCTATCTAATTGCATATTGTCTGTACATAGCAGCGATGAACATATACACACTATAGGCAATAAAACCACTGCCAATCAATCCTAACCACAACCATCCTAAAGGTTGTTCGGCTAAAACCTGAAAAGCGTTTTGTAATCCTCCTGCCAAATTGGAATCAGACACAATCGAAGCGACGATCAGACAAGCACCAGTAACAACAAAAGCAACGCCTCTAGACGCGATACCTAATTTACCCATCCACTCAGCGAAGTGTTTTAAACGGCGATCGATATTTGAAGAATCAAATTTACTAATATAAGATCCGCTATAAGCACCGTACAAATAGCCAATTCCTACTCCGATTACTCCCATTCCTCCAACGAAAACCAGATACTCTCCCGTCGGGTGTAAAAATAACTTTTCCACTGTATGGTTAATTGTATCGTTGTATTTTCCTAATTTAAAAACTATACTCAAAGCCGAATAAGCGACTCCTGCATAACTAATACTACTCATTATGTAGCCTGTGCGCTGTAGCATCCGAGTCCAACTAAAGTCCTGAGAATGTCCTGGGTAAACCACAGCTTGAACAAGACGACGTAAAACGTATCCTCCCAAGCAAAAAGCCAATAAGCATAAAAGAATGCTTCCTAATGGTTGTCCCGATAAGTACTTTAAAGCTTTATAAGTTCCTACAGCTTTTTTTTCTGGTAATACCGCTGCTTCAATTGCTAATATCCCAATTAAAAAGTAGATAACTCCTTTAGCTGCGTATCCTAATAAAATATATTGTTTTAAAAATGGATTAGTAATAAGTTCAGAATGCAATATTTCTGTTTGTTCGGCTTTCAAATCACTACTTGTTGATGTCCCGTGAAAATGAGCCAAATCCAATTCTAAACTAGATAAAACTTCTTCCCTATTACCATCGAACGATATTCCCTCTGATTTTGACATTACATATAAGCTTTTTATGATTGCTTTTAATTAAAACAGCGATCGCATTTCCTTAGATACTATCAGAGGATATAAATATAGTAGTGTTCATTCATGACTGCTAATTATCGTTATGCAGCTTGTCTGTACTAATTACTGATTTCAATACCTATGCTAAGATTGTGCCAAATTGAGCGATGAAATCAATGCTAGCTACTAATAATCCACCACAGATTAGTAAGATCACCACCAATAATCTATTAGTAGTATTTGCCGAGTTTTTAGATATAGATGTCAGTGCGGGAGATGCAGCAGAAGATACCCTCAAAACTTATACTCGTCAATTACACCAGTTTCTTCAGTGGTGCGATCGCCGTTTGCTAAATCCTGTTACCATTACTAAAGATGATATTAAAAAGTATCGTCGTTGGATGGTTCAACAAAAGAAATATAAGCCAGCTACCATCGCTTTAAAGCTAGCTGTGGTGCGTCGTTTTTATCAGGCTGCGGTAGAAAAAGGTATGATTGCAGTCAACCCTGCTGCGGGAGTCAAGCCACCACGAGAAAAGCTAGATCCAGCCGAAAAGATTACCTACTTAGAACAATCAGAAGTAGAAACTCTTCTGGGAATTATTCCCGATGATGGCACAGTAATAGCAGCCAGGGACAAAGCGATGATCGCGATTATGGCTCTAGAAGGCACTCGGACGGTAGAATTACATCGTGCTGATGTTGCTAGTTTAGTCAGACAAGGACAAAACCTGGGTATTCGAGTTGAAGGTAAAAGAAGTATTCGAGTTGTTCCTCTTACTCCTGATATTGCTAATCTTTTGGTTAATTACCTGCACATTAGGGAAACAAAAGGAGAAGTATTAAAACCTACCAGACCATTATTTGTGGCTACGGGTAATCATTCAAGGGGACAAAGAATTTCTCGAAGAGGAATGAGAAAAATTATCGATCAGTACCTCAAAAAAGCATCTCTAAAACATACTCCTGGTAGGACTATTTCTGCTCATAGCCTACGACATACTGCGGGGACATTAGCTTTACGATCTGGTGCAGATTTACGTCAGGTACAGGATTTGCTGGGACATAAAGATCCTCGCACTACTTCAATATACGCCCACGTAGCCGATCGCTGGGAAAACAATCCTGCGCTGAAGTTGAATATCAATATACCTTCTATTTGATTTATTTTTCAGCCCATCACTAATCAACCAAAGCATTATAAAATCAAATCTCTTCAATAACACCTTCGGCTTGATTGGCGATCGCTTTTAAATCCTCAATTATTTGCGAATCGACATCTTGCCATAAACCTCTTTGATGGGCTTCTAAGAGTCTTTCCGACATATCCCGCAACGCCCAAGGGTTTTTGTTTTGAATAAATTCCTGTACCTGTTCGTCAAAGATATAAGCCTTGGCTACCCCTTCATACATATGATCTGCCACGCAGTTGGCAGTAGCATCATAGGCAAAAAGATAATCTACCGTGGCTGCCATTTCAAACGCGCCTTTGTAGCCGTGACGCATTACGCCTTTAATCCATTTGGGATTGACTACTCGCGATCTGTATACCCTGGCTATTTCTTCGGTTAATTTCCGCACTCTGGGGTTACTGGGTTGGGAATTGTCACCAAAATATACTTCTGGATTTTTACCCGTCAAACTCCGCACCGCAGCCGTCATACCACCTTGGAATTGGTAATAATCATCAGAATCTAATAGATCGTGTTCGCGGTTATCTTGATTATGCAAAACTATCTGTAGCTGTTTTAAACGTCGTTGAAAAGATTCTGGTACAGCATATCCTTTACCAGTACCATCATAAGCATAGGAACTCCAGTTGAGATACGCTCTAGCTAAATCCTCATCATTCTGCCAATTTTGCGCCTCAATTAATCCCTGCATTCCCGCGCCATAAGCCCCTGGTTTTGAACCGAATACCCGATAGCTAGCTTTTTCCTGGGCTGTTTGGGGGTCAATTCCTTGAGATTCTAATAGCTGTTGTTCTATCTGTACTGATGCTGATAAAGGATTAGTTTCGGCTGATTCTGGCAAGGTAGCAACGGTTTGGGTTATTTTGTTGAGTAAGTTAATTATGTTAGGGAAAGAGTCTCTAAAAAATCCTGATATTCTTACCGTCACATCGACACGAGGGCGATTTAACAAGGAAGCTGGCAACACTTCAAAATCTACTACCCGACGAGATATACCGTCCCAAACTGGTCTGACTCCCATTAGTGCCATTACTTGAGCAATGTCATCTCCCCCTGTCCGCATAGTAGATGTACCCCAGATAGAAATAGCCAAAGATTGGGGATATTCGCCATTTTCCTGGGTATAGCGTTCAACTACCGCTTCTGCTGCTTTACTTCCCACTTCCCAAGCGGTTTCTGTGGGAATTCCCCTAATATCTACCGAATAAAAGTTTCTGTCCTGTAGGTAATACTTCTGGTCTACCCCTAGTCGGTGCGCCCGATGCCCCACTGGGTATATATTTGCCGTCTAAAGCTTTAACAAGATTAATAATTTCGCGATCGCTTTTAATTAAGTTCGGTAATAAGGTATTCTCAATCCATTCGATTTGTTCTTTTGTATGGATTAGGGACATTTCCTGAAACGTCCGTACAAGGGAAGGGTTTAAAATTCTATCTACAAAATTTATAGCAATTTCTTCAAGAATGGCGATCGCATCTCCTGCATTTTTACACTGTTGAAATTGCTTTACCCAATCAATCATTTGTTCATCATCTGGGTTGTCAGATCCCATAGAGACGTGAGATTTAACGTCTCTACCCACAAAATTTTGATTTATTCCTAATAATGGATCGAAATCTAACCCAAAGTCTTTGGCGATGGCTTGGGTAATGCCCATACGTTCGTAACTGGGAGAACGAGCGATCGCAATTATTAAATCTCGTAATTGTTCTTGTTGAGGACATTCACCAAAAATGTGTAAGCCATCTCGTATTTGGGCTTCTTTTAATTCACACAGATAGCCATCGGCTACAGATAAAAACTGGGTTAAAGATAGAGTCTCGCTGGATTGAATGCCAAGATCTTGGTCTAGGTTTTCCTGTTGGACTAATTTAGTAATGCGATCGCTGATAATACCCAACCTTGTTGGATCTAAACTTTGGGCTTCATAATATTCATCAATTAAAGCCTCTAATTTTTCCAAACCACCATATAGTTCAGCGCGGGTAAGGGGTGGGGTGAGATGGTCGATAATTACGGCTTGCGATCGCCTTTTGGCCTGTGAACCTTCTCCTGGATCGTTGACGATAAAAGGATATATGTTGGGAATTGCCTGTAATGCTACTTCAGGATAGCAGCTATTAGACAGAGCCAAACTCTTGCCTGGCAACCATTCTAGATTGCCATGCTTACCGACATGAACGATCGCCTGTACTCCAAAGCAACTGCGCAACCAATGGTAATAGGCTAAATATTCGTGGGTTGGTTCTAGATCTGGTGCATGATAATTTAAACTCGGATCGCGATCGTATCCCCGCGATGGTTGGATGCCAATAAATACATTACCCAACCGTATCCCAGGTATCTCAATGTTGGGGCGAACGGCTGTTCGCCCTTCCACGTTGCCCCATCTGTCGGTAATACCTTGCTGTACGGTTTCGGGCAAATCTTGCCAATACTGCTGATATTCTTCTACGGATAAACTTTGATAACTTGGACGATTAATACGGCTTTCTGGATCGTTAGTAATTCCCGCAGTAAGGCGTTGAATTAATTCATCTCCCGTCGCGGGAATATCTGTAACCGTATATCCTGCTTGTTCTAATGCTTGAAGAATATTAATACAGCTTTGTGGAGTATCTAAACCAACTCCATTAGCAATTCTCCCGTCTTTATTGGGATAGTTGGCTAAGATCAACGCTACTTTTTTGTCTTTGTTGGGGGTATTTGCCAAATTTACCCAATTCTTTGTCAAGTCAGCCACAAAATTAATGCGATCGCTTTGAGGCTGATAGACAACTACATTAGTTTCTAGCTTTTCATTCCAAGTTTGTACTGATTTAAAAGAGATAGCACGGGTAATAATTCTGCCATCTACTTCAGGCAATGCTACATTCATTGCCACATCCCTGGGCATCAATCCTTGTAAACTAGACGACCACTGTTCGATAGTGCTACTACTTAAGACTACCTGCAATACGGGAACATTTAACTGCTGCCAAAATTTTAACTGAGATGATTCGCCAATCTTGGCTAGAGAAAAACTAGTTGTATTTAGCAATACCTTAATATTCTTTTCTTGTAGTAAAGCTAATAATTGTTGCTGTAATTCTATATTTCTTAAGGTCGAGATAAATATAGGAACTGGTATTATATTTTTAGCTACTATAGATTGACACAAGCAATCTATAGGTAAGGTATTACCAGCTAAATAATGAGAACGATAGAAAAGTACCCCACAAGAAGGTTCTAAATTTGGGCTATTTTGTTTAATCGTATCTGCTTCCTTCTGCCACTGATACAATCCTAACTCGCTCACCGATTCTGGTGCTATAGGCTGATAATTAGTCTTTAAACAAGTATCACTAATAAATCGAAAAGCATTAGCGAAATTATCTCTTCCTGCTTCAATTATATAACGCCATAATTGATTGACGGCAGTTAAAGAAACTGTCGAATGACTAATTAAATCTAGGTCAGGAACATTGTCTCCTGGCAATATAAATAGATTTATATTATTTGTTTCGGCAATTTCCTTGATTCTTTCTAATCCATAACTCCAATAAGTACTTCCACCTAACAAACGTAAAACAATTACTTGTGCTTTTGATAAGACAGTTTCTATGTATACATCAATACTTAACTGTTGTTGTAAATTCAGCAGGTTAACCACCCTAATATCGGGAAAATTATCATCTAACAAAGATCTTGCCGTGGCAATAGTTTGAATATCTGTATCAGCATAAGTTAGGAAAACAATTGGTGCAGGAGATTGTTCAATAAAAATCACCCCTTCTGTGTCTGGATTCCAGCCTCCTGGAAGAGCTGCCAATTTGTGCATAATTAATTAATATTTATCTAATCTTGAGAAATAGTTACGGTTTAGATTAAGTGTCAGAAAATGAGCCAAGCTAGGTAAAAAGAAATGCCAAAAATATGCTGTTTTATTAAAGATAAATTGTGTTGAATTTTTCATCTTCTTCAACTATCAGAAAAATTGTTAGCCATCAAGTTGTACTGCAACTTGTCAAGTTTTGGTTGACGATAGCGGAAGAAGCTGAAAGCCAACTCATTACCGAGTATACATTACTTAAGTTGGCAAACATTGATTATAAACTTAATTCAAATAAACAATTAGAAACAGAATCTTTTCTTTTATTAACAGAACCAAAATATAATGCTTTTTTACGCCTAGAACCAACAAAAGCATCTTTAGAATATCAAGTAACCATATCATTCGATCTAGCAATAATAATTGACGAATTGAGGCAAATAGGTCATCAAAACGGATGGAAAAATTCTGCTATTGAATATGTGCAAAAGGACTTTGCTAGCAAATTAAATTCTAATAACGATAATTCCGTTGGATTTATTGTAAAAGTAGTGAAATTACTGATTAATGACGAAGATCAAGCCAAATATAATCATACTTTTTACCCTCATCCCTCGATGGATAAATTGGTACACTATCAGGTGGAACAAGAACGTATTTTTGAGCAAATCAATATCCAGATTAGCCAAAATTTAAACTTATCGGAAATAATTCAAACAGCAATCAACCATAGCTGTGATTTTCTAAATTTAGATCGCTTGTTGATTTATCAACTAGATGTTCCTTTGAAGTCTGATTTGATTTCAGAATCAGTTCATACTGTCAATACCATTACCTACGAAGCAAAAAAAGAAAATATCACTTCTACCCTGTATTTTCAGGAAGAGACATCTTGGCACGATTTTTCTCAATCCCAAAGCAAATACGATCGAGAATTTAACTTAGTAATTGATGATGTAGAGCAAGATTCAGACTTAAATCCCTGTCTGAAACCATTGATGAAAAAATTTCAGGTAAAAGCTAAAGCGATCGCTCCAATTTATGTTAGAGGAAAAATTTGGGGCTTAATTATTGCTCATCAATGTAGTAAAACTCGCCAATGGCATCATCTGGATATTAAGTTTTTACGTCAGATGGCAGAATATATTGCGATCGCAGTATATCACCAGCAATCATATCAGAAACTAGAGCAGCAAAAGAATCTCCTGGAAAAACAAGTCCAAACACAGGCTCAACAAATCAAAGATGCCCTGATCGCAGCTGAAGCAGCTAGCAAGTCGAAACACGAGTTTTTGGGTAGTATGAGCCACGAATTACGTACTCCTCTAACTTGCGTCATTGGGCTTTCTAGTACCTTGTTGCAGTGGTCATCAACCAAATCGGCAGTACCATTATCTCCAGAAAAACAACAGCAGTATCTTCACTTAATTCAACAAAGTGGAAAACATTTACTATCGCTGATTAACAATATTCTAGAATTTTCTGATGTTGAATCAGGAAAGCATCTATTAAACATCAAACAAATATCCTTAATAGATATAGCTAAAAAGTCTTTACAAATGCTTCAGGATACTGCTGAGGCTAAGGGGATTACTCTCAGTTCAGAAATTAAACTTGAGACAGATCGAGAATACTTCTTTGCTGATGAACTCAGGCTTAAAGAAATTTTATTTAACTTGCTAAGTAATGGAATTAAGTTCACTCCTGAAAATGGCAAGGTAATACTCAGGGTTTGGCGAGAGAAACGCCAGGTGTTGTTTCAAGTTGAAGATAGCGGTATTGGTGTCTCACCAAGGGAAATTCCTCTGCTGTTTGAAAAGTTTAAACAAATAGAAAACTTTAAACATCGTACCAACGGTGGTACAGGTTTGGGATTAGCCTTAACTAAAAAATTAGTTGAGTTACATGGTGGAAGTATTGAAGTAGAATCAGCTTTGAATGAAGGTTCGCTATTTACTGTTTATTTACCCGTAAAAACACCCTTCGATCCTCATTCTAGCAGCAAAAAAACACTTTCTTTGAGACAAGCCCCGATTAACTCCCCCACAATCATGCTAGTGACAGAGGATGAAGAAAGTGCTATCTTCATGTGCCAACTTTTAAATACTATTGACTGTCAAGTAGTATGGTTAATGGATTCGGTGATGGCAATGAATCAAATTGAATTATTGCAGCCTAGATTGCTCATCGTCGACCGTGATTTTGGTTTACTCGCAATCAATAATATTGCTCGTGAGATCGATAAAAGTTCTTTAGCCCAGGATATCAACTTGGTTGTACTTGGCGATCGCTTTGATGGCGAACAGCAGCAATCTGCTCAAATGAAAGTTGATGACTACCTAAGCAAAGTCATGAATCCAACTCAGATGATCGACAAGATCGACAGCCTTTTAAAAGGGATGTCCTGACACCTACTTCCTATTCGGCTGCTGCTTCTTCAACCTCTTTGTTTTCACCAGTGCTGCCTTGTTTTTCCTGTTCTCTTTTTTCTCTTTGCTTGCGACTAGCTTCTAGAACGTCTTCAATTACCTTGAGCAATTGAGTCATTTTCTCTAGGTTTCCACGATACAGCTCAAGATCTTTTTTCATTTTTTCTCCTCCAGCAAAGCCAAAGTTTTCAATGATAGTATCTAGGGTTGCATCACGTTTTTCTCGCTCTTTGACTAACTCAATATCGCTTTCTTCCAAGAGAGTATAAATTCCGATCGCAAAAGGGCGACTATACTTGAAGTGATCGTTAGCTGAGATTGCCTTAATTGGCTCTACGATATAACCAGTATCATCTCCTGCTTCTGGATTGCTCAACCAAGCAATTAAATCAGAGGTGGACTTATCTTGAGCAAGGAATAGTAATGTTCCTGCTTGAGCCTTGTAGGTTTCAGGATCGGCATCTGTGGAGGTACACAAGGCGTTAAAAATCTTTTCTTTATCGCTTTCTGGCTCATATCCCTGCATCAAGCGTTCAAAGGAAGTGACAATTCCCAAATAATAAATAGGATCTGGCTTAAAGTCTGAATTTACCGATAGCAAGTGCATTTCTACTAGCAATTCTTCGATTACTCTACGGTAGATAGAGTTGATAGGGCGAGGATAAGCAGCATAAAAAGCTCTTTTACTATCCGAAACAGTTTTCATAATAAGTATTAATTTTTTTATCTAGCGATTTATTTATCCTAACGAGATCTTAGACCTAAGTTGTCCTTAATTAAAAGGATTCACCAAAATAAGACTCTTAGTATATCTTTAATATTATGCAATGATTGTGTCACACTATGATGATTGTGGTTGAGGTGAGTCTAGAACGAGGTAATGGAAGAGTCGGGAAGATACAAGCTTAAAGAGCTTATAGCCTTGAGAATTAAATACAACGTTTCAAGCAGGAACAAAAATTACTTTATTGATAGATAGTTATAGAGATCTATTCCTTTGCCCGATTGGTTATGAGAAAATGATTTGAGCGATTAATTTTTAAATTTAAATAGACGTGCGATGCAACCCTCTACTATTCAAAATCAAAGTCAGCAGCTCGTTTGTCCTCAGCTACCTCTAGCTGTGTATCGAGAAGTTGCAGCTCATTTACGACAGGTTGCGGGAGTGTCAGCAAGTATTATTCTTCGCCCTATCGAACACCAGCCAGTCGCAAAATTTGATTATTATCAAAGCCAAGTTGCAGCAATAGAGATAAGCTATTCAAAAGAGATAGGAGAAAAAGATAAGCAACAAGTAGCAGATATTTTGGACTACTATGCTGGACGTTACAATCCCTGGGAAACAGTGATTAGTGAATAGCGGACTTATGCCGAAATTAGTCTTAATTGGCGGTGGTCATTCCCATGCGATCGCCTTAAGGTTATGGGGATTAAATCCGATACCAGACGTTGACTTAGTTTTGCTTAGTGATGTCGAGCAAACGCCTTATTCTGGGATGTTGCCAGGTCATGTTGCTGGTTTTTATAGCTATAGGGAAACTCATATTGATTTGCGTAAGCTAGCTAAATTTGCAGGGGCAAAACTGATTATTGATCGCGCTACTAATTTAGATCTCGATCGCATGAGAGTTATTTGCGAGTCTGGTCAAGAAATTGAATTTGATTACTTGTCCCTTGATATTGGCAGTACGCCTCAAACGATTACTGTTCCTGGTGCAGAGAAATATGCTATCCCTGCTAAACCTGTTCCTGAATTTCTCGATGCTTGGTATGAGTTAAAACAATCGGCACTATCTAATCCAACCAAACCTCTTTCGATAGTTATTGTTGGCGGTGGTGCTGGAGGAGTAGAGTTGGCATTGAATATGCAAACCTGTTTGCAGGAGATTTTGGATCGACCAAAAGATCGTCTGCAAATACATTTAATTCACCGTGGCGATCGCTTATTATCGGGTCATAATGATTGGGTGAGTAATAAGCTAGAAAAAATTATTTTACAACGGGGTATTGAACTACATTTGCAGCAAGAAGTAGAAGAAGTATTGGAAAATAGCGTTAACTCTCATTCAGGCTTGGATATTAAATGCGATCGAGTTTTTTGGGTAACTCAAGCTACAGCACCGACTTGGATTGAAGAATCTCAGCTAACTACAGACAAAGGCTTTATTTTAGTTACAGATACTCTTCAGTCTGTGTCCCACCCTCAAGTATTTGCTGCGGGAGATATTGCCACTATGACTAACTATAAGCGTCCCAAAGCAGGGGTTTTTGCGGTGCGCCAAGGACAACCCCTATTTCATAATTGGCGACAAATATTAACTGGCAAACCTTTAGAAAAATACTCTCCTCAAAGTAAATATTTGGCTTTAATCGGTACAGGAGATCGTAAAGCGATCGCATCTTGGAGTAATCTTGGTTGGCAATCTGGGCTTTTTTGGCAACTTAAAGACTACATCGATCGCAAGTTTATGAATCAATTCGATTTTTAATGATTTATTTTTGTGCTGTGTTCAAGCGATCGCTCAAATAATAGATTGACTTACTTAATTAATCTTTCTGACACAGCAACAAACCAAACCATTGTTGAATATCGGTATATGTTTCAATCAACTTTAGATTATTCTTATTTAAAAATTGCTCCATTTTTTGAAGATCGAATTTGCGAGATATTTCAGTTAGAATTGCCTCGTTTTTATTCAATTGAATAGTCATGTTTAGGCTATCCAAGTTAACAGATTGCTCCTGCTGACTAATCAAATACATTTCAATTTGATGTCGATCGGTATTATAAATGGCATTGTGTTTAAATAAATTTAAGTCAAAGTTGCCCTCAAAACTATTGTTGAGATGTTGCAACATATTCAAATTAAATGCTGCGGTAACTCCTTGGGCATCATTGTATGCAGATTCAAGAATTTCTATCGGTTTCTGCAAGTCTATACCCAATAAGAAATAGTCTCCTGGGTTTAAAGCAGTGGTAACTCGATTAATAAAGCGATCGCATTCTCGAGCATCAAAATTACCGATACTACTGCCTAAAAATATAATTAATCTTCTGCCTAAAGAGTAAGTTGATAACTGTTCTAATGCCAGGTCGTAAGTAGCTACTTTACCCTGTATTTTTAACTGAGGATAGTCTGCCAACAATTTATTAGCAGTTGCTTCTAACATACTTCCACTAACATCAACAGGGGTATAATATAGCGGCATATCCAAATTTTGATAGGCATCTAATAAAAAGCGAGTTTTGGTTGAGCTACCGCTACCTAATTCAACTAATTCAACTGCTTGAGTTTTTTGAATAATTTCCCCTGCATACTGTTCTAAAATACTCCCTTCTGTACGAGTAGGATAATATTCTGGTAATTCACATATTTTTTCAAACAATTGTGAGCCATAGCGATCGTAAAAATAGCGAGCAGGAATAGATTTAGGAGTACTCTGCAAGCCTTTTATTACATCTCGAACATCATTTTTTTCTAATTTATCTGTATCTAATAAACGATCTATTTCTAATCTCATATTTGGAGAATTTTGTTGACTACCGTAGGAAGAAAAAGCTGACATCGATCGAGATTATTAGTTATCAATTACTACAATGGTTCGGACAAAATTTAATCTTTAACGAAAGAATAGGGCTTTGAGACTAAGATAACCAAATTATCGATTGCCTATAACTGCTCTAATATGCCCTAAAGGATATGCTTGCGGTATCCTTGTTTGACACGAAGCGGTATCCTTGTTTGACTGCTCTAACTGTCCTAACTGCTGTACTAACTACCGACCATAAATTCAATAAATTCAATTTCCCGTAAATCGAAAAGCTGCTCTATATTTATTTACAAATCGCAAACTTTAGTCAAAGACTCGAAACAATTAGTTAATCTCTAATAAGCTAAAATTTTCCTGACTATATTTAACAACGAGTGTAACAATGAGCATGGATGTTAAGGCTGCTGTTGCTTTTGCTTCGGGCGAACCTCTTCGTATTGAAACCGTACAGCTAGAAGCACCACAACCAGGGGAAGTTTTAATCGAGATTAAGGCTACTGGAGTTTGCCATACTGATGCTTATACTCTTTCAGGTGCAGATCCAGAAGGTTTATTTCCTACTATCTTGGGACACGAAGGGGGAGGTATTGTGGCAGAAGTGGGCAAGGGAGTCACTAGCCTTAAACCAGGGGATAAAGTAATTCCCCTTTATACTCCTGAATGCCGAGAGTGTGCCTACTGTTTGAGCCAGAAGACTAATCTTTGTCAAGCAATTCGCTCTACTCAGGGAAAAGGAGTTATGCCTAACGGTACGAGTCGATTTTCTCTTGGAGGAGAAAAGCTCTATCACTATATGGGGACATCCACCTTTGCTAACTATACTGTTTTGCCAGAAATCGCTGTGGCAAAAATCCGCGATGATGCACCTTTAGATAAAGTATGCCTTATTGGCTGTGGGGTAACTACTGGTTTGGGTGCGGTGGTAAACACAGCCAAAGTTGAAGTAGGATCGACTGTGGTAGTGTTTGGCTTGGGTGGTATTGGTTTAAACGTCATTCAAGGCGCAAAGATGGTGGGTGCTAGTAAAATAGTCGGCGTTGATATTAATCCCGACAAACGGGCGATGGCTGAACTTTATGGCATGACTGACTTTGTTAACCCCAAAGAAATAGACGGGGACATAGTAGAGTATTTGGTAGAGTTGACTGGTGGTGGCGCAGACTATAGTTTTGAGTGCATTGGTAACGTCCAAGTGATGCGACAGGCTTTAGAATGTTGCCATAAAGGTTGGGGTGTTTCTACCGTAATTGGTGTGGCGGGTGCAGGACAAGAAATTAGTACTCGTCCATTTCAATTAGTAACAGGAAGAGTCTGGAAAGGTTCGGCATTTGGTGGTGCGAGAGGTCGTACAGATGTGCCAAAAATTGTTGATTGGTACATGGAAGGTAAAATCAACATTGATGATTTGATTACTCATACTATGCCTATCGAGAAAATTAATGAAGCCTTCGACTTGATGCACAAAGGAGAGTCTATTCGTAGCGTTGTAACTTTTTAAAGAGAGTTGTTAATTAATAGTTGCTGATGATTGATAGATGTTTTAGTGACTTTATTTTTTGCTTCAAGAAAATTGAAATATTTAATTCCAACCATTCCAAAAACAATAAAAATAAAAACTGCTGAAAATAGAGTCGCTTTTTCAAACATTGGTACAAATTGCATTAATGAATTAATTCAATTGTCTGGTAGTTTTAAGCATTTGGCATTGGTTTTTTTACAGAATCATATTGAGCGAGGATCGAATTGCTATCGGTGTTTATATGTATAAGTAGTAATTTATTCGTAATTATATTTAAGGATATTGATGATAATATTTTGCTTAATACTTAGTGCTTGAGACATGAATAAAGAGAAGCTATGAAATGAAGTTAGATTTGTGGTCAAAATTAGAGGAATATCGCGATCGCACCCTCGACACTTCCTTCGCCCTCAGCAGTCGCTCTTTGTTGGAAACCAACAAGACCGCGCTGCTTCGCAAGTCGGTGAAACCGCCCAACGGAGTGTCTCGCAGTTGGCTATGGCAATATAGAGAAGAAGATTTAATCGTCGATCGCAATTTACCAGAATTAACTAAAGTTAAATTTGAACAAACATCGTCTTTAATCAATCGATCGAATATAATTATTGCCGAATCCGATCCGATTGATTTATTAGCTGCATTTTTAGCAGGAGTAATAAGAGGCGCGAATGTATTCCTTTGCGATCCTGATTGGCAAAAACAAGAATGGCAGCAGGTATTGAGTTTAGTAGAACCAGATTTTGTATTTGCCGATCGAGAAATCAAAGACTTATTATTAGAAGTTAAAGGAAATAACAACAATAAAATTGTATCGCCATCATAACTTATCTCCAGAGTCGTCGATTATGATTCCCACTGGAGGAAGTTCGGGTAAAATTAAGTTTGCCATGCACAATTGGTCAACTTTGAGTGCATCAGTAAAGGGATTTCAAAAGTATTTTAATTGCCAAGAAGTAAATTCATGCTGCACTTTACCTCTATATCATGTCAGTGGATTGATGCAGTTTATGCGCTCTTTTATTACTCAAGGTAATTTAATTATATGTCCCTATAAATTAATAGATAAAAACCAGATTGTATTTAACTCTCAAGAATATTTTATCTCTTTAGTTCCTACTCAATTACAATTATTAATCGAGTCATCAGCTTCCAAGTTGGCAGAATTCAAAACAGTCTTATTAGGTGGCGCGAGCATATCGCGATCGCTTTTAGAAGAAGCTAGAAGATATAATATTCCCCTTGCCCCTACTTATGGAATGACGGAAACAGCATCGGGAATTGTAACTCTTAAACCAGAAGATTTTCTAGCTGGTAATAATAGTAATGGTCAAGTTTTACCCCATGCAGAAGTTATTATTAAATCAGAAAATAATCAACCCGATTTAATCAATATAAAATGCGATTCTCTCTGCTTAGGCTACTATCCTAATTCTTTTGATAAACCCGATCTATTTGCTACAGACGATCTAGGCTATCTAGATAGTAAAGGCTATTTATATTTGATTGGTAGAAATAGTCAAAAAATTATTACTGGAGGCGAAAATGTTTTTCCTGCTGAAGTAGAATCGGCAATTTTAGCCACTAAACTAGTCGAAGATGTTTGTGTAGTAGGTATAAGCGATCGCAAATGGGGACAAGTCGTTACGGCTGTATATGTCCCCCTACAATTTAAGCAAGATTTAGATTTAATCAAAGAGCAAGTCTCACTTCAGTTAGCTAAATATAAACAGCCTAAAAAATGGATTGAAGTCGATACATTACCCCGCAACAATCGCGGTAAAGTCAATTACGAAAAAGTAAAGGCGATCGCTAAAAAAACTTAGATCAATTCAAATTTTCAACTCTGGGACTACCATCGGCTTCAATCCAAACCAATTGTTTAATCCGACAGGTTTTAGCATATTGCTTAATTGCAGTTTCCGATCGCTCTCCTAAGTCAATTTCAATTCTGGCTGAGTCATCTTCACTTCTCAACTTACGGGCATACTTGAGTGCAGCAACTTCAACTTCGGCGGTGGTAGGGATGACTAAACAATCGCTATGGGGTGCTTGTTGGGGCAATTTGGTCGTAGATAACAAGCAAGAGTGTAAGTCTTCAATAGACAGGCAAAAACCCACTCCAGGGGACGATCTGCCTTGAGGATCGTATAGTCCTAATAATTTATCGTAACGTCCACCTTCAGCCAAGATATAAGAATCACGATCTTGAAAACTAACCGCTTTAAAAACAATACCCGTGTAGTAATCAAAAGTTTGTAACAGGCTCAAGTCTAGAGTTAGGGGTAAAGGCTTCTCTGCACTGCTATTAAGTAATTCAATCAGGGACTTTAAATTATTAACGGTTTGCGTGGCATCAGCATCCAAATCCAAAGCAGATATCTTACTTAAAACATCCTCTGGTTTTCCTCTCAAGTCAAATAACATCAAAGCTTGATTTTTTAAATCCGCCTCTAATTCTAGATTTTCCAAAGTAATGCGATCGAGGTTAGCAATACAATTTCGTACCTCAGTACGGATAGATTCAGGAAATACGGACAAAAGCGATCGCGTTAAACCAGCTTCTCCAATTAAAATTGACCAGTCAGGGATGCCTAACCCATGCAAACAATCTGCTAACAAAAGAATTATTTCTGCATCAGCCAACACTCCTCCAGCAAAAAGCAACTCTACCCCTGCTTGATAAAACTCCAGTTGACGACCATGATGACTTCTGGAAGGATTGCGAAATACATTGGCACGATAGCATAGACGTTGAGGATATGTATTTCCAGCCATTCTGGTCACTGCTGCACGAGCAATAGAAGCGGTTAACTCTGGACGCAACCCCAAAGAGCTTTCTCCATTATTACGTAGTTGAATCACCTTTGAAGGTTGAATTGCGCCACCTGCGGTTAGAGTGTCCAACCATTCCAAAGTAGAAGTGACAATGCGCTGATAGCCAAACTTTTGAAAAATATGCTGTAGGCGATCATTAATCCAGCGTTTTTGCTCTACTTCTAAGGGTAATAAATCTCTAGCTCCAGCAGGGGGTTGGTAAATCATTTAAGGTTAAGATACGGCTTCGGGTTCGACAATCTGTCACTTGTGCCATCTTACCGTGGAATGAGGTTACAGCAGACACCGCCTTATCGAGACGGTATAGCGGTTACTTTTTCTTCGCCCCAAAAAAACCACTGAAAAATCCACTATTTCCAGGCTTATTGTTAGCGTTAGAACTAGTGCTTTTAGCTTTATTCACTCGTTTAGTTAATTTATCCAAAGCCTTCTTGCTTTCTACCACAATTGTGTTGTGAGGATCTGCTTCACAGGCTTTAGCAATATGAACCTTTGCCATCGTTAACTGTTTTTTGTGCAGATAAGATTGACCCATAACTGCATGAGCTACAGCATGGTTGGGGTCGATCCTCAGAGCATCACGTAATTCTGTAATTGCCTGGTCGAATTCTCCTTTGGAAATATATTGTTGAGCGCGTCCGACAAAAGCATTTACCCTTGTACCAGTAGTCGGCTCTTCCGTTTTACTGACATTTTGCGTAGGAGCAGGCTGATTGATGGGAGCTTTGCTTGGACTCACGGTTTGTTTGTCTGGCTTTTTACTAACTTCGGGAGTAGGCTTGGCAGCAGATGTAGCAGCAGGTTTGTTTATTTTTGGCTGTTGTTGACTTCCTGCGACGCGATCGCATTTCCACATCAAATAAACTAAATTTAATTCGCTAATCGCGCCAATATTTCTCGAGATTTTCTCGATAGACTGATATTGCTCTGAAGCGATTTTTTTCAAAAGATTGGGATAGACTAATTCGGCACTGCTTCCTGCTTTCAGTAGTTCCTTCGCAGCTTCAGTATTTACAATAATCTTATCTTTGTTTTCCGCCAAGCGTTTACCAATTTGAGTCAAAACTAGCTGATGTTCGGCAAAGCTAGTTTTTCGAGAAAGTTGTTCATAAGCAGGATTGACCAGTTTAGATAAAATTTGACTAGCAATCTGCATTTTTTGCGGATCTTTACGACATTTATCTGGATGGAGCTTTTGAGCAATTTTAAGATAGCTTAAACGAATCTGCTTGGGATCTGCATCTAAAGACACACCAAGAATTGCATGGTGGTCAGTCAGATTAAGCTTAAAAAGCCCGTGTTTAATTGCAAGAGACATAAGAAATAAATATGTAAATATTTAGCAATAAAACATATCTTTGGTGATAGGAGTGTCAATCAAGATAGTGTCTGTATACCTATAGTTCCCTTTCTCATTAAAAAAAATTAAGCTACCAAAATAAAAACTTAAAATTCAGGCAATTGTTAGGGCGTTTTAAACAACTAAAAACTTTTCTTTTTAAAAAAACTACCAAAGGTATTTAATAATGAAGATGGGACTTCATCAGCCTTAGTTTCAGCTTCAAAAGCATCATTTTCTGTCAACCACTCATACTGTGGTTGAAAAACAGCCTCGACCAAACCTACCGCAATTAAACGAAAAGCCGTCATTTGTATCATTGAAACAGTCTGCTGGAGGTTTGTGGCTATGGTCAATAGAGAAGTCTTATCATCTGCCAAGTCCCACAACTGACGTTCGAGTGTCGTGAGCCTAAGATGAGGCTGAGGGACAATCTTACTTAACACCTGACTTGGTCCTGGTAACTGACCGATAAAATTTGGTGAGTTCTCCATCAGTCTTAGGGCATACATACTAGCTTCACTAGTCTTAATTCGATGTCCAGTCATCTCCAACCAGGGAACAGTCAAAATACGGTCTTCAAGCTCTGCAAAATCGTCAAACCTAAATCTTCCACCATCAACTTCAAATAAAGAATAGACTTGATGTAGCTGTAGTTGAAAGATTAAATTAAGCCTTTCTTGATTCAAAAGCTTCATCTTTTGTAAATACATACCCAGCGGTACACCAGTTGGACATAATTTTCTTAATCTAGAAACAACTGCTGGACTCAACCATTCTCTTTTGCCGATCAGGTCGATTAAACCTTTTTGGTTAAGACAATCACTAAAGGCAATTAAGTAACCATCTTTGAACCAAACATAATAAATTCCCTTTCGCTTGGCAGTTTTTTGCGAGATGGGAGTTTCGACAATTAAACGACCCGATTTTGAGTCATTTTCGATTAATTTAAATAGTTCAGGCAGAGAAAATGAATCTAGAGAGCGAATAATACTCATTGGCTATTGACCGCTTTGGAAGAAAATTTTGCTTAAAATTTGGTTAATACTATCTTTAAAAAATTAAATAAATGTTTAATTAAAAATAACTATTGTTATTGAGTGATTGAATAAGAATGTATAAGTTAGCATGGCAAATAAGATATAGCTAGGGTTTGCTCCAACTAACCATTAAGTTCATCGTGAACTAACCTTAAAGTTATATTTAAAGGCTATACATACTTGCTTTCTTTTCAGTAAGCCAGATTCAAATAATTAACTTAAAATCATATTTCTTATAATAAATTCATATTACTATATACAAAATACTAGAAAATATTCAGAATAATACTGGATATTTGCTTGTAAGGTCAACCGTTCCCTGGCTTTGCAAAGGTAGAGAACGGTTGACTGCCTTTCGCGGTCAGAAGAAAAGGGTATACAATGATCGCTCTGCAAAACAAATATAAGTCAATATTATTAACGGATATTGAAACTTCGTTTTAGGTAATAATCATAGAAAGCGGTTGCAAACAACTGTCAGCCAGTATACAAAGAATAATCTTTGAGCCATCGATATTTAATTGTTAAATTTGACTTTGGAGATAAGCTGCTTATGAGTGAAAAAGAAGAAAATCCGATAGTAGAACTAGTCAAAACTCTAGCTTCTGCTGCAATTTTGGCAGTTGGGATTCGCGCTTGTGTTGCAGAAGCTCGATTTATTCCTTCAGAGTCGATGCTTCCTACCTTAGCTATTGATGACCGCCTCATCATTGAAAAAATTAGCTATCGTTTTCGCGAGCCAGAAAGAGGAGATGTGGTTGTCTTTTCTCCAACAGATGCTCTTAAAGAGCAGAACTATAAAGAAGCTTTCATTAAACGGGTCATTGGAATACCAGGAGACATCGTAGAAGTCAAAAACGGTGATGTTTATGTTAACGACGAACCACTTACTGAAAAATATATTCTTAATGCTCCCAACTATAAGTACGGACCAATTCAAGTTCCAAAAGGACAATATCTAGTTTTAGGCGACAATCGTAACAACAGTTATGATTCTCACTACTGGGGGTTTGTTCCTTTAAAGAATGTTATTGGTCGTGCGACGGTACGCTTTTGGCCACCTAGTCGCCTTGGCTCGTTGGATGAAAAGCCTCTTTATCCTGAATCTAAAACTACTGAATAATTATTGACCGACTATATTCCCACAAAAAACTTTAGGAAATATTATGATTTATCTTTGCCATAATATCTTCTGGCACACTAACGTTAACTGAGACTGTTAGGAATTTCGAACATGGGAACTATAATCAGCACCGTAAATATGAAAGGTGGAGTAGGTAAAACTACTCTTACTGTCAATCTTGCTACCTGTTTGGCGAAAAAGCACAACAAGCGAGTATTAGTTTTGGACTTAGATTCACAAATAAGTGCAACTTTGAGTTTGGTTTCACCCCATGAATTTGCCAAGTTACGTAAGAAAAGACGTACCTTGAGCTATCTTCTAGATAACGTGATTAATCCTAACCCTTGGAGTAAATTAGATATTAGAGACATAATTGTCCCTAATATCTGTGAAATTGATGGTTTAGAATTGCTTCCAGGAGATATCGAACTTTACGATGAGTTCCAAGTTTCCCAAATGCTGCATCAACAAGCCCTCGAACATGGTGAACAAGAGTTTGAAAAAGTTTGGGACAATTTTGAAAGAATTCTAATCAAGCAAATTATCGAGCCAATAATTGATGATTATGATTTTATAATTCTCGATTGCGCCCCTGGCTATAATTTGTTAACCCGTAGTGGTATTGCAGCAAGTAATTTTTATCTTTTACCTGCTCGCCCTGAGCCTTTATCCTTAGTTGGAATTCAGCTTTTGGAAAGGAGAATTGCTAAACTAAAAGAAAGTCACAAAAACATTCAACCTTTAGATGTCAAGCTTTTGGGTATTGTGTTTATTCTTTCTGCTGGTGGATTGATGGGCAGATATTATAAACAAGTAATGAAAAGAGTTCGCGATGACTTTTATCCCGAACAATTATTTGAAAACGCAATTCCTATGGATGTGAATGTTGCCAAGGCAGTTGATATGTTTACTCCTGTTTCCTTGGCGATGCCTAATTCTGGGGGTTCAAAAGCATTTATGAGATTGAGCGATGAATTTTTAGCTAAAGCCCTGATTAAAGATCGAGAATTAGCTGCTGCTAAATAGATAACGTGGACTACATTTATTGGCTTTCACAAATTCAGCATTCGGAACAATCTTTAGTTGGGAATCAGTTATATATTCTCAGCCAATTACTTCAACAAGACCATGCTGTATTGCCTGGGTTTATTCTGAGCAATAATTTGTTGCGTCAATTTTTGACAGATTCAGATGATTTTCAGTCTTTGATTAGAAAATTGTCTGATTCCTCTTTTAAGATCGATAATAATAACCACGAAAGTTTGCAGTCTGTTGCTAGTCATAGTCGTCAGATAATTAAGCAGACTGTATTCCCTCAAGAATTAGAAAGGCAGATATTTCAAGCTACCCAACAGCTAAATTGTGACTGTGTAATTTTACAACCTTTTTTTTCTGCTCCTTCTGGAAAAAACATAGGAAATAAAGGGCTTTGGCGATCGCATACTTGCAATCTTCATCCTCAAGCTTTGACTAAAGCGATCAAGAAGATTTGGTCAGAGTTATTTGCTGCCAGCAGTTTGATTTATCGCCATAAGTTGGGGTTGAGTGGACAAAGTATTAACCTGAATATCTTAGTTAGACCTCTAACAGATGTTTACGCTTCGGGTACTGTCGAAATTACCCCCGATCTAATGAGAATAAAGGCGGTTTGGGGTCAAAGTCAAAGTTTACTCCAAGGGGATGTTGAAAGTGATGAATATTATTTAGATCGTCACACAGGACAAATATTGTCGCGTAATTTGGGTAGTAAAAACTATGGTTATCGGATTATAAAAGGCGATCGCCTTACTCCGTTAACAAATTGTTTGGAGGCTTATATTCCTAATGAAGATCGCGCACAAACTTATGTTTTAGACCAAGAAGCAGTTACTCAATTATTTCACTTGACTCAAGAGATTCTGCCAAAACAGCCTCAGATTGAATATTTTGTTTGGACTGTAGAAGAAAAATCAAATAGTCTTTTGAGTTTTTTAATTACTGAGTTGGGAGATCGTCTTTTGACCTCAATCGATCTATTCTCTAAACGATCGACTCCAGTTTTGCTGTCTTCAAAAATCGAACCCTTATTAACTGGAACATCGGCTGCGCCAGGAAAAGTTGTGGCTCGAATTTTTGTAATTGAAAATACAGATACTCCACCAGAATCAATTCCACCCGATTCTATATTGGTAGTAAAAAATGTCACCCCTAAGCAGATTGGGGCGATCGCAAAAGCAAAAGGGATTGTGACTGAAATTGGTGGCAAAACTAGCCACGGGGCAATAATAGCCAGAGAATTGAACATTCCTGCTGTTGTTAATGCGGTGAATGCAACCAATATTCTTACCAATGGGATCGAGGTTTTTTTAGATGGAGATGAAGGCACGATCTATCCTGCCATAGCAGCAAAAGAGTTGAAATTACCTGACTCAACTGATTATTCATCCTCTAATCATCAGGTAATTGCAACCAAGTTGATGATTAATATTTCTCAGCCTCAAAGCATTCCCGCTATTGTCAATTTACCGATAGATGGGGTGGGTTTATTGCGCTCTGAGTTAATGTTGGCAGATATATTAAGCAATAAATCTCCTGCACAATGGCAATCGCTGTCTTTTCAAACAGAATTTACCAGCAGTTTAAAAAAATCCCTCAGCCAATTTTTAGCAGCTTTTGCACCAAGTCCAGTTTTTTATCGCTCCCTTGATTGGAGTATGCAAGAATCGCCTAACTCTATATTGGGCAATCGAGGTGCTTACAATTATCAGTTAGATCGGACTTTGTTTTCTTTAGAGCTAAATACTTTATCTGCGATCGCCAAAGAGGGCTATGATAATCTCAATTTGATTCTACCTTTTGTGCGAAGCGTCGAAGAATTCAAATTTTGTTATAGTCTGTTGCAAGATATTGGTCTAACCGATAGAGACTCTTTTCAAGTTTGGATTATGGCAGAAGTACCTTCGGTAATTTGGTTATTGCCAGAATATATCAAAGCGGGGGTACAGGGAATTGCAATTGGTACTAATGATTTAACCCAGCTTCTTTTAGGAGTAGATCGAGAACAAGCTCATTTTAGTCAGCATGGTTTGAATGCTAATCATACTGTAGTTCAAAAAGCGATCGCCCAACTAATTACTGTTGCTAAAGAACATGGTATAGACTGCTGTATTTGCGGTCAAGCTCCAGTAGAATATCCCGATTTGATTGACAAGTTGGTTAACTGGGGAATCACTGCCATTTCCGTCGAACCTCAAGCAGTAAATAAAACCTACAAAGCGATCGCTCGTGCAGAAAGGAAAATACTGCTCGATTCTTTAAGATTCAAATAGATATTCGCTCAATTACCATAAAATCTGCCATTACCATTACTTTTGCTTCGATTCTTAGCTTTTTGAGTCAGGGAAATAGCTTTACGGCGAGTTTCTATCACCATACCAATTTCTTGTCTCAAGCGAGTGCTTTGCTCTAAAGCTATCTGTACAGCTTCAATTGGTAAAATCATAACTTCCAAATCCGATAAAGCAGTCACGTTAACAGGACTAATTTCTTTGCCCGAAAGTGCTGACTCACCAAAGAAATCACCCGATACTAGTTGAGCGACTTCCTTATTTCGGAGAGAATTTTCTGGCTCGATCGTGACCGATGCTGTACCTTTGACAATAATATATAATCCTTCAACATGATTGCCTTTGGCGATCGCTTTTTCTCCTTCTCCAAAAGCTTTTGAGCTAGCAACCTGAGCTAAATCTGCTAGAACTTGACGAGGCGCGATCGCAAAACCAGGGAAACTATGGAGATTTTCCAAATATCCATTAACGATCTCCGCTGAGTTAGTTTTGGTGGGTGGCTTATGATACAGAGTACGAATGGGAAAAGGAATATTAAGCCCATTACGTTCGGCAGCATACCAAACACGGGTCATAAACTCATCTCTAATTGTCGGAACTTTATCGTAGTCTGCTAAAAATAGTCGCACCCGATAGCCAATGGAAGAATCATCATAAGATATAGTTTGTATCACTGGTTCGGGTTTATCCAACACTCCTTTTGTCGCTAAAGCAGTTTCTTTCATGACGCGCTTAACTTTGTTTGGCGGATCGTCGTAGGAAAAACCGACATCTATTGGTTCAACATGAAGCTTTTGAGGGCGACGATAGTTGCGAATGGTTGCCCCAGCTAAGGCTGCATTAGGAATGATCAACATTTCTATTTCTCTGGTGAGCAAGTGAACCGAACGCCAGTTAATCTCAATCACCTTCCCTGTGATGCCATCGACTTGAATCCAATCACCTTCTGTAAAAGGACGTTCAAACAATAAAGCGATACCTGAAAATAAGTTACCTAAAGTATCTTGGAGGGCTAAACCAATTACAATCGAGCCTACTCCCAAAGCAGCAATTACCCCACCTAAATCTGTCCCCCAAACTAGGGAGAGAACTATAGCAACACCGCAAAGTATCAAAAATACTCGACTAAGATCGCGAAATAATCGAGGAACATTTGCCTGCCAAGTTCCAGTTTTAGCACCGTCAAACAATAGACCATTAATTACGGTCAAAGAACCATGAATCGTAAACAGCCATAGTCCAGTCTGTACTAAGCGTAGAGGAGTAGTATCTTCTGATAGTCCAATTATTTTATTTAATAAAATAAACAATGCCAAACTAGGAAAAATCAAATTGCGAATAATCCGCAAAGTGGCAGTAAGTAACTTATTTTTAGATTTTGCTCGATAAATAATTTCTCCTAACAATAAAGTCAGGAAGGGAAAGCCAATAATTAAAATTGCTCCCCAAATAAACCAGTCCTGTTGCCAAAAATTTTCCTGCATATCTCAATTACCAGTGACTTATTACCTATCACTTATTACTTAAAAATTAGTAGGGCTTAGTAGACCATACGGGAAACTTCTCTTTTCCCAATATTTCCGTATCTTCTACTGGTTCAAAATCTTCGATAAATTCAGCAATGCGACTGTGTACAGTTTCACTTACTTGAATTGTGTTCCACTCTCCATGAGACTGTAAACGATTGGCAACATTGACTGTATCGCCCCACAAATCGTAGATAAATTTGTCTCTGCCGACAATTCCCGCTACTACAGAACCAGAATTGACCCCAATACGAAGTTTGAGTTCGGTATTTTTTTCTCGATTAAAGCGACGAACAATACGTAACATCTCCTTCGCAAAATCGATTGTTCTTTTGGCATGGTCTAAACGAGGAACAGACAAACCACATACAGACATATAGCCACTACCGATGGTTTTATGTTTTTCTACTCCATGTTTTTCGGCTGCATCATCAAAAGCAGCTACTAAATCATTAAGTAAACCTACGGTTTCATTAGCAGGAAGACTTTCAGAAAGCTCCATAAACCCACCCAAGTCGGCAAATAGCACTGTAACGTTGGAAAAACTATCTCCGATGCTTTCTTCACCTTTTTTGACTCTCTCGGCTACAGGTTCGGGCAGAATACTAAGGAGTAATTCTTCGTTTTCCTCATTTTTTTCTTGAACTAGTTTCTTTTGATGGTCTAAATTGTCTACCATCTCATTGAAAGAGTTTGCCAACTCACGAAACTCGTCTTTGGACTTCACTTTAATTTTTACATCGGTATTGCCTTTTCCAACCTGGCGAAAACCATCAATCAAGGTACGAATAGGGCGAATGAAGTAGTAGGAAAGTATAGAGGCGACTAAAGTTACCAGCAAGACAATTATTGCCGTTGCCAATAAAACCTTCCTTTGAAAATCCTCGATTGGTTTAAAAGCTTCTTTAGTGTCAATTTTGGCATTGATTACCCAATTGAGATCGTCCAACTCTAGAGGACGATAAGCATTAAGAGTTTCAACTCCACGATAATCTTCGGCTACAGCAAAGCCTGTCTGGTTATCTAATGCTTGCTCAATTGCTTCTGTATCTACTTCTTGATATAGTATTGAGCTATTAAATCTTTTGATAGATGCAATTTTGTTTTTTGGTAATCCTTCTGCGGTGATGGCTTTAAAATAATTTTCTGGCTGTTCGAGCAAAAAACGAGAATTACTCCGCATTCCATAATCTGAACCGACTAAATAAGTTTCTCCCGATTTACCTAAACCCTCTTGTTGCCAGTCATTATTGCCCGTCATGACACTATTTATTTCATTGGCTGACAATTGAAAAGCCAATACACCCGTTAACTCAGAATTATTAGTATCAAATATGGGACTGGCAACAAATGCGGAGGGTTCGGCATAGGAAGCACGATAAGGAACAAAATCAGAGGTAGCTACGAAATTAGGATCGTTAGCGTTGACAGCTTTTTTAAATACTGTAGCTAAAGCACTAGTTGAATATGGTCCTTTGTATAGGTTGGTGCCAAAATCAACTTCTTTTTTAACTGTGTAAACAATATTACCCGTCTTGGCATCGATCAAGAAGAGATCGTAGTAGCCTAGCTGAGAAATAAAATTAGCGTATATAGGTTGAACTATTTTATGAATCTCACTGTACTGACTACTATCATTGGCATTATTGAGATATTCTTTTTCTCCCGTTGGATTGCTGTTGGCTGCAATATAGTGATATTGAAGATATCTAGCTGCGCTGTTTTGAGGCAAATATGAATATAAAAGAGGTCTTCCTTCCGTATTTTTAGCTAGTCTTGGTAAAAACTCCTGTTCGTAATAGTTTTTCAGTTTTTCATGCCAATTTAACTGGATTTTTTGGTCTTCCAATTCTTGATAAGCTTTCGTCAGGAGTTTGGTGTAATTATTAACTTCACCTTGACTGAAAGTTTGAATTTCGGCTCTGACTTGCCTAAAATATCTTTCTATTTGGTAAGCTTTTGTTTCACGAACACCGATTAGCTGGTTTTGAATGCTATTGTTCAAAGCTTGACGACCGTTACTGTAACCAACATAAGCGATCGCAATAATTGAGCTAATACAGACACCCAACAGCATCAGCATTAATTTAGATTGGATACTTAATTTACCGAGCAAGTTTCTCTATTCCTTTTTATTATCTAACTGCTTATAATTACCTCTAAAACAACTATACAGATAGTTACCATTACAAGAGCAAAAATTTATTTTCAATCAGTAGTTTTTAAATAGTTAGTTAACCGACTAATATAATCGAACAATAGGTAAAATGACCGTAAAGATTGAGCCAATATTAGATTCTTACTCTAATTTGATTTCACTACCTGGAAATTTAATTAGTTGAGCAATGATCGCCTCATTCCAAACTAACTCCTTCAGAAACAATATAGGGGGGTATATGGAAATAGGATTTAAAAATACCTTGATCGTCTGTTCGCAAGATATCATAATCGATTTTGCCTTATTTATTTCATAATATACGGCAGAATTACGGAAGATTTTTGCGAAAACAAACCTTAATATTAGATATAAACTAGTCAATAGTTCCCAATTTTAAAATCATATTTTTATTTTTATCCATGTCTTCTATCTATCGTTTGACACCTCAATCTTATTCTCGTCTACGCCGTTTGCTATCAACTGAGACCAAGCCTCTGGGCAAAATTTTGCAAGAAGCAGATTTAATCTCATCTTTTCAACTAGAGTCGGCACTATTAAATCAGATTCAACGCCCTGACTTAAAGATCGGCGAAATATTAGCACAGAATGGTTCGATCCAGCCTGAAACTGCTGACTTTTTTGCTCGAGATTGGTCAAAAGTGTTAATAGAAGAAGAAAAAAATGCTTTGGGATATTATCTACAACAGGCTGCTATTCTCACTCAAGAGCAAATAGAAACTATCTTAGCCGAACAAAGATCTACAGGAATTCGTTTTGGGACAGTGGCGGTTTTTCAAGGATTTATTAAATCTACAACCTTGGACTTTTTTCTGGCTAATTTATTTCCCGAAGAAATACACAAATCTCCTTTTATCGATATGTATTCTTCTTAGTCTTATTTAAAGTTACCAAGTCACCTTCGATCGCTCTTTTGCCACTTGAGCATATACATTAACTGTTTGCTTGGCTAAATCTTCCCAATTAAAACGCTCTGACAGAGACTTGTAGGCATTTTTTACCAAGTATTGACAGTAATCGGGATTTTTTAATACTTTCAGTATTCCCCAGGTCAAAGAATTGGGATCGTTTGCCAGAGTAACAATACCTGTCTCATCATGGGACACTACTTCGGGCAATCCCCCTGTATCAGAAACTACTACAGGGACTTGAGCTGCAAAACTTTCTAAAGCAACAATGCCAAAAGGCTCGTATAAACTCGGAAAAACAGCACAGTCAGCAATAGTCTGGAATTTGTCCAAATCGGCATCAGACATAAATCCTGTAAAATAACACTGCTGTGCAATACCCAAACTCATAGCCTGACGTTTGAGATGATTGGTATTTCCTCCACCAATAATCACAAACTTAACTTTTCCTCCCATTTCTGACAATATTTTTGGGGCAGCATTTAACAAGACGGAAATGCCCTTTTCGTATGTCATGCGTCCTACATAGTAAACAATTTTTTCATTATCGTTGGCAAAACGACGACGAAATTTACGGCGGTCAAACTTTTCACCATGATGCTTCTTTTCAGGGCGAATGCCGTTGTAGACGACATCAATCTTATCTTTGGGAGATTGAAATACTCGCTGTATTTCCTGACGCATATATTGACTACAAACAATAATTCGCCAAGCTTCATGGGCTAATAACTTTTCCTTGCCGTTGATGTATTGTTGTTTAACGTTGTGAATCCCATTGTAGCGACCATATTCTGTCGCGTGAATTGTAGCGACTAAGGGGAGTTTAAAATTATACTTGAGGGACAAAGCAGCGTCACCTACCAACCAGTCATGAGCATGAATTAATTGAAAGTCATCATGTTTGGTCAGAATTTCTCCACCTCGCTTGCCCATGCTTTCGTTCATGTTAACTACCCAATGAAAAAAATCATTTCCATGAGCCACATGACAGCGATATAGATGAATGCCTTCTATTATTTCATATTTGGGAGCAGAGCCAAATTCAATGGTGAGGAGATGAATTTCATATCCTAGTTTAACAATCTCAGGATATAGTTCCGCTACGTGGCGAGCAATTCCTCCAACTATACGGGGAGGAAATTCCCAAGCTAGTGCCAAAATCTTCATCTTTTTGATTCCTCACGCGATCGCATTATGGGTAGCTATAACTTTATCTAAACTTATGTATCTATGTCAGTTTTTAATAGTTACTTTAGATTTTTAATAACTTTATGTTTAATCGTCTGCACATATCACATAACAATAGTAGTCTGATTTGCAATCTATGTCTTTAATCTTGAAGATAGAAAATATTAAAACCGATTTTGAACATATTTATAAGTCCTTAAAAGTTCAATTGAGCCAAAAAAGCTGAAAATAGTAGTTGAGATCTTAATCCCACCGACAACAACGCAAAAACTAATGAGTATAAATCTTACTGAGGCTTCGTCTTTGGCAACTATCGATAGTCAAATTAAAGACGATCGCCACGATCTTTCCCCTGCTCAATATGAAATAATTCGCCAAGTTATCTATCATACTGCTGATTTTGAATATTATTCTTTACTCAAATTCTCAGAGGATGCCCTCCTCAAAGGATTAAAAGCTTTAAAAGATGGTTTACCAATTGTCGTTGATGTTCCTGAAATTCAAGTCAGTATTGTGCCAAGATTACAACAAACATTTCATAATCCTGTTTTCTGCTCTGCTACTATAGGCACACAAATCAATAGCTCAAAAACAAAAGCAGCTTTTGGCTTAGAAATCTTAGCGAGCGATCGCCCTAACAGCATTTTTATTATTGGTCAAGATCGAGTCGCTTTAACGACTTTGGTCGAATTAATTAAAAACGAAGTGGTTAATCCTAGCCTAATAGTTTCTACCGCCCCTTCAATTATCGACCAAGATATCAACCAGTATTTTAAACATACTGCTATTCCTACCATTTACGTCGATAGTCCTAAAGGTGGAGCAACCGTCGCTTCAGCAATTTTCAACGCTTTGGTTAATTTAGCTTGGCGAGCTAGCAATCAATTTAGCGATCTCGACGCTTGATGTTTTTATTATGGCTTCGGCGATCTGCTCTACGAGGAGTTATTCCCCCTAGCTGACGACTAACCTCGGTAAAAACATCTCGTTGAATATAGGGATATTGTCCTACCCATAGATTTTGTCTGGGTATGTAGGCATCCGATATTTTATCAATTTGTCTCAAATCTGACTTGTTGGAGAGTAAAAGTAGTTCAGCGGTTTCGCCTGGCTTAATGCCTTTGTAAATTCGCTGTAGAGGGGCTTGAACTTCTACTTCAAAGCCAGTTTCATCTCCTAGAACTAAATTAATCCAACGTTCGCGGTTTTCAAGGATGACTAATTCTCCTCTGGAATTGACCGTTTCTTCTTCGCCAATTAATTCTTCGGTTAAGAATACTTCAAGGACTTTTCCCCGCCAAAAACCGCCATATTTAAAGCGACGGTTGGCAGCGTTTCTCAGACTTGCTTGATATACAGGAAGCCATAACCAATAAAAAGCAGCAATACCACCAATGAGAAATATTAAGGCTTCTCCGCGATCGCCAAACAGCAAGTCTAAAATTAGAATTACTACAATTGCTACTACTGAGATTAACAAGCGGTTGAGCAAGTCTGACCATTTTCCCCAGTAATAAGCATATTGTTGCCCTGTGGCAATCAAAGGGACGAGCTGTTCTAATTTTTCTCTGGTTAATGGCTTTAACATGACATGATTTTAATCGAATTAAAGTTTGATTCAAAGTATTTTTTCTAAACCATAAACTAAGGAAGTCAATTCAGTCACCTTACGAATAGAGAGTAACACCCCAGGCATATAGCAAGAGCGATCGCTCGTATCGTGACGTAGAGTATAAAGCTCTCCTGGGGAGCCAAACAATACTTCTTGGTGAGCAATCAAACCAGGTAGACGAATACTATGAATCGGAATGTTTTGTTCTGCTGTAGCACCTCTAGCACCAGCCATAGTCTCTTTAGACTCCACTTTTGGGGGATTATACGATTTTCCCATCGAACCAAGCATTTGAGCCGTTTTTATCGCAGTACCACTAGGAGCATCTGCCTTGCGATCGTGATGTAGCTCAATAATTTCTACGTGGTCAAAATACTGAGATGCGGTAATGGCTGCTTGCTGGAGTAAGACGATTCCAATTGAGAAATTAGGGATTATTAACGTCCCTGTACTAGCTTTATCCGCAAATTCGCGTAAATCCTCTAGCTGCTTGTCCGTTAAGCCTGTCGTACCGATGACGGGGCGAACTCCATAGGCGATCGCACTGCGGGTATTTTCATATACGCTACTGGGGTGAGTGAAATCTACCATCACACCCTGAACTTTTTCTTGGGTAGCCAATACCAATACACTCTGTAAATCATTGAGTACAGGAACTTCTAGCGCACCAATACCAATAATTTCTCCAATATCTTGACCTAAGTACTCTGTATTTAAATCTACTGCTCCGATCAGCATCATATCTTCAGCTTGGGATACGGCTTTGATCGTTTCCCTACCCATTTGACCTAAAGCGCCATTTACTACTACTGGAATGGGGGATTTATCTGTCATTTGTATCAATATCTATAAAGTCCTTAGAGGAATTATTTTAGATCAAATCGACTGCTCGTAACATTATGCAGAAGCAGAAAGTCACAGGTTCACCGCCTTCCGCGGTAAAAAGTTAAGTATTTTGCTAATCTTTTAATCCAGTTTGGGTAAATTAATATTGTCTGTACTATCTGCTCGATTATGATTACTTATTAAAAAAAGCTGTGATGTACAAACAAAGAAGTATGAAACTTAGTCGATCGCCGATTACAGTTTTAATTTTTTAATTTATTAAATTACCAAATATTAATTTTTTAGTAGGCACAATGTCTCAATCTAACAATAGCTCTCACTATTCTAATAATATTTCAGCAGCAACATTCGCTGATTGTCTTGCCAATAGTAAAAAGATTTTTGAGCTAATTGATGCGGTTTTTCCCGTAGATTCTTGTCGGCACTACGAAGTTCTGCCCTTGAATTTGGAAAGTAATAATTTGACATTGGGAATGTTAGATCCTGAAAATGAGGACTCTCTGAAATTTATCAATTCCATTGCTAAGGTTTTTAAATATAATTTAAACATTAAGCTAATTGACGATCAAACTCTTCAGATAATATTAGCTAGTTATCCTCAAAAATCAGAACAATCGGGTCAACAAAATAGAAGCAAAGATCGAAATAAAACTGTCATTGACGCTACTGTAATTGATGAAGCTTTCGATCCCAATAAATTTGCCTTATCTGGCAACTCCTCTCGAAGAAAAATTGCTGATTCTGCACCAACTATTATCTCTCAACCTGATGAAAACAGTTCACCTCAAAAGAATAATCTTTCTCCTAGTTTAGAAGGTTTGCCAGCAGATTTAGATTTTCTCAGAGATTTAGATTTATCACCGTCTAAACCATCTAAACCATCTAAACCAGAAATAGACAAATCGGGAACTCTCTACGAAATTCCCCCTGAATTTTTAAACCAGCAACAGTCAAATAATCTAGATAACAAACAGACAGTAATTGGGGTAGATCCTGCTGAGTTGTTAGCCCAGTCAGCGTCTCAAAATGAATCGGAAATTGCTTTGGCTGAGGAACAAATTTCTAATCTTATTGCTGAAGTTACCCATAAAATTTCAGAGCCAGAAAAAATAAAATCGATTGATTTTCTAGCTAAACTCAACTCGAACTTATCTTGGCAAAAGTTATTAGAGCAAGTTTTTGAATATGAAAGTGAAGAAATTAATCTAACCCGCCATAGCGATCGCGGAAGTATTATTGCTAAAAAAAATAAATCACCTCAGTCTTCTATCAAAGAAGTACCCTTGCCTATTTTTTGTTCTTTAATTGATGAAATTAAAAGAATGGCAAAGATTCCTTTAGACCTATCTAATCATGCCAAAAAAGTTGTTTTAGAAAGATTTTACCGACAAGAAAGAATTCTGCTTCGCTTAGAATTTACTGTGCGAGATGAGAAAGAATTAGTAATTGTTCAGATTTTTAGGGGTAAAAACCTGACCATTTATGAACAGCAACAGATGGATAAAGTTGGCGAACAAGCCTTGCATCTAGCAAAACAATTAGAGAGAACTTTACGCAGAATTCAAGCCTGTTTTGATTCTGCTGAGTTTACTAGTTTGCCAGAGCTACAGAAAGTTCAAAGTCGAATCAATCATCAATTGAGACTGTTAGATAAGTAATAAGCTGTCAAGCATTTCAGTTACTTGTCGAGGGGAGGGGGGAGCAGAGGTTAGACCTATTACTCACTGATGTTACGCACTACATTAATCTGTGAAGATTAGGTAGTAGGTAGTAGGTAGTAGGTAGTAGTAGATTTTATTTTTCTGCTTCCACGCGCTTGTTGAAAGTATCAATTTTTCGTTATTTCGCGTAACGTTAGTTACTCATTACTTGACACTGCGGGAGTTAAACTTTGTTGCTGATGATAATGGGCAATTCCTCCGCAGGTAGTTAACCAAATACCATCGAGCGATCGCATATACTCAATCAGTTTTTCTAACTTTGAATTGAATCTTAGGAAATAAAAAATTTATCAATACCAGAAAGTTGCCAAATTTGGTTATTGTTTGTTGACATACAAAACAAACAGTATTAAATCTAACATCTTTTAAAAATAGCTCTCCCTAATATTAGTTATCAGAGCTTATCTTAAACATAATCGCTTCTACAAAACTATTTCTTAGAGCGATCGATAAGTCTATTAAATACTAAAGCAAAATCAACTTCGCTTTTCAAGAAAATATATTTTGTTTGTGTTTGTCGTGTTTTTAATTTAAAAAAATTGCTAATAAAATAATTATAGGAGTCAAGATTATGGTCGGTACGGTTGATAAAAAAACAGAGATAATTTACGGAGCTTGTCCCCATGATTGCCCCGATACTTGCTCGATGTTAGTAACAGTTAAAGATGGTCGAGCGATCGATGTCGAAGGCAATCCAGATCATCCATTTACCAGGGGTACTTTGTGCGGAAAGGTAAATGATTATCTCGATCGCGTGTATAGTGAACAGCGCGTAATGTATCCCATGCGTCGAGTCGGTGCAAAGGGCAGTGGTAAGTTTGAACGCATTAGTTGGGATGAGGCTTTGGACGAGATAACTAGTCGTTTTCAGCAAACAATTGCCGAATATGGAGCAGAGGCAATTATGCCATGTAGTTACTTGGGTCATGAAGGCTTGCTCAATGGTTTGACGGTGGGAGATGCTTTTTTTAATCGTCTGGGGGCAACTGTAACCGAGCGTACTATGTGTATTTCCTGTACTAGTACTGCTTACTTAATGACCTATGGTGCTACCCACGGGACTGACCCCGATACGTTTGCTCATTCCAAATACATTATTCTTTGGGGCTGTAATGCCCTCAGTACCAACGTCCATCTCTGGCCCTTTATTCAACAAGCACGTAAAAATGGTGCGAAGCTGGTTTCTATCGATCCAGTCAGAACCAAGACAGCCAGACAATCTGATTGGCATCTCCCGATCCGTCCTGGTACGGATGGTGCTTTAGCACTGGGCATGATGAATGTAATTATCAATGAACAACTGACGGACGATGATTATATTGAAAAGTACACTACTGGTTATGCCGAATTAAAACAACGGGTACAAGATTATCCGCCAGAAAAAGTTGCTAGCATCACGGGAATTCCCGTAGAAGATATTGTTACCCTTGCTAGAGAATTTGCCACAGTTCAACCTTCAGTTGTACGCATTGGTGTTGCTTTAGAAAAACAGGCAGGAGGCGGTCAGGGAATCCGCGCCATTAGTTGTCTGCCAGCCTTAGTCGGTTCGTGGCGACATTTGGGAGGGGGAATGCTGCAAGCACCGATGTGGCCCTTTCCTATTCGTTGGGATGTGGTTCATCGTCCTCATTTTATTAAACCAGGAACGCGGGTTCTCAATCAGTGGCAGCTAGGGCGCATTTTAACGGGAGAAGTTCCTCTCGATCCGCCAGTTAAGGCACTATTTGTTTATAACTGCAATCCCGTAACTCAAGCAGCAGAACAGGACAAGATTATCCAAGGACTTGCCCGTGAAGATTTATTTACCGTAGTAAGCGAGCATTTCTTTACCGATACGGCAGATTACGCCGATATTGTGCTGCCAGCGACGACTCAGGTAGAAAACTTGGATTTAATGTTCTCCTGGGGGCATACCTATGTGACTCTAAACAATGCAGCTATCGAACCAATAGCAGAAGCCATACCTAATACCGAACTGTTTCGACGTTTGGCAGAGCGCATGGGCTTTGAAGAGGAATGTTTTAAGCTCAGTGACGAGGAGTTAGTTAGGTCGGTGCTGGACTGGTCAGCCCCCGTTATGGAAGGCATCGATCTTGAAGTGTTGAAATCAAAAGGCTTTGCCAAATTAAAAATTGAAGCAGTTCCCCATGCAGAGGGCAATTTCCCCACACCTTCGGGTAAATGCGAATTTGTGTCTGGTATGAAAGTAGACAGCAATTATGTGTTGCCCGCTTTTCGTCAGGGATTTGAGGAATACGAACCAGGCGAGCCAGTCGATCCGCTGCCAACCTATACTCCACAAAGAGAATCTTCCGCCAGTAATCCCGAATTAGCTAGTCGCTATCCGTTGAGCTTGATGTCTGCTAAACCCCACCAGTTTATTAACTCTTGTTTTGCTAATCTGCCCAAGCATTCTAAACTGGAAGGCGAACCACGGGTAATTATCCATCCTGATGATGCGATGAAGCGCGGTATTGCAGAAGGACAAATGGTGAAGGTGTATAACGATCGCGGAGCTTTCCAAGTACCTGCTATGCTCAATGATATGACTCGTGAGGGAGTTGTGGTTGCACCACTGGGATATTGGCGTAAAATTAGTCATGCCAACAACACCGTAAATGCAGCAACTTCTGCCACCTTTACCGACTTGGGACACGCAGCAGCAGTTGGTGATTCTCTGGTTGAGGTTGTAGCTGTAAGTGAATAATTTATCTAATTAATAAATATGAGTGATTTTTTTCAATTCGAGAGGGATTTTGCCAGTTCTTTACGCTGTATTCCCATGCAGGTACGCTATAAGCTCGACCTCTGTGGCATAAAGCTAAAGCTGCCCCAATGGAATCAGTTTTCAAAAAGCGATCGCCAAATACTATTAGATTTACCTTGCCAAACTTCCGAGCAAGTGCAAACATACCGTCAAACCTTGCAAGAACTTGTAGAGAAGGTAACAGGAGAGGCAGCAACCAATTTACCAGTAGCAGATAATCCTGACTGGGAAAACGCTCTCACAATTCCCAATTCAGTAAACGATAAATCCAAAGAGGTGGGTGTTCCTCTGACTATAGAACAGTGGAGAGAATTAACTCCAATTCAAAGATTTGTCTTGATTAAACTCAGCCGTTCGAGTCATGAGAATCGAAATTTTGTTCCCGCCCTAGAAGAGTTTCAATTGGTTTAACCCGTTTCGTAAGACTTACTACTCTTACGATCAAAACCTCATGATAAGGTAAGGCTCAATTAGCGTTGAAGAATGTAATTGAGCGAAATATTTTTATGAAACGTACACTTGTGGGGAATCTGGAAACCTTATGGCGTTATCCAGTTAAATCGATGCAGGGAGAAGAGTTGGGCGCATCTGAGATCGGCACAAAAGGCTTGTTGGGCGATCGCACTTATGCCCTTTGGGATGAATCAACGAAGCGCGTTGCTAGTGCCAAAAATCCCAAGAAATGGTCATCGCTCCTCAACTGTCATGCCACCCTAGAGCAAACGCCTCAAGTCGGTCAACCTACCCCATCTGTAAGTATTTCTCTACCCAACAATGTAACTGTCACCAGCGAACAACCTGATATCAATACCTTACTATCAAGCTGGATCGACCGAGATGTAAAGCTTCTCTCTACTGTTCCTGAAGCTCCCAGCCTCGACCAATATTGGCCCGATGTTGAAGGCACTGCCTATCAAGATACTGTCACTCAATTATTTATGCCTCCAGGGACTTTTTTTGATTCCTGCCCGATTCATGCCATTACTACCGCCACAATCGATCGCTTACAAGAGCTTTATCCTGATGGAGAATTTGCGCCCTGTCGGTTTCGTCCCAACCTGCTAATTAATACTCAATCCGCTCAGGCTGATTTTGTGGAAAATGATTGGGTTGGTCATATTCTCAGCATCGGCAATTCTGTCAGGCTTCAGATTGATACGGCTTGTCCTCGATGCGTTGTAACTACATTAGCTCAGGCAGAGTTACCCCAAGATTTGGCTATTTTAAAAACGGCTGCTCAGTATACTGAATGGTTGAAAGAAACCTATTCTCAATGCCTTCAATCTTCGGTTATCAATCTAGGTATTGCTTATAAAAACTTCTTTGAAAAACGCGGTGGTTATCCTCGGTTCAAAAGTAAGTATGGCAAGCAGTCTTTACAATATCCACAGAACGTCAGAGTAGAAAACACTGGTCTTTATTTCCCTAAGATTGGGGAAATCAAAGCTAATCTACATCGATTATTTGACGGTGAACTTAAGACTGTAACCATAAGCAAAACCAAGACTGATAAATACTATGCCTCTTTGTTGTTTGATGATGGTTTACCTGAAGTCAAGCCAGATAATAATGGCAAGGTATTAGGCATCGATCTAGGTATCTCTAGCTACTGCATTACCAGTGATGGAAGTAAATATGATAATCCACGACATCTCAAAAAACATGAACGCAATCTAAAGCGTAAACAACAAAAGTTATCGAGAAAACAAAAAGGTTCTAACTCTAGAAACAAAGCTAGAAGATTGGTAGCCAGAGCGCATGAAAAAATAAGTAATGCCCGTCAGGATTTTTTACACAAACTATCTCGCAAATTGGTAGACAAAAGCCAAGTTATCGTTTGCGAAGATTTAAATATCAAAGGAATGATTCGCAATCACAAGCTAGCAAAAGCAATAAGTGACTGTGGTTGGGGAATGTTCCTTAATTTTCTTGAGTACAAGTGTAAGAAAGAAGGAAAAATTTTTCTACAGATTGATAGATTCTTCCCTTCTAGTAAAACTTGTAACAACTGCCTGAATGTAGTTGATAGCTTGCCTCTTGATATCCGCACTTGGGATTGCCCAAGTTGCCAAACTAAAGGAATTGACAGGGATATTAACGCAGCTAAAAATTGCAGAGATGAAGGCATCAGAATATTGTCTTGTGGGACGCGAGACACTGCCAAAGGAGGCAATGTAAGACAGCGCAGAGGGCGTAAGTCAACTGTTGTTGCTGTTGCCGATGACTTTGGAAGCCAGCAGCGTAATCTTTGATTCGCTGTCTGGTAGTTCACATAGTCGTCGTTTGACCTTAGAAACAGCACAAGAAGGAGTTAGGGAAGCTCAAGCTAACTATGATCGCACCAGGGATACTCTGCAAGAGGAAATTAAAGAAGCTCAAGCCACGGATGAATCAACTCAGAATACCATCGCCCAACAAATACAAGAAGCTCAGGCTAATTTGGCTAGTATTACTGAGGTACGCCCTTTAGATGTGCAAAAAGCAGCAGCAGAATTAGGACAAGCGATCGCCATGACTTTGGGTAGAGCAATTTTCGTTTTGATATTGACCATTTTGATGTGTTGTATTTCAGGTTCAATTGCCCTACGGAAATTGGCAGATGCCGATCCTGCAGATATTTTTTGATCTGAATTATCAAATTAAAAAAAACCTTGAAGAGTATTTGACAAAATACCTAAGATATTTTGAATTTGATGTTGCCAAAAAGGAAAGCAGTATAATCGACGTTTTTTGGCGATCGCTCGAACAATTTTCTGCACCGCAGCATCAGGTTTCAAACACAAGTATTGAGGAATTCCTTGCTTGAGTGTTATGTCTGTAGCGATGAAGCCAGGACAAATTGTTGTGACATCCATACCATAAGGTTTGAGAGTCCAGTAGAGTCCCTCCAGTTGATAATTAAGGGCTACTTTTGAAGCACAATAGGTACTTATAGGAGGGATGGAGTACAAGGAAGCTAAACTAGAAATAGCTACAACTTGTCCTCGCGATCGCAGCATCATAGCTTCAATTACAGGAATCAGGGTATAGAAAACACCCATCACGTTTGTCCGCATCATTTGCTCGAACGCTTCTAGATCGAGATTTCCCTGGAGTTGTCGATTGGCAATACCCGCACTGGCGATCGCCAGGTCAAGCGCACCTAAATCTCTTTCAATATTGGTAATAACCTCTGCCATTCGCTGTTTGTCGGTAACATCAGCAGGATAAATTTTTAGAGTTCCCTGTTGAGATTGTGGTTCTAGATCGAGATCTCTTAGTTTAGCTTCTCGGCGGGCGACAGCAACAACAATATGACCTTGGTTAAGATAGTGCAGAACTAGCTTACGCCCAATGCCTGAAGATGCACCAGTAATCAGAATAATCATATGTCTGATGTGAATTAGGAAAATATAAATGACCGACCGTAATAAACTCGATCGCAATAAGTCGAACGCCATGACTTTGGGTAGAGCAATTTTTGTCTTGATGCTGACTATTTTAATGTGTTGTATTTCAGGTTCAATTGCCCTACGAAAATTGGCAGATGCCGATCCTGCAGATATTTATCGATCCGATCCTTCTAATCATGACTGTTGACAATAGGTATCTATCTGCTTGCGAGCTCTCATACTAATTGACTGAAACTCAGGATTAACAATGCTCGTAACTTTCGCCACAAGGGTAATCAAGGTAAGCACGAGCCAACGAGAAATTGCATTGAAGCGATTATTAAATTGGGGTGTTTTTATAATTGTTTTAACTGCCAAATCCCATTTTTCACCAGGTCCCTGTAATCGATGATAAGCACCGTGCATAGCACCATACATCAAATGAAAAATTAATTTGGGATTTTTCCGACCTACTTTAGTCCAAGGAATATTACAGCCAATAAAATATGCTAAGGCTTCGGTAAAGTAGAAATGATCGATCAAAGCAGGATTACTTTTGGCTCTGAGGTGATAATATTTTTTCATAAATTCTCGATCGGCTTGAACCATAGCCAACATACTTTCCTTTGAGGGCAATTGACGATGACCACTTAAAATTGACGCCAACGTACGAGCTTGAAGTTCGGCGATCGTTAAAAAGTTTATCTGATGGGGACGAGCAAAGCCGATAAAACTCAACGTTTCATTAAAGTTAGGAATAAACATATTTTTCCAAAGCTGGCTGATACAGCCAAATCGATCGGTTATCGATTCATCTAAAAAAGGAAAAGTTGCCTTAAATCCCGTACAAAACAATAATATATCAGCCTCAACCTGAGTATCATCATCAAAGTAAACCTTATTGCCTTCAACCATTTTGATGGTCGGTTTAACTTTTGCCCCATGATGAACTACTGCTTGGGGAATACCAAAACTCTTGCAGGCAGCAGAATTAAACGAGCAACGATTATTGTTAAAGTTGCTTTCTGCTGCCCATTTAAATAACTCTGGTGTTTCTTGTTGAAGACGATAAAAACGTCGATGTCCTCTAAGTATTATTGGCTTCAATATACGGGGAAGATTATAAGTAATAAGATTATCTCGTATGTCTGGAGTATTACCCTGAATCCACTTAGGAAATATCGTCCCTGGAGAAGTGCGTAAAGATATGTAGCATTGATTCACTACAGGAGCCAACTGTCCAGCAATATCAGATCCGCTCTCGCCTGCTCCGATAATAACCACAGTTTTGTCGGAAAAATCTTGCCAATTACGATATTTGCTGGAGTGAATAATTTCACCACTGAAACTCTCTAAACCAGATACATTAGGTATTATAGGGTTCTGATGCAGACCAGAACACACTACCAGATGGCTAAACTCTTCTTCAAAGCTGCCTGATTCGACATGGTTTGTCTGAGGATGAAATGGATGCCCTGTGCTAAAGTCGCCTCGTATCCCACTTACCCGCCAACCTCCTTCAACTTGTTTGGCAGAGGTTACTTGGGAATTTAACTGAATGCAGTCACGGAGGTCAAAGCGATCGACATAACCTTCGAGATAGTCACAAAATTCTCTCCAGGTCATAAAATGCTGTCGGTTGGCAACAGGAAAATCGGAGAAAAACGTATTCGCTGTCGAGCTAGTTAAGCGCCCATCTTTCCAGGTGTGACTACCAAAAACTCCACTTATAATTGGCATCATTTCGTAGCAGGTCACATCAATGCCAACCTCACGTAATTCTTTAGTAGTAACTAGTCCAGAAATACCTGCACCGATGACACAAACGTGTTTTTTTGCCTCGATCTTGGCTCGATTAATACCTTTTTTCATTGACTAAGCCACCAATTCTTGTGAGGTTTTCCAGTAAGTATGGGTTAGATGAGCTTGTTTATGGAAGTCTTCTTGTTTCATTAATTGAGTATGCAGTTCTGGTAGTCGATAGAAGGGAATATGAGGATATAAATGATGCTCTATGTGGTAGCTAATATTGCGAGGAACGATAAAGATTTGATCGAACAAAGAAGGAAGAGTGGTTCGAGTCAGTTGATAAAAACAGTGTGGATTTTCAATAGCACTATGTTCTCCAGCAATACGTAATAGATTGGTAAATATGAACCAAGTACACAGAGGAATCAACCAATAAAGGAGTAAAAATTGACCCATGTGCAGCCAAAGAATTAGACCAACAATGCTTGCATAGTAGACTACGTTGAGCAACCGATAACGCCAAGAGCCTTTGGTCAGAATACGATCGCCCGAACGCAGCATATAGATAATTCCAGCAATTCCAGATAAACGAAGTAACATCCACAAAGTAAAATGTGCCTTGTTTTTCGGAAAAGTCCATGCTGGAGTCATTTCCCCTGTTGGGGTATGTGTCCCATACTGAGTCCGATTCCCATCTTTTTCCGTGCCAACATAACGATGGTGCAAAAAGTGATATTCCCTAAACCCTTGGTTGGAAAGCAAGATCGGCCAGGCTAAAAATATCTCGCCCACAATGTCGTTCCAAACTTTGTTAGGCAAAAGCCGATAGTGAGCAGCATCATGCTGTAAAACCCCTAAAGCGTGTTGTCTTCCACCAATAAACATAATTGCGAGGATATACAAGATGGGATGCCAAAAATAATGACAAACAGCGATCGCGATCAAAATAGCAATCCATTCGGATGCGATCGCAGTCCCCGCTGCAACCACATCGATTTTAGCCAATTCTTGCAGAACATCGGGCGATAGATGAGGAGTCTTATCATTAGCTTCGAGAATGTCATCCTCTATTTTCACGGGAAAGTTTGTTTGAGGAGTAAGCGGAAAAGTCATATTACACTAGAGTTTTCTATAAATAGACAGAAAAAGTGACGGAAACTTCAAGGGAAAATATTCGTGTCGAAGAAGTGAAGCTTTAATCAGAGAGCAGCTATCTCAACATTTCTTGGTGATAGGTGTTGCGGTTTCTAGCAATCGATTGTGATGGAAACGATCTTTTCCCCGTAGTAAAACTGCCCGCCAATTGTCCAAGGAAATCTCACTGACCCCAACTACTTTATAGCTATGACCTTCTCTCAACATCTTTTCAGTGTAAAGTCGAGTATCGGGTTTAACTAGGCGACCGTTTACTGCCCAGCGCCACTCATCGGTTGTGTTGCGTAAGGAACCGTGTAATGCTCGTTCGCTAAAAATAAAAAATTGCCCTGCTGCCATTTCAATCGGTTTGACCCGATCCTGGTCAATAGGGTAATCTACCTCTATTTTGGCTGTACCAAATCGATTTCCCTCATCTTCACCTTGACTGGTGTTGTATACTTCCGATATCTTCAAAGGATGAATTTGTTCCTGAGTTCCTTTTACTACTGTCATACAGCCATTTTCCTTGGTTGCTTTTGTCAGTGCAATCCAACAGGTTACTTGAAACAATTCTTCAGTATTAGCTGGATAGACCACAGGTTCTTTGAGATTATCAACAACATATGTACTGGCTTGATGCAATGGTGTTCCTTCTTCCCCAGGAGCTTTGGGAAAAAATTGGCTACGCCAAAGCAAAAGGTCTTCCCCTAAAAGTTGAGCGCAACGTTCGGTCAAAGCTGGATGTTGAAACAGACTCAATAATTGAGGATCGTCGAGATGGCGAATCGCGATTATTCATCGCCATTAAGCTAGTTTCGTAGTTACTTCTGAGTTTGCTTTTTGATTTGTCTCGATCTTTTGCCTCGATCGCAAAAGCACCCTGAGAATAGGGATAGATAGAAGATTCTGTGTCTAGCATTTTGGTTAAATGCTCCTTGAGTACCTCAGCTTCTTCAGGGGACACAATGGTAAAAGGCCAATATAACCATTCTCATAAAAAGATTTAATTTCAGCTTCAGTTAGTTGATATTGCTCTGCAACTTTGGCTTGAGGTTGATAGTCATCGGGTTGTTTGAGTTGGCAAGGCAGATCGATATAAATACTTGCTCCTCCAGATTTAAATGCTTGCCAAAACATTTTGTCAGTCCAGCCGAGAGGCAGCTTATCTAAAATAGTTTTAGGTAATAAACTCTGAAACAATGGTAGTTTTACAAGTAAATAAGCAATGACCATTTTGAGTCTAATTAAGGTTTTATTCCGCTTCATAATAATTTATCGCTATTAGTATTTTTCGATGGTTTCAAAACTTAGTTCATATAATTTATTGGCAAAGGTTGTCGGCACATATAATTTATTATTAAATCCATGAGTCATTAAAAAGCCTCCCCGTTCGAGAGCTTTGCTTCTGGCTAATTCTTTTCCCGTTCGGGCATCTCGCCACACTACTTGTTCTTGTTTAAATAGATAAATAATCGGTTTGAAGTAGGGAAAGATCGTATTTCTCAAAAACTTAAACCAACGAGTAAATTTAATTTCGTTAGATACTAAAATTCTTTGCTCTGGCGAACCGATCAAATTCATGAAACTATAGGAAGACTGATTGACTTTCCAAGCTAAAGAAAATCCTGTCTTGGAATTAAAATTAACCGCAGCTAGTTGATTTGCCAGACCATCAACGGCATATAATTTTTGATTAGCAATATCAACAGCGATTTTACAAGGATTAAAGGAATGTTTCCGATCCTTAAATGGCTGAAATCGATAAATAATAGCTGCATCTTGCTGCGAAACAGCCAACATGGACATCGGTTCGCTAGTGGGAAATCCATTAGTATTTAAAACCACATAATCCCCGAAAACTGTCGGTCCACTCCCGTTGGTTTGCTTGCCAATTAGATAATCTACGGGACTCCAGCTAGTATCTAACTGCAATTTTTTGTTTTGATAAATATAGCGGTATAAATATTTAATACCAGCCATATAAATATATTTTTGTTGTTGAAAAACACCGCCACTAATACGGCTGCCGATTAACTCTGGTGTCACAACATCATCGATGATTTCCATTGTTTCTGGATCTATTGCCGCTAGGGTTGAGGGAACTTCACTGGCTCCACACTTAACATAGGCTCGATAGCCATCTTCTGTGCATCCTGCTTTTCTATGGACTGATTTGGTAACGATCGTGCCGTCTCGCATCACAATAAAACCGTTGTATGCCACATCACAAGGCTGTTGTGCGGTGGGAAGCTTAGTCACTTTGACGATCGCACCTGTATGTGGATCGATTTTAGCCAGTCGATAGCCGTAAACCACATAGATAAATCCGTTACCATGTACGCCAATTGAACCAGGATAGTTCCACTCTCCAGTTTCTTTGGTATTAACTAAGTTGACTGTCCAGAGACGTTCGAGAGTGTGGGCATCAAACTTGGCGACACAAGCACCTTCTGCATCAGGATTAATTGCGATACAACCGTATAAAATAAATAGCTCTTGGCGATCGCGAGTAACGGCACCATAGGCTCCAGGAAGATCGAAAACTTCTCTTGACTTGAGACAGAAATTTGCACTAGGTTCTGTCAAGGGAAAAACAGAATCTAGTTGTTTGACTAGGTGAGTTCCCTCTGTGTCGTAGTGTTCATGGGCGGTTACGGTAGTATACCAGGGATCGCGATCGGTAGCTGGTTTCATATTTGAGTAGGCTGATATAACTTTGATTGTTCGGGTTAAAAATTAGGGATGGTGTAGGGCATAATTAAAATTGGCAAAGGCAAATTGCCAGCGTTGCTCGATCTTCTCTTGTGCTTCTGGAGAAAGCTGCAACTGATTTTTCTGATAAGATTTCTGCGTGGCAGTATAAGCCTCAAAGGCAGATTGAACCTCATCGTAGTTAGGTAAATTGAGTTTTTGATAAATTTTTTGCATTTCTTGGAGGGGATTTTGTTCTAAATCTTCAAAACGAATTTCGATTAGATTTTCTACTGGAATTAGAGAGCGTTCTTTTAAATATCGCTGCATCATTTCTTCATAGAGCGTAAAAATAGTCTCCTCTGCTCGATCGCTATCGAGAGTTTGCAAAGTCGTAATCGGCGTTAAGGTTTGGTGGAGATTTTTGGCTGACCGAAATACGTCATAAGGAGAGCGATGAATATGAATGAATTTAGCATCGGGAAATAGTTCGAGTAAGAGGCTAATACGTGCTGTATTAACTGGGTTTTTCAAGACCAGCTGCTTGCCTCCTGCGTGGATAGTGGCGACTTGCAGCAGTCGATAATATTTTTGTTTAAATTCAGCGATCGCTTTTGATGAACCGCCCTCCATTAGTACATACTTACGGAAAAGATGTTTCGTCTTGCTGGGAAATAGAAAATGCGTATAGAAAGAAGTTGCCATAGTTTTGCAAAGAGCTACTTCCTCTTCCTGGGGACCATCCAAGGGCCAAATCATGTTGTCCATTGGTCGTTTGAGGGGCATGATTTTTGCCAGCAGTTGTTTTAGCCAATTTTGACCCACGAGAGAACAATCAGGAACTATCGACTGATACATGGACAAGTAGCCAAAATTTGCGTCTTGAGTAATCAGATTGTGGAGGTAAGTTGTGCCACTACGCCAATGACCAATAATAAAAATAGGTGGATTATCGAATCTGAGTTTGAACAATTTTTTGACCGTAGATAACTCGTTCCCAGAGTCTTAAAGGTAAGCTAATCAGGCTGGAATTAACGACTAACAAAAGACGTAATAAATAACGGGGATGGATACCAATAACATAGTGGGACAACCTCAAAATATTACTGAAGCGGGTGAAACCAATTAAGCCGAGTTGATAACCTAGATTAACAGGGTGTTTGTTTTGCATCTTTATCTTTCTCCAAATTAGACAGTTTGGGACGAGGAAAAACTTTTTCAATCAAAATATTAAACACAAAACCTTTGAGAGTATTCGGTAAGATACCCAAGATATTTAAAAGTTGATGTTGCCAAAAAGGAAAATAGTACAGTCGGCGTTTTTGTGCGATCGCTCTAACAATCTTATTTACCGCAGCATCGAGTTCCAAACACCAGTATCGAGGGACTTCCTGCTTCACCGTCATGTCTGTAGTGATAAAGCCAGGACAAATTGTTGTGACATCTATTCCATGAGGTTTGAGAGTCCAGTAAAGTCCTGCCAATTGGTAATTGAGGGCAGCTTTAGAAGCACAGTAGGTACTCATACGCGGAATGGGGTGCAAGGAAGCTAGGCTAGAAATAGCTACAACCTGTCCGCGCTTTCGCTGCATCATGGCTTCGATGGCGGGAATCAGAGTATAGAAAACACCCATCACATTTGTTTGCATGAGTCGCTCGAAGGCTTCTAGATCGAGATTACCCCTGAGTTGTTGATTGGCAATTCCCGCATTAGCGATCGCTAAATCCAGAGAACCTAAATCTTTTTCAATACTGGCAATAACCTTTACCATACGTTGTTTATCCGTCACATCAGCGGGATAAATTTTTAGCGTTCCCTGCTGAGATTGTGGTTCTTGATAAAGTTCTATTAGTTTCTCTTCTCGGCGAGCCACCGCAGCAACAATATGACCTTGATTTAGATAGTGTAGAACCAACTTACGCCCAATTCCTGAGGATGCACCAGTAATTAGAATAATCATAGTTATGCTTCCTGGTATTGTTGTGGTTGAACCTCAAAACTATCTATGTGTTGATGTACGATGTGCTGAAACAGAGGGGGAACCAAAGAAAGTAAATACATAATTGAGTAGTTATAGGGATACTCTGGGGTATTTTCGTAATGCTTTAAACTTTGATAATATCTTTGGGGATTAAGGTGATGATCTCCGTGACGCAGTAAGTTAAAGATAGCGAGATCGTGGATAAACAGTCCCACAGACCAAGCATGATAGGCTTGTACGGGTTCGTATTTACCGTTTACATCCTGCTTCCTAGTTAAACCGTAATGCTGCAAATAGTTAGTCCAGTCCAGCTTGAGAATAGCCACAATCGCCTGTAAGATCCAAAATATACCTCCTCTCCAGCCTCCGAGGAGAACGGCAATGCTCAACCAAAGTAGACTCAAAAAATACCAAAGCAGCAGCTCGCTCTGCCAAAAAGCTCGACCTGTTTTCGCCAATTCCTCCCTTTCACAGCGGATCGCCTCACCTATGTTACCCGTGAGATTTTTCCACCAAAATGAGTAAATACTTTGTCCTCGCTGTGCAGTAGCGAAATCGAGGGGCGTGCCAACATACCGATGGTGAATGCGGAGATGAACGATTTTGAACGAGCCAAAACCGACAGTAGAAAGAAGAATACCGCCCAATAGGCGATCGCATTTTTGCTGATGATGAATTAATTCATGAGCAACAGTAATGGCAAACATACCGCTGTAAATCCCCACCGACAGAACATAAGCTAAACTTCCCCAAGTATTTAACAACTTCAAGTTCCAGTAATAGAGGGTTATGTAGAGCATCCCCAGCTGTATTGGCAAACTTAGCCAAAGCAACAGCCGATAGTATAATGCGCCTCTTTTTCCCCTAGCAAACTTGTCAGGGATAGGCTGGATACCATAGGGAAAAAGCCCTTCTAATATCGGCACAATTCCATAGGCAAAAATAAGCGGAAAAGCAGCAAAAATATTGGGATGTTGACTAATTTCTCCCAGCCAAGCACTCATTACTGGCATACCAGGAACACCATAAGCCAATACAAAGCTTAAACTAGTAAGGTATACCTGCCAAGGATAAAGTTGATTCATAATATAGATGCTTTAAATAATATGGTTTTGGAGTTATTGTCTTTTAATAGTTAAAAAATTAATAATTAAAAAGTAAGTTGCACCAATGAAGCAACAATTCCCGCACTTACAGGAATGAGCGCAATCGGATCGCCTGGCTTTATTTTTCCTTCAGCTTGGGCTAGACTCAATCCTACTGGAATGCTTGCAGAAACGATGTTGCCAAATTGAGGATAGACTTTGAGGTAGATTTTTTCGGCGGGTACACCATATTTGGGCATATCTTCCTCATAAATTTTTTTAGAAGGTGCGTGAGGAAAATACCAAACATTTTGCTCTGGATCGCCAATGTTGTTTTTGATCAGCTCCCCGATACAAGCTGAACCCTCTTGAAAGATTTCTTGTCCATAGGAAACAAATTTATAAACGCCATTGTGTCCAATTTTTTCACTAGGTTCGACAAAATTAGCGTGGCTGGGTAAGGGGATCGTACACAAGTCGGCAAATTCAGGTTTGGAAGAGTAGGCAAATTCCCAATCTGATTCACTGGCAGTCAGGATTGTTGCCGTTGCTGCTTCACCGATGGTATATGCGGGAAAAGAATGTTTTAGCGATCGCAAATTGCGAATTTCCCAGTTATCATGGAATCCTAAATGAAATTCCCCGTTAATTATCATCACCCGCTTGAATGCACCTGCTTTCAACATCAGTTGGGCAATGTGGGTGGATCTAATCCAACTCATGCAGGCATCAGTAATATCAAAACAATTCGTTCGATTCATGCCTGTGGCATGGGCATAAAAATAAGCGTTCGCTGGTTCTAGAAAGCCACGCCCGACTCCACAATATATGAGTAAATCGATGTCATTCGCCGATAAATTGGCTTGCTCCAAGGCATCATTCATTGCTCCGATGATTAAATCTGACGCTTTCTCGTTGATTTCTGGATCTCGCCAATGACGGCTTTGGGCCCCTGTTTGCCGTAACAGTTTTTCAACTATTTTTAAATAGGGTAGCTTTTTGTGTGCTGAAACATTCGGATTACACTTGTCTATGTAACTTATGAGAGCATCGTTAGTGACTTTCCAGGAAGGCACGCGGTAGGCGACTGATGCAATTTTCATGGATGACTCCTGCAAGTACTAAAAAAAACAATTATGGATTTTATCTACTCGTAGGTATGCAGAACCCACTACGAAAAAAGCAATCTAAATTAGATTACTAAAGTTGCAGATTAAATGTCGGGTAATAACTCGCTTTCTTCAATTAAGAATAATTGTTGACCATTTTAAATGTTGTTCACAGTTCACTCTTTTTTTATTGTTTACAGGCATCTTAAAAAACAATCGGGAAGAACTAGAGAACATTATTAGCTTAATTTAAGAGCTTCAAACCAAGGAAAATGTAGATGACCAACCGTAATAAAATCAATCGCAATGTGCATGACAATTATGGCTACAATTGCTTGATATCGCCAATATAACCACATCCAAAATAGGGACATAAAAGGCAGAATAAAAGCCATGGGTAGAAAAGGTTCGTGTTCTGGCAGTACCTGAAACCAAAATAGAGGATGAATCGCTCCTGAATAAAGGAAATAGCCAACATATCCCAAAACAAAAATTAGAATTGAACGCTTGTGAAACTTTTTTTGTGCCAAATAACAGCCGATTAAAAACCAAAATACGAACATATATTGTTCGAGAATTCCATTAAGTAAGGAAAAAGAAATTAAATCTGGTAGTTCGTATTCTCCAGGCTGAATTTTAACAGTGAATAAGATATAAATTGCCGATGCTAAAAAAGTAAAACCCCAGCCTAAAATCAAGAAAATTGTTTTATTTTGTTCTTTTTGGGGAGAATCTAAAGCAGGACTGAGTAAAGTGTAAGCAAATTTCTGATTGTTAATTACTAAAAGTGTGGCGATCGCACAAAACAGCCAGTAAATCCAAATATTTGTTTCAATAGCCATGATTTTAAATATGTGAGTTAGGAGTTAATGAGTACGAGAAACGCAGTTAAGATAATCTAGTTTTGCCACTCCCTCCTCGGTTAGTTTTCCTTCTGCCCTGCCCGTAATCCGATCTACCTCTGCTTGAGCAAAAGCTAGCTTTTCTGGATATTGTGCTAGGTAATATAGGCTGAGAGAAATGCTAGCAGCAACGGTTTCATGACCATTAGCAATGATTGCTAGTAAGTTATCCCTTACTTCTTTATTGGTTAAAGGTTGTACTTCGGTTTCAAGATTATCGGTTACTCTCAGTAATAAATCCAGTACATTGGCTGAATCTGACTCAGAGACTGCTTTTCTTTGCCGAATTAATTGGTAGAGAAAGTCCTCGACGGTTTTAAAAGCTTTGTTGAGCTTGCGATTTGATGGGAGGGGAAGATGTTTCCACCAGGTAGTAAATTGATGTGCTGGTTGGGTACTCTGATAGACAATATACTTAAGATCGTTGAGAAATTCATCAGCCTCTCCTGAAAGGGCGGCAAAATCTTTACCAATTGCTACTTGACCAACAATATCTAGAGATAGAGCTAATAGTTCTGGATAAATATCAACTTCTGCACTTGTTCCTAATCGTTCGATTTTTTGGTGCCATTGACTAGCAAGCAGTTCTGAATAGTCAACAAAAATATGATGAAAACCTATAACCTGCTTTTTTGAGAAAACTTCATTTAATAATAAGCGATGGCGTTTCCAATCATTACTAGTATTGGCAAAGGTAAGCACGCTTTCGCCAAATAGCTTTTGAGTTATGGAATTAGGAGGGAATTTCTCATAGTTTCTTTGATTATTAACTAAGATTCGCCTAGCCATAGCATAATTACTGACGGACAGTTGCGATCGCCAGAGCCAGAAAATTTGCACCACTTCCCCAAATTTTTGATGGAATGAATGATAAGCCGATAATTGGTTTTCGGCACTATAAACCTCAGCTATATTGCCTAACAGCATTTTGGGAGAAGCTCCCGACACTGTTTTACCATCAAGATCGTAAATGCGATCGCGAGCATTAGATACCAATTGAAAATACCAAGTACGCAACCATAGCCAACCGACTAAAATAGCTAAAACCAACAATATTAAGAAACTTGATACTGTAGTGCGATCGATTGGGATTGGCATATCATTTTTCCTAATTTGAACCTTTCATTTCTGTGAAATACAAAATTTGACTATATGCTAGTTAATCTTCTAGAAATTTTTTTAGGTATTTTTACTGACGATGTTGCCACAAAAAAAAGAAAGAATCATTAAATCTGTGATTCTTTCTAGATTTCAGAAAGCCTGTTCAATTTTCTTTGTATTATGCATATGGTATAAACAATTTATTGATCGCTTTTTGAGCCTTGATAATACTTTCGGTGCGATCGCTTTAGTTAATAATTGCCGAAGAGAGAAAGACTATGCCACAGGATGCGATCGCACCTCCTGCAAAACGCATCAGATATTTTGCGGGGATACTTTTAACAGCTCGCTCGGCGATCAAATATGTGCCGAGCGCAATTGCTAGTTGAATAGTCATAAAGCCGATCAGATAAGCAATCATCGGCGTTGGTTCTGCGCCAAAAATTCCTTCACCATAGGCATAACCATGAAATATACCAGCAAAAGCTGCTAAAGCGATCGTCATCAAACTGTAGTTGCTAGTTTTCTGTTTATTGTTGAGAACTAATAAAACGCCAAACAAAACTACCGAGGCAGCAATAACAATTTCAGGAATAGGTAAACTAATTGAAACTAAATGAATGCCTGCACCTATCCCTGTAGCGAATATAAAAGCAAGCGGAATAATAATTCCTGCTGCTGTTCCCACCGCAATTAAACCAACAGCAACAACAAAAGCTAAATGATCTATGCCGATGACGGGATGTCCAAACCCCGACATGATGCCTTCAAAGAAGTTAGTGGGTAGTTTACCGTCGAGGGGATGGTGGGCAAAAGCTGGTGCAGTAATTAATAGTTCAATCGCAACAATTGCTGCTGCTATGGCTAACTTTCGTAAATAAGAATTCTGCTTTAATAATTTCATGTCTTTATTTCCTCTATTACACCGTTGCATTTAGACAAGTAAGAAAGCCTTCTCGAAGCTGAGACTCTTTTAGATTACGACCGATAAATATTAGTTCATTAGTTTTTATCTCATCTGGTTTCCAGGGTTTTCCTGGTCTACCATCAAGGGTCATGTGGACTCCTTGAAAGACAAATCTACGGTCTTCATCATCGACATTGAGAATGCCCTTCATGCGGAAAATATCCTGTCCGATCGCTTGAACCAACTGATTCAGCCAGCGATTAAGCTTGTCACCATTAACAATTCCTTCATTAGCGATCGCAATTGAAGCTACAGACTGGTCGTGTTCGTGAGCCTCTTCATCTAAAAATTGAGGGTCGATGCTCAGGGCGTTTTTGAGATCGAATGCTCCAATTCCCAAGACAAAATCTATATCGATATTGCAGTTTTGAGTGGGCTGAATTTTAGCGATCGCATTTAAACTGCGAATCTTGTTACTCAAAGCCTCTAATTCCTCGGAACTAATTAAATCAATCTTATTAATTAATATCACATCGGCAAAAGCAATCTGTTCTTGAGCTTCGCTGCTGTCCCAGTGATTTTGGATGTATTTAGCATCGACTACGGTGACAATAGCATCTAGTTCGGTATCTTTATATAAGATCTCATCAACAAAAAAGGATTGAATTACAGGGGCAGGATCGGCTAAACCTGTAGTTTCAATGATTAAGTAATCGAAACTATCGCGACGTTCTAGCAACTTACTAATAATGCGAATTAAGTCGCCTCTCACGGTACAGCAGATACAACCATTGTTCATTTCCAGAATTTCTTCATCGGAATCCACCACCAGTTGATTGTCAATGCCAATTTCACCAAATTCGTTGACAATTACCGCCACTTTTTTACCATGTTCCTGGGTCAGAATATGATTTAGCAGAGTGGTTTTTCCTGCCCCTAGATATCCAGTTAAAACAGTTACGGGTATCTTTTTTAGTCTTTTACTTTTCATCATGGCTACAGTAAATTATTTCGGCAGTGCGCTTTTCTAGTTCGGTTTCGTCAATCAATTCCGACTCAATTGCCAGACGTTCCAAGGCAATCAACCAGCGTTGATAATAATCCCAGCTTGGATCGTCGCGGTCGTGTTTTGACTCCCATTCATCAATCGAGGCAATTAACTCCTGGCGGAAGTCTTCCCATTCATAGTGACCTTTTTTTGCCAAAGCCAAAGCCATGCCAAAAGCCAGTCCTTCCCAGTCGCGATCGAACTTTAGTTCGCCATTATTTCTTGGTGGAGATTCTTCGCTACCCATCAGGCTGGTAGCAGCAAAATGTTCAAACTTTAGTTGCATGGTAATTAATAATAAATAATTAAGCGGATGGAGAGGGGACTAATGCTACGCCCATCATGGCTTCTGGAGTTATTAGGGCAGCTAATTCCGCTTCGCTCATGCCTTCTGTGCCTTCTGGTCGTTGCGGAAGGACAAACCAGCGAATCTGCGCGCTACTATCCCAAAGACTAATAGTTGTCTCTTCTGGTAATTCCACCCCAAACTCTGTCAGTACTGCCCTGGGTTCTCTGGCTGCTCTAGCGCGGAAGGTGGGGTCTTTAAACCAGTAGGGAGGTAAACCTAAAGTGGGCCAAGGATAGCAGGAACAAAGAGTACAAATCACGATGTTATGCACCTCGGCAGTATTTTCCACAATTTTCATGTGTTCTCCCTCTGCCCCAGACATTCCCACGGGTAAGCCAATATCTGATATGGCAGCATTACAATCTTCTAGAAGCTTGGCTTTAAACTCAGGGTCAGTCCAGGCTTTTGCCACAATTTTTGCCCCATTAAAAGGACCCATTTCTGTTTCAAAATAGTTGAGAACCTTGTCAACGGTTTCTCCAGAGATAATGCCTTTTTCAATTAATAGTGATTCTAAAGCGCGAACGCGAGCAGCACTATAGATTTCGCGATCGCGATCGTAACTAAAACCGTCATATTCAGTCATAATTTTTTAGGGGCAAACGACCGTTCGCCCGTACAGTTGTTAGTAGTTAGGCTGCTTCTAAATAGGTTTCAAATAAGTCGTTATAGTAAACGTTGTTTGGTTCTGCCATTTCGCCCCATAGTTCTGTAGATTCAAACTTGACGTTATAGACGGGCATCGGTTCGCCTAAACCATCGGTGGTAGTGAAGAAGTAAGTGTAGGGTGCTGGGTAAGCTACATCAATTGTGCCGACCTTGCCCTGAAGATTGCCTGGTAAACGAGTATGTTCTGTTGGGGGGATACTCTTGACGCGAATCTTGTCCCCCACCGCGAATTTAGGTGTAACAGCAACGTCTCTTTGAGGAGAATCACCTTCTCTAAGATATTTAATTACCTGTTCGTCGATCGCGGGTTCTGGTTTATTGGGTAACGGTGCATTGTCTAGATTACCGTCTTCTAAATAAAGTGCCGTCTTAGCATCCAGTTCTTCCTCCGTAATGTATCCCTCCTCAATAAAAAAGCCAGAGATACCCCCTAACCATTTCTCGTAATAGCGAAATTTAAAGTAGTCAAAGGGATTCATTGCTTCTGCCCCCATCCGCAAATGTCCCCATGTCCAAGTACTGTCAAAATTAGTGGGAACTGAACTTAGGGAATACTGAGGCAAGGCATCTGTTTCTAAATGGTTGCTCAATCCCATCATTGCCACATGAATGCCAAAAATTCTTTCTTCCCAAGGAACAACAAATACCCGTTTTTGAAAATCAATTTCCCCTAAGTTTTCGATGCCTGCTATGTTGTGCTGTATTTTCATCTTTGATGGTATTACAAGTAAATTTAATTATGAGGAGGGCGAAAAGCCGTTCGCCCCTACAGGTTCATTGCTACTCGAAAACCGATCGCCCTATTTAACAAATCCTCTGGATAACCCGAACGATGAGCCGAACGACAGTGAGATGGCTTGTTTGCCCAAGAACCTCCCCGCAGAGTCCGAGATTTTTTATCGCCTCCTTTATTCCAGGCTTTACTATTAGTCGGTGCGCCGTGATAGTTTTCGTGCCAAGGATCGGCACACCACTCCCGAACATTGCCGTGTAGGTCATATAAACCAAAAGTATTAGGCATGAAAGTACCTACATCTGTTGTTCCCTTGCGGTAGGCAACACCCGTTTCGGTTGCATAGGCATAGGTGCTGGCATAGTCAGCTAATTCACTAGTTAAAGTTTCCCCATAGGCAAAAGGCGATCGCGTATTTCCCCGACAGGCGTATTCCCATTCTGCTTCGCTAGGTAGGCGATATTGTTTCCCTGTATATGCAGAAAGGCGATCGCAAAATTCGATCGCTTCTAACCAAGAAACACTTTCTACGGGGCGTCTGTCACCTTTGAAGTGGGAAGGGTTTAACTTTAATTCTCGATTAACTTGAGGCAACTTAGCTACCTTACGCCACTGTATCTGAGTTATGGGATATTCGCCAATCAGAAACTCTGCTACTTTTACTTGATGGACGGGACGTTCGCGATCGCTGCTATCTTTTTCTTTAGCAGATGCACCCATGATAAATTTTCCTTGGGGAATAGACACCATGGATAACTTTTGCCAGTCGTCCAAATTTTCAACATACAGCTTGGCACTATGATAGGTGCGTTCCTTTTCTAGTCCCTGGCGATCGACTTTAATCGTGGCAAAGTCAAAGCTGGGTAAAGTGGATTTCTCCTTATCTGGCATAGCTGTAAGGGAGCGAGTTCCCTGTAATGCTGTTGCCAAACTTGCTCCTCCATAGCCCGCCAATTTAAACAGGTTACGTCTTTTCATTTTGCTTGATTTTTTATTGGAAATGATACTTTGAAAAATATGTCAAATAAAACCGATTGCATAATTGCTTATTTTTGGAAAAATTTTAGATAGAAACTAGACTTATAAACATCAAGTAGAGATAACTAAAGAACGGATAGATCTATTAAATTAAAATAACAGATAAAAATATTATGATTAATATTATAAGTATTAATTTATATTTATTTTAAGCTATTTGTCGCATAAATACCTTAAGTTACAATTCAATTGATAAATATAGTTAATTATAAAAATAGAGATTAAGGTGTATCTCAAGATACATAATCCTATTTATTTTTGTAAATAAAGTATTAAAAATATATTCAAAATAATTGTTAATATTTATGCTTATAGTTATTAAAAGATAACAATCAATAACTAATAGTTGATTGTTGATCGCTATATTAGTCGATATTTAATGTTCGATATTTAAACGCCAAATTTATCGATTTGTTCCTTCAAATAAGCTTGGGGATTTTGTGGGTCAAGTTCGTCAAATTTGAGCTTTTCGACTCGCAATAATTCTTGAGGTGCTTCTGCCCCTAATTCGACCGCTAATTCTCTGGCTAAGTCCGTCATAAATATTTGTTCGCCGATGTCTGCATAGTTTGCTTTTTCTTCTGGTAAATAATCCCAACGTACCAATTGGGTGGAAATCCAGGTGGCAAAACTCTTCCAAGGATAAGGATCGAATTGAATGCGATCGGGTATATCTAAACTATTGCCCTGTCCATCATCGAACTTTCCTGTCATAACCGCTTCCAATACTTCAACAGGTTGGTTGAGATATTCTCTAGGGGCGATCGCAGCAGCTACTTCTTTACGGTTGGCTGAATTATTAGCGTAGGTTGCTCCATCAATAATTGCTTTGTTTAAGGCTCTAAATGTATTGGGATGTTCGTCGATCCAAGTATTACTCGCAGTGAAGGCACAGCAGGGATGTCCCTGCCAAATATCTTTAGTCAAGATGTGGATAAAACCAATATCGTCATAAACTACTCTTTGAGTAAAATTATCGGGCAAGATAAACGCATCTATTTGTCCCGTTGCCATTTTGGCGATCGCATCTGGAGGAGGTAACACGATAGTTTTAACGTCTTTATCGGGATTTAGTCCCCCAGCAGCAAGATAATAGCGCAGGATCAAATTGTGGTTGGAGTAGTCGTAGGGAATGCCAATAGTAAAGCCTTTGAAGTCTGCTGCACTATTTACTTTGCCTTTATGCTTATTTGCCACAGCAATCCCCTGCCCGTTATTGTTTTCGATACTTGCCAGCTTGACAGGAAAAGCAGTTGAACCCAAACCCAAAGTCATAGCAATGGGCATTGGTGCGAGCATATGGTAGGCATCTAGTTCACCTGCGATCGCAGCATCCCGCACCACCGACCAACTGGCATACTTTTGTAGTTCTACGTTTAAGCCGTGCTTTTGATAAAAACCCAGAGGATCGGACAGGATTATGGGAGAAGCACAGGTTATGGGCAAAAATGCTACTTTTAAATCTTTTTTTTCTAAATTGTCGAGATCGATAGGTGCTTCGTCAGGAGGGGCTTCTAATGCCTGTTGTCCTCCGCTACAGCTTGCCATAGTAACTAAAGCTGCACCGATAGCCACATTGCGTAAAAATCGACGGCGAGTGAACTGACTATTGCGGATCGCATCGTTAAAAAATTCTCCCGATCTATTGCCAAAAGCAGCAGCAAAAGCTTCGTCCAAACCACCTGCTTGTTTAATTAGTTCGTTGACTAAACGCTCTCGCTTGGGATTGTCTTGCCCTGCCATTTTAAGAAACAAAGCCTTCTGCAAATCTGCTTTACTAATGCTGTCGGCAACATCTAAAGCTTTTTTGTTATATGCACCCATTTTAATCAGATCGTCAATTAAACCATCTGGTTGACTGGGCATATCTGCCATAAATTTATAGTGATCGTCGGTGCTATGAAATTGACCGCAGACTAAACAATTTCTTGCTATCTCTTTAACGTTACCGCGATCGCATGATAGTTCCCATTGTGTAGCTGTCTTCTGGGGGTTCCACATCATAGCTGTCTATTCCTCAACTCATAGCTGATGTAATTAATTAGAATGTTCTTTTTGTTTGATTACTGTAATTAAAGATACAGGTCTGAAAAATAGTTGCCATCCAAATTATTCGGGATAATCGGGATAAGTTTAGTTTTAATGACTGTATATTCAAATATCAGAACAAGAAAATATCGCTGCTCAAAAAATTAGAGACAGAAACTAAACAGAGCTTTCTATTTAAAACTAAAGTATAATTGTCTTGATATCTTGACAGGTTTCAGTTCGAGTTCGATTTTTCTACCCACAATCCCTAATTCTGTATCAATGGTTAACCTCAAACGTACGCGAGAAGACATCCTTGAGTCGGTATTCGATACGGTTCACAGCAAGGGTTTAACTGGCACGGGACTCAACGAACTATTCCGCATAAGCGGTGCATCTAGCGGTAGCTTTTACAATTACTTTAGTTCTAAACAAGATTTGGGACACGCTCTGATTGATTTTGAATGGTCGCAATTAAAATCAAACATTCTCGACTCTGCCAAGGAGCAATCGGATAATGCGATCGATTGTGTACTGTGGATTATCGATCGCCTGGAAGCAAAACAGCTGGAATCCTCTAAATGTTCGGGCTGTATTTTAGGGAATTTTATTGTCGATCTGGCAGAACAGGACGCTTCTTTTCGGATTCATTTACAGGAGGTGTTCGATCTTTGGCAAAATGCGATCGCCGATATTTTACGCCATGGTCAAACTCACTTTAAATCTGATGTCGATCCCAATTTACTAGCAGAAGCAATAGTTACTTCCCTCGAAGGTGCAATGCTGATGGGAAAACTCTATCGCACCCCTGAAAAAATAAATCATGGTTTTACTTTGGTAAGAAATCTAGTAAATGAGGCAGTTGACTAGATATTAGTAACTGATGTTACGCACTAATTAATCTGTGAAGAGTAGGTAGTAGGTAGTAGGTAGTAGGTAGCAGGTAGATTTTATTTTTCTGCTTCCACACGCTTGTTGAAAGTATCGATTTTTCGTTATTGCTGCGTAACGTCAGTTAGTAAGTTGCGATCGCCAATATTTTACCCAATGGTCAAGCTCACTTTGAATTTATATTTTGTTATTCTTTTCACATTTAAAATCGAGCTGGTTTAATTGTAGATAAGCTTTGTAGCAAAGAACACTTTTAAACAGGTTGATTTTACGCTTCAATTAGATAGAGTGTTCTATTTGAAAACAGATTATGTCTGACACAGTAACCGCAAAAATTAAAACGCCCCTCCGTCCATTAGATAAAGAAGGTTTAGAGAATCTAGTCAGTGGTGCAAAAGAAAATCCTACAGAAGTCAAAACGCTGAAAATCAAGACTGTTTGCGATGGTATGTTTCGCAACTTAAATTACGCTCGCGATCTACCAGTGCAGGTTGTGGATGAACCCCCTGGATTGTTGGGAGAAAATACAGCACAAAATCCCTCAGAAATATTGCTTTCTGCCCTTGGTTCTTGTCTTTCTGTAGGTATTCATGCTAATGCTCGCGCTAAAGGTATCGAGCTAACTAAGCTGGAGCTAGAGCTAGAAGGAGATATCAATATTACTAGCGTTTGGGGCATTAATAATAGTTCCGAATCACCTTTAGGAATTACCGATGTGCGGATTAAGGCTTATGTCGAAGGTGATGCCAGTCAGGAGGAATTAGCAGAGTTAGTGGCTCATGCCAATTACTGGTCGCCAATTTCCAATACCGTCCGCAACCCTGTTAATTTAGCGGTGGAACTAAGTTAAGGAAACAATTCGACAGTAAATCATGACGATCGTTTATACCCCACGTTCAATCGGACAAGGACAGGTGGGGTTGACCGTGTAGTTACCTCGATCGAGAATGCGATCGCTGCAATATTTATCAATAATTAATCAACCATTTAACCAAGCCACTAATGTTAACCACTGACAATCTGATCTCTACCAATAAAACAATCGCCGATCTAAAAACAGCCACTAAAAAACAACTTGCACCGCAGGTTAAAAATATTGACGAAGGTAAATATCCTCATAGCTTTATGCAGCAAATAGGTAGTTTGGGTGGGTTTTCCCAAACAGTACCTAGTGAATATGGCGGAACAGAAGGAGAGGTAAAAACTGCTTTGCAGGTAATTGAAACTGTCTCTCAAATTTGTTTGAGTACAGGTTTTATAGCTTGGTGTCAGATTGCTACAGCTTGGTATATCCAAAATGGAGAAAGTGATTATCTCAAGCAGGAAGTTTTACCCAGTGTGGTTACAGGTAAGGCAATGGCAGCAACGGGTTTATCTAACCCGATGAAACACTTTGCAGGAATTGAAAAAATTGCTTTGACTGCTACCAAAACGGATGGAGGATACTTAATCAATGGGATGTTGCCTTGGGTATCTAATTTAGGAGAGTCCCATTATTTAGCGATCGCAGCGAAGATTTCCCATAGTGACGATTATATGATGGCGGTGGTTAAGGAAGATTTTGCAGGATTGACTCTCAAATGCAACGCCCACTTTATTGGTTTAGAAGGTACGGGTACTTATAGCTGCGTTTTTCGCGATGTGTTTGTACCTGAAAAGTGGGTTTTAGCTTCTCCGTGTGAAGCCTATGTCAATCGCATCAAACCTGGTTTTATTTTGACTCAGGTAGGTATGGGTTTGGGCTTAGTGGAAAGCTGTTTAGAATTAATTACTAGAGCCAACCGACAGTTAGGAAAAGTTAACTGTTTCCTAGATGATTGCGTAGATGATATTGCTCAAGATCTAGTATTGCCCGTTTTAAAGCTTACGATCTGGCGGATGAAATAGTTAATCAGCAGGCTAGGCTAGACTCAGAATTTTTGGCAGCCGTAATTCAATCTCGACTCACAGCCTCCGAACTATCCCTCAGAGCTTCTCAAGCAGCAATGTTACACGCTGGCGCGAGAGCTTATTTAAGCGGTAGTCCCCAGGAAAGAAAACTTAGGGAAGCTTATTTTGTGGCAATTGTGACTCCCGCCATCAAGCAACTTAAGAAAATGCTCTATGTTTTATCAGAAAAGCCACTATAAATATTGCGTTGACTTTTCTTGACTTTATCGTTGAGTAGCAAGGGGTTTATCTAAACATATATAGTCTTCCTAGGGGAACGCGATCTACTGGCTCACAGGTTGCTAATTCGCCATCAACTTTGACCTGAAAGTATCGGGATTCACTTCGATATTCGGGCAGATATCATTGTGCAGTAAATTAGTTTTGGATAAAGAACGAGTGCCACTTACCGCTAAAGCTGGCTTTCGCAGTCCTAGTTTTTCTGGAACACCTTTATCTATAGCAGTTTGGGTCATAAAACTAAAGGAGGTGGCTTGGGGTGCAATGCCAAAACTACTCCACTGGGGACGATAAATGATTGGTTCACAGGTCATCAAGGAAGCATTCGATTCTCCCATGGGCGACCAAGCAATAAAACCACCTTTGATAATCAATTCTGGCTTAATTCCAAAGTATCCAGGTTGCCATAGTACTATATGGCGATTTTTCCTGGTTCGAGAGAGCCAACATATTTATCAATGCCATAAGTACGGGCGGGGTTAATGGTATATTTTGCTAGATAGCGTAAAGCTCTTTGATTGTCATGGCGATCGCTATCTTCTGGTAATATGCCCCGTTGATCTTTCATTTTTGAAGCCAGTTGCCAGGTACGACAGATAGTTTCAGCGATCCGCCCCATTCCCTGACTATCCGAACCCATCATGGAAATTGCACCCATATCGTGCAAGATATCCTCTGCTGCAATGGTTTCGGCGCGGATGCGGGAGTCGGCAAAGGCAATATCTTCGGGAACTCTAGGATTAAGATGATGACAAACCATTACCATATCCAGGTGTTCGTCAAAAGTATTTACCGTATAGGGATTAGTCGGATTGGTAGAAGAGGGCAAACAATGACCATAAGAAGCAACTTTAATAATATCTGGTGCATGACCACCTCCAGCCCCTTCCGTATGATACATATGAATTGTGCGACCCGCGATCGCAGCGAGGGTATCCTCGACAAAACCCGATTCATTGAGGGTATCGGTGTGTAGCTGCACCTGAAAATCATATTCATCCGCTACTCTCAGGCAAGTATCAATGGTGGCAGGCATTGCCCGCCAGTCTTCATGAATCTTTAACCCAATCGCCCCACCTTCGATTTGTTCGACCAAACTAGCGGGTAAACTAGAGCTTCCCTTGACCTAGAAAGCCAAAGTTTATGGGAAAGCTTTCGGTAGCCTGAAGCATGATGCCCAAGTTCCGCGCCCCACCCAAACAAATGCCCACAGTAACAGGGCCTAAACCACCACCAATCATGGTAGTAATACCACTAGAAAGAGCTTCCGCACATAGCCCTGCACTATCAAAGTGGACGTGACCATCAATTCCCCCAGCTGTGGCAATTAAACCTTCTGCCGAGCGCACGTCTGTATTAGCACTCACGATCAAATTAGGAGTCACCCCATCCATAATATCAGGATTGCCAGCCTTACCGATGCCCACGATTTTGCCGTCTTTAATGCCCAGATCGGTTTTAATAATGCCTAGCACCGCATCCATAACGATGACGTTGGTAATTACTAAATCTAATGCCCCGTCTGCTGCTGTCACTCCTGGTGCTAAACCCAAACCATCTCGCAGAGTTTTGCCACCACCAAAGACACATTCATCTCCATAAACTCCTGTATCCTCTTCGATTTCAATAATTATTGAAGTATCTCCCAAGCGCAGGCGATCGCCTTTTGTGGGTCCAAATAGTCCAGCATAGCGATCGCGGTTGATTCTCATGGATTGGTCAGTTGTTAGTTGTTAGTTGTTAGTTATTATTCGGTAGGGGCAAACAGCCCTAAAGGGTGCGGTAGTCGCTCTTTGCTGGAAACCAACAAGACCGCGCTACCTTACCGTTTGCCCTTACCGTTTTCAGGAAAGATAGCCCAGTTGTTGAGCATTAGCGATCGCCTTAGCTTTAGTTTCAGGATCGTCTAACGTACCGTTAGTTAGATTGTTAAGTCCCTGAACTTTTCTATTTCCGCCAATTGCTACCAGTGCAACTTCTTTGGTATCTCCAGGTTCAAAACGAACCGAAGTACCAGAAGGAATATCAAGACGAAAACCATATGCCGCAGCGCGATCGAATATCAACTCCCGATTTACTTCCAGAAAATGAAAGTGAGAACCAACTTGGACGGGGCGATCGCCTGTATTAGCAACTTCAATTGTTTTTTTTCTCCCTACCTGCATTCAGTTCGATCTCATCTTCTGCAAAAAATATCTGACCTGGAATCATGTTTTGAACTCGTTACTTATTACTTATTACTTAAATTAAAACTACCTAATTGGATTGTGAATACTAATCAACTTTGTCCCATCCAAAAAATGTGCCTCCACCTGAATTAGGGGAATCAATTCCGCTACTCCTGGTAAGACATCATTAGTTGTTAATAACTCTGCACCTTCACTCATCAATTGAGCTACGGTTTTGTCTTCTCTTGCCCCTTCTACCATGACATCGGTAATGAAAGCGATCGCTTCAGGCACGTTTAATTTAATACCTTTGGCTTTACGACGGCGAGCAATTTCCGCAGCAGTAAAGATGGTTAATCGCTCCATTTCTTTTGGTGTTAAATACACTCATACACCTCTAATCTGTTACAAATTCCTGAATAATCAGCTAATACAGTTATTTATTACAATTGCCCAAAATACTGTCAGAAAATGTCTCAAATGAACAATTTAATCTAGATTGCAGAATATGTAAGGGAATTCCGATCAGCTTTAAAAAATATGGAATGTTGAAGAATGCGATCGCACCTATTTTAACTATCAAATGTAGAGTTTTCTTTCAACCACAAGGCGATCGATTCCTGAATTTCTCTATTCATAGTCAAACCTTCCATTTTGACTACCACTTGCATCTCGTCTACTTCCAGCCAATAATTATTCAAACCTAGAAAGGTATACATAACCATAAAAGCAGTTCTTTTATTCCCATCAATGAAGGGATGATTATTCGCTAAGGCATAGCCATAAGCTGCTGCTAAATCGAAAATTGGAGGATTGCCGTAAGTAAAAAGATGTTTTGGTCTGGCTAAACTTGCGCCTAATAAATTATCATCTCTGACACCTGGACTTCCGCCATGTTGTGCTAACTGATCTTCATGGATAGCTAGAACTATTCTTTCTGCAACCCAAATCGGTTCTTTCATTAAGCCAATTCTTTCATCGCATTTCTATATTTGTGGCTACCCTGTTTATAAATAGTCATCGCTTGCTCAAATTCTGGATCGTAAGCCGAAAGTTTTACACCGTCAGGTGTTTCCGTGACAAAAACCGTATCTCCTTCCTCAACCCGTAATTTCTCTAATATTTCTTTGGGAATAGTTGCACCAAGGGAATTGCCAACTTTGCGGATTTTGATTTTGTACATAGTTTTTGGCTTAAGTAATACAAATATTATAACTCGGTCGATTCATTTTCCTAATTCGATATTTATCTACAAAAATAAATGCGATCGCTGATCGCTGTAACTTTTTTGTAAGGAGGTTATTGAAGATTTAGCTGATAAGCTGTGCAAGATACTTAATTGTACGGAGTATAAAAAGTTAAGCAATTTAGTTACTTTTATTTATAACGTGCCATACGCGAATACCTTAGATATCTTCTTGTTGCTTTTTTAGCGCACTAACTATTTTCTAATATTATTTAAAGGTTAGCCGAAAAGATGCGATCGCAATTCAATTACACATCCAATGTCCCTTTGAAGCATTATTTACGCTATGGCACTTTCAACTACGTTCAAAGCTTCTCTTTGTTGCGCCAATAGCCTTTGTTTAATCATTTCTAAATAGTCAGCCCGAAATTTTCTTAGTTGATAATCGCGAGGATCGCTATGCTTGAGATCTAACCAAGCCTGCTGCTTCTTGGGTGCGCTACGTATTCTAGCTGTTGCGATCGCATCGGGGGTAATATTAGCTGAGGCAGGAGTCATTTTTTCGTAACCATAACGGTTCATGTATTCTCCTGCAATAGTTTCAATGATTTCTATATCTTCGGTACTCATAGTCTGCTTGAACTTATCGATATAAGCAGGGATGGGTGCAGAACTATTTGTTTGCCAAAGGGCGGATAAAACTGCAATATCTTTAGCTTCTTTAGAGCCAGAAACATCCATCATCGAGTCTAAAAACTCAATCCCTAAAAACTGACAAACTTGATATAGTATGGCTTCTTGATTGGTTAAAAAGTCTTCGTATCTAATGGTTAAAACGCGATCGGGATATCGATCTATGATTGATTGAACACAGTCGTGGGCTTTTACCCAAGACATTGTATTTAAGATTGGATCGTAATCGTGAATAATTGCCCGATTAATACTGTTTACCTGGGCGCGAGGATCGCGGACTACGTTCAAAAACAGGATATCGTCGAACAAGTCAATTAGTTCTGACCCATAGTATACGTTGTCTAAAGACTTATCCATCACTACTTTTGCCTGATGTTTTTGTCCTGCCTGGAACAACATTTCCCAGGCAATTCGATGAGGACTACGAGGTTCGTTTGCGATCGCAGCAAAAATTTTATTGGGATCTAACGCTACACCATCCCACTTGACCATAGTGACATTTTGTAAGCCTACTAAGTCCAGGATTAACTGAAAATAAGACCAATCATTACTGAGATCGCCATAGAGTTCTACTAACGGCATAAAATCAATAATATGAAGTGGGTAGGGAGAATAGAAATCAGGCGATAAATTTAGCCTCAAACGCAAGGCATGACTACCACAACGCCTAATTGGTGTCATCAAAACTGGTCTAGGTCGAGAAATCTTGAGTTCTTGATCGCGATTCATAATTTTTCCCTTTTATTACCTATTTAATGACCTTATTTACTTTATCGATTGGACAAAATTGGGTTTGATGAGTTTGTACTAGCAGCTACTTTCTGAGAAATGGCAAAAGTTTGACTAAGAGCAAGGGCAATTTGATTAAACGTTTGAGCAGCAGATGAATCTGGCTGACTAAGAGTAATTGGATTTCCCTCATCTCCACCGCTACAAATACGCGGATCGAGAGGAATTTGTCCCAGTAATGGTGCTGATAATTCTTGAGCGATTTCTGCGCCACCGCCCATACCGAAGACGGCGGTACGTTTTCCTTGAGCATTTTCTAAATAACTCATGTTTTCCACAATACCTAAGACGGGAACACCTACCTGGCGGAACATATAGATTCCCCGTCGCACGTCTGATAAGGCTACCTGTTGAGGAGTTGTCACCATTACTACCCCGCAGATGGGGCTTTCTTGAACAATGGTAATTTGAGCATCTCCCGTACCTGGAGGTAGATCGATCAAAAGATAATCTAATTCACCCCATTCCACATCGTTGATAAATTGGGTGATAATCTTATGGAGTATTGGACCGCGCCAGGCTAAAGGGCGTTCGGGTTCGGCAAGTAAACCCACTGACATGACCTTGATACCGTGGGCTTCTAGGGGAATAAACTTTTGTCCTACAGCAGTATCAATAGTTTGTACGTCGGACTGTTTTAACCCCAGCATTTGCGGGATATTAGGACCATAAACATCCGCATCTAGCAAGCCGACTTTTGCCCCAGATAAACTCAATGCCATTGCTAGATTTACCGAGGTGGTGGATTTGCCCTACCCCGCCTTTACCGCTAGAAATTGCTAGGGTAAGTCTTACGCCAGGAATAGTACATACTTGAACGTAAGGTTTTTTGCACCAATCGAGGGTAGATAAAGCAGCCTCTACTTTGTCTTTTAGGTCGTGTTGATGAGAACCAATATACAGCTTGAGGTATACGTAATCATCTACTAGCCGAAGATTCCGCACCATGCCCAAACTTACAATATCGTTATTGAGGTTTGGCTCGATAATTTGTTTGAGTAGTTGAATCGCCTGTTGTTCTCGGTTATTCGTCATTAGCGGTTAGGGGCGAACAGCCGTTCGCCCGTACAGTTGTCTATTGATTAGTAACGGTTTGTCGATCGCGAATTTTATCGATCGCCTTTTGGGAAAAGATCCTCACATCAGCGTCAGGATCGTCTAAGGTTTGCTGGAGAGCATTTAAGACGTTGGGATTACCAATCTTGCCCAGGGCAGTTGCAGCATCGCGACGGATATCAGAGTATTCATCGGCAAGGCATTTGATCAAGGCAGGAATAACGCTTTCGTCGGCTACTTCGTGGAGAGTTCGGGCGGTAAACTTGCGTACCTGCCAATGTTCGTCGGACAAGGCTTGTTCTAATGCAGGAATAGAACTAGGATCTTTGTGCAAAGCTAAGGATTGAGCAGATCTACGGCGTACTTGCCAATCAGGATCGCTAGTTAAAGCCCGACAAAGCAATTGAACTACTTCTTTGTCTTGGAGATAGCCCAATGTCAATGTAGTTTCTCGACGAACCTTGGGAGATTCATCATTCATTAAAGCTAAAGCTGGGGGACAAGTTTCTATCTGATTCAGATACCGCAGAGTAGTAATTGCTGTTTCTCTTAGTTCTTCCTGTTCTGATTCAAAAAACGGCAGCACATAGGGTAGTGCCTGAGCATCATGTATTTTCCGCAGCAGAATCAATACATTAAGCTGCATATAAAAATTATCTTCCTGGACATAATCCAGCAGCATCATAAGATCCGCAGGGGCGATTAACTCTTTTAATGCCGATAAAGCTTCATCTCTTACTTCTTCATCAGGCGATCGCAAACAAGCTATTAATGGTTTAACAGCGATCGGATTTGTTAATTCCCAAATAGCGGTAATCGCAATCTTCTGGACATTAGTATCTTCATCTTTTAAAGCATCGATTAAAGGTGCGATCGCATCTTCATCTCCCATATGCTGTAGGGTTTTAACTGCAACCAATCGATCTTCTACTGCGGTCGACTGGAGCATTTCCACCCACGGTTTTAATTCGTCATTAATATCGTCATACATAAGATTTAATTAAAATTTGAACAATATTTACGTAGGGGCGTATGGTGAGACAGCGCGTTGGGCGGGTTCCCCGACTTAAAGCGACTGTCGAACCCTTTAGGGTCGTTCGCCCCTACATTTAACGCAATAAAAAAGGAATTTGTACCGTAATTGCACCAGTGGGACATTCCTTCTCACAAGGCAAACAAAACCAGCATTCGTCATATTTCATATATGCCTTGCCCGTCTCTGGATTCTTCACCAAGACATCCAAAGGACATACTTCAATGCAAGCATGACATTTTTCCAAACACTTAGATTCATCGACAATTACGGGAACATCAATCCGTTGAGAAGTTAAAGCCATTTTTCAAGTAGGTATTAGGTAGGGTGCATACTGTTCGTTTAATCCAGCCCCCAATGGGAGCTAAATCTTTAAGTCCCCCAATTTTGGGGGATTTAGGGGGCATTTAAAAACTGACAAAATAAAATTTATGTCTTGATTAAGCAACGCCGAATTAATTCGCCGTTACCTTCACGTCGTAAACCTCTTCTTCCAAATTGACATCGACGATGTAAGGTTCAACAGAACGCTTGAAGAGAGTTATATTGCCATCCTCTTTCTTCAGATTGACGTGACAGAACCACTCTTCGTTGTTTTTCTCTGGATAATCGATACGGTAGTGATACAAGCCCCAACGACTTTCTTTACGATATAAAGAAGCTCTCGCTGCCATCTCTGCACAGTCACGAATAAAATGAACTTCCATACAGCGCATCAATTCATGAGGATCTCTTGCTCCCATTAACTCAAGAGTGTCATGGTATTTGACAAACTTGGATAAGGCAATATCCATTTTGTGAGTGTTTTTGGGTGGTTGCAGATAGTCATTAACGATCCGACGCAGCTTATATTCAACCTGGGTGTGGGGAATGCCGTCAGGATTTTGCATTGGCTTATAAATCCGTTCTTTCTCGGCTGCCAACCAATCGGCATCTGGTTCAGAATGTTCTAAGCCCTCCACATATTCCATCGCGTTCAGTACCAGCCAAACGACCAAAGACAAATGCTCCAATCATATAGTTATGGGGAACAGAAGCCATGTCTCCCGCAGCATATAATCCTGGGACGGTGGTTTCTGCCTTTTCGCTTACCCAAACTCCCGAAGCACTATGTCCACTACACAAGCCAATTTCGGAAATGTGCATTTCTACCCCGTGGGTACGGTAGTTTTCCCCTCGGTTTTGATGAAATCTTTCGCGACTAGGGCGTTCGTTTGCCCAGAGGATAGTTTCGATTTCGGCGATCGTATCCTCATCTAAATGGGTCATCTTGAGCTGAATTGGTCCTTTGCCAGAATGTAGCTCTTTCCAGACTTCCAGCATCATTTGACCACTCCAGTAGTCACAATTAACAAAGCGGTGTCCCTCAGCATTTGCCGTGTATGCGCCGAAAGGACTAGCAACATAGGCACAGGCGGGACCATTGTAATCTTTAATAAGAGGATTAATCTGGAAACACTCAATATTAGTTAATTCTGCCCCCGCATGATAAGCCATGGAGTAGCCGTCACCAGCGTTAGTGGGGTTTTCATAAGTACCGTAGAGATATCCCGACTCTGGTAATCCCAATCTGCCACAAGCCCCAGTACAAAGCACAACCGCCTTAGCTTGGATGATGACAAAATCGCCATTACGGACATCAAAACCGACTGCACCGATCGCTCTACCATCTTTGACTATGACACGGGTTGCCATGACGCGATTAGTCACTTTGGCTTTATGCTTCTTCACCTGACGAGCGAGAATCTTCTTCAAGTCTTTCCCTTCTGGCATTGGTAGAACATACTTACCAACCCGATGCACCTGTTTTAAATCATAGTTGCCGTAGGTGTCTTTTTGAAACTTAACCCCCCAACTATCTAATTCTTGAATGACTTCATAACCCAGCTTACCCGTTTGATAGACTGCTTTTTGGTTAAGAACGCCATCATTGGCAATGGTAATTTCGCGGACATATTGTTCTGGTGTAGAGTTACCTGGAATTACGGCAGTGTTCACCCCATCCATGCCCATGGCGATCGCGCCACTGCGCCGAATATTAGCTTTTTCTAAAATTAAAACCTCTGCTTCTGGATTGGCTTGCTTGGCTTTAATCGCTGCCATTGTACCAGCAGTACCACCGCCGACTACTAAAACGTCTGTCTTGAGGTGTTGAGTGTTCGTCATGTACTGTTCTCCACTTTGAAAGGGGTTATTGTTACTTCATCTTTAAAAAGCTGCACTCTTTTTATATTTATCTCTGTAAAGACTATTTATCCCTTAAAGAGTAATGAAATAAACTTAAATTGCTTTCTTAAATTATCTCTTTATAACCAGAAGTTATTCATCGAAATTTTATATGGATCAATAATTTTTTTTTATAGGCATTTTTACAGCTATTTACTACAGTATGGAAATCTATCAATTAAAAGTATTTTTAGCAGTTGCTCGATGCTTGAATTTTACAGAAGCAGCAGAAAGTTTAAATCTTACGCAACCAGCAGTTAGTGCCAAGATAAAATCTTTAGAATCTGATTTAAAAACTTCTTTATTCGATCGTTTGGGGAGGCAAATACAGCTAACCGAGGTCGGACAATATTTAGTAGAAGAAGCAAAAAAGCTGGTTGAATTAGAAGCAGATATTGCAGATAAAGTAGAAAAATTTAAGCAAGCTAATTTCAATCAAATTACTATTGGCTGTTCTGTGGGAATCGCTCAAAACTGGCTGCCAAAAATAATCTATCAGTATCGGCAAGAACATCCTGAAATTCAAACAAAACTAGAAGTTTTTGGCGATCCTAAATTATTAGAAAAAGCAATCGAGCATAGTAATATTGACCTGGGATTTTCCGAGATAGTCTTAGGGGATAATCCCGAACTGGAACGACGAAATATTGCCTCAGTCAAATACAGCCTGATAGCTGCCCCTGACTCTCGATTAGCTAAAAAGAATTGGCAAACCCTGACCGAGATTAAACAAAAATCTTTAGTATTATTAAGCGATCGCTTTGCCAGCCATCAAGTTTTTGTATCTCGCCTAGCAGAACTTGACCTGAAACTTACTGACTTTGATCGGGTTGAAATAGTTGATACGATCGCCTTGATGCGAACCTATCTTACCCAAGGAGACTATATTGGCTTCGCCTCGGATTTGGAGTTTCAAGCAGAGTTAGATTCTGGGGCATTAAGTGCGATCAATTTGCAAGAATTTGCCTTACCCGCCAATATTTATCTATCTTTAACTCCGAAAACGATTAACAATCGTGATCCAAATCCCGTCAATAAATTTCTGGCTCTATTTCCTGATAATTCTGCTGCGAAATCCCCAACTTTTATAAAAAGCGATCGCGCCCTCGAAGAAACAATCACCATCAACCTTGGGGTGCAAAACGGCACAATTCCCAGCATTACCGCAGGACTAATTCTTCAGAGACTGAGATTGCTAGAGCATTTTCTACCCCGCACTGGACGCTACGCCCAAGTAAAATATGATATTCAGTGGCATAATTTTTTATCAGGAATGCCAATTGCCGCAGGATTGCGTTCTCAAAAATTAGATATTGGCATCCTGGGAGATTATCCCTTGTTGCAAAGTGCTATTTCCCAAGATGATACTGTATCAGATAATCCGACTCAGTTAGTTAGTTTTGTTTCCATTAACCCTAATGGTGACGGTAATGCGGTTATAGTACCTGAAACATCAAAGTTGGAAACTATCGAAGATTTAAAAGGAGAAACTATCGCTTTTCCCTTTGGTTCATCTGCTCATGGAATGCTTCTCAGAACTTTGTCCAATCTCGATTTACTTTCTGATGTACAGCTTTTTCCGATTAAAAATTCTCAACTCAAAACATCATCTCATCCGAACATAGCCACAGGATTTGCCTACTTCTCACCTTTTCATCAACTAGCTAGCGAACGGGGTAATTTCAAATATTTATTTGATGGCAATCTAAGCCAATTGCCAGGTTTTTACGGCGTAGTAGTATCTCAATCTTTTGCTAACAAATATCCCGAAGTAATAATTAGTTACCTTCAAGCCCTAATGGCTGCACAAAACTGGCTAGCAATTACACCATCAGCATTTAACTTAGTTAGCAAGTGGACTAAAGTAAAACCTGCGATTTTAAGCAATATTCTCGGGTCTAGTTTTACCGATCATACTTCAAGTCTATTCACCAATGATTGGCAAATTCGTCCAGATTGGCTTACAAGTCACATTACTCAACTTCAAACAGTTCCAGATCTACAGAATTTGCAGGAAATTAAACTCGATCGCTGGATTCAACCCGAATTTCTGCAAACTGCTCGACAAAATTAGATATCTTATGTTGAGAACTGATCTGTGAAAATAGATAATGGGGAACAGGCAATATAGCTTTGCCCATCATCTAAAAGCGATTGCGGTTGCGGAGCAAGTCCGAACAAAGGCTTTAGTCGCATGTACTCAGCTAGTCGAAGACATCGCATCAGTTTTAATCGCTCAAAAATGCAATTTAAAGATCGTCACTTCCAGAAACAAAGTAGTCATAGCCTCCGATTAAACGCGATGGAAATCATTAGTCAACGCAATCACCTGGAGGCATACGTATCGATTATTGGGTTGAATCTTGACAGCCAGCGACGCACTGTCCAGTGCTATCGAACTCCATTGTTTGTCCGCTCAAAGGAATATAGCTGGGCATATTGGTAGCCTTAACAAATCGATCGGTTTTGGTATCTGGAATAATCTTTCCCTCTTCTGTAGCAACTTCGTTAGCATGGGAAGCAATAACAGAGGTAGGCATAATTAATTCATTAACTACATAAGCTGCTTCTTCGGGGCCAGTGGTGTAGGTGTTGCCAATATTTATCACTGCTAACTGGGCGTTATATTGATCTTTAACCACAGTTTCTTGTTCGGCGGTAACGCCAGTATCTCCCGATAAATATACTACTAGACCATTACTAAAGGTTACTATATAGCCTGTTGGTGGTCCAACATAAGCGGTAAGCCCAGCAGCGTCTAAACTATCTCCCAAGTCCCCTTCAATAAATTCACCACTTAATCCATTAGAATGAACTGCGGGTACGGTTGTAATTGTCACTCCCTTTACTTCAGTAGAAGCTCCAAAGCGCACAAGCTGCACTGACTCAGGATTGCCATTGGAAGACTCGACTTTATTGGAGAGAAAACTACTCATCTCGCTACCCACGACGATATTAGCTTGCTTGGCTACGGCAATATCTACAGTGTTGGAATTAGGCGTGGCAGCAACGCTGATATCTGGTTTGCCACATTCCCCTGCATTGACTTGAGGTATATGGCGATCGCCTAAATGATCTCCATGGACATGGCTTAACAATACCACATCAATATTTCCCAGGCGTTCATCTGCTGGTCCTGCAACGGTTCGACCCGCATCGTAGAGAATTCGCGTTCCGTTAGGATCTTCTAAAACTAAAGCGCGATCGAAGGCACAAAATTCACCATCGTGACTGCCTATGGGGGTAATTTTGACCTCAGAAGCATTAGCAGCCGTGGCAACCAGCATTGTAGTTATAAATGTAGCGGTTGCAAATAATTGTTTCATTGTCAATCTTTAAATGTATCCTGCAAGTTTTATCTAGAATTTAGTTTAAAGCTTTTATCTGCTTGTTGAGTATACAAATAAATTGACTAATTGTGGAACTACTTCTCGTTGACCAAAAGCATGGATATAGCTGACTTAGAATTAAAGCAAAGTGTTACAGATGAGGAGTAAAGGATAAGAAGCCACCTATAGACAATAAATTACATTAAACCAATATGTCCTAACTAAAGTGCGTATTGCTATAAAAACTATTTTATTCTTGGTCTTAAGCCATAGTTACGATAATTCCAATAATCTTGCATAATACTGTCATGATCGAAACAGAGATTTGACGGTAAATCCCACTGGTGGAACACACCCAAATTCTTAGCATCATCCGCAGCTACAGGTTCGCCTTTTGCAGTAGCAATAAAAACGATCGCCAGAGTGTGTTGGCGAGAATCTCTAGCTGGATCGGAATACACATAAAACTGCTCGATTAATTCTACATCAAGGCTTACTTCTTCTTTTGCTTCTCGAATAGCCGAGGTTTCAATCGATTCTCCATAATCAACAAATCCTCCTGGAATTGCCCAACCAAAAGGCTCGTTTTTTCTTTCAATTAAAACAATTGGTCGTGAAGGCTTGTCGATCAGCTCGATGATAATATCGACAGTAGGTGCAGGATTACGATATTCCACGTTGATTCAAACTAAAAATTTTACACAATAGAGTCTGACACAAATATTGCATCAGTGAGTAACAATAAAAATTGAATATTGCTCACCCCATCAATATTAACTGTCATATTTGCGGATTAAAGCGATCGCATCTATTTATGACTAATAATAATACCAATACAGAATCTTAGACTATGGCAAAAGGCTTGTTGGCTTGGGAATGAAAAGGAAAAATTCGTGGTGTATCTATGTTTAATGATAAATTGACTTTTGTTCCCACGGCGATCGCATTATTCAAATTGCTACGAGCGTGAATTCTTTTTCCTGATAAGGTTTCAACACAGTAATGATATTCTCTTCCCAAAAATTGTCGATCCCTCACCACTATTGAAGAAGTGCGATCGGGGGTGAGAATAATATCTTCTTGACGCAACATTAAGTCTCCTTGTTCATGGGCTGTCTCTGTTGAATCACCCGATGCTGCTACTTCACCTAATTCAGTTATCCAAACTCTACCTTTTCTAGTAGCGGGTAAAAAATTAGCTTGAGTCACAAATTCCCCGACAAAGCGAGATTGAGGGTTGAGATATATCTCTTCTGGCGTTCCTATTTGCTCTATTTTTCCCGATCGCATTACAGCAATCTTATCAGAAATAGCTAAAGCCTCTTCGCGATCGTGAGTCACAAAAATTGCTGATGTTCCTGCTGCTTTCAAAATAGCTCGAATTTCTGCTCGTAGACGATGGCGTACCTGGACATCCAAGTTACTCAAAGGCTCGTCCAATAAAATTAAAGCTGGTTGGGGAGCTAATGCTCTTGCAAGGGATATACGCTGCTGTTGTCCTCCAGATAGTTGATGGGGATAACGCTTTTGCAAATCTAATAAGCCTACTAATTCTAGGACTTCTTTAACTCTTGCTTGTATTTGATGATTAAACTCTTTATTGTTATGGAATATGCTTTTGTTCTGTTTTTTTGATTGATTTTTTAAACCGAAAGCAATGTTTTCTGCCACTGTCAAATGAGGAAACAAAGCATAGTCTTGAAAAACCATTCCTGTATTACGTTTTTCGGCTGGAATAGAATCGCAGTTTGTACACACCGTTTTTCCCGCTATCTCTACTATGCCTTGGGAAATAGATTCAAAACCTGCAATTATTCTCAGTAAAGTAGTCTTACCGCATCCTGATGGTCCTAGTAAACCGAGTAATTCTCCATGCTTTAGTGTTAGGCTCACATCATCTAAAACTAAGATATTGCTCTTATCGGTTCGGCTATCATAGATTTTAGTGATGTTTTGGAGTTGAAGAATTACTGAATGTTCCATATTATTTTTGAGGATATTCAAATTGGCATCCTCAGCAGTTTAGAAAAGTTTCTTAAGTAGAGTCTCTTATAGGAATTGTTCTCAATTAAAGTTTAACTCATTCAGTGTTACTAACACTCAACTACCTAAAATAAACTATACCGTTGCAATAAAGTATCGATAAGTTTGGGTAAGCTTTTTTTCAATTGGTCTGCACTATTAAAACCTAATTGCTTGTAACCAACCATATCAAAAGGTGCTTTCCCTTCTAAGTCAGTCCGCTCCATGTTGACTAGTAAAATTTGCCCATTATCTTTGTTTTGAATACCATAACCCAACTCAACACAAACATTGGGATCGATCAATAAACTAGACTGTTTTTCTACGGAAAGATTAGCAACAGGAGTAACGTCTGCTACCAACAGTAGGCTTTTATTAATTTTCTGAAATTGGCTATTACTGATGCGGAGAGGAGATTCAGAAGAACGCGGTGTTGTTTCTAATGATAAAGGAATCCGCGATCGCTCTGCTATTCGAGCAATAATTCCATTTAAAGCGTTGGTAATAGCTTCGTTAGCAGGTTGATAGTAAGTTTGAGGACTGTAGTAAATAATCGGTTCTAGTCCAGAAATACTAATGCGCTTAGTAAAATATATCTCTTGAGAAACCAAGTCAATGTTGGAAACAATGTAGCTACCGCTTCCCTGAATATAAAACTCAACTGTTCTACCTTCTAGGTAAAGTTGAAACCAGTCTGAACTTTCTACTTCCAAGCGATCGTCCAAGAAATCTGCTCGTAGACCAGTTTTTAACAGGCTATTTCTGCTCAAGCGCAGAGTGCAAGGTTTTTGAATAACTGTTTTGATTGGCTCGTATTGTTCTAAATACCAAGCTTTTAACGCGATAATTGCCACGGGTGTCTGCACATAGAAAATTCTAGTTTATTTTAACAGTACGAGCTAATATCTTCTCCACAAACATCGGCTAAATAGCAAATGGCGCGAAAGCGTAAAGCAATCACCTCATTATAAAGAGGGTTTATCTTACACATGGGAGGAATTCTTAAAACAGTTCGTCCCAGAAGATTAATTTCTCTTTCAAAAGGACACTGGCTGGGAACTAGTTTACAAATGCGATGAGCTACAACACTATTTTTCACTTCAATATTGTCTAGCCATTTACGTAATGGGGCAAAAACGTCGATTTTAGCTTTGATGAAATGTGCTGCGTTCATAATTAACTCCTTGACCCTGATAAATTATTTTGGTGATAAGGCTTGAGGCTGAATGATTCAACTATCTTCTTTCATATACTTATGTTGAAAGATGTTAATTCATGCTTTGCGTGTTGTCTAATCTTTATTAACCAATAACAAACTGTTCTTATAAATGATTTGAATCACATCTAATCACAATTTATTTTTAAATCGACTAATAAAAATTTCTTTGATATTATCCTGCACGATTTTGCAACTATCCTGCATGAGCAGAATCACCTAATTCCAATAAAGATAACTTGAAGATGTAGTTAAGATTTTGTAAATCTAAGTTTAGAAAGTTATAGTGCATTGTTTTTGGAATATTCTGCCAATCTTTTGTAACAGATAAAACTCAGTTATTTTGTTGTATTTGTAACACTTATGCTTTTTAATTGGCTATAAATACTCATGTTTTACGCTTCATAACTTTTTTTTCAGGGGTGTTCAACAGAATACTTGGCAAATAGCTCATAGCTTTAAAAAATATCGATACTATATTTCGTAAATGCCGTTAGTTTTAATAAAGTATTCAAACGTAACTAGTGCTTAAACTATGCTAATTTTTCTAATTTTAAATTGTCAAAAAAAATGTATTGAATGATACAAGATATCGTCATTTTTTAAAACAAATCACAACAGTAAATATCAAGCTAAAGCGATCGTGCTAAATAGCAACTATTAGTTGGTTACGGAAATAAGGATATAATTTGTTAGGAAAGCCCTTAAAAACTTTGTTGTATGAGTAACCCTGTCACAGATGCCTTCTTTTTTGGTAGAGCATTAGCCGAAGTCTTCAGCGAAAAGCTAGAAGAATCTTTCACCAATGCTATGAGCGATCTAGGAAAATTTGATGCCGAACAAAGAGAAAATCTTCGGAAATTTGTTGAAGAAGTAGAGATAAGAGCTGAACGAGCAGCGGAGAACACTACCACTACCACGACTACTTCAAATGTTAAGGTTAGTACCACTACTGTTACTAGCCCATCAACTACTCCTAGCGTTGATATCAATATTCATTCAGACGATCTACAGGCAATGCTAGATAGTGTGAGGGCTGAAATTGCTACTCTCAGAGCAGAGTTGAAGAAATATCAAGACTGAACTGAACATTAATTTTGATATTAAGCAGATTACAACATCGCAAATCTGCTTTGCTTATTGCTTAGTTAGACCTAGACTTTTTTAAAGGTCAGCATGAACTAATATAATAACACCCTCTATATAAAGTTTTTTGGGCAATAAGTCGCTAATATTTAAGTTAGTTAATTAAACTTAACTAAATAACATCCTACTTTAATATCTGTTTAGAAACTCTGTGTCTCCTGCTTTTCCCAATCAAAACTCAATCGATTACGAGTCTAATAAGCCCGATATCTCTCAAGCTGGTTTAGAAGTTGTTGACCCAACATCTAAGGCAAAAAAAGCTGAAATAACGATCTCAAATAAATCTTACCGTTGGAATCGTCCCAAATATTCTCGGAATCGTCGCCGAATAGATATTTGGCTTTTCGTATTTTCTTTTCTATTTAAAAATTGGTTTAATGCTCGTAAATGGACGTATGCAGGCGGTTTTACCCAAGAAAAGCAGGCAGTCAGACGTAGAGCGCAGGCTATCTGGATTAGAGAAAATTTTCTGCAATTAGGTCCTACTTTCATTAAATTGGGACAGCTTTTTTCTACTCGTGCTGACCTATTTCCCATCGAGTATGTTGAAGAACTTTCTAAGCTACAGGACAGAGTTCCTGCTTTCTCCTACGATCAGATTGAAGAAATTATTGAATTAGATTTTAGCAAGCCAACGAGTAAGCTATTTTCCCATTTTGACCCAATCCCCTTAGCAGCAGCTAGTTTGGGGCAGGTACATAGAGCTAAACTGCATAGCGGAGAAGAAGTGGTTGTCAAGGTACAGCGACCAGGATTAAAGCAGCTATTCACTATAGATCTGGTCATTTTAAAGCAAATTGCCCGTTACTTCCAAAACCATCCTAAATGGGGAAAAAATAGGGATTGGTTGGGTATTTATGACGAGTGCTGTCGAATTCTGTGGGAAGAAACCGACTATCTTAAAGAAGGTCGTAATGCCGATACTTTTCGTCGTAATTTTAGAGATGAAGATTGGGTATGCGTACCTCGTGTTTACTGGAAATATGCTTCTCCAAGGGTTCTGACTTTGGAATATATGCCAGGAATAAAAATTAGTCATTATGAAGCAATTGAAGCTGCTGGTCTAGATCGCAAGTTGTTAGCCCAATTAGGAGCAAAAGCATATTTACAACAAATACTTGATGGTGGTTTTTTTCATGCCGATCCCCATCCAGGTAATTTAGCGGTAAATACAGACGGATCTTTAATCTTCTACGACTTCGGCATGATGGGGCAGATTGAAAGCAACATCCGAGAAGGTTTAATGGATACCTTAATGGGGATTAGCCAGAAAAATGGGGACATGGTAGTAAAGTCTCTAGTTAATTTGGGGGCATTAGTTCCCACAGGAGATATGACTTCGGTTCGTCGTTCGATTCAATTTATGCTAGATAATTTTATGGATAAGCCTTTCGAGGAACAATCTGTAGATTCTATCAGCGAAGATCTTTATGAGATCGCTTATGGTCAACCATTTCGTTTTCCCGCCACTTTTACTTTTGTAATGCGAGCTTTTTCTACACTAGAAGGAGTTGGCAAGGGTTTAGACCCTGAATTTAATTTTATGGAAGTCGCTCAACCTTATGCAATGAAGCTTATGACTAATACTGGACCTAATGGCAGCACAATCTTTGATGAACTAGGTAGACAAGCAGCTCAGGTAGGTACAGCCGCCTTAGGGCTACCTCGACGAATCGACGATACAATAGATAAATTAGAGCGAGGAGACTTGCGAGTCCGCGTTCGTTCGATAGAATCAGAACGAGTTATGCGTCGTTTAAGTGCGATTCAACTTGGTACAAACTATACTGTGTTGTTGAGCGCGTTATTAATTTGCGCAACTCTCCTTTTGGTCAATGATTATCTGATTGTGGCAGCGATCGCTGTGGTGATTGCAATAGTACCTTTATGGTCATTATTGCGAATACTAAAACGTCTAGATCGCATTGATCGTATGTTTTAAAAAGATAATAGAACGCGAGTCATAAAGGCAGTGTTACTTCTATCTTTGATCTTTTCCAGTTTATTGACTAACTGTTTATGAAGCGTCATTTTATAGGTCTTACGGATACAGGGGTTGTAAGAACAGCCAACCAAGATAGTTATTTTGTCGATGAAGAGTTAGGGCGTTTTTTCATAGTAGCTGATGGAATGGGGGGACACGCTGGTGGACAAGAAGCCAGTCGTATCGCCACAGAAATAATCCAAAACTACTTAGAACAAAATTGGGATTCTCCTCTTTCGTCTGAAGTGCTGCTAAAAGAAGCAGTAACAAAAGCCAACTTGGGTATCATCGAAGATCAACGAAACCATCCTGAAAGACGAGATATGGGAACTACGGTGGTAGTTTTAATATTTCGCGATAATAATCCTTGGTGCGCCCACGTGGGGGATTCTCGTTTATATCGCTTAAGAAGCTCTAGTCTAGAGCAAATTACAGACGACCATACCTGGGTAGGGATGGCTCTAAAGAAAGGCGAAATAGACACAGAACAGGCTAAATTTCATCCCTGGCGGCACGTTTTGTCTCAATGCTTAGGACGAGAAGATTTACAACAGATAGATATTCAAGAGTTTGAAATGCAATCTGGCGATCGCTTGTTAATTTGTAGTGATGGTTTAACCGAAGAAGTTACGGACGATGGGATTCAAAATATCCTAGCCAATCTAGATTCTTGTAATACAACTGCAAAAGAATTGATTGATACTGCAAAGACAGCGGGGGGGTCTGATAATATTACAGTAGTTATAGTAGAACAAGAATAAATTTCTCAAATCTTAAAGGAAGATAGACGATGAGCGATCGCACCCTCAGTGGGCTTATCGTCATAAATACTAAATGCTCTCTCAAATCAAAAAAATTGCTCAAGATTTTGCCCCACGACTAATTGAAATTCGTCGTCACATCCATGCTCATCCCGAACTAAGTGGAGAAGAGTATCAAACCTCAGCATATATTGCTGGGGTATTGTCTTCTTGTGGTTTAAGCGTTAAAGAATCTATTGGCAAAACAGGTGTCTTGGGAGAATTGTCTGGTTCAGGAAAAGACCATCGTACCCTGGCAATTCGCACGGATATGGATGCCCTACCAATTCAAGAGTCTGCCAATTTAGATTTTGCCTCTCGTAATCAAGGAATTATGCACGCCTGTGGGCATGATGTCCATTCGACTTTAGGTTTGGGTACGGCAATGGTGCTATCCCAACTGTCGGATAAACTTCCTGGTGATGTCCGCTTTTTGTTTCAACCCGCAGAAGAGATCGCTCAGGGTGCAAAGTGGATGGTAAAAGATGGAGCGATGGAAGGAGTGAATGCAATCTATGGAGTTCATGTCTTTCCTTCTATACCTGCTCGTCGCATAGGTATTCGCTATGGCGCATTGACCTCGGCTGCGGATGAACTAGAAATTGTAATTCAGGGAGAGTCTGGACACGGTGCGCGTCCCCACCAGGCGATCGATGCTATCTGGATTGCTGCTCAGGTAATTACGACTCTTCAGCAAGCTATTAGTCGCACTCAAAACCCCCTGCACCCGATTGTCCTGTCTATTGGTAAAATAGAAGGAGGAAGAGCGCATAACGTGATTGCTGACCGTGTAAAGATGGTTGGCACAGTGCGATCGCTTCATCCAGAAAGCCATGCAAACCTACCTCAGTGGATTGAGAATATAGTTCGGGGAACTTGTCAGACCTTCGGTGCAAAATGTCAGGTAGATTATCGTCGTGGTGTTCCTTCGGTACATAATGATGAAGCACTAACTAAGATTATCGAAACAGCTACTCGCGAAGCTTGGGGAGACGAAAGCGTCCAGCTATTACCCGAACCTTCTTTGGGTGCAGAAGACTTTTCCATATATCTAGATAAAGTTCCTGGCTGTATGTTCCGTTTAGGAGTGGGACACAACGGCGAAACTAATTATCCCCTCCATCATCCCAAATTTGAAATAGATGAAGAAGCCATCATCACAGGGGTTGTAACAATGGCATACGCAGCCTGTAAATATTGGGAAAACTGAGGGATAATAAGGAACAAGCCAGTAATCAGTAATCAGTAATCATTATTGTGGTGTTTTCTGTAAATCTGGTCTTTCATCAGGAACGATCGCCCCTTCTACGGGACATACCTGTAAACAAATTCCGCAATCAATACAGGTAGAAAAATCGATCCAATACCATTCTGTTCCTTTGACGTTTTTTCCTGGTCCATCGTGGATGCAAGCAACGGGACAAGCATCAACGCAATCTGCTACGCCTTCACAGATGTCGGTGGCAATAGTATGAGACAAAATATTGTTCTCCTTTAAGTTTTGTTAAGAGTTATCTACGTTTGAAATTCTATCAGAATTTAATAAAAGCTTTTTTACTTCCAGCTTAATATTCCTGTATCCCCATTGATTGTAACTACTTGTCCAACTGGTAAGACTGCGTTTATTCCATCGTGTCCAAAGGGCAAATCGTAAACGAGGGGAATATTCAAATCTTCGAGGCGATCGCGCAAAACTTCAGTGATTGTCCAGCTTTTAGTACCTGGATAGGGTTCGCAACGGCTAAAGCGACCAAGGGCAATCCCTTTAATGTTTTTAAGCACTCCCATCATGCGCCATTGAGTTAACATTCTGTCAATACGATAGGGATACTCGGTAACATCTTCCAAGGCTATAATTGCCCCCGTAAAATTGGGTTGGAGAGATGTTTTAAGAATATGGGTGGCTACTGTCAAATTAGCTGGTAATAATATTCCTGTAGTTTTGCCTCCTCCTCCTGGTTTGCCCTGTAATGGTTCGAGCTTACCAGTTTCTAGATAATCGAACATTCTAGCGATCGCCCAATCTGGTTCTGATGCTAAGGTAGTTAGTACGGGTGCATGGAGGCTAGAAATATTTACTGTTGCTAAACTCCACAGCAAACTAGTAACGTCAGAAAATCCTATAATCCATTTTTTATATTTTGTATTCCAACTCCAGTCTTCTAATAATCTCGATCCTCCATAACCACCGCGAATAGCAAGAATTGCTTTGCATTCTGGGTTTTGCCAAGCTGCTGCTAAATCCTCACGACGTTGGCGATCGCTTCCTGCAAGATAACCGCAACAAGACTGATGATTTTTGCCTAGTTCAACTCGATAACCCCGATCTCGCCAAATAGCAATTCCTTGTTCTAGAGCATAGGTTGTTTTAAGCGAACCACTAGGAGCGATCGCCGCAACTAAATCTCCTGGTTTGACTAGAGGCGGTAATTTATACGGTTTGGTCATTCACAAATATCAATATATGTTAAGTTAATTTTTACAAAGTCTTCAGATTATAAAAGTTAGAGAGGAGAACATCATGGCTTTAGAAATTCCTGATGGAATAAAAACTTGGTCGCAGTTTGGTCATCCCATTTTAATGTGGACGCTGTTTGGCATTACTATTTATGCTCTGTATTTGGGTGTTAAAAGCTCTAAGATTCGCAGTGCAGATAAGGAAACCAGAAAAGAATTAATCAAAAAGAATTTTGGTCAAAGACATCACAGAATGGGATCGATTTTATTGGCTTTAATGGTGGTGGGAAATATCGGCGGTATGGCAGTTACCTATATCAACAATGGCAAGCTATTTGTGGGACCTCATTTATTGGCAGGGTTAGGTATGACTGGTTTGATTGCTGTTTCTGCATCATTAGTACCCTATATGCAGAAAGGCAACGGCTTGGCTCGTAATACCCATGTTTCCCTCAACATTGTTCTTTTAGGACTGTTTGGTTGGCAAGCACTTACTGGTATGCAAATCGTCCAGAAGATTTTAGATCGTATGATGTCTTAAATTTAAATAAAAGGAAAAAAGGACTTGTCTGTATTGAAAGACTTGTCCTTTATCCCGCTTGAATAGAAAGCCAGGGGTTAAAAGTCCGATCTTTCTATATATCGCAAAAGCAAATATATTCCTACAACCAGCAGCCCTAAAGCGATAAAGACAAGACCAATTAGATAATTACCTATAACAAAAGATGCTATCACTGCTATTAGGTAAGGAATACATAATGCAATGATGGTAAGAGTCAATTTGGTAGGAGTCCAATTAACATCTTGAAGATTGGTTTTGACTTGTCCTGTGGATAAACTGTTAGGAATTTTTGCTTCTTGAGAACCTCCAGTCTTTCCTAAGCGCAAATGTTTTGGCACATTATGTTTTTTCTGTGGCATATTAATCAAAATTCCGTTAACAAGAAAGAATAAAATCTAGTTTTTACATTTAAATCATAATAACCACAAGACCTATAAACAAAATTTATTACTTCCAAGCTGGAAGATTTAGTTGGTAGGCTATATAGAATAAAACCTCTAAAAAGCGATCGCTCTTAAAAACAATGATGATATTACCTGGTTCGACAGTCAAAGTTACTAACTCCGATGACATCTACTATAACTTTCAAGGATTAGTACAGCGTATAGACGATAGTAGAGTTGCAGTACTGTTCGAGGGAGGCAATTGGGATAAGCTAGTAACCTTCAATTTGTCTGAATTAGAAGCGGTAGATTTAACCAAGAAAAAATAACGCTTTATTTTGTATATCTATCAAATCGATCGAGTTTGTAATCTGGATGATAGAGCAATATGAAGTGAGTAAATACTCTTTCATCCCTTATCCTTCATCCTTTATCTTTAAAGCAATGCGTCTTCCTTTACCCCAGTTTACAGTTGACGATCGCAATCCAAAGCACATTGGGGAAGTGATCGAAACATCAACGACCCAATATTTAGCCCAGTGTCTCGAACCTGAAGATTTAAAATTTCCTGTAATGCCTCCTTTTGGTAGCTGGATCAAATCTTTTGATGAGGAATCTGGTAATAAGATTTTGGCTGTTGTTACTTACGTTACTACTAGTCCAATCGATTCCGTTCATCGTGCGAGGGCATTGGGCTTGTCCTTGGAGGAATTGCGCGAACAGCAACCTCAAATATTTGCCATGCTCAAAACTGAATTTAAAGCTGCTATTGTTGGTTTTGAAGCCCCAAGTAACAACAATGGTAATAGTTTAGGTAGAGTGTATCAATATTTGCCCCCTCGTCCTCCCCAGATACATCAATCTGTTTATCATTGCGATGCGTCGGAAATTAGCAATTTTACTGAAAATTTAGATTTTCTGCGGACTCTTTTACAGGCAAAAGATATACCAGTCGAATCTTTAGTTGCTGCCTCCGTGCGCGAAGTATACCGTCAAAGACAGGCAAATAGAGATTGGTTAGTAAATGTCGGCAGAACCCTTAGCACCCTCCTAAAAGACGATTATGACCGCTTACGTTATATTCTCAGTCAGATTCATTATTGATAATTCGTAAGAAGCAAATTAGTCATTTATAAATAAATATGATTCAAGCATACGCTGTTCGCCAAGCAGGTGGTAGATTAGAGCCGTTTGAGTACAATCCTGGCGAACAAACCCCAGAACAAGTAGAAATCGAGGTGGAATACTGTGGAATCTGTCACAGCGACCTTAGTATGATGAATAACAATTGGGGTATGACTGAATATCCGATTGTTCCTGGTCACGAGGCAGTCGGTAAGGTGACTGCGGTGGGTAGTGCAGTTAAAAAGTTAAAAGTTGGTCAAAGAGTCGGTTTAGGCTGGTTTTCTGGTTCTTATATGCACTGTGAATGGTGTATGTCAGGAGATCAAAATCTTTTTTATCAATTCTCGCGATAGTAAAGCGATCGCCGATGCTGCTAACTCCTTTGACATAACTATTCCAATCTAGATCGACGTTAACCGTAGCTAAGATGCTGGATTTTGCTATCCGTCACAATATCAAACCCATCACTGAAACCTATTCTTTTGAGCGGATAAATGATGCGATCGCGAGATTACATAGTGGTGAAGCTCGTTATCGTATAGTGTTAAAGCGTTAATCTGCATCTGCTCCCTTAACTAAATGGATTACAAACAACAAATTATTACCGAACTAGAAGCTCTTCCCGAATCCTCTTTACCCGATGTCTGGAAGTATATTCAGTCTCTAAATTCTAAACCAGCAAAGTCTGCTAAACCAGTTATCAATAGAAAACCTAGATCGACCTCAAAGCCTTCAGGGGATACCATAATTATTTATACCGATGGTGCTTGTACTGGCAATCCTGGTAAAGGTGGCTATGGGGCAGTAATTATTGATGGAGATCGCCGTGAGGAACTTTCTGATGGTTATAAACTTACTACCAATAACCGTATGGAAATGATGGGAGCGATCGCAGCTTTAGAATCTCTGCCGTCTAATTCTAAAGTTAAGCTACACAGCGATTCTAAATATATTGTCGATGCGGTAGTTAAAGGCTGGGCAAAAAAATGGCAAAGAAACGGCTGGAAAAGAAACAGCAAGGAAATGGCAAAAAACCCCGACCTCTGGCAAGAATTACTCGATTTATGCAAAATACACGATGTCGAGTTTGTTTGGGTTAAAGGTCATGCAGGAATACCTGAAAACGAACGATGCGATCGCCTAGCGGTGGATGCAGCCCACAGATCGAATTTACAGGCTGACGAAGGATACATATTGTAGAGAGAAGACACGCCTTCTCTCTAGTCTTATTTTTTATCCGTGCAAAATTTATCCTTTTGCCAATTTCGGGGATTATTTTTAATATATTCAGTAATGCGATCGTAAGCTGCATCGTTACGAATGATATGGTCGTAAAATCCAGGTTGCCAAGCAAATTGATATCCCAAACGACGGGCGTGTCTGGTAACGGCAGATTTACGAGCGACCCCGCGTCGACGCAAGGCGCAAGGGAACGCGCGAGTATCCACCAACAATCGATGAAATGGTATTTTTCCCCTGATTTTGCCATCGTTGTTGCCCAATTGTTTTGTTCGCATTTGTCGTTTCGGTTTTCGTAGAGACAAGGCATGCCTTGTCTCTACTACAATCGTCGTCATTACGATGTCGATCGCCATTCAGAATCAAAATGCCATGAATATGATTTGGCATCACCACAAATTCATTTAATTCAAGATGGTGGGCGTGATTTTTGATTTCACACCATAAAACATTTGCCAAAACCCCCAGGTGGGATAATTGCATTTCTCGATTAATTATTGTTCCAAAATAATTGATTCTATTTTTTGTGCAGATAGTAATAAAATACGCACCATTCCAACCGTAATCCCAATTTTGTAATCGCGTTGATTGTATTCTATATTTTCCTTTGAATTTTTCCATTTTGTAGACATTATTTCCATAATATTTAGAATGCCCAGGTATAGAAAAAAATTACGAAAAAAAGAGATAAGGCATGCCTTATCTCTACGAATATTATTCAATTGAATTACTGAAAATTAAACTTGGGGTACAAATCTTTCTTTATCAGGTACTTCAGTGTACTCAGAAACAATCTGCTTTAACTCTTCGCCGTCGATAGTTTCTTTTTCAATTAACAGGTCAACCAGGCGATCGATTACTTCGCGGTTTTCACGAACGATCTTACGGGCTAGTTGATGACCGCGTTCGGCAATTTGACGTACTTGATCGTCAATGCGAGATGCTACTTCTTCGGAGTATTCTGCACGGGAAGTCAAGCCTGCACCCAAGAATACTTCACCTCCTTGCTGTCCGCCTAAAGCGATCGGACCGAGGTCGCTCATACCGTAGACAGTAACCATCTGTCTTGCCATTTCTGACACCTGTTGCAAGTCACCACCAGCACCAGTAGTTACTTCGTCGTTACCAAAGATTTCTTCTTCGGCTGCACGTCCACCCATCGCACCAGCAATTCTTGCCATTAGCTGAGAGCGACTAACTAAGCCCTGCTCTTCGTTAGGAGTAAACCAAGTTAAACCTTGAGCTTGTCCGCGAGGAATTAGGGTAACTTTTTGTACGGGATCGTGGTCTTTAACCAGAGTACCGACGATCGCATGACCGATTTCGTGATAAGCAATCAATCGCTTGCTCTTACCATCGGTTAAAGGAGTACCTTCCATACCAGCCACAACACGGTCTACCGCATCGTCGATTTCTAAAATGGTAACTGCTTCTTTGCGTCTTCTAGCAGTTAAAATAGCTGCTTCGTTGAGTAAGTTAGCTAAATCCGCACCAGAGAAACCAGGAGTGCGACGAGCGATCGCATCTAGGGATACTTCAGGGGCAATTTTTTTATTACGAGAGTGAACTTCAAGAATTTCGAGACGACCTTTAATATCGGGGTTGTCTACCATTACCTGACGGTCAAAACGACCAGGACGCATTAGCGCGGAGTCTAAGACATCAGCACGGTTAGTAGCAGCGATGATAATAATACCAGTGTTGCCTTCAAAACCATCCATTTCAGTTAGGAGTTGGTTAAGAGTTTGTTCTCTCTCATCGTTACCACCACCAATACCAGCACCACGTTGACGACCTACTGCATCAATCTCATCAATAAAGATTAAGCAAGGAGCATTTTCTTTAGCTTTTTTAAATAGGTCACGGACACGGGACGCACCCACACCGACAAACATTTCGACGAACTCCGAACCAGAGATACTGAAGAAAGGCACAGATGCTTCACCTGCGATCGCTTTGGCTAGTAAAGTTTTACCAGTTCCAGGAGGACCAACTAACAATACACCTTTAGGAATTTTTGCACCAACAGCAGTAAATCGTTCGGGCTGTTTTAAGAAAGTGACAACTTCCTGTAGCTCTTCTTTGGCTTCATCAATACCAGCTACATCATCAAACATGATGCCTGTTTTTGCTTCCATTTGGAACTTGGCTTTAGATTTACCAAAGTTCATCGCTTGTCCTGGACCACCAGGCATATTGTTGGAGCGACGGAACAAGAAGAATAATGCTCCAATCAAGATTATCGGGAAGATTAGATTACCCAAAAGTCCCCAAATCGCACCATCACTACTAGGAGGATGATAGTCAAAATCAACATCAGCCTCTCTTAATTTAGCGATTAGCTCTGGTGAGTTAGCAGGTAAGTCAACTCTAAGTTTTTGTAAGCGGTTATCCAATTCTGGGTCGATCGCTTCAACAATTGCGGTTCTGCCATTTTCGTATAGTTCGACAGAAGTAACCCGTCCTGAGTTTAGGTAATCTAAAAAGCGACCATAGGTCATGCGAGTATTAGCAGCGTTACCACTCATGCTGGTATTAGTGTTAGGAGCAGCGAACGTCCCTTGCCATAGGAAAAATCCTACTACTAGCAAAGGTAATGTCCAAAGTAATACGATTCTCCACGAAAAATTCTTCATAAGGTAAGTTGTTCTAAATTAAATATTTTTAAGCTTATTTCTTTGTTGATTTCGCTGTTGACAAATAGACCTAAGTTAATGTAAATACTTTTGTTGTCTATCAGAGGGGAATAAATAACTTATATTTTTTACTCGATATATACTTATAAAGCTTATTTTATCGGCTTCTATCAAATTTTAAATCGAGTATTTAGTAATTCTTTTCCTTCGCCTCCATTGGCAAAATTGTTTTGCTTATCAAGTTTCTTTTCTTTATGTTACCTCTAGCTTAACTAAATTTAACGTAATTCTCATTTTTAATGCAAAATTAATTGAGTTCGGTTTGGATAGAGATTATGATATTGTTTTGCAAGCTATAGGCTACAATCCATAATCTATAAGCTTTTGTAAGAGTAACAATTTTTATTTTGCTGTAATTCTTAGCTTCAAAAATAAAAAACGCGCCTACAGTGTATTTATGTAGACGCGATAGATGATTATTAGCTAAGAGCTAATTTAATATGTTTCAACGTGCCAGCGATCCTCTTTTTTCATCGCCTTACGATATTCATCCCAGTTAACATCATGTTTGGCTGCTGCTGCGCTAAGAGCTTCATCAATACCGCCTTCCATGCCTTTTAGACCACAGATATAGGTGTGAGTCTTAGGATTTTGCATCATTTCCCACAGCTCATCAGCGTGTTCGGCAATTCTATGCTGAATATACATTCTTCCGCCTTCTGAATTTTTCTGTTCGCGACTAATTGCATAGTCCATACGGAAGTTGTCATGTTTGCTAGCCATCTCTTCTAGCTGTTCTTTATAAAGAATGTTTTCAGTTTTAGGAATACCGAAGAACAACCAAGCCTTACCTTTATAGTTGTAGTCGGGGTTTTTGTCTCCTTCTAAGAACATACGCCATAGGTAGGCACGGAAAGGAGCAATACCTGTTCCTGTGGCAATCATTATGACGTTAGCATCTTCATCATCAGGCAAGAGCATTTCTTTACCTACTGGACCCATAATAGATACGTCATCACCAGGATTAAGGTTGCATAAGAAGCTAGAGCAAGTTCCTTCTACGTGTTCTTTTGTTTCAGGATCTTCATATTCTAATTTACGAACACATAGAGACACGGTATTGTCTTCTAGGTTGTCGCCGTGACGAGTCGAAGCGATCGAATATAGTCTTAACTTGTGGGGTTTCCCTTTTTCATCCTCGCCAGGTGGAATGATGCCAATACTTTGACCTTCAAAATAGTATAGATCTCCGCCTGAAAGATCGAATGTCATATGACGACAAGTCCCAATACCACCTTCATCTACTAAATCGTAAATTTCAGTGCATTTGCCAACGAAAGGCTTTTTGGGCTTATAAATTAGTACTGGAACTTTTTTCTTCTCTTTTTTTGGTTGTGTTTGAGTCATAGATTTACCATTATTATTAGAAGTTTTTTGTTGCTTGGGTGCAGGTTGACTAGTTTGTTCTGGCATATCACCGCCAGCGGGTTTAATACTGATTACTTTCCCACCTAAACTATTGATGCGACGCATCTCTTGGTTCATTCTGTTGTAGGGAACAGTAATGAATACAGTACCGCTGCTACGAATTGGTACTTGAGTATTAACGCTATTTTGAGATAGTCCTTCTACCTCATAAACAAATAAACGATTTTTGTATTGTGTATTGCTGCTAGAAAACGCTGCACTGGAGTTATACATTATGCGGATTTCCTTCTCCCAATTTAAATTTTGACTATTAAATACTTTACATAACTGGACTTATCTTCAGATCCATCTTTTTGCTGAACTAGAAAATAAAAACAATAATTTATGGTGTTTGTATTGTATTAATAGACTATCATTGAGAGTTTATTTTTGATTCACGAGCCCAAAAAATTTTGGATGGGTACAGGTTTAGCTATTAGGTATTATTTACTAGGATATATCTGTATATAAATTTTAATCTGTAGTTTTTAATTCATTTTTATTATTTTTTAAAGCTGTAAAAGCAATAAAATAGTCGTCAATCAGTTTGACTTACAGTCAGAATTTTGGCTGACTCTCTCTTGTAGAGGTGGTTAGCTTCTGGTAAGATTCTTCAATGTTAGTAGTTAGCATTTAATACTTAATTAACTAAGTAAAGAAGCAAGCTTGCTCCAGGCTATTTCCCTATATATTGTGGATTTTAGTTTTGGGCAATCTCAGTCAGGGCATGGCTTTCTAGATCTTACTGTGGTACCAAATAGTTATCTTTTAACTTTCTTGTACCTTAGATAATAGATAAGTAAAGTCAGCACCAAATTGGACTTCTTAGGCTTGATTAATAATTGTGGGTTAAATATTTAGTTTTGTAGAAGAGGAATTTTATGACCGCCGATTTAGACCGAGTGGTACTTATCGGAGTAGCAGGGGACTCCGGATGTGGTAAATCAACCTTTCTTCGTCGTTTAACAGATTTGTTTGGCGAAGAGTTTATGACTGTAATTTGTCTTGATGACTATCATAGTCTCGATCGCAAGGGCAGAAAAGCAGCAGGTGTTACAGCTTTAAATCCTAAAGCCAACAATTTTGACTTGATGTACGAACAAATCAAGTCTCTCAAGGAAGGAAATGCGATCGACAAACCAATTTATAATCATGAAACTGGCGAACTCGATCCTCCAGAAAAAATTCAACCTAATAAAGTAGTTGTTATTGAAGGATTACATCCTCTATATGACGAAAGAGTTCGCGAACTAGTAGATTTCGGCGTTTATTTAGACATTAGCGACGAAGTTAAAATTCAGTGGAAAATTCAACGTGATATGGCTGAACGCGGTCATACTTACGAAGATATTCTTGCTTCAATCAAGGCTCGCGAACCTGATTTCAAAGCTTATATTGAAGTACAAAGAGAATTTGCCGATGTTGTCATTCAAGTATTGCCAACAAATCTACCAGTAGGTAAAGATAGCGACCTTTTAAGAGTTCGTCTAATTCAAAAAGAAGGAGTGGAAAACTTCAACACTGTTTACCTGTTTGATGAAGGTTCGACGATTCATTGGCGACCTTGTGGACGCAAACTTGAATGTCCCGTCCCAGGTATCAAAATGTACTATGGTCCCGACAGCTTCTACAACAATGAAGTATCGATACTAGAAGTAGATGGTGAGTTTGGTAATCTAGAGCAGATGATTTATCTTGAAAGCCACCTAAGCAATACTGGTACAAATCACTACGGTGAAATGACCGAGCTTGTGCTGAAGCATAAAGACTATCCTGGTTCTAACAATGGAACTGGTTTATTCCAAGTATTAGTTGGTTTGAAAATGCGCGAAACTTATGACAAGCTAATGGCTACTAAAGCAGAGACAGCTAAAGTATAGGTTCAACAGCAAGATTCAATAAAATTAGATAAATATTTTTTTAAAGTCGTGGTCAACTCAAATGTAGAGTCCGCGACTTTTTGCTATGTAATAAGGAACATAGTCAAACTTTAACTTTTCCCTACGAGGCGAATAATAGCTTTAACTGAAATTTATTCAAAATCTAATTAGGATTGAACTTATAATCATCATAAAAGCTGGCGATAATAGCCAACATGAGCCACCAGATAGTATTAATTTGGGGACGATACCAAACGGTATCTACAAAGCCGTGAAAACCCAAACTAGCGGTTGCTGCGATCGCAGCAATAAGATAAATGCCTCTTTTATTTCTACTCTGGCGCCAGCGACTAAGCTGTCTTACTCCGTGGTTAATAGTGACAGTAATTAACCAGAGGAAACAGCCAAAGCCAATGTATCCCATTTCTACAATGTGTTCTAGATATACAGAATAGGCGCTGAGAGCAGGATAACGAGAGTTCATATAGCGGGGGTAGATTTGATTAAAAGCATCGTTTCCAGGACCAATTCCCAGCAGGGGATAGTCTTTGATAATTTTAAAACATGCTTCCCAAACGTTGATGCGAAAATTGTTGCTGCTGTCTTCTCTTCCTGCAAAAATGCTCAATAATCTAATTCGCAATGGCTCTACTGAAATAAAGGCGACGATAAATAATCCTGCCAAACTACCGAACACCAACGGTAACAACCAGACTTGCCAAAAGCGGGGTAAATACTTTTGCCACCAAAAGTAAAACAATAATAGCAACACCCCAATTAATACCGCCATCGCCAACCAAGCGCCACGACTGTCAGTAAAATATAGACAGGCAGAATTCATCATCACCATAATTGCTGCTAAGGTTTTTTGAATCCAACCCCGCCAAATAAATACCGCAGCAATACTAAGAGCGATCGCAGGGAGTAAATATCCTCCCAACAGATTAGGATTACCTAAATAGCTATATACTCTCGTATCGTTGGCTAAAGCTGAATTAGGATCGTTCCAGGTAGCTAACTGCTCCACGCCAAAAAATTCTTGGCGCACGCCATAAGCACTAACCATCAGAGCGGTTAATAAAAAGCTAGTGATAATCCAGTTGCATAGCCTTGGCGATCGCAATACTTGGGCAGCCAAAGAAAATAAAATTAAATATAAAGTGAGCGTCACCCAACCATTTAAAGCAGCGGATTTGACAGGGGAAAAAGCCGTCGCCACCGTTGCCACACACCAGTATAAAAAGACCACAATATGAACTGGTGTAATTGCTATTCTTTCGTTGTAAGAAACTGTATTTAAAAACCAGAAAGCAGCAACAGCAATTAGTAGCACACCAATTAAAGCAGTAGATACAAATGGTGCGAGTAAAAAAACCAAACTAATCAAACAAGCAGCGATCGCTTCAGACCATTGTAATAACCAACTTCCCTGTCGCCAATTAGACAACCACCCAACTAAACGATAAAGATAGCTACCTTTTTGCCACTGAAGTATCTGTGGCTGTGAAAGCATGATAGTAAACCAAGCGGATTTCATGAGTAGATGCAGAAATTAAACATCCTTATCCTAAACTAATAGTCCGCTTATTATTGATAATTGGTTATGAGACTTGTCGGATCTTCATCTTCTAATTCAGCTTTGGGAAATTGAAGTACATAACGATAGCTAGAATTTGAAGAACCTTGAACCACTACTTTTCCTTCATGTAATTCAGTTAGATGACAGCAAAATAATAATCCTAAAAGATCGCGAGGAACTTTATTAGTACTTTTATCAACTGTGTTTTTCTCATTAATTACCATCATCAAAGCTGAAGAAGTCAATATCTGATGATTACTCAGAGAAATATCGCTCATTCCCGCATTAAATTGATCGCCCTCGGAAAGAATCTCTCGATCGTGTTTTAAAGCCTCCGTAACAGCTCTAGAATACAAATTCTCTTCCCCAAAACCTTCTCCCAGCCAAGGATGAGAAACTCCCACCGCGATGTTTAAAGCTTTGTTTCTTCTAGAAACATGAACCCTAATTTCACCTCCAGGTTCAGACATCTCAACAATGCTAGTAACTAGATAATAAAGAGCCTGTCTAACTTTCTCTTTATCTAAAGACCAAATACGGTTTCCTGGTTCAACAGAAAGACACAATTGTTGCTGTTGTTGTTTTGCACTATCTAATAGGCTATTAATTACCTGTTGAGCGAGCATTTCAATGTCTACCGAACCAGCGTTTATTTCTGAGTTTTGCTCGTTTAAGACTCCCAAATTGACAATCTCATCCACCAAAGAAATTAGGCTTTGACCACTGTCATGAATAATTTCGAGGTATTCTCGCTGTTTCAGTGTCAAAGGACCATAAACTTCTCTGTGTAGCACGCTTGCCATTCCAATTACTGAAGTCAGAGGAGTTCTCAATTCTTGAGTCAATTGAGACAGTAACTTAATTTTAATTGGAGTAGAGCGATCGATTGTTTGAGTAGCGATCGCTTTTTCCTCTGATAGCATATCAGAGGAAACTAGATCGGACACATTCAGAGGATTTTTCACATGAGATATCAAACTGTGTGCTTTTTCCCACTGAACTTGGCTAACATTCTGCTCAGATGTACTTTGTTTGGTTTTGGCAATTTGGTTACGTTCAAACTCACCTAAACACCAGCGGGAGATCAAAGCCAAATGCTCTATATCTCGCTGATTAAAATCTCTTTCTCTCCAGTCCATCACTTCTAAAGTACCAATACACAAGCCATTAGAGCTAATTAAGGGAACTCCTAAGTAGGATTTTATTCCACAATGTTGCGCCAGAACGCTATTAGCAAAAACAGCATTGCTTAAAGTATTTTCTATAACTAAAGGTTGCTGACTATCAACAACATAAGTGCTAAAAGACTCACTGAGAGCTATTTTTCTTTGAGCAGCAATCTGATTCATCAAGCCAATTGTGGATAAACCGACTGCTGATTTGAACCAGAGTTCCTTTTCTACCACTAAACCTAAAATACATATTGGTGCATCAGAAAAAGTCGCAGCTTTTTGAGTTGCCTCCTCAAAAACAGGAACGGCTTCAGATACTAATAGACCTAGTTCGCTAAGAGTTTTTAATCTCAACTGTTCTCTGGCAGTCGGAGTAAAATCATCCAAACGGCAGAAAAGCTGATTTTTCGGCTTAGTCATATTGGTGACTTGTGACCCTAAATTTACTGCTGACACTGGCATTACTGGATTTTAATAAGAGTTATTGTATGTGGCTATTTAAAATATTCTGTTTCTAGCGACTTTGTTTGAAGAGCTATATTCAGAATTAGCCTGAAAGTTAATTGGGAAAATTTTTGCTAGTTAATTTAGAAAAAATTTATACATTTTTTAATTAGCTAGTTCTAAAGTTCCCTAAAAACTCTGTGAACGAACATTTTAAGCAGAAATTCGCAAAATAACGATATTTAAAACGCCAGAATATGCTCGACCATAGGAAAAAAGCTATGATTGATCGCAAAAAGCCGATTAACAACAGACAATAACGTCCAAATATTCAGTTTTTCCAGGCTGGATGAGCAAATATAGCGTCAATTAACCTTACTCCTCGCAGTTGATTCGATAAGGGTAGATGACCAACGGGGGCAGTTAAATCCCAGACAAACTCTTTTGGGTAGCGAGTCCATGTATTACCAGACTTCCAGTCTATTTTTTCCCATAGTTTGGAAAAGTCTTTTCCCACAGACAACCAGATTTTTCTTTGCACCGAAAATCCAAACTTTCCTTCTGAGTGCATCAACCACAGCTTGTCCAAAGTCTTTAAATCTTTAATGGGAAAACTTTCAACTTCTGTGAAATAAACCCATTTTCTCTCTATTGCTGCTGTACCCGCTAGCTCACACAATTTTTGCAAAGTTACCACATCAGCACCTTGAAAATCTTGCTGTGCGAGTAATTGTTGAACTGGCTGATAGTCTACGCCACAGTCTGACTCTAATTGCACTACGCCATGAGGAAAATTGTTAGTCAAAAAACTTTGAATTGCGGGCTTTTGCATTGAATATAAAGCTTGATAGGCTTTACCCAACGCCAAATTATCTGAAGGAAGATCTACTGACATCATCCAATCCATGAGGATATTCAAACCAGATTCACCTTCTTCTAGCAGTTGAGAAACAGATTTTAACTGCTTTTTTTCTGCCTCTAAATATATTTGATGTTTCAAGCCGCTAGTGTTTTCCATACAAATTTTCCCGATCGCAGCTCATTTACCGCTATTAAAATTGAAGGGATACAGAATTAAGCTCAGGTAAAAATAACCTTTCTTACTGTTTTTGAGTGTTTGTACTCAGTTTTCGCCTAAGCAAATATTATCATGGTTTGGTTGAAGCCCAAGTTTAAATTGCTTTAAAAATCGTCTATCGATCATCTTCTATTTGACTTTATATTAGCCTGTAGTAAAGATAATTAAGTTTCAACTTTTTCATAACCCTGTTCGTAGGCAAAACGAACTAGCTGGGTACGATTATTTAAATTTAATTTGTTTAAAATATTGCTCAGGTGGGTTTGCACTGTGCGGGGACTAATAAATAAACGCTCGCTAATTTGCTTGTTGGTAAAACCTTGAATAGTTTCCCAAAAAACTCTTTCTTCTGCGGGAGTTAAAGGAAGGGGTTTAGGAGAAGAATTTGGTTTTTCTACTTGAGGTGCTGCCACAATTTGCTGTGGGGTGGACTTGTGGTTAATCTCTGTTAATAAACTAGCTGATTGAGAACTGACAAGCTGCTCGATTAAATGAACTATTTCAGCATGAACTCGACGAGAACGTTCGATCAAAGCTTCTATATTTGCTAACAGTTCTTTCATCTCAAATGGTTTGGTCAAGTAGCTGTCCGCACCGATAGTATGTCCTTGAATGCGATCGTCTAGATCGTCTTTTGCCGAGAGGAAAATAAAGGGAATCAGCTTTCCTGATGGCTGCGATCGCAACTGGCGACAAAATTCAAAACCGTCCATGCCTGGCATAGAAACATCAGATACTATAATATCGGGTACGTCTTGACTAAACTGAATTAAAGCGGATTTTCCTGAGTCAACAGAAACTACCTGATATCCCTTTTGCTTTAAGGAATTCTGCAAAACTTGACGCAATATAGAGTCATCGTCAACTATTAATATCTTCTTCATCTTATCCTTCTCGTAATTGTTGAAAAAAAACAGCAATATTAAATATACTATTGCGATGGCGATGGCTTTTCTCTATATTTGGCTAATCTATCCCCAGCTTTATGAATTTTTTAATATAGCCACTGCATTCTAAAGTTATTTGCTCCACAACACGAAATAGATAATTTTGTTACTGTCAAACCTATCCCGTTTAATTGTACTGTAGCTATATTTAGTTTTTTCTAAACCAAAATTTGTATGTACGATCAATTGACTCCTCCTACTATTGGCTCAAAAATAACCTTTAAAGATGGTAAGCCTAATGTTCCTAACGATCCGATCGTTCCCTTTATTCGAGGAGACGGTACAGGAGTAGATATTTGGCCAGCGACAGAGATGGTGATTGATGCTGCGGTTAAGGCTGCTTATGGAGATCGGCGCAAAATCAACTGGTTCAAAGTTTATGCAGGAGATGAAGCCTGTGATAAATATGGCACTTATCAATATTTACCCCAAGATACCTTAGATGCGATTAAGGAATATGGAGTAGCCATTAAAGGACCATTGACTACCCCTGTTGGTGGCGGGATTCGTTCTCTAAATGTCGCTTTACGCCAAATCTTTCAGCTTTATGCTTGTGTTCGTCCTTGTCGTTACTACAAAGGTACGCCTTCCCCCCACAGATATCCTGAAAAGCTAGAAGTAATTGTCTATCGTGAAAATACAGAAGACATATATTTGGGAATTGAATGGAAAGAGGGAGATGAAATTGGTCGGAAGTTAATCAAGTTGCTCAATGAGGATTTGATTCCCAGTACTCCCGAACATGGTAAAAAACAGATTCCTTTGGATTCAGGAATTGGCATTAAGCCTATCAGTAAAACTGGTTCGCAACGCCTTGTCAGAAAAGCGATTCAACACGCCCTTACACTTTCCCCAGATAAGCAGCAGGTTACTCTGGTACACAAGGGAAACATCATGAAGTATACCGAAGGTGCTTTTCGTGATTGGGGCTATGAATTAGTTAAAAGCGAGTTTCGTGACGAATGTATCACCGAGCGAGAATCTTGGATTTTGAGTAATAAAGAAGGAGATAAAACACTATCAATCGAAGATAATGCTCGTCAAATCGACCCTGGATATGACTCCTTAACTCCTGAAAAACAGCAAAAAATCTGTCAGGAAGTGGAAGAAGTCTTAGACGATATCTGGGATAGCCACGGTGCAGGAAAGTGGAAAAGTAAAGTGATGGTTAACGATCGCATTGCTGATAGCATTTTTCAACAGATTCAAACTCGTCCCGATGAATATTCTATCCTGGCGACGATGAACCTCAATGGGGATTACCTCTCTGATGCTGCTGCTGCTATTGTAGGAGGCTTAGGTATGAGTCCTGGGGCTAACATTGGCGATAACTGCGCTATCTTCGAGGCAACTCACGGTACAGCACCCAAACACGCAGGATTGGATCGGATTAATCCTGGTTCGGTAATTCTTTCTGGGGTAATGATGCTGGAGTTTATGGGCTGGCAAGAGGCTGCTGATTTAATTCAGACTGGCTTGGCAAAAGCGATCGCCAATCGGGAAGTTACTTACGATTTGGCTAGATTAATGAATCCTCCCGTAGATCCTCCCCTAAAATGTTCCGAGTTTGCCCAAGCAATAATAAAATATTTTGCTTAGTATCAGTAATAACCCAATATTTAGTAAGTAAAATATGGTTGTATTGGTTACAAAGCAAAATCGCTTTAAGCTTACAGACTATATCAAAGAATGTTTTAACAAAAATCCTTTGATATAGTCTTGTATATCTGTTATCAATTAATTGGTAATTTTTTATATTTTTGCTCAGTCAGAAATTACTTCGTCATTTTACGGCGAAGTAATCTCTGACCGTTGGTTAATTTTACTCAATCACAAACCTTATGTCTGATGAGCTAATAGGAGGACGCTACCGAGTTATCGATTGTCTGAGAACAACAGGCTTTTGTGAAACTTATGTAGCAGAGGATACTCATCTCCCAGGAGATCCACCCCCTCGCTGTGTGGTCAAAAAACTACAGCCTCAATCTAATGAAGATTTTGTTCTAGATACCGCTAGAAGACTATTTGATAATGAAGCAAAAGTACTTTATAAGCTCAATGACCACCAACAAATCCCTCGTCTATTAGCTCACCTAGAGGTAGATGAAGAGTTTTATTTAGTTCAAGAATATGTTGAAGGTAAAGACTTAAGCCAAGTAGAGATTGTCCCAGGAAAACGATGGACGGAGGCTGAAGTAAAAAACTTTTTGATTGAAGTTTTAGAAATTTTGGCATTTGTTCATCAAAATAATGTTATTCATCGTGACATTAAGCCTTCAAATTTGATTCGCCGTGCTTGCGATGGCAAAATCTTTTTAATTGACTTTGGTGCAGTCAAAGAAATTACCAACATGACGTTAACCGAAGGTCAAGGTAATGTTCTCACGGTAGCTATAGGTACTCCTGGCTACATGGCTAGCGAACAACAACGAGGCGATCCCCGCTTTAATAGTGATGTCTATGCTTTGGGAATGACTGCCGTCCAGGCTATTACTGGTTTTCATCCAGATCAACTTCCTCGCGATCGCGATACGGGGGAAATTAAGTGGCGCGATCGCGCTCCCGAATGTAGCGATGAATTAGCCAGAATTTTGGAGAAGATGATTCGGAATGATTTTCTCCAAAGATATAAAAATGCTAACGAAACTTTAGAAGACATTCGTAATCCTCAAAAATCAATTTCCACGACTCCAACCCCTGGTCAAACTAAAATGATCGGCAATAAAGGTGGTACTGGATTTGTTTCAGGGGGTGGTACGGTTGTTCAACCCAAGTCTTCAGGGACAAAAAGGCTATTACTTTTTGCGGTACTACCCTTGAGCGTAATATTACTATTTCTCGTACCCAAAATTTGGAAATCTTTGCAGGCTCTCAAATATTACAATGAAGGCAACAGTCTAATTGAAGCAGGAGAATACGAACAGTCAATTGATAGCTTTGATAAAGCCTTGGCTAATCGTAATGATTTTGCCCAAGCATGGACGAATAAAGGCTATGCTCAAGGTAAGTTGGGTCGTCATTTAGAAAAATTTTCCTCCTGTGTTCAAGGGACAGATGTTGCTGATGACTTCTCTGAAGCTTGGAATTGTCGAGGTTTGGCAAGATATGACCTCAAACAGTATGAACGGGCATTAGAGGAATATAATCAGGCGATCGCCGTAGATCCTGCATATTATCTCGGATGGCTCAATAAAGGACAGGTATTACTCAAGTTAGGTCGTCCCAGAGAAGCGATCGACGCTACCAGGCAGGTATTAAAAACTAAGCCAGATTACTTTTTAGCCTGGACTCAACTCTGTCAGGCTTTATACGACCTCGAACAATACCAGGATGCTAAGGCGCACTGTGAAGAGTCTTTAAAATTGAATCCTAACTATCCTCCAACATCTACTATGTTAAAAAAAGTTGAGCAAAAGTTGGCGCAATCAGCGTTACCGAGGGAATGAGTAAAGAAGACTGGGAGATATTTATTGATTGGGGTGAAAATAATTATAAATTTCCTTTGCCAAGGCTTCTCCAATACCAGAAACTTCGGTTAGTTTTTTTACATCTGCTTCGCGGATGTAATCAATTGAGTGAAAATGAGCCAAAAGCTGCTTTTGACGCTGGAAGCCTAAACCAGGAATCTCTTCCAAGCGCGATCGCCTGCTGCTTTTCATTCGTTGTTGACGGTGAAAACTAACGGCAAAACGGTGAGATTCATCTCGCACTCTTCTTAATAATTGCACCCCTGGCTGTTCTGAGTCAGTGTCTAAAGGCTTAGATTCTCCTGGCAAAAATATTTCTTCCCGCTTTTTCGCCAAACTAACTACTGTTACTGCATCGAGTAAATTCATTTCTTGCAGTACTCTAACTACTGCTGATAGCTGCCCTTTTCCCCCATCAATCATTACCAGATCGGGAAAATCGTCACCTTTAAAATAGGAATTATCGGTCGGATTTTTGTATTTGCGGAAACGGCGACCAAGCACTTCTGCCATACTAGCAAAATCATCAGAATGTCCTATTTTAATATCAGGATTTTTGATTTTGTAGTGACGATAATGTTGTTTGGCAGGGACACCATCAACAAAGACAACCTGAGAAGCGACGGCGTTTGAACCTTGGACGTGAGAGATATCATAACCTTCAATGCGCTTGGGTATTTCAGGCAAATCTAAGATAGCTGCTAAATCTTGTAATGCTGTATTATTGCGATCGCTTACTCGTTGAGTTCGTTCTAATTCATAGTTGGCATTGCGTTCGACCATTTCGATCAGCTCAGCCTTAACCTGTCTTTGAGGATTAACTAAGATGACTTTTTTCGCCTTTTGTTTGGTTAACCATTCCGTTAATATTTCTCCTTCGGGTAATTCATGCTGTACTAAGATCTCGGTGGGAATTTCTACCGCTTCCACCGTCGAATAGTGTTCTTCTAGTACCCGTTGTAATATTGCCCCTGGTGTACCAGATGTGGCATCGGCAAAGAAACCCAACCGCCCAACTAATTTACCCGCTCGAATTTGGAATAATTGAATACAACAGTGTTTATCATCCGCAGCCAAAGCGATCGCATCACGGGAAACTGTATCATCGGGTAAAGACACCTTTTGATCTGCATTTAAGCTGTATAAAGCTTTAATTTGATCGCGATATTGAGCTGCCTTTTCAAAGTCTAGTCTTTCTCCCGCTTTCTCCATCTGAGATTGCAGAGTACCCGCCAGTTCATCAGTTCTACCCTGAAACACCATTGCTACTTTATTAACGATCTTCTTGTAATCTTCAGGGGTAACTAAAGATTGACATACCCCAGGACATTTACCCATATCGTAATTAAGACAGGGACGATCTTTAAATAAAGGCTTGCGACGTTGACGTAAAGGAAATACTTTTTTAATAATGTGAAGGGTGTAGCGCAACAAGCGAGTATCTACATAAGGACCATAATAGCGATCGCGTTTTTGACTAGCCCTACGTTTACGAGTAATAAAAATACGGGGATAATCTTCCGACCAGGTAATGCACACATAGGGATATTTCTTATCATCCTTAAGCATTACATTATAGTAAGGCTGGTGCTTTTTAATTAAATTAGCCTCTAGTGCTAAAGCCTCAGATTCAGTATCGGTAACAATAAACTCAATCTCTGTTACCTGACGTACCATCATGGCGATGCGATCGCTTAATTTCTGAGAGTCACGGAAATAAGAGCGTACCCGCGATCGCAATTTCTTGGACTTACCAATATATAAAATATCTCCATTAGGCGATCGCATAAAATACACCCCAGGTTCGGGAGGAATCTCTTTTAGACGAGCTTCCAGGCGTTCTGGTTGTTTTAATAATGGCGTGTTTTCCGTTAATGCAGTCATGTAAATAGAGCTATATTAAATTAAACGAATTTAGTAGATTAATTCAAAGATTAAGAAATATTGTTTGTAAGCCCAAATCTCAATAATGAAGGGAATAGACACAGAAGGCGATTGAGTTTGACAAATAGTATCTATCTTATTATTTTATATGAAAAATTTGCCTCAAGAACTAGTAAATAGTGTGGCTCAGATATTTCCTGATGCTATTTTCTATAAACAAACTATCGAAAAAGTAGTAGCATTGACGATTGACGATGTGCCTTGTCCTTGGGATCTCGGAGACTGTGGCACCAAAGGAATTTTAGATGCGATCTCCGTTCACAATCGAAAATACAGCCATTTAGAACCAGCCAGAGCGACTTTCTTTATTATTAGCAGTCATCTATTGCCAGACTCTAAAATCATACCTGAAATCATGGCGCACGGTCACGAAATAGCCAATCATGGAGTTATAGACGAAACTCATGCTTTATTAACTCCCCAGCAGTTTGAACAACAGTTAAGGGAAGCCCACGAAACACTACTAGAGCTTACTGGTAGCGATCAAATTCGTTGGTATCGCCCAGGAAGAGCTTTTTATAACCAGACGATGTTAAAAGCGATTGCTAATTTAACCGCCAAAGACAACTACGATCTTCAATTAGTCTTGGCTTCGATGATTCCTTTTGATACCTTTGAACCGATCAATAATCCCTGGTTAACAGCGATGTATACCAAACAAATGATCTTTCCTGGGGCAATTTTAGTCTTTCATGCTAATTCTACCAAAGTAGCCAACAATACGGCGATCGCACTGCCCTTTATTTTAGAAGATTTAAGGCAAAGAGGTTATCGCATTGTCACCGTGAGCGAACTATTAGATATGGATAGCTAGGATTGACTTACTAAATAAACTTGACACTTAGCTTTTTAGCGATCCGATTTCTTCCATCGTATCCCCCTTAGTCATACATCCTGGAAAGCGGGAACTTTAGGGGCAAATTCAGCTACTTTCTGCCAAAAAATCCTATATCTGCCTATGGACAATTGAATTGCTTTGATTTTCAACAACACAAATTCCATCCACTCTGATCATCGCAATCTAGTTCAAAATATAAATTCATCATTTTTTCATCTCTTGATAATCCGAAATTAGCTCTGCTTTTCCGTAAGTTAACTAGCAAGATAGTTTCATTTTTGAGATCATGCCATTTTCCAACAAAGTTTTTTTAAAGTTCCTGTTCGCCAATAAAATAATGGCTGACATTTAATACCTAGACATCTAAATGATAACGGTATGTAATCATCAATGTTTGTGAAGTTTCTATGGCTTGTTTGAAAGCAACAATTATCTTAGCTTAGTTAACTTCTCAATATTCTTCTATGCAACATAGCCAATAATCAATCAAGTTAATATAATAAAGCAATAAAAATCCGCCTTCAGAATTAACTGAAAACGGAAATATATGAACTTTGTAATTGATACTTATTACTTATTACCTATTACCTATTACTTATCTTAGTCACGACCATTAATGGCAATCAATAGACGTAGAATAAAGATAAAGAGATTAATGTAGGTAAGGTACATCGAAAGAGCCACAGGCAAATACTCATCGTCTTCATAGGTGCGAGGCATGATGTAGAAATCTACTACCGCTACCCCAGCAAACAAGGCTACACCAATACCTGAGATAGCAACCTCTAACCAACCAGGAGTATAGACTCCAAAGACGGATAAAAGCAATTGTCCCACCATGACGACTAATAAAGCAATTACACCCAAACGTACTGTTTGAGCTAATGCCATACCATCTTCATCGCTTAGGTTTGAACCTATGTTGCGTCCGAGGATAAAGGTGACACCACAACCAAGTGCAGCAATACCAACTCCACCAATACCAACTCCAGAAGTACTCAAAGCCAGAGAAACGATACCGCTAAGAGTATAACCAGATAAAAGGCTGTACAAAGCCAATAAAGGTAATGCCGTGCTGTTATTTTTCTGTCTAACTACTCCCTGTGCAACAAAAAACAGAGCTAATTCGGCAATTATCGCCCCAATAAAAGTAGGCATAAACAAATCTGGACGAGAAGCCATTACGCCCAAACCGCCATATGTTCCTAAGGCAGTCAATACTAGACCACCACCCAAATAAGGAAGGGCATTGCTAATTACGTTAGGACCAAGGATTTGTTTTCCCTGTACCTCCTGCATCGCTTTTTTAAAATTACTCGTGTTACTCATTAGTTTTCTAACTGAACTTTTTTTTAATATTTTAGACTTGTTTAATTAATTAGATCTTAATTCAACCAACAGTCTTAAGGTGTATGAGGATTACCGAATAAAACTACCTTGAATTATACCGATTTGAGAGTGTGGTATTCAAGATCATATTGATAAAAACTAACCCTAATATGAACCCTAATATGTAGCCTGAAGGCGAGAAAGAAGATAATCTCCAGCAGTAATGATGGGATATAGAGGAGGACGTTCGACACTTTGACAGGTTTCTAGACAGCTAATTTCGGTATCGTGGTTGGGATGACAAAAAAAAGCGATTGAATATCGAGATTGCTTGGCTCTTTGGTCTTATAGTCAAACTAATTGAATGGTTCAAGGATAATTTTAATCTCGACAAAGCCATTGAAATTGGTGGTAATAACTATCGCTATCATCATCTCGGAATCAAAGGAATCGATAACTATTCAGAGCAGATACCCGCAGTGGTTAAAAAGCGAGCAAGTAAAAAGTGAAAATGCGATCGCTAATGGATCAGTTGCGATCGCATCTGTGACAGGATAGGACTTTATTTTGGATATTCTACCTATAGCAAACATTTAAGTGTTTCATATTACGTACCTACCGTGGCTACCGATCCTCCGTCAACTCGATAATTTGAACCAACTACATAACTCGACTGCTGAGAACAAAGAAAGGCAATTACCGCAGCCACTTCTTCCACTTTTCCCCGACGGTTTAGTTCTATGTGTGGGCGTTCTTCTTCTAAAAACGTTTCTACTGCTTTTTCAAAGCTGATTCCTCTCTCATCGGAGCGTTTTTCCATCATCGCATTAGTCATCGGTGACTCAACATAAGCAGGAGATACGGTGTTAACCAATACACCATCTTTGGTATAAGCCTTAGAGAGATTCTTAGCCAGATTTAGTACCCCTGCTTTCATGGCACAGTAAGGCATATCATCGATATAGGGATTTACTGCGTCTTCCGAACCCAGTAAAACTACTCTGCCCCAACCTTTTTGCTGCATGGAGGGGATAAAAGCCTTGCAGACGCGCACCACGCCCATGAAATTAATCTCTAAGGTTTCGTACCAGTCTTCTTCGGTTAATCCCAGAAAATCTCCCGTCGCGCCAGTAATACCCGCGCTATTAACTAAAATGTCAACCGAGCCATAATGGTCGATAATCTTCTGCTTTGCAGCTTCGACTTCTGCCATCTTAGTCATGTCAGCTACAACAGGTATTGCTTCGGTCTGTTTGGATAGTTCCTGTGCTGCTGCCTGTAACTTTGACTGTGTTCTACCGACTAGAGCTAATTTGACACCTTCAGAGGCTAACAAATCTGCGGTGGCTCTACCTATACCAGAACCGCCACCAGTAATTACCGCGATTTTATCTTTAATCCCAAAATCCATATTTGTCTCTGCAATAAAATTAATTGTTTAACGCTGAATTACGTCACCGTCTGATTCTACGTCTAATTCTTCACCTTTGAATAAATGTCTAAAGTTCTCATTCTTCCACGGAAACTATGAAAAAAAATCTATTTCAATCAGCTTATAGTAAGGACCGAGTGGTCCAGTTGTAGCGGGTAATTCTCCTACTTCCCCCCAACCACCAGCATAATCTCGCCAGGGTTGGTCGAATAAAACCTCTATATTTTTAGATGTGTCCCATATATAGCCACCAGATTTGGCTTTATCGGTTTTAAATTTTCCATACGAACCCGAAGCGGGAAATAAAGCGTGAGTTCCCAAAGCACAGTATATTTGCACTTGTCCTCGATCAAACTCTAACTGCTCTTTTTTATAACAGGTGCGCTTTCCATGAGCATTGAGAATTCCACCAATCAATTCGCCATCTTTAGTTACTGCCGTGTAGTCTTCCCAATCTCCTTGGTGGCTGAGGTCTAAAATTACTAGAGATGGATTGTAGCCAAAAAAGAACCAATATTGATGAAAAACATAACCATTGCTTGAGTCTATTTGAATGTAAAAACAGGGAACATTGCCTGTAGGATCGAAATTCCCTCTTGGCTTGCCATCGGGTTGTAAAAATACATTTTCTGTACTGCCTCGATTCTTATCCTTCGGTCTTCGATTGGTAAGGTCATCATTTAAACCAAAATCTTTTAAAACGTTAAAAGGTATATCGTAATATTCTGGAGACTTCTCGTCTGTTCTGACCCATTTTTTAGTGACTTTATTGTATCCGTAATCCCGACCCAGGCTTACATGACGGCGAAAACGAGAAAGAGATACAAACGTCATAGGATTCATGGGGAAGTATTCCTCGTCAGGATGAAGCAAGATTTTAGGAGCAAACATTGAATCGCCTATTAATAATCTATAGATGTAGTTTACTATGTTGAGAGCAAATTGAGATATTAATTCGAGTTAAACCAATTACATTTCATAGCAACAGGACATACATTACATTGAGGATTTCTAGTAGGATAAAATAATCGTATTAAAGTAGATCTTCTTTTATATGACCACTAAAATATCAATTACCATAGACGATGAATTGGTTGATTTTATAGACTCTCAAGGGAAAAATCGCAGCAAGTTTATTAATCAACTTTTGATCGAAGCCAAGCAAGAAAAGCTCAAGGCTGACCTAAAAGCAGCATATATAGATCAAAATAACGATCCTGAGTTCTGGTCGGAATTTAAAATGTGGGATGTTACCGTTGGAGATGGTATCGATGAAGAAACCTAATTATCGGCGGTTTGAAATTTGGTGGATTAAACTCGATCCTGCTCAGGGAAGCGAAGCAAAAAAAACTAGACCCTGCTTAATTTTGCAAAATGATACAGGTAATCAGTATAGCGATTGTACAATCATTGCACCGTTCTTGGAAGCTAAGGAATATCCTTTTGTAGTCAACGTAAAACCTTCGTCTAAAAACGGGTTAGACCGAACAAGAGGATTAAATCTCAGTCAAATGCGGGTAGTTCACTACAGTCGCTTCTCATTTAAGCTAGGCGTATTAGAGTCTAGTTACAAAGAGCAAATTGAAGAAGCGATCGCTATTGAGTTAAATATTTTTGGTAGATAAATTCAATTACTCAAGTAAGCAGCTTATCCTTGTCTACTATGGTTAATTGCGATCGCGTAGATAACAGCGATAGTCCAGCTAATGTAATTGAATCTAATCTTGTCCAATTACCTACCAGCCTATTTAATTACGAACTAATGAGATGACTCATAATACTAATTCTTAAAAATAACTAGAAAGGTAAAATATTGCGAAAACAGTTTTAATCCGCTGTGGTATAAAATAGTAGTCCAATTTTCCTATATCAAAAGACTAGTTTTAGTCAACTGAGAGAAAGCAGGATAACAATAAATATCTTTCATTTGATAGACATTATTGGTATTAAATGTATCTAAGAACATTTAGAGAAAATAACAGTTAAATTAGCTATAAAACTATTGCTATCAAGGTATTCAAGTCTTTATCTGATTTGTAATAGTAGATTTGATTCTCCCTCGAACAATACAACTTTAGTTAGAAGCTATCGAACCATAATCCATATAGGTTGTATTTAACGAGCAATTTAATGTTGTGCGGTCGTTGCACTTCAGAAAATTCATCCCAACACAAAATTGATTATAGTCAAATTAGTTCTATGAACATTTTCTCGAAATTTCACCAAAGTCTTCAGCATATCAAGCAGTCCAAAACATTTTCTGCTCGGTTAAACAAAATTGCCACAACTTTTTTCTTGGCAACATTTTTGTTCTTCACAACAGCTTTCAATAGTGGTAATGCGATCGCATCTCCTAACAGCTACAGCTTGCCATCCAGCAATCTTCTAGCAGCACAGAACAGAAGCGAAACAGCGTATCCTACTGATGATGATAATTTAGAAGGCGTACTTTATTCAGACTCTGACAAAACTGAATCTTTAAATAGCGTCGATGACTTTATTAGTCCTCAAGAACAAAAACAATTATTAGATCCTACTCAAATTCCTGCTAAGAAACAGCCAATTATCGATCGCTCTAATCCTGATAACAAGCTTTTAGAAAAAACAGGACAAATGTTTGACGATGCTGGTGACTTTTCAGCTAATTAATCTTCTTAATTAGACTTGAAAGAAAACATAACCATGTCGCCCTAAAGACGACATGGTTTTAGTGTTGATTATAAATTTAGAAAATCAGAAATTGTTTGTTTACTATGAATATTAATTTGAATTAAAAATATCAATATTGCAAGAGGAGAAAATACTCCAAAAAAGAAGTGGTATTTCTAACTATTAAAAACTAGATTTTTATTACAATAATAGTAATCAGTTAAGAGATAAAAAGTTTAACAACAGCACTTCACTTCACGCAAACATGAAAATTCAATCATCTGTTTTGGTTCATTTAGGTTTTGGAAAATATGTACGTTCAGATCGGGTTACGGCGTTAGTTCCCGTAGAAGAAGATAGAGGACCTGGGAAGCGTACTTTTGTTCATATTGAAGGGGAAAGCAATCCAGTGACAGCTTCTCGTTCTGAAGCTACTATCGTGCGGGATTTGGTGGGCGAACCCAAAGAGGTTACTCAGTCTCGTCAACAGCAAGAGATCTTACAGGATTTACTTGCAGATCTAGCTCAGGTAAATGCAACAGTGCGCCGTATCAATCGAGATGAGGGTAAATTAGACCTTGATCGCCTCGAACAACGTATTCGTCAGGTAATTGAAGAAGAATAATTAATTTAAGCCGATCAAAAAATGGGCGATCGTAAAATCGCCCTAGTCAAACTATTATAAAATTACTCAGTTAGACCACCGAACGCACCTTTAAGAGCTGCGATCGCATCATCTGCCGCACCCCAAATATTGGCTTCTGGCTCTTTTCCCACAAGCTGACGCACACCATAAAAGTAGATAACGGTTTTTAGCTGTTCTTGGTGAGCGCGATTTTTAAAGTTTACTTTGTTGATGGGGTCGATCGCCTTTTGTAAAACGCCATCTGTTGCCTGGGCTGCTTTGTGTACTAGCATACCCGTCATTACTAGCTGATGTTTTAGCCCTTCATGCTGCATGATTTTCTCATACAAATCTAGATGGCTGCCTGACATGATCTCCTCAATCTGAGCGATCATATTAGTGACTGTATCACTAGGCTGAGAAGACATTTCTAATTCAGTAATCGCTTCATTAATTGCAGATATGCTTTTACGGTCATCAGACAACATATCAGTAATTGAATCAGTTACTTTTTGTTCGCCTTTGGTTGCTTCTAATAATTTTTCTTCGTTAGATATCATCAAATTTTGCAGAGCTTTCATGTCTGCCAATTTGCGAGCGATCGCATTTTTTTTGGTAGTTTCTAATGTATCTGCCATGGGTGTATTTTTTGTTTTAATTTTAATATTTACTATTAATTAGTTTCTTCTTTTTTAGACTAATAAACATCTCACTTTTGGTCGATTTAAGCTGTGATTTTTCTGTTGCTTTTATGACTCAAGCTGTATTTTTATTAATTTAAATTTTGCCTAGCCATAAGTTGATTAAAAGTTTTTTGAATGAATGCCATTTACCTTTGGTGATATTTGTCTCAAAGATGAAGCTGCGAGCGATCGCCTAAACTTATCGCCACTATCTCAAAAATATCGCCGATACAGTTCACAACCTGCGATCGCTTTATTTCCTAACTGCTTGATAACCCCCATACTACTTAGTTTGTAAGCCAGAATACGATCTAAAGTAATAGGTTCAGTAGCATTAAAAACCGCATCCAGAGCTTGTGCCAATTCAGGTTGTTTTTCTAATGTCGCCCAGTGACGCTGTAGGTGATGAGCATAAATTCCCATAGCCGTAGGAGCAGTTTCTAATAGCTGTGGCATGGTTATTTCTTGACGGCTGAGATGATAAAGAGCCAAGTTTACCAGTGCAGGATGTCCTCCTACTATAGACATCAATTGTCTGCCTTTAGTGTCGTCTTTCCAGTCAAGTCCGTAGCGTTGTGCCAGCTGCTGTACTTCTGCCAAATTAAAATCTTCTAACTGAATCGGTAAACCTACATTGAAAGGAGATTGATTTAGCTGAAGCGGAACATAAATTTCGGTTGAATGAATTACAACTAAACGCAGCTTTTGCCATACAGGTAATCTCTTAGCTTCTTCGTACCACGAGCGTAATAAAGGTAAAAAATCTTTTGCTACTTGAGGATGCTCAAAAATCTGATTTACCTCATCTAAAGCCAAGACCAAAGGAGCATCAATCGAGTCTAGTATATAGTCTTGTAAGTAAAGGGTGGAGCTTATTTTACTACCCATGTCTTCATCCCAATATTCGTCTAACATCGGTTTACGCTGAAGCTGACGACTAATATTGGCACACAACCAGCGCAAAAACTGGTTTAAATCGCTCAAGATTGCTTGGTCTGCCTGTTCGAGGTTCAGACTGACTGTATGATATCCCTGCTGATTAGCGTAGTCTAAAATTCTTAGCAGCAGCGAGGTTTTTCCCATTTCTTTAGCGGCTTTGATTCTGATTAATCCACCTGGTTTCCTCGTTTCTTGATTAATCTGCTTCTCGATAGAAAAACGTTGGAGGTAAAAAGGAGATTCTAGAGGTATTGAGCCACTGGGATAACAAGGTGTAGTATCTTGATTATTGTTGGAGGTATTGGCTCTATCTTGCTTCAAGGCTATTGTCTGTGGGGCTGTTGGGTTGGCTGCATAAGACTCCAACAATAGCCGACAGTTTTTCTTGGTTACGCGCTGACCAATGAGATTAGAAAGTCGTTGATATAACTCTGGAGCAACGACAGTAGTAAAGTAACCAGGACTATAATCAGCCTCCATCGCTATTTGGTTATAAGTTTTGTACTGCCAAACACCTCTCAAAATCATAATTTGTGTAGGATTAAGAGGGCGATCTTGATTTTCAATTAGTTGACGGTCAACAATCTCAAGGAGGCGATCGAGGTTCATATTGATTAGAGACTGGTATTCACACTTTGATATTCTGTGTTGAAAAACACTCAAATTAAGAAGTTAATAACATCTTACATTTAGTTTGCTAGAAATATAATTATTTAATAAATTAACGATCGCTTTGGTCAATAGGGCGATCGCTAATTGTAACAAACTATAAAACCAATAGTTACTTCCTGATTATATTTGGATTAAATCTCCGCCAATACTGCGAAACTCAAAAGTTCCGACCTCTTCTCTGTATGTGCGTTTGATGTCGCGTAACATACTAATTGCCATCTTTTCACCCAGCAGATTACCGCCTGTTTCAATGCCCGTACCAGAACGATCGAATCGAGCGTTAGAACCAGAGGCAGTACCGTCGCTACGCCAGTGCATTCCAGCCCCATCGCGAAACAAAGTAATATTGGCAATCAACTTATTCAGCTCGCCATGGACGGTCAAAGTTGAATCATTAAAATCTCCTAGTCGCTGACCATCATCAACTGGCACTTTGGGATTAGGCAACTCACAATCGGCAAAAAAGGCTTTGGCGATGGTGGCAGCAGCAGCAATAAATGCCGAATGTCCACCAGGATATGAGGGATGAGTGGGAGAACCTTCAGGATACCCCATTGGTAGTAACCACGTACCATCTCGGTCGCCACGACCTTGGGTTTGATTTTGCTGTTTGTTGTGTTCGAAAATGCGATCGAGTACCTTGGTATTTCGCCAAACTTCTGCACCTTCTCCAAAAAGATCGTTAAATTTCTCATCGTCGAGTGGGCTATCAATTGAATTACCCAGCTCTCCACGGCGAAAAAGCTCAAGACGCTGAGCGTATACCTCTGGTCGCAAACGTCGATGAACACACCACTTTTGAAACCAAGCGTGCTTGAGTCCGTAGGTCCCAGCCAGTCCACTTTTAATCGTAATATCTGGACCTCCCAGACTACCGAATGCCTCAGATGTCGTTATGTTTTCATTGACGTATGGATTCGCATCCGATTTAACAGCGTTCAGACCTAGAAGCATAATTGTCGCCCAAAGACCCGATTGGTGCGGAAAATCAATATGCACCCATTGACCAGCATCCCGTAACGTCGTAATGTATCGCGTACCATCGATGATGTCTGAACCAGTAGGATCGATCTCACCATTGTTAACTTGTTTCCAAGTTTCAAAATCCGTTAGGTAATCAAGACCTTCTCTTGGGTAACGTTGCAACTGTCGAATGGGCTGGTTGCCAAACTGAAAATCTTGTAGTAGAAACTGGGAGACATGAGGTCCAACATCACAACCCTCATAAGGTCCTCGAAAAATTGTATCTGGGGAGCATTCAAAGCCAAACTCTTGCTCGAATCCCAGGTTATTCAGATCCTCGCAAGCATCGGCGATTAGGGTACTATTTGCATATCGATCGAATCGTATATCGCGGGATAGTGCCATCCAATAGCGTTCGACCATATCAACTGCTGTGTTACGACTAGTAAACTTGGGAGCAGGTGCCATACGTGCGCCGTTGGAATCGTCACCGATTAACTGAAACGAGTAAGCATTAAGAGGATTAACAAGCAGACGTTCTTCTCCACCTAGTTGAACTTGCTCGAAAGCTGACTGAGTACCCTCTTGTATAGCTGCAAGCAACGACTCAAAAGATGATTTTTCCACCAGTCCGATTGTATTGTGAGCTAAAGCTTTGGAGAAGGAAGCAAACCCTGGAAAGCCCAACTGTTCGTATCTTTCTTCATCTCCATTGGTTGATGGTGACAAAGCTATAAAAGCATTGAAGGCATCTTCGAGGGTTAGTTTACGTATGATGCGCGCCTGTTGTTGTCGTTCTCCAAAGTCTCGTTCTGGATAATCTTGTTGATAGTTAATCATTACAAAATTCCTCAATTAATATGTTTGTAGGTAAACAATTGAAAGCTCAATTTTTTTTAGATAGCAACTTAAAGCTGTCGCGTATTTTTTGACAAACTACTAAAGATTTTTTCTGCATTTATTACAAAGATAAAGCCTGTTCTTGTCTATAGTTGTCTGCGTCTTATCCTAATATTGCTTTGAGTTTTCCGATCTCATAAAACTCATAGAGAAACTCATCTAAAAAGTCACATGGGCTTTATAATCGCCAGTAAAAAGTTGCGATTGGGTCGATTTAATTTAGGTCTAACAGCTATTTTTTAAAGCTTAATAAAAAGTATTTTTATATTCTATTTTTAATTAATTTTATCTAAAAATATTTAGATAACTTTTGATATTTTTTCATGAGTTGTTCTATGAAATTTATGAGATTTAAGAGCTATTAAAAAACTAATATTAAATGTATCTAATACACGGAGCAAGGTATTAAATCATGACCTCAACTATATCTCAATCCTCAAAAACTCAACCAACTTATCAACCCATTAAAAAAGTTACGGCGGGAGTGTTTACAGGAGCTTTGGTTACTTTAACGGTATTAATTCTAAATACCTACCATCCTTTTTTTAGACAAAATAACAATAAAATATCGGGTGAAATATCTGGGGCAGCAACTACTGTACTTACGTTTATTGTCTCTTATTTAATACCTCCTGGTAAAAAAGAGACAGTTGTAATAGAAGACGGAATTACTAAGTCAGCTAAAGAGTAAATAATATTAAAAATTGATTATTTACTCAAGTTTTAAATATTAAACAGAACCACAGTTTGTCTTAGTTTGTCCCTAATTTCAGCTCCACGAAAGTCTTACCTCAGAAAATTAGTATAAGTATCGACCATGATTAATCGAGTTTCCGAAAAAAAAATGCACCTAGTTAGATGGGTGTTGGTAATTGCCTGGCTAGTTCTAATTGTTTCCTTGTTTTACGACCCTGTTTCTTCTGTTTTAACTTCTCCTGAAAATCTTAACAGTCCGTTCAGTCTTTCAAGAGAAATATTTACGCCACAAGGATGCATTAAAGTTCAAGCAAATTGTTTGTTGGAGCAGACATATCCTATGGGAGCGCGTATCTGGTGGTCGATGATTGTTCCTGCGGGAATTCTAATTATATTCGTGTTGGGTCATGAATTTTGGCGACGAATTTGTCCGTTGTATTTTGTCTCGCAAATACCGACAGCTTTAGGTATCCAGCGCAAAAAAAGAGTGGTCAATCCTATAACGGGTAAATCAACTTTAAAATTGGCTTTGGTAGCTAAAGATTCTTGGTTAGGACGCAACCATCTATATCTTCAGTTTGGGTTTTTATTTTGGGGCTTAGTGGCACGAATTCTCGCTATCAATTCTCATCGCACTGTGCTAGGAGTGTTTTTAATCCTGACGATGCTATCGGCGATCGCTGTAGGCTATTTATATGGCGGAAAAAGCTGGTGTAACTATTTTTGTCCGATGGCGACAGTACAGACGCTTTATACTGGTCCCAGGGGATTGTTGGGTACGCCAGCTTACCAAACCCAATCGAGAATTACTCAGTCTATGTGTCGCATTGTCGATGATACGGGTGCAGAAAAAAGTGGCTGCGTAGGCTGTAAATCTTCATGTATTGATATTGATGCTGAACGTAGCTACTGGGAAGAGTTAAAAAAGCCAGGTCGAAGACTGACTCAGTACGGCTATTTTGGGCTAATGTTTGGCTTTTATTTTTACTATTTTGCCTATGCTGGTAATTGGAACTATTATTTTTCAGGAGTTTGGACTCATGAAGAAAATCAATTAGCAACAATTTTTGCTCCAGGATTGTATCTTTTCCATCGTTCAATTCCCATTCCCAAGGCGATCGCAGTAGTTTTTACTTTTACTTTTTTGATCGGTTTATCCTACCTCTTTTTTATGGGATTAGAAAAAGCTTATCGAGCTTACGGCAAGCATCTTAACCAGTCAGTGAGTTCGGAACGATCAAGGCATATTGTTTTTAGTCTTTGTACCGTCATCTCATTCTGGGTTTTCTTTTCTTACGCCGCACGTCCTAATCTTAATTTATTGCCCGCACCAGCTTTAATGGCGTTTAATGCTTTTGTCGTTTTTGTTGGTTCGATCTGGCTTTATCGAACTTTAGGGCGCAGTCGAGAACAATACAATCGAGAAAAAATAGCCAATAGTTTACGAAAACAATTGACCAAGCTAAATCTCGATCTTATGCAATTTTTTCCCTATCGGTCTTTAGAAGATTTAAATCCTGATGAACTGCACGTCTTGACCAAAGTATTACCAGAAATAACTCAGAAAGAGCGAGAACAATTTTATTGCGCTGTTATGAAGGAAACTTTGGAGGAAGGTATTATTAGCTTAGTGGAAACGACAAAAGTATTGAAAAATCTGCGTCAGGAATTGAATATCAACGAAGCACAGCACAGTTCTTTACTCGATGAACTCATAGAAATGAAAAACTCATAAAGGTAATCCGTACGTATATTCGTCTAGGACTGTCTTGTGTATAGCAAGAGAACAGCAATCATACATACTGTAGCGATCGAAGAGTTCAAAGAATCTGGTTTACTGCTTTTGCCAAGTCGCAGGATACATGAGCTTTTTTATGAGCTTTATGAGATTGGAACGACCGATATAAAACTAAGATAAAATTCAGACTTCAAAAAAAAGCACTAATTGAGTCATACATTGATAGAGAGGCATAAATAAAGCTTTGCGCACCTATTTAATGAAGATTTTTGAAGTTTCACGGCTCAAATTCTTATAGACTTTAGGAGTATCTGTTATGTCAGTTGACGTTAGTAAATTCCGCAGTTTTGCCAATTCAGCTAATTTGTGCGATGAGGTTGAGATTGAGGGGGTTTTGCCAGAGAATTTATCGGGTCATGTTTTTATTGTTGCCCCTTTTCATCGACGGCACGATCGCCATTTATTTGCTGGGGAAGGTGTAATTATTAGGTGGGATCTTCAGTCTCAACAGGGAAAAGTTAAAGTCCACCACAAAAAATTGAACACCTGGGATAGTTTTTGGCATTCAATACAATCGCCACTGAGCGAACTATTGCCAGAAGCATTTTTTCCCGCTAGGCTTGGTGCGATCGGAATTGCGGAAATAGCGAATACCGCTATGGTCAACATGGATGGAAGGCTGATTCTCACCGCAGATGCAGGACGTTATTGGGAAGTAGATCCAGTTACTCTCGAAACTATTACGCCCATAGGCTACTTTGACGAACATATTGTTTCTATCCCCCTCTCATTTTTTCCTTTGGTGGCAAACACGGCACACCCTTTTTACGATCCTCATACTAAAGAACTAATTACCTGTGAATTGAAGTCAAAACTCCGTCCAGGGAAGTTTATTTACCGATATGCTAAGTGCAGCCTATATAACCCTTTGGGATGGCGAAGGCACTTTAAAACATTGGGAAATAGAAGGCACAGTCCTTGACGGCAGCACCCATACAACCATAGTGACTGAAGAATCGATTATGATTCCCGATATGCCTTTCCAAATGGGGGTAGCAACCTTATTGGGAGTAAAAGTTTCACCTCAACAGGCTTATCCGAAGACGCAAGTTTATTTGGTCAACCGTCGAGATTTGAACGAAAAGGTAGAATCTGTGCCATCACGTCTCATAACTTTTGCTGGAGATAGCTATCATTTTTTATGCAACTATCATTCTATTGAGCAGAAAACTTATTGTGTGGCAGTACAGCAAGCCACTATTAGTTTAACTGAGGCGATAAAACCCGATGATGTCAAACATTTTAGTGGCGATCGCTATAGTTCAGAATATCATGGCATACCGTGGATGTTTGCTTTTGACCCTGGAGTACTGCGTAAAGTAGTAATTCAAGACACTCAACTAATTGACCAAGAAGTCTTTATCCATCCAGGTTGGTTTGCAACCATGCTGCATACTGCCGATCCGCGAGAGGCTTTTGATTCTCAAGGGTACTCTGCTATCTATCAAGTTTACGCAGGATATCATCAAGATTTGATCTGTCGCCGTCAATACCTTAGTTTCCGCGACCATCAAAACAGAATTTTAACCGATGAGCAACTTCCCAAACACGATCTTCCCTCAGTCCTAGCCAAAGTCCCGTTAGCTAAAAATTGGCAAGAACTTACCCAGCAAATTAAAACAGAACAAGAACAAAATCCTCATACTCCCTTGCCCGAGTTAGGCAAAGAACTATTAGATTTTTATGTTTGTCCTGAAGGATATATTTTGGACAGTGTTCAATTTATTCCTCAAGACCAAGGATATATTTTTGCTACCGTTTTTACCCCTCAAGATTCTCAAGTCTGGCTATTTAATGCAGATTGTCTTAACCAAGGACCTATTGCCAAACTTCATCTAGGGAAAATGGTCAATTTTGGCTTTACTTTACATTCAGAGTATTTTGAGCAAATTATCCCCAGAGAATCTCATTACAATGTGAATAGATATTTATGTGCTGTGCGAAGTATGGTCAAGGTTCCATATGAATTTTTTGTTAATCGACGCAGTGACATTCTTAACCGAAAAGTAAATTGATTCTTTACCTGAATTAGTTTTTTCAGCAACTCATTAGATCTCTTACGTGGATAACAGACTAATGTTTTTTCCCTTTTCCCTCTTGGAAAAATAATGACTAGTGATTCGTGCAAGAAGTCTATTATGATAACTTTGACTGGCTATCAAATTCTTACTAAAGTCTACGAAAGCTTTAACTCAGAAATCTATCAAGGCGTTCGCTTATCGGATAATCAGCCCGTTATTTTTAAGGTACTAAAACAAGATTACCCAACGGCGCAGGAACTCAACCGCTACAGGCAAGAATACCAAATTATCCGTAGTCTGAACTTTGATGGGGCGATCGCAGCTTATGGTTTAGAACCCTACGAGAGAACCTTAGTCATTATTTTAGAAGATTTTGGGGCTATATCTTTAAAAGAAGCGATCGCGGAAAAGCCTTTAACCCTAGCAGAATTTCTGCCCATAGCGATTCAGATAGTCGATCATTTGGGAAAGATTCATGCAGCTAAGGTTATTCATAAAGATATCAACCCTGCCAATATAGTTTTTAATCGGACAACCCGACAGCTAAAAATCATTGATTTTGGCATCGCCACCATACGACCGCAGGAAAATCCCAGTCTAAAAAGTCCTAACGTCCTTGAAGGCACGTTGGCATATATCTCTCCCGAACAAACGGGACGAATGAATCGTAGTCTAGATTACCGCACCGATCTTTATTCTTTGGGAGTCACCTTTTACGAGCTACTTACCAGACAATTGCCTTTTCAGACAAAAGATCCCCTAGAGTTAGTCCACTGTCATCTAGCCAAGCAACCTTTACCTCCCCAGCAGATTAATCCCGATCTTCCCTTAGTCCTCTCCAATATGGTGCTGAAGTTAATGGCAAAAGCAGCCGAGGATGGATATCAGAGTGCTGACGGCATCAAGGCAGATTTATCAGAATGCCTCAGACAGTTAGAAACTACAGGGAAAATAAGCAATTTTGCGATCGCCACTCAAGATGTGGCTAATCGGTTTCAAATTCCCCAAAAACTCTATGGTAGAGAAGGAGAGATTGCTACCTTACTAGAAGCATTTGAGAGGGTAGCAGCCTTAAATTCAGCCTCAAGCGAACTAATGCTAGTTACTGGATATTCTGGGGTGGGTAAAACAACTTTAGTACAAGAAATTTATAAACCGCTCACTGAAAAGCGGGGCTATTTTATCTCTGGTAAGTTCGACCAGTTTCAGCGTAATATTCCCTATTCGGCAGTTGTTGATGCTCTAACTGATTTAATAAAGCAACTCTTGGGGGAAAGTAAGACAGAACTCAATCGCTGGCGTAAAAAGCTCTTAACTGCTTTGGGAGTAAATGCTCAGGTAATTATTGATGTTATTCCCGAAGTAGAATTAATTATTGGCACACAGCCAAACTTGCCAAAATTAGCAGCAACAGCAGCCCAAAATCGCTTCAATTTGGTCTTTAAAAACTTTATTCGCGTCTTTTGTGACTCTAAACATCCCTTAGTTATCTTTCTTGATGATTTACAGTGGTCGGACTCTGCCAGTCTTAAGTTAATTGAATTGATGATGATGGATGCAGATATTAAATATCTATTCTTAATTGGCTCTTATCGAGATAACGAGATTAATTCCGCCCATTCATTAACAATTACCCTAAACAAACTGCGTCGAGAAGGAGCAATAGTCAATCAGATTATTCTCAAGCCTTTAGCGCTTAATCAAATCGAGCAGTTAATTGCAGATACTTTGAGTAGTGAGAGAGAATATGTGCGATCGCTGGCAGAATTAGTTTGGCAAAAAACCTCTGGCAATCCTTTCTTTGTGAATGAATTTTTAAAAAGTATCTATGCAGAAAATTTGTTGGTATTTAATACTCCTCAACATTCTGTTACTCAACCTAAAAATCTTGGAGGCAATTGGCAATGGGATCTCCAGAAGATCAAAAGAATTAGCAGTACCGATAACATGATCGAATTTATGGTCGGTAAAATGCAGAAATTACCTAAATCTACCCAAAACGTTTTAAGTTTAGCAGCTTGTATTGGGGCAGAGTTTGACTTAGATACCATCTCGATTATCTGTCAAAAATCTGCCTCAGAACTTTGGTCAAGTTTAACTTTAGCGATTGACACAGGTTTAATTATTCCTTTATCAGACTTAAACGAACAGCTATTCATTCAAGATTATAAATTCGGACATGACCGTATTCAACAAGGAGCTTATGCTCTAATTGATGAGTCACAAAAGCTATCTATTCACTTAACCATCGGACGCCTACTTTGGAAGAATACTCAGCAAAAGGAGTTATCAGAGAAGATATTTAAAATAGTCGATCATCTCAATTTGGGGCAGCAACTGCTCACCGAGCAACTAGAACGTAATGAAATTGCTCGGTTAAATTTGCTGGCAGGACAAAAAGCCAAGGCAGCAAACGCTTATGAAGCAGCACTTAAGTATTTAACCATCGGTCAAGAATTCTTAACAGATGAGAGTTGGCAGACTAACTACGAATCGATCCTAGCTCTCTACTCAGAAGCAGCAGAAGTAGCCTATTTAGGTGGCAATTTCGAGCAGATGGAATATTTTTCCTCAGTGGTGCTGAAACAGGCTAAGACTTTGCTGGATCGAGTAAAAGTTTATCAAGTTAAGCTTGAAGCTTACCAGTCGCAAAATGAAGACTTAGCAGCGATTCAAATGGCTCTGCCTATACTGGAAATTTTAGAGTTTACCTTGCCAGAATCCCCCCAGCTACTCGACATTCAACAACAACTGGCAAAAACTCAGACAAACTTGGCTGACAAGCAAATTGAGGATTTAATTAATTTACCTCAAATGAGCGATCCAGCTAATTTAGCCGTGATGAAGATAGCAAGTTCGCTCTTTTCTTCTGTCTATATTGCTGCACCTCAACTACTTCCAATAATGGTATCTAAGCAGGTTAGCTTGTCGATCCAATCGGGGAATACGGCTCTATCTGCCTTTGCTTATGTCAATTATGGGCTGATTTTATGTGGTGTAGCAGGAGAACTGGAAAAAGGCTATCGATTTGGACGGCTGGCTTTAGAGGTTGCCGATAAATTTCATGCCAAGGAACTTCTACCGAGAATAACAGCCGTATTTTCCACGGCGATTAGTATTTGGCAAGAACCAGTCGCAAACTCGTTAGAACCCTTACAATCTGCCTATCAGCTTGGATTGGAAATGGGAGATTTATACTATGGAACTACCTGCGCCTATATCTACTCATTTCATTCGGCTTTTGTCGGCAAAGAACTGACGCAGTTAGCCTCAGAAATAGCAGTCTACGATCGCGCTTTTGGTAAACTCAAGCAACAGAATACTCTTAATTACCTGAAAATATACGGTCAGGCTGTCCTAAACTTGATCGGTTGCGACCAAAGTTCCTATCGTTTAACGGGAGAACTTTATGATGAATCAATGATGCTGCCCCTTCACCAGTCGGCAAACGATCGCTATGGACTTTGCGCTCTATACTTCAATAAACTACACCTTTGCTATCTGTTTGGAGAATACGAGGAGGCGGTTGTTAACGCGATTAAAGCTCAAGAATATTTAGATGGAGCAACCGCAACCTTACTGATTCCTCTGTTTCATTTTTATGATTCTTTGGCACATTTGGCGGTTTACCACTCTGTTGCTATTGCCGAGCAACAACGAATCTTAGCTAGAGTTACTGCCTGCAAAACAAAGATGCAACAATGGGCAGATTTTGCCTCGATGAATTATTTACACAAATTTTATTTAATCGAAGCAGAACAACGTCGAATTCAAGGTTCTTATTTTGAAGCCATGGAATTTTACGATCGCGCGATCGCTAAAGCCAGGGAAAATAAATACATTAATGAAGAAGCCCTTGCTAACGAACTGGCAGCAAAATTCTATCTAGATTGGGGTAAAGACAGAATCGCCCAAGTCTATATGAATGAAGCACACTATCTTTATTCTCTCTGGGGAGCGACGGCAAAGGTTGAGGATTTACAAACCAAATACCCACAGTTATTAATTAAATCCTTGGCTACTGCTTCAATCACAGATAAGCTCAGAATAACTAGCAATACTAATACTCGTTCGGGAGAAATCTTAGATTTAGCCACCATTATTAAGGCATCTCAAACTATTTCGAGTGAGATAGTTTTAGATAAACTGCTAGCTGCTTTAATGAAAATTCTGATTGAGAATGCTGGAGCGCAAGTTGGCTATCTAATTTTAGAAACTCAGGGGCAACTGCTGATTGAAGCTTCTGGTTCAGTGGCACAAGAGAACGTTAGTGTTTTAAAATCGCTCCCCATTCAAGGCTATCTCCCCACCTCAATTATTAACTATGTTGCCCGTACCCAAGAAACGGTGCTGAAAAATAATGCCGTTTATCAGGGCAATTTTACTCAAGATCCCTATATCAAATCTCATCAGACTAAATCCCTTTTATGTACGCCACTAATCGATTGCGGACAACTTCGAGGCATTGTCTATCTAGAAAATAATCTAACCACAGGAGCTTTTACCCAAGAAAGGCTGGAAATTCTCCAAGTCTTATCTAGCCAAGCAGCGATCGCCATTGTCAATGCCAAACTCTACACCGAGCTACAGGAAAACCAAAGCCGATTTGCTCAATTTCTAGAAGCGATGCCCGTTGGCGTATCAGTTCACGAACCCACTGGTAAAATTTACTATGCTAATCAGATCGCCAAAGAGTTGGCAAAAGAAAGTAATGCTGGTTCGGACTTGAAAATCGAACAAATATCAGAAGTTTATCGAGTGTATCAAGCGGGAACAGAGCAACCTTATCCAGTCGAAGAATTGCCCATCGCCCGCGCTATCTCTGGTGAAACGGTCAAGAAAGATGATCTTGAACTTCATTTGCCTAATAAAATTATGCCTCTGGAAGTTTCTGCTACACCAATTTTTGATGACACAGGCAAGATTAAATACGCGATCGCAGCTTTTGCCGACATCACCGAACGCAAACATTTAGAAACCCAGCGGATTCAGTTTACTCAAGAGCTTGAGCTTAAAAATCTGGCTCTACAACAGGCAAAAGATCAGTTAGCCGAGTCCAACCGTACTCTAGAACAAAAAGTTCTAGAACGGACTCAAGAACTCTCGCAGACTCTAGAAATTCTGAAAGCTACCCAAGCTCAACTGCTGTTTGAAAACGAGTTACTCAAAAGTGACGAACCAGATTCTAACTTTGACTATCAGGTGGGGGGAAGTTTACCGATGGATGCACCTACTTATGTAGTGCGTTCTGCCGATCGTCAGCTATATAAAGCATTGAAACGGGGCGAGTTTTGTTATGTACTCAATCCTCGGCAGATGGGCAAGTCTAGCCTGATGGTGCGGATGATGCACCACTTTCAGCATGAAGGATTGAGTTGTGGAGCGATCGATCTGACTCGCATTGGCAGCGAAAATATTACCCCCGAGCAATGGTACAAGGGCTTTGCAGTAGAGCTATGGCGCAGTTTTGGCTTACTGAGAAAAGTCAATCTAAAAACTTGGTGGAAAGAGCGAGAGGATGTTTCTCCCGTACAGAGATTGGGTCAATTTATTGAAGAAGTTTTGCTTCAACAAGATGATGATTCTCCCAAAAACATAGTTATTTTTATCGATGAAATCGATAGCGTCTTGGGCTTAGATTTTCCAGTCAATGACTTTTTCGCTTTGATTCGTTCTTGCTATAACCAGCGCAGTATCAACCTGGAGTATCAACGTTTGACCTTTGCTTTTTTTGGCGTTGCTACTCCCTCAGATTTAATGGACGATATTCAGACAACTCCCTTTAATATCGGTCAGGCAATTCGGCTAGAGGGCTTCAAGAAGCACGAAGCACAACCTTTGCTGCAAGGATTGAGCGAGAAAGTAAGCAATCCCCAAACGGTGTTAAAAGAAGTATTAGCTTGGACAAACGGTCAGCCTTTTCTCACCCAAAAGCTCTGTAAACTGATCCGCAGCGACTCATCTTCGATTCCTACTAACGCAGAAGCTCAATGGATTGCCAACTTAGTGCAAACCAAGATCGTTGCCAATTGGGAATCTCAGGATGAGCCTGAGCATCTAAGAACTATCCGCGATCGCCTTTTCAAAAGCAAACAGTCTGACAGACTACTAGAACTCTATCGTCAAATTTTGCAGCAGGGAGAGATAGTTGCAGTTGATAGTGCAGAAGAACGAGAATTGCTGTTATCAGGGCTAGCAGTTAAGCAACAGGGAACTTTAAAAGTCCAGAATCGTATTTATAAATCGATCTTTATTTAACGTGAATTCGACAGAATTAGTTATTAGCTATTAGTCGAGCATTTTCGATTTGTGTAGTCAATCACTAAATACTAAATTGTCTTAAAACAAAGGCGCATAGTTCGCCGTATGTCGGGGTTTTCGACACACCTATTAAACGATAAAAGGTAGTTGTACCAATTCTTGCTGCGCAAGATCAAGATTGTGATTTTGCAACTTCTTATAAGTTTTTGTATGAGTTTTGGGGTTAGTTTTATGAGATTTATAGCCATTAGATCTAACTAATATTAAACGTAGATAGTAAACAGAAGTATGAATTAAGTCAGGAGAATATCCGTTATGCAATTTACTTTTTTGGGTAATCGTTACGAAGCAAATTCATCCCAAATTCCTGTAGTTGAAAGCCAAATAGGTGGTAAATATCGAGGTCAAACTTGGACAACCAAACATCTCCAGAAAGCCCTAATTTCTCAACCGTTTCATAATCTCAAGTATCGCGGTGTCAAGTACCTTGGCTTTGTCTATAGTCAGGGAAAAAATCACTCAATTCAATTAACTTCAGAACTTGCTTACTCAAAAAATTATGCGCCTCAAATATCCTCGGAGATTAAAACCAATGAATGTGCGATGGAAAAAATTGCTAATGACAACCACCCTGTGGTTAACCACAGAAATTTGGTTCAACTTTTTAGGAATCGATAACTTGGCTGACTATAGCGAGTTTATTTTTGACAAGAATGTAATCGTACTGCTACTACGTAATTAAATATCAGGAGATAATAGAATGACTAAGATTTTAGTCAGTGATGAACATCCCGAAACCAAAAACCTTTTAATTAAATGTTTGGAAACAGCAGGATTTAAGGTTATTGGTACAGAAAATGGTCTGGTTGACGTTCAGTTAGTAGATAATTTCTCATCTACTAACACCGAAAGTAAACAATCAAATGCTCCTCAGTCTATATTTCCCTCTATTCCTCGACTGTATAAGGTTGTTGATTTCATTAAATTGAATGTAATCATTCAGAGCCACCCCCATTTTCTGGCAAAACCGAGTTGCCATCCAGAGAGCGTAACTGAGCGATCGCTTATCACGCCACCATTTCTACCATTTTTCCAAAGCTCATACTTACTCAGATCAATATCTTCATTCCAGACAGTTCCGTAGCCCCCTTGCTCAACATTCTACATGAGCGATCGCTTTAATCTACAAGTATGCAAGGGAAGCAAACGAGCTAAACCCAAAAGATTTAACCCATTTAGGAGAAATTAACAAAATGAAAAAGGCTGTATTTTGCATCACTAGCTCTTTGTTCCTAATTGTAGGAATACAAACTAAAGCTCTATCACACATGGATCGGGCTGTATCGCAAATGAACTCAGATATTCAGATTCCCAACTCCAAGGCTCAAGAAAAGTTCTTAAACCATTTATCATCCAATACATTGGAGTTTGAAATTCCTGAAGAGCATTCGGAATTAACATTTGAATTTCCAACACTCTCAATCGAGCCAAATCCACCTTTAATTTTAGGACCAGCTGGCGAAGCGTTTGCTTTTTTAAAAAAAGGTGAAAAATATACCCTGTCGGAAGGTTTAGTTCCCACTGGAGGGGGTCCACCACCACATATACATAAAGATTACGATGAATATTTTTATCTTCCAGATGGAAATGTCAAGTTTTGGGTTGGAGATAAAACTTATCCAGGGGACTCGATCCCTGGAGAGAATGCTCCCAAATCTGACGTACATTCGATAGTAACAAAACCAGGAGACTTATTATACGTGCCAGCCAACACAGTACATGGATTTAAGGCAGTTGGAGACGAACCTGTGCGAATGGTGTTTATTTGGGAATCAGATACAACCTATGATTATTTTCAGGCAGTAGGTCAGCCTATTGAAGATCCTTTAAACCCGCCAGAGGTTAAACCTGAAAACAAAGAATTATTCGTATCATCTGCTCCTCAATTTGACATTATTCAAAGTACTTTTTTCAATCAATATGTAAGCAAGGTAAAAGACGGATTTCCCTTTACAGACAATAATTCTGATGGTTTAAGAGCATTGCTAGCCCCAGATACTATAACTAGGGATAACTCAGAAGATACATCAGTACCAAAATCTTCTTTTCTGTTGTTAAGCGTGTTGGTATTTGTTGGTCTTTTGACGATTTTAACTCCGAAGGGGTCTGAGTAATAAGTAACATTAATTGAAAAAAAATATGAAAAATTTCATGTATTTTGGAGAACAAAAAATATTTAATATGGTCTTTGCAGTTGAACTATTTTTCTACAAATCATTTAGAAAAAATTCATCAGCTCAATTACTAAAAATATCCAGTAGCATCTGTGCTGTTATTGGTGGAGTAATGTTAGCAGCAAAGCTCAATATTAGTAGCTACGGATTCTTGTTTTTAGCCTTGAGTTCTAGTCAGCTTTTAATTTCTAGTATTCAAACCAAAGATAATTTGATGATGTTTTATTCAGGGTCGATATTCCTGTTTGTAGACTGTTTGGGGGTATATCGATGGCTACTAACATAAACTGGACAGAGCGCAATATTGCTAACAAAACATTAGGCAGTGCTTACCAAAAAATAAACTTAGATAATCAGTCTGATATTCCGCTAATTATTAGGCTGTTAGAAAATCCAGCCAGCCCGATCGCCTTGCCAGGTAAAATTAGTTTACACAACCATGATTATCTGCATATTATTTTTGGCATTGGTGTGAGTCCCGCAGATGAGGCTTTTATAATTGGCTTTACTATGGGAAATGACGATCAAACAAAATCACGGCACGTTCGATTATATAAGTTTTTCTCACGATTTGTTTATCCACTAAAATATCGATTTACTCTTCAAGAGCTTGGTATTTTTGACTTAGGTTTTGAATATGGTAAAAGGCATAAATATCGTAATCTTAATGGAATTAAGTTCGACTGCTTTTATTCTACAGAAATTGAGGAAATCAGAAAAATATTAAATATTGACAGGCAAGATTATGTTCATTTAATCGCTAGTCAAAAGAATAGAAGAATTAATTAGCTTAACGACTAAAGTGCTTAACTCTCAAGCCCAGAGTAACGCTTCTAGTTGCCATAAACAAAGCCAATGCTAACCAAAGCAAATCATTAGTCTGCCAATGCCATGCTGCGATCGCCATAGGTGCAAAGCCTAAACCAGCAGCAATCAAAGTAGACTGACGCAGAACTTTCCCTGCGGTTAAACCTAAAAAATAACCATCTAGCATATATGCGATCGAGCCAAAACCCAAGATGGGAAACAGCCACCAGACAGAATTAGTGATTCCTTCAATGATTTCTAAGTGATTGGTCAGCAAGCCAAATAATCCCTGGGGAAATAGATAAAAGATAGTAGCAAAACCCATACCAGCCAGTAAACTACTGCTACCTGCTAGCTTTAACAAAGGAATCAACTCATCTTTTTTTCCTTGTCCGTGTAAATTTCCTGCAATACTCTCCGTAGCAAAAGCAATACCATCAATAAAATAAGCCGATAAAGTAATTACCTGCAACAACAAAGTATTCGCTGCCAAAACACCCGTTCCCATAGTTGCGCTGAGGTTAGTAAACGCAGCAAAGGTAGAAACTAAAGCCAAGGTACGAATTAAAATATCTCGATTAAGGGAAAAAGTTGCTTTCAACGCCGACAAATCAAATATCTTTTGACCGTATGGTTGCAATGCACCCCAAGGAATTTGGCGAAAGACTAAAATTAAACCCAGAAAAAGAGTAACATACTGACTGATAGCCGTCGCAGCCCCCGCACCACTACTAGACTGATTCCAGCGGACAATAAATAAATAGTCAAGAACAATATTAACCCCTTTACTAACAGTAGAAAGAAGCAAAACCTTTTGGACTTCCTCCTTACCTAAAAACCACCCCAACAAGACAAAATTAATTAGGGTAGCAGGTGCGCCATAAATCAAAGCATTATAATAATCTCGACCAGCTTCAATCACCTTTGGATCTGCTTGTAGTAGAGTAAAGCCAATTTCGCGAATCGGATGCTGCAAAATAAGAATAACAATACCAATAAATAAAGCGATCGCACTATTTCGCAACAGAATCAAAATAACGTCTTCTCTTGAATCTCTACCCCTTGCCTGTGCCGTTAATCCCGTTGTCCCCATGCGGAGAAAACCAAAAGTCCAATAAATATAGTTAAATAGGACAGTTGCGATCGCAACCCCTGCCAAATAACTAATTTCTGTCAAATGTCCCAAAAACGCAGTATCAACCAAACTAGCCAAAGGTACGGTGAGATTAGACACAATATTGACAATTGCCAACCGCCAAAAGCGAGCCTGATGATATCTTGAAGAGCGATCGTTATTCAATGTAACTAATGTTTACTCCTTCTTCCTTATCCCTTATCCCTCATCCCTTATGCGAAGCGGTATCCTTTAGGACATCCCTCATCCCTAATTCCTTATGTTACTTCTGAATCCTAATGTTGGTTGGTATGCCAGACTTAAATCGTACTTTCGGCAGAAATATCCTGTTAAAACCAAAAACATCGAAGAATTTTGGAACAGTCAAAGTGGAGACTGGCATTGGTTAGCAGAAAAACCGTTGCCTATAATAACTCTTAATCGTAACCTTTGGCGGGCATCTGTACCATCCTTGAGCTTCTATGTTTTGTTGGGTTTATCGGGGCTGATTGCAACTTTAGGCTTATTAGCAAACAGTGTGGCAATTATTATTGGAGCGATGATTATTGCACCTTTAATTGGTCCCATCACGGGTATTGCCTACTCCTCCACTGTAGCTAACAGGCGTTTATTAAGGCGATCTTTTTTAACTTTATCAACAGGAGTTTTGTTTACAGTCTTCATTTCTGCGATCGCGGTATTATTAATTGGTCTAAAAAGCGTCACCCCAGAAATTTTAGCCCGTACCAATCCTAATTTATTAGATTTGGTTATTGCCCTAGCAGCAGGGGCAGCAGGGGCTTTTGCCAATACTAGAAAGCGTATTGCCGATGCGTTACCTGGAGTTGCGATCGCAGTTGCTTTAGTACCACCCCTGAGCGTTGTTGGTATTGGCTTGGCTTGGGGTGAATCTTCCTTGGCAATTGGGGCATTGTTACTGTTTATTACCAACCTCACAGGAATTATTTTTAGTGGGGTAATTATTTTACTGCTTCAATCCTACGGTAGTGTCAAACGGGCAAAACAAGGATTGATTTTTACTGTTGCTACTCTAATTATTCTAGGTTTGCCTTTAGGCTTGTCTTTGAAGAGCTTAATTTTGCAGAATAACCTCCGTTACGATATTAACGAAATATTTCTTGAAGAAATTACTTCTTTATCTAATGATGATATTCGCTCAATTGTAGTCAAACCCGATCGCGAATATATTTTTATTGACGTAGAAATAGCTGCCGAGGCAAACTCAATTGAGCATTATCGTCTTACAAAGGTTAGAAATATCTTGACTGATAAGTTAAAACAAGAAATAGAATTGAAGGTCAAAATTATTCCGATTGAAACTATTGTCATTAATGATTAACTGTCAATTAATCTTTAAAACTCCTTCTATTATCTTTTGTTTACAAATAGTCCCTTAAGAGTATTGATTAGCAGTAATGTAGAAAAACTAACAATCGTTGAAACTGATAAGGCTGACAATGCTGAATAAAATTTTATATGCTGACTCTGGTGCAGATAATGCTCAGGATATGCTCAAAATCTTGCTAGAGCTTCCTGCCACTAAAGATTCTCAGGTGTCGGTGTTGAGGGTTATTTCTCCTAAAACTACAGAAGAGGAATCGACTGCAAGAGAACAGGCTCAATCTAAAATTGAAGAATTAGTAACCAAACTGGGCATAGACGGTGAAAAAGTTACTAGCAGAGTAGAGGAAGGAGAAACCAAAACTACGGTTTTAAAAATCGCCCAAGAACTTGATGCTGGCTTGATTATCATGGGTTCTCGTGGCTTAGGAAAGTTGCAGTCAATTTTGAGTAACTCCGTCAGTCAATATGTCTTTCAACTAACAGAGCGTTCGATGCTGTTGGTTAGAGATGATATCTACGTCAAAAAGCTCAAAAGAGTAATGGTAGCCATAGATAAGTCTCCTGCTGCGAGCTATGCTTTAGACGTGACTTTAGCCATGTTGCGAGGATATACAGATGCGGAAATACTATTAACTCGCGTCAATCCCGATCTAGATCCTAATTTGAAATTATCCAAGGAAGATATGGAGGATAATCCTATTCTAGCTCCTGCGATCGCTAAAATCAAAAGAGCAGGTCTAAATTATCAATGTTTAGTTGCAGGGGGTAGACCAGCCCAGAAGATTTGCAGTTTAGCAGAGGCAAGAAATATCGATTTACTAGTAATTGGTTCTCCCGAACGTCGTCCTTCTATCGCCAAAAACCTACCTGATATCGATCGCTTACTGGGTAGTTCTTTGTCCGATTATATTCGTATTAAAGCTCCTTGTCCTGTTCTTTTGGCTAGAAGAGAAGAAGCTTAGTAATATAGCAGTCCTATTTGATTCGGCGAAACTACATTGATTGGTTTTTAGGTAGTAGGTAGTAGGTAGGCGAAATTTCTATTTCATTTAGGATTGCTATAGCTAATTTAAATTAGGCAGACAATGATAAACGCGATTTTTATACCCAGCATCGGATAGTCTTGCTTCATCGTCCTTGATGCAGTTAATTTGATTCAAATTACTTTCGTTAGCTCTTAAGTTTACACCCCATAAGTCTAAGGGTTTTGATTGAGATAACAAAACTGCATTTAAATTAGCGTCATGCTGTTCATTTCGCTGTACCAGAACAAATTGCGGTTCGTTTTCTTTGCTCGACCTAGGATTTGTTTCTAATGCTAAGGCAAGAGCGATTAATTCTCGTAACTCTGAAAGAGTCTCGTAAGTTGTGGCGACAATGACGGGAACAGTTGTTGAGGTATAAATATGCTCGGCTAGACGATTTGAGTGTCGAGATTTTTTATAGCCAAAGTCATTAACTACTGTCAACGAGCCTAAAAAACTCATTAGCAGAATTACCGCTACAACTTTTTTTCCTGACCCATCAAACCACTTTTTTTGACCGCGGAAGGCGGTCACAGGCAAGCACCGCCTTTTCAAGGCGGTGAACCTGTGATTATTAGTTGATTCTTTTAGATGCCACAACTGAGCGAGAATAGCTGCCAAGATTAAGATCGCTACAGGAAAATAAACAAAGTGATAGCGGGCTGCTAGAGAAACATCTTTGCCATATCCATAAATGAGAGCTAAATATAAAATTATTGCCCCGAAACCATAACCCGTCAACAACACGATCGCAAATTGGTTATTTAATGATTTATAGCTGCGAATTAATGCAGGAATAGACCAAACTAAGCTCAATAAGATTATTATGCCAGAACAAATGGCGATCGCTATTGGAACACCTTCAATGGGCAACAGCATCACCATAGTGATCGACCAAGCAAGCATACGGGGTATAGGCTGCCAAATTTCATCTAGGTCATAACCAGTTTCAATCCAGTCAGTCAATTCATTGCTAGAAATATTGCTGGCAACAGGTAGCCACACGAGACAGCCAGCTAAAGTGCCTAAACCCGCAATAATAATGGGCAACCAGTAGTTAAAACTGAGTTTGTCTTCTCCATAAGTGCGTTGCCAAAACCAAAACCCGACTATGACAAATCCTTCTAAGATTAAAGCCAAGGAGAAGAAATAGTGAGTCGCAATACCTAAACTATTAACTACAATCCAAATAGGACTAATCCACCAGGGTATTTTGCAATAATGGTAAAGATGTTTGATGGCTACTATTAAGCAGCTAATTGAAGCAATAATCCATAAAATAGAAAGGGTATAGTGACGAGCTTCTTGAGCTAAATATATGCCATAGGGGGAAAATGCCATCATTATGGCTGCAATATGGGCAGTTAAGCGATGATTTAGCTTGGCAATAGGATATTTGCCCAACGAACAGAAAGTCAGCCAGCTTAAGCCAAAAATAGCGGGAATTGCCAATCCACCAAAGATAGCACTTAAGGAGCGTCCAACCTTTAGAGAAACCAATTCACCATCGTTAGTAAATAGTCCGATCCACCAATGAGTCAGCCAAAAATAAAGAGGAGGATGGGTACTTTCAGCGAACAAGCGATTGATAACATCAGCAGAATTAATCGTCAGATCTAATTTGAGGGGAGATAGTAAAGTCGATGCCAGAATTATTCGATCTAAAGGAATTTGGGAAAAACCATGACCCAGACTAAAGCCCAAAGTAGCAATTTCAATAGACGAGGCGGGTTTATCTTCTAGATGGTAAAACCGAAGCATCATGCCCAAAGTAAACCAGCATAGTAATAATCCTAAATCTGAATAGCCAAAGCGATCGCTTTGACCTATTCATTATTTACTTTATCTGGTCTATTTTTTTCCCTTTTGCACTTTCGATTTCTTCAAATTCAATAAAAGCGATTAACTAAACGAGTTTAGCAATTTAGGGAAGTCTAATTAAATAAACATCAAAGAAAAATACAAAGCTAGCTGAAAAGAGCGGCTTTTCTATGTCATACTTTCGTTTACCAACGTCTTGTGAAAATATATGTCTATTTTATATGTCTATTTAATGAATAACCATATCTTAAGACATAATTTACTCTAAAATCCAAATGATATACTAGGAGATCCCCAGCAATTCCAAAATCCTAAAATCCCAAAATTTAAAAAATCACCAATGGCGGAAAAAAATCCAGGTATAAAAATAGTCAGTGATAATCGTCAAGCCCGTTATCTCTATGAAATTCTCGAAACCTACGAAGCGGGGATTGAATTAGTTGGTACTGAGGTTAAATCAATTCGTGCGGGAAAGGTTAACCTGAGAGATGGCTACGCTTTTATTAAAAATGGGGAAGCCTGGTTGAGTAATGTTCATGTTTCTCCCTATCAAGCCACTGGTCAATATTTTAATCATGAACCTCTGCGTATTCGCAAATTATTATTACACCGTAAAGAAATTAATAAGTTGATTGGGCAAACCGAGCAAAAAGGCTTAACTCTTGTTCCTCTTAAAATGTACTTCAAAAAAGGTAGAGTAAAAATTGCGATCGGCTTAGGAAAAGGTAAAAAACTCCACGATAAGCGCGAGACAGCCAAAAAACGAGATGACCAACGTGCAATAGCAAGAGCGATGAAACGAGACTAGTTTCGCTTTGCTTAAGCTTAAAGGTTTAGGCATTTGTTTGTTTACCTCTCAAATACAAATCGAAGAATCGACAACCTCGATTAGGTGTTTAATAGATTTGCGATCACGAAAACTTGCACTTTAAACTACGATTCAACTCTCTAATTTCTCATGCAAGGGTTTAGTGAAACCCTTATTACCGTTACTTACACGCGAATTACTAGCCTAAAATCAATTTTTCCTGCAAACTAGACTGAACTAATAGTTATTATTTCTCACCAGTTTTTGTTATGCACAGTAGGGTAAAATTCAAGCTGATTTTCTTGGCATCAATACTCAGCTTGAATTTGAGTAGCTGTAAATTGCTATCAAAGGATTCTTCAACCAAGCCTGTTGCTAATTCTGGAAATACAACGGTCAATTCTGCCAGAATAAATGACTTGAAAAATCAAATTAGCGCGGGAGAAAAAATACTATTAGACAAAAATCCCAACACACAAAAGCAGGTTGCTGCTGATAGTTATGCCTACGGCGATTATAAGCAAGCAATATCACAATGGGAAAGCAGTTTAAAACTTCAGCGCAACGATCCTGAATCTCTAATTTATTTAAACAACGCTCGCATTAGTGAAAGCCAATCCTATAGCATTGCCATACCTATCCCTATAGATGCAGAAATCAACGTAGCCAAAGAAATCTTGAGGGGTGCAGCCCAAGCACAAAATCACATTAATAGTAATGGTGGAATTAATGGAAAGCCAGTTAAACTAATTGTTGCCAACGATAGTAATGACCCCAATACAGCCAAAAAATTAGCAGATATCTTCAGCCAAAACTTATCAATTCTGGGCGTAGTAGGTCATTTTTCTAGTGATGTGACATTAGAAGCAGCGCAAGTATATCAAAATAAAGGTTTGGTGGTTATCTCTCCTACTAGTACCTCAACTGCGATTTCTAACGTGGGTAGCTATGTATTTCGTACCGTATCTAGTGATTGTTTTGCAGGAAATGCTCTAGTAGAACACTTAGTAGATCGAATAAAGGTCAAAGATGCTGCTGTCGTTTACAACTCTACTAGTAGCTACAGTACCTCAATGCGAGATGTCTTTAAAAACAGCTTGGATAAAAAAGGTGGCGCGGTAGTTGCAGAATTTAATTTTAGTCAACCCAATTTTGATATCGTTGATGTCCTATCTGAGATCAAGGAAAAGAATGCCAAAGTAATAGTCTTATTCCCCAACTCTTCAGGAATAAACGCTGTAGGAACTCTCGACAAAACCTTTCTGATTGCTTCAATTAACAAAGGAGAACTGCCTTTACTTGGTGGAGATAGTTTATACAAACCCCGCACTCTACAACTCGGTCAACAAAATGTTGTTGATATGGTCATTTCTGTACCTTGGCATACTAGCAACAATGACTCCCCATTCTTCAAGACAGCAAAAGAACTTTGGGGTGGTGGGGTAAACTGGCGTACCGTTTTAGCCTATGATGCAACGATCGCTTTAAGCGAAGCAATGAAAATAAATCCTACTCGCTCTGGTATTCAGCAAACCCTTTTATCTCCTGAATTTCAAGCCCAAGGCGCATCAAATCAAATTAAGTTTTTGCCCACAGGCGATCGCCTTGCTGAAGTAGAATTAGTTAAAGTAGTAGCGGGTAATAATTCTGGTTTCGGTTACGATTTTGTTCCTATTTCTAGCAACTCTGATTCAGCTACTAGCGTGTGTAATTGAATAAAGCGATCGCATTAATTAAGAACTAAAATATATCAAGCAAAATCTGCTTCAGTAATCAAATTTGCTTCAACTCCTTGCAACACAGCAACAACCTCATTACTCACTTCATCTCTAAGCATTGTTGCAGAATATACAGGAACATCAAGAATGTTTAGCTGTCCAAAAGATAAACCACGAGGCATTTTTATTAAATCTACCCCATCTTCAAAATCAATAATCAAATCTTGTCCTGCACCTACTTCCAAAGCAAAAATATCTGCACCACCATTGCCAATCAAACGATCTATCCCTTCACCACCATAAAGAGTGTCGCCACCCGTTCCACCAATAAGAACATCATCTTGTGCATTACCTTTAAGAATATCGTCGCCTTCTCCGCCGTTGAGAGTATCATTTCCATATAAACCGACTAAAACATCCTTACCTTCACCGCCATTAAGAGTGTCATAACCCAAGCCACCATTAAGGGTATCATTGCCTGCATTACCAAACAGAAAATCACTACCCATATTACCAATAAGTAAGTCATTATCTGCACCGCCATTGAGGGTGTCATTGCCCAAGCTACCATTGAGGGTGTCATGTCCTATATTTCCAAAAAGGCGATCGCGATCTGTACCACCATTAAGACTGTCATCACCAGCTAAACCTTTGATAGTATCGTCGCCAGCTAATCCCTTAATAACATCATGATTCAAAGTGCCGACTACATCATCATCTCCTTGAGTAGTAGGAATATTAACTACCTGAACATTGACAATACTTGTTTCATATAAATCAATGGTTGAATATCTGAAATCTTCTTCTGTAGGTATTTCGTCAGCAACTCTCACAAACAGTTGATAGTAACCATCATGATAAAGTTGAGAATAATCTTCTTCTGCGACATTATTAACTGCTTCTCGATCTAGATCGTCAAAATCGGTGAGGGTAATAGTTCCAGTACTAGGATCGATAGTAAACGGATGTATACCATCCCCATCTAGATCTTGATTGCTAGTTTCGATCAAACTTCGATCTAAATCTATATCTGTATAGCGATATTGAGGTTTTAGATAAGATTCTCCGTCAGAAAAATCATATAGTTCATTCCCACCGTCAACCAAGGAATAGATAAGTTCATTACCTTGAGGATCGCTGAAATTAATATTACCAATAACAGTTCCAGGTTTAGCATTGCGATCGACGCTGAAATTAAAATCTCCCAAACGAGGATTTTTTAAATCTTCTAAATCGGGTGTAGGTGCAAAATATCTGTATAAAGAAGAATAACCAACAATATATTTCTCTTCATTTTCTAAAAGCTCAAATTCTATTGTTTCGTTGGGATCGAAAACGGAGTCTGAGAAGAAATTAAAATCAATTGTCGCAGTAGTCTCTCCAGGTGCAATGGTAATTGTGCTATCAGTGATATCTTCAACATTTTCTCCTGGGATAATTTCATAATCCAAATCAGGAGTTGCTATTAGTGGTAAGACACCAAAACCAAATTCAAAAGCACCATATCCTGTCACATAGGCTATTTTTTCAGAATAGCGTCCTAGACCATTTTCACCTTCTCTATAAAAATACTCTTCGGTGGTTTCATCTATGTAACCCCCATTAGCATCATAGTAAATTCCACTGACAAGAGATATATAACCTCCTGTTGGCAAATAATGTCTGGGAGAAGAACTTGCACGACCATTATATTCCGCACTGTTATCTGTTAACTCAGTAACATTATTATCAGTGTCATAAAAAAGCTTTTCGCCGACATCATAATAACTGCTATCTGCATTAAAGTACTTATCTTCAACAGGATGGTAATGTCCTCCATCCGCGTCATAATATTTATAGTCTGCTAAATCGTAATAGTTTTCTCGATTAATATATAGACGATTAAATTCAGAATCGTAAAAATTACTCCCAAAATATCTATGCCCGTACTGATAGTAGTTGTCTCGATCGCGAGTGTACAATCCATCAAGATAATCTTCTCTACTTGTATTTTTATAATTAACAGTGAAACCGCTTTCTGGTGCTGGCTCAGAGAGGTTGATACTTAGAACATTTTCGTCCTGCGTGAAACTGACTACAGGTAGATCGGCTTGGTTTGCTGAAATAGGAATAGAAATTGAATCAGAAGAATTACCGTACTGAAAATTTGGAGAGTATCGATTGTTAGTAAAGTCTGGACTATTATTGTCTTCGTTCGATTCTACAATCGCATTATCTGGATCGACAATAGCACCAAGATAGTATGTTTCTTGGTCTTGCCAAAAAGCATCCTCAGAATTAGGCAATGTTACAGTAGCAGGGTTTGTAGGTAGACTGAATAATGTTGAAAGTGAAGATTCCCCTTCAATACCACCCGCTACATTATAAGTACTAAGAAAATAATCATCGGTATCAATTATTCCATCAGTAGAAATATATAGATCTATGTCAAAAGCTTCTGATTTTTTTGTACCGCTATTATTGATAATTAAATCGCCTGTAAAGGTATCACCTTGATATAAGGGAAAATTATCTCTTTCAAGATGTTTGACTATATACTCTCTTGAAAAATCGGGATAGAAAGTGCTAGATAAATCTGGTAATGACATAGTTATTGCTGTAGCTAGTTAACTTAAAAGAATAAAAATATAGAGTCGCTGTGATTTGGATCGATGACTCCTTTTCATTTGTAAGCTAGTTGCTACAGCAACGTCATCAGTAAAAAGCGACCAAAAATAGACTCTTTCCGTATTTGGCTGGTAAAAATCTAACTATTATTACTGCTGTAGTTTTGGACATTTTGGGGATGTAGCGCAGATATACGTAGAATACATATCTAAAAATTGCGATCGCGAAGTGATGCTAGTTAACGAACTACTCGATCGAGCTGGAGTACAAAATAAAAAAATCTATAAAAGTAACGTGCGATCGCTTTTGCAACATCAAATTCAGCAAGATGTCCATAATAGTGATGCTCTGGGTTTCGCACCAAAAGAAAGCGTTTAGTAATGTTTCTGGTTCTTATTTTCCCCTAGTGCAAATATATTAGAGAAATCTATAACTTAAGACCCATTTATTTCTATTTATGATAATAAATTTTATTTACAAAGCTTAATATATTATACTTCTACTAACAGTTAAATTTATTATCAAAACTTTACAATGGTAGCTTCATTTCCCTGGCTTACCGCGATTATCTTATTACCCTTGCTAGCTGCGCTGGCAATCCCCCTAATTCCTGACAAGGAAGGTAAAACCCTTCGTTGGTACGCTGTTATTGTCGGTATTGCAGATTTTGTATTAATGGGTTATGCATTCTGGGCTAACTATGACCCCAGTAGTGCTACGTTTCAGTTGACTGAAACTTACAATTGGCTTCCCCAGCTAGGTGTTAGTTGGACAGTATCGGTAGACGGTATCTCTGCTCCTTTAGTATTGCTAGCAGGATTCGTCACTACCTTAGCGATGCTGTCTGCGTGGCAGGTGGATCGCAAGCCACGTTTATTTTACTTCCTAATATTGTTGCTATATTCGGCACAAATTGGGGTATTTGTAGCGCAAGATATGTTGCTATTCTTTGTTATGTGGGAGCTTGAACTAGTTCCTGTATATCTACTAGTTTCTATCTGGGGTGGTTCAAAACGCCGTTATGCAGCTACCAAATTTTTACTTTATACCGCAGCAGCTTCCGTATTTATTTTAGTTGCAGGTTTAGGCATGGCTTTCTATGGTGACAATGTCACCTTTGATATTGCTGCACTAGCAATGAAAGACTATCCTCTAGCTTTGGAAATTCCTCTCTACGCAGGATTATTAATTGCCTTTGGCGTAAAATTAGCTATTTTCCCTCTACATACTTGGCTACCTGATGCTCATGGTGAAGCATCTGCTCCTGTGTCAATGATTTTGGCAGGTGTACTATTAAAAATGGGGGGTTATGGTTTGATTCGCTTTAATATGGGCTTGTTAACCGACGCTCATGTTTACTTTGCACCAGTTTTAGCAGCCTTGGGTGTGATAAATATTATCTACGGTGCTTTTAGCTCTTTTGGTCAAACCAACATGAAACGGCGTTTGGCATACTCTTCTGTATCTCACATGGGATTTGTCTTGCTAGGTATTGCTTCCTTTACTGATATTGGTACAAGTGGCGCGGTATTACAGATGCTATCCCACGGCTTGATTGCATCCTTACTCTTCTTCCTAACTGGAGTAACATACGATCGCACTCATACCTTGTTTATGGATAGAATGGATGGCATTGCGGTAGTGATGCCCAAAGTATTTGCCTTGTTTACCGCAGGTGCGATGGCTTCTTTAGCTTTGCCTGGAATGAGTGGTTTTGCCAGTGAGATTGCCGTATTTGTTGGTTTCACTAGCAATGATATTTACAACCCTACCTTCTCTACAGTACTTGTATTTTTGGCTGCGGTAGGAATCATCATGACCCCTATATATCTACTCTCCATGCTGAGACTAGTATTCTTCAATTCCAATGAAGCACTAGCTTGTGACATTGACGTACTCAAGACGAGCAAACCTACTAATGAAGTTGCGGTATGTTTTGGTAATAGTTGCGTACTTCCAGGTGAAGCTCCTTTTGAAGATGCTACTCCCAGAGAAATCTTTATTGCAGCCTGTTTCCTATTCTTAATTGTCGGTATTGGCGTATATCCCAAACTAGCGACTCAGATGTATGACACCACAACCGTAGCAATCAATGCTAATGTCCGTCATTCACAAACAATGGTTGCTCAACAGCAGCACACCACTATTGCTCAAGCACCTAGTATCGCTTCGCTTGAGTAATAAGTATTAATTTGTCAAAGCTGACAGATTACACAACAGTTAATTTATTTTATGTCTACTAGCAACGAGACTTAGAATACATATTTCTGGGAAATAAAGAAGAGACTGATTCTAACTCTTACATGAGTTTATCAGTCTCTTTTTGCATTTGTACAAAGCTATAGCCTTTCTCTAATTGGCGAAGTACGCCTCTTGCTTATCAACAGTTTCGAACTGACGACTGATACTAATCCTGTTCACAGATGATACTTTGAATTGTCCCCTAAATCCCCCAATTATAGGTGACTTGAAGAATTTGATAATAACCTTTATCAATCGGATTTAATATTATTTGTCATAAAAAATTGATACCGTGATTTAGATCGCACCATTATTAAAATAATGTTTTTAAAATAAAGACTATTCAGACAATTTGATAGTTCTGAAATAGAGAGCTGGTTTTAGACTTATAGTTTTTTAGATAAATTAAAGATTATGAATAGTAATGCTGTAGCGGTAATGGGTTATCCCGATCAGACAAATAAATATCGAATGAATAGTAATAGAACATCTTCTAGTAATTCTGGTAGCAAGACTAATAAAAAGAAACAAAAGCAATAGTTTTAATTGAATTATTAATATTTCATACCCCTTGATTTAGTATTTAATCAAGGGGTATTTGTTTTTATTGTAAAGCGATCGCAAATGTATTAAATAATCTTAATTTAAACTTTAAGCTTGTTGCCATAAAGAACGTATTTCATCATCAGAAATACATTTTGCCACATTCTCTACTTGCTCAGAAGATATTTCATCTTTTGTCGCACTAAATACTGCTTTTGTGACTTCCTCGGCATCAGTATCATGTCTGACTGCACCTTCTTGATTGAGTCTCAGCATAAAGATATCCTTAGAAATATTTAGCTGTTGAATGGGACTAATATAGCTAAAGAAACTCACCATTGGATTAGTATCTTTAAACAGATCTTTGATTTCCATATCCGCTTTGGGTGCATCTTCTCTCAACTCATCAGCTAACTTATCTACCTCTTCTCTTGGTAGTAAATCTCTTAAAATACGAAACACTACTTTTGTTGCTGTTTGCGCTTCATTAACAGTTTCTAGATTAGAATTGGCAATTACCTTCTCTAAAAATGCTTGGTTTTTTTCTTGTGTTTGTTCTGCCATATCTATAATGTTAGTTTGTGATTTACTTTCTATTTCAGGTTAAATAGTTTTGATTGTAAAAAAACTCGACTAAAAGTTATAGTTATCGATATTTATACAAGTATTATTGTAATTTTGTTTTATGTTATGTAAAAAGTAAGAGTATTAACTACTACTTATGATAGATATTAAAAGCGATCGCATTTTTGAAGTTTGTAGAGAAAGCGATCGCTTTCTCTAATTTAAGTATTTGAATATGCAAAAATGGTAATTATTATTTTTAGTCTAATTACTATTTATTCAATTGAATTTGCCAGATATTCATATTCAAGATCATTATAGAAGCGATCGTAATAATTTAATTCAAGATTTTTATGTTCCTTGCTTGTCTCAGACTCATTTCTACAGTCGGGCAGTGGGATATTTTTCTAGTACTTCTATTGTTTCTATTTCTCAAGGGCTAGCAGCTTTATTGAAGCTGGTGGCAAAATGCGCCTAGTAGCATCACCTCACTTTCTCTGAAGATATTAAAGCTATAGAAAAAGGTTTGAAGCAAAAAGAAGAAGTTGTTAGTAGAGCAATTATTAAAGAATTTGAAACTGTTTCCCAAGATAGATTAGCTTGTTTATCTTGGTTATTAAGTCAAGGGAGTGTTAGACATTAAGTTAGCAGTAGCCAATAATTCTGAAGATCCTGGTCTTTATCATGAAAAAATCGGCATTCTAACCGATAACAGCATAGCAAGTTAGCCTTTACTGGTTCAGTTAACGAAACAAAATCAGGACTAATTGATAATTTTGAAAATATTGAAGTTTTTTGTTCTTGGCGAGGAGAAGAAGCCAAACGAGTTAAAAGAATAAGCGAAGATTTTGAGAGACTATGGTCAAATACAACTCATAAAGCAGAAATCATCAGTTTTCCTGAAGCAGCAAAGCGTAAGTTATTAGAATATTGTCCTTATGCAAAACCAACAGTATCGTCAGGCAAAAGTCAAAATTAGTAGCTGAAGATCGAACTAATTATAATATTGAAGAAGATAAATCGCGATCTCTTCACGGTTTAGAAATTACTTTAAGACCTTATCAAGAAGAAGCTTAGTCAGGTAACAGAATTACGAGAGAAGCTAAATAAACTTCGTGAATTAAAGCAAAAACAGCAAGGATTAGCAAAGCAGTTTGAAAAAGCCGAAAAAGATATAGCTAAGGTTTTAGAAGTTGCATCCATTCCTATGATGCAAAAATTTGTAAAAGAATTAGCAGATGACTTACAAACTAAAAGCTTGACCAACACCAGAATATCTATATCTGTTAATCAGTTAAGAGATTTACTTCAAGCAGACACTTGTGTCTGTGGTAATTGTATTCGCGAAAAAGAGTATGATTTTATCTCTCAACAGTTGAAGAATATTGAAGATGCGGGAATTGTCACAGAAGAATCTTCTCGAATGGATAGCCTGCGTATTGATTTAAACAGAATTTCTAAATATAAGATTGGAAATTTAGATCGGCTTTTACTAGAATCGCGATCGCCTTGAGGATGATATTGAAGAAATTAAACAAGTAACGATAAATCTCAAAAAAGACACTGAAGGAATATCTGAAACAGAAACAGATGAAATTTGGCTTAAATTTGGTCAGCAAGGAGAAGTTGTCAAGGATGCAGATAGAACAATTCAACGTTTACGTAATGAAATAGAATCTTTACAACAACAGCAAGACAAACTAAATAGACAGAGAGAAGAACTATTGAACAGTAATAAAGAGATGTCGATGTTAAATAGACAATCTCAACTAGCCAATGGACTCTACAATGCAGCAAGTGAATTAATTGACTGGTATACAGAAAATTGTCAGACCAAACAATAGAAGATCGGGCTTCTCGTCTTCATAATTTAGTGACTAACAAACCAGATGAGTATGAAGGCATAATTCTGAGAAATGGCTACAATTTAAGAATAAAACAAACCAATGGCGATATTGTTAATCCCGAATCCCTTAGTGAAGGCGAAAAAGAAGCTTTAGTTTTTGCCTTTATTGCAGGTCTTAATTTAGCCTCTGGCAAAGCTGCCCCTTTAATGATGGATACTCCTTTTGGCAAGCTTGATGGAATTCATCAGGAAAATATAGTCAAGTCTTTGCCTAAGATTCCCTCTCAAGTGATACTGTTAGCAACAGATAGAGATTTACCAGATCGTCTTTTAGATCAACTAAGACCTAACGTCGCACAAATTCATAAAATTAGTCGCTTAGGAGGAACGGAAGATGGTTCTGTTGTTGAGGTTAAGGAATGAAACGGATAGAAATTACTCAAAAGTTTGTAGCTACATCCGAAGCTAAAGGTTACTTAGATTATCTTAAGAAAAAGCAGGTATTTAAACGGGCGATCGATGCTTATGCCTTTGCTGCTACTTATGCTATGAAACAAAATGCCAATATTTCTCAACTATTGCCTAGTCGATCTAGTAGTTTAGCCGAAGTATTTCGTCTCGATGAAGATGTTCGTCTGGCTTTAGAAGCAGGAATTCACATCATTCGCAAACGAAATAATCAACCAGAACCCGAAAACAGTTCAGAAGTATTAGAACTAGTAACAAAATATGCAGAAGTAGGTATTCAACTATTGCAGAAAAAGTGGCAAGATAAAACCTCTGCATCCCAAATTCAACAAGATATTTGGCAAATGATTAACGAATAGTCTGGATTTAAACAAATCTAAATCATGAAAACAAAATCAAAGATAGAACAACTAGAATTAACTCAACGTACTGTTAACGATTTAGTAAACGATGTAGAGAACCTGACTCAAGAAATCCAAGAATTATATCTTCAAGATGAAATACCATTTGTAATCGGTTGGAGTGGTGGAAAAGATAGTAGCTGCATACTGCAATTAATTTGGAATGCGATCGCAGCATTACCTGTAGAACAAAGAACTAAAACCATTCACGTTATTACCAACGATACCTTAGTTGAAAATCCTATAGTGACAGCTTGGGTAAATAAATGTATTAAGCAAATGGAAATAGCTGCTGGGCAACAGCAGATGCCAATACAAGCCCACATAACTTTTCCAGAGGTAAAACATCGATTTTGGGTTTGCTTAATGGGTAAAGGATATCCATCTCCCAGAAATAGATTTAGATGGTGTACAGATCGCTTAAAAATAAAACCTGCTGATTCATTTATTCGTGAAATTATTAGAAAAAGCGGAGAAATCATTTTAGTTTTGGGAACTCGTAAAGCAGAAAGTACCAAACGGGCTAAAAATATGGAAAAACACAGGCAATGGCGGGTACGCGATCGCCTTAACACTAATCCTAGTCGTCCTAATTCTTTAATTTATCTTCCTATTGAAGACTGGAGTACTAATGAAGTCTGGATGTACCTCATGCAGTGGGATAATCCTTGGGGTGGAGATAATAAAGATTTATTTGCTATGTATCGCGGGGCAACTGCTGATACGGAATGTCCAATGGTAGTTGATACAACTACACCCAGTTGTGGTGACTCTAGGTTTGGCTGTTGGGTATGCACAATGGTAAATAAGGACAAATCGATGGAGGCGATGATTCAAAATGATGAAGAGAAAGAATGGTTGCAGCCTCTATTAGATATTCGTAACGATCTCGATATGAGAAACGATCGCCATAGAAGAGATTTTCGTCGTATTCATGGTAATGTGCAGTTATTTGAGAGAAATCTGGGAGATGGAGAAACTGCGATCGAACCTATCCCTGGACCTTATACTAAAAAGTGGCGAGAGACTTGGTTAAGACGGGTATTATCGGCACAAGTAGAAGTTAGGCAGAATGCGCCAGAAGAGTTTAAAGATATTAGTTTAATTACTCCTGAAGAGTTAAGCGAAATCAGAAGAATTTGGTTAGAAGAAAAGCATGAATTTGACGATCGCTTCCTATGATTTATCAAGAAGTAACGGGAGAGATATTTAAAGATATTAGATTGGGTGCGGATGAGAAGACAATAGGTAGTGATGAATGGGAAATATTAGAAGAAATATGTGATGATGAGATGCACTTGGAATTGATGTCGAAACTGTTAGATACAGAAAGGCAATTTCATACTAAAAATCGTCGTTTAGGTATCTATGAAGGTTTGGAAAAATGTTTTGATACTAGTTCTCGAAGCAAAGAAGAAGCGATCGCAAATGCTCATCAAAAGTATGAATTAAAAACTGCTGCTGAAAAGGGTGATATTGAAGCTGTGATTGAAAAAGTTGAACAGTTAACTAAGCCTGAAGATAATTCTGAATCAGATAATAAAGCTGGTTGGGGAAGTATTAAATTCGCTGCCAGAAATAAGTAAACATTGAATATAAAATGTTCAATGGTAAATATTCAATGATCGATGTATAAATGATTTTTACTGAATTAGTTATTGAAAACTTTGGGGCGTATGCAGGAAGACAAACGATTAACTTGCGCCCTGCCCTAAAGGATACCGCTTCGCATAAAAACGATGATACTATTCATCCTATTGTTTTATTAGGAGGAATGAATGGTGGTGGAAAAACTACCTTGATGGATGCAATTCGTTTGGCTTTATACGGACAAAGGGCAAAGTGTTCTAGTCGAGGAAATTTGGGCTATAGCGAGTTCTTATCTCAATCGGTGAATAATCAAGCTACTTCAGCAGATTTAGCAAGAATTGAATTATCTTTTGAAGATGTATTTGAAGGACATTGGCAACAGTTTAAAATTATTCGTGCTTGGAAAAGGGATATCAAAGAGGGGAAGGATAGCCTTAGTATTGAAAGGGAAAAAAGGTTCGATAGTAAATTAGAAGAAAGTTGGGATGAGTATATTGAAAATATTCTACCTTTGGGTATTTCTAATTTGTTTTTATTTGATGGGGAACAGGTTAAAGAGCTAGCTGAATTAGATACTCCCCCTCCTAGTGTAGTAGAAGCAATTAATAATTTATTAGGCTTAGAATTAGCAGAAAAGCTGTCAGTCGATTTGTCGGTATTAGTTAATCGTAAAAGAAAAGCGATCGCTAGCAAGGCTCAATTATTAACTATAGAAGAAATTGAGGCTAAACTAGCTGTCAAACAGAAGAATAAACTAAAGTTAGATAAAGAGTTTATCGAATTAGAAAATAAATTAAAACAGGCTCATAAACAGAGCGATCGCGCTAGAAATAAGTTTAATAAGCAAGGTGGTAAAATTGCAGCAGCTAGAGAAGAGATTGAAGTTAAAATTCAAGAGTTTAATAGCCAGTTAGAGCAAAAAAGACAGGAGTTAATTAAGCTAGCAGAAAGTAGTTTACCTTTGGGTTTAATTACTCCTTTATTAAACAGTGCTAGCCAACAAGCAGAAGCAGAAGTTAAATCGCAACAGTTCAAACAAGCTCAAAGCGTTATTGAGGCTAGAGATAATAAGTTGTTGGCATATTTAAACAATATTTCTTTATCAGATGAGTCGATCGATAAGGTTAAATTTTTCATTGAAGCAGAGAATAAAATTATTGCAGATTCAATTAATAAAACAGCAAATAGCTATTTAGATTTAACCGAAAAACAACTACAGCAATTAAATAGTTTCTCGCGCGATCGCTTATTGTTAGAAACAGGTACATCTCAAAATATTATTCAAGAAATAAATCGATTAAATGTCGAGATAGATAATACCGAAGCTCAATTGGCTAGTGCTGCATCTCCCGAAGATTATCAAAAGTTAATTGATGCCGTAGAAGATAGTAAAGAAGCTGTTAGCAAATATAAAACTTTACACAATATAACCAAAGAAAAACTAGAAACTATCGATAAAGAAATCGAGCGCATTCAACAAGAATTAAATCGTAAGCTAAAAAACTATAGTGAAGAAGCAATTGATAAAATTGGCGATGAACATATTATCAAAGCTGCTACAAAGGTACAGGAAACTCTCAGAACATTTAAAGAAAAACTAACTCTTAAAAAGCTCAACAAATTAGAAACTGAAGTAAAGGACTGCTTTTTATATCTGCTACATAAATCTAATTTAATTAACCGTGTAACTATAGATAGCGATCGCTTTAAACTAGAGCTATATGATACTAATGGGCAACTATTCCCCAAGCAACGTCTATCCGCAGGGGAAAAACAGCTACTAGCGATCGCATTTTTATGGGGTTTAGCTAGGGTATCAGGGCGTAATTTACCCATTGCGATCGACACACCATTAGGTAGACTAGACTCGTCCCACCGCAATAATTTGGTCGAGCGATATTTTCCTACCGCATCCCATCAGGTAATATTACTTTCTACCGATACAGAGATAGGAGAGAAGGAAGTAACTATGTTAAGAGAGCAAGAAGCGATTTCTCAGGAATACCTGCTCAAATACAACCCCGAAAAACGTCAAACAACTATAGAAAAAGGTTACTTTTGGTAACTTGTATACTTGCTGATCAATTCATCGCTTATTTTATAGATTTTATTTCTTCAATTCTGTCTCAATTACTGACACAAACCTATCTTTTTAAGCGGTTATATAAAACTTATCTGTTTTTTAGCTTATATAAAGTTTTTATTATTTTTATATAGGCTAATGATTATTAGTTATTTTGTTTTTCATACTCTAGTACAAAAGCATCCTCAATACTCTCAAAGTAATATCTTCATGGGGTTTCACTAAGTAAAAACTGGTTTTAAATAATACTTTATTTGCATAAAGCTTACAAATAAAAACAAATTACTTTACTTTTTTACGCTTTTTCTATACTTTTTTTACTAGGCAACAAATTTTTTAATTAATCATTTGTTGTATGTAAATACATAAGTTACTTGGTCTATGAGCATTACAGAAATCTCTTCTCAATACTATATCGGTAGTTACGAAGAAGAAAGCGATGATTTTCCTGACAAAAGAGGCGGAAAATTCAACGGTGTATATTTTTTCCGAGATGATTCAGGAAATCTTATCTATACTGGCACCGACCATGATGAATGGCTTCAATTCAGGGAAGACTGGAATAGCCAACAAGATTCTGATTTGGAAGAAGAGGAAGTCGTTGATGAGTATGACGAACCTATGGAAGAAGAATCTGAAGAGAGAAGTCGTTGATGAGTATGACGAACCTATGGAAGATGAATCTGAAGAGGAAGTCGTTGATGAGTATGACGAACCTATGGAAGAGGAATCTGAAGAGGAAGTCGTTGATGAATATGACGAACCTATGGAAGAGGAATCTGAAGAGGAAGTCGTTGATGAATATGACGAACCTATGGAAGAGGAATCTGAAGAGGAAGTCGTTGATGAATATGACGAACCTATGGAAGAGGAATCTGAAGAGGAAGTCGTTGATGAATATGACGAACCTATGGAAGAGGAATCTGAAGAGGGAAGTCGTTGATGAACTTGATGAACCTGTAGAAGAAAGTTTTGAAGATACGACCATCTATAGTCCCAGTAACGGTGGTGAACCCATCGAAAATCCCGACATTCCAGCAGATACAAATGATGGAAACGACTTAGACAAGTTAGATTTTAGTTCTCAATATTCTTCTCCTAACGGTAGCGGAAGCGATCAGTATACTGGTACTGGCGGAGTTAATACTTTTGACTTCAATCCCCTACTAAATGCTCAACCCGAAATCATTGAGAAGCACACTAATAATGATGGCAGAATCAATTGGCAAGCCATAGCAGGAGAAAATGATAATCGTCACGATCATTGGGTTGAATCTATTGGTCAGGACACTATCATGGACTTTAGCGGTCAAGGTGGTGATGGAGATCATATCAATGTTACTGGTCATACCACTGTAACTACTACATTAATTGAAGAGTCTGAAGGTCAGGTTGTGCTAGGTGTATACAGTGACCAAGGTGCAGATGGTTCTCGTGGTAATGGCGCACACGATTTGGACATACTAGGCACAATCACTGTCAATCATGATGGCAACTTCAACTTCGGTAGTGATGTTACAAATAACTCTAATAACGTCTTTGACGGAGTACGTGAGTTTGCATAAGTTATTTTTATAAATCCAATGCAAATGTCTAACTGAGGTTAGGGAAAATGGGTAAGAGGGAACAGAAAATTGCCAGTCGTATTTGAACCTGTTTTACTTTTGCCCTTTATTTAACAAAAACTGTACGAATAATAAACGGAGAGTCTTAAAATCAGAAAGAATAAACTTTCTCAAGATTTGCTCGAACATAAATGACTCACTCTCTAGATATAACTACCCTTGCCAGCTGGATGGCATCAGATTTTAGCAACCAGGCTCAAGCTTATGCTAATCCTCCATTCTTTGCCCATATTCGAGTATGTATGCGTCCTTTACCGAATGACCTATTAAACGGTACAAGTTTGTTTTTAGAACAGGCTTATGACTTTATGCTCAACGTTCCCTATCGTCTGCGAGTAATTAGATTAAGTGTAGTGGACGATCGCATTGAACTAGAAAACTTCAAAGTAAAAGACCAAGAGAAGTTTTATGGCGCATCTCGTAACCTAGAATTATTAAACACTCTCACTCCAGATTTAATCGATAAAATGGATGGGTGCGATATGAATGTAACCTGGACGGGAAATAGCTTTAAAGGGGCAATCAAGCCAGGGAAAGCTTGTATTGTCGAACGAAACGGCAAAGTAACCTATTTGGATAATAGCTTTGAGATTAATGGCGATCAATTAATTAGCTACGATCGCGGTAGAGATCCCCAAACAGATGAACTAATCTGGGGTTCAGTAGCTGGTCCATTTGAATTTAGTCCGATTAAGAGTTTTGCAACAGAAGTACACAGCAATGGGTCGTAAATCATCTATCATTTTAACTGTATAAAACTATAACAAGAGCGTACCTTGCCAGAGTTACCAGAAGTAGAAACAGTCCGCAGAGGCTTACACAAACTAACCATAGATCGACCGATTGAGGGGGGAGAGGTTTTATTACCTCGGACTTTGGCTTATCCCGATGATATAGAGCAATTTTTGCCAGCTATTACAGGAAATGCGATCGCGTCATGGCAAAGACGAGGGAAATATCTTTTAGCAGAATTAAAAGATAACTCTCAACCTGCTGGCTGGTTGGGAGTGCATTTAAGGATGACGGGACAACTGTTATGGGTGCAGCAAGATTCTCCACTGCAAAAGCATACCCGTATTCGTCTCTTTTTTCCCGAAAATCAAGAATTGAGATTTGTCGATACTCGTACTTTTGGGAAATTTTGGTATGTACCACCTGAAGTAGCAATTGATTCTATTATTACAGGTTTACAGAAACTTGGACCTGAGCCTTTTGCAGCAGATTTTTCTCTAGAATATTTTACGGAAAAACTTCACAATCGTCGTCGTCATATTAAAACCTTACTGTTGGATCAGGCTGTTGTGGCGGGTATTGGTAATATTTATGCAGATGAGGCTTTATTTAAAAGCGGTATCAAGCCTGACACGGTTGCAGCTAACTTAAAGACAAAGGAAATTAAACGCCTGCATTCGGCAATTATTGATGTTTTGCAAACTTCGATTGATAAAGGGGGTACTACCTTTAGTGATTTTCTCAATTTATTGGGAGTAAGCGGTAACTATGGGGATTCTGCTTTAGTTTATGGCAGAAAAGGACAACCCTGTCGTGTTTGTGATACTCCCATTGAAAAGATCAAGCTGGGAGGCAGATCTTCTCATTTTTGTCCTAATTGTCAGGTTTGAATTAAGTAATTAATAATTGATATGAAATCAGAATTGCAAATTCGCCAGGCTACTACTGATGATGTACCCGATATATTTAACCTAATCAAAGCATTAGCCGAATATGAGAAACTGCTTGATCGCGTGACAGGTACAAAAGAAGACTTGCACGATCATTTATTTGGCAGTCGAGTTTATGCAGAAGCTATTGTAGCGGAAGTAAAAGGTAAGATAGTCAGTTTTGCTTTGTTTTTTCCCAATTATTCAACTTTTTTAACCAAACCAGGCATATACCTCGAAGACTTGTTTGTATTACCAGAATATCGCCGTCAGGGAATTGGTAAGGGAATGTTGTCTTATTTAGGTAAATTAGCCCTAGAAAGGGATGCAGGAAGATTAGAGTGGAGTGTCCTAGATTGGAATGAAAGTGCGATTGCGAAGCTAGTCGAAGACATCGCTTTTTATCAAAGCATGGGTGCAAAAGTTCTACCTGACTGGCGTACCTGTCGTGTTACGGATGAGGCTCTTAAAACCCTAGCAAATATTAATTAATGTTCGTTGTTTTTCTCCAACCCTCGCGCGATTTTGCGTTCGTATTCTCGCAGACTAGCTAACATATCCTTGGCTGATTGATAGGATTCATCCAGAATTCTTTCTTGTTCTAAATCATCATCTACCAAACCTTCATTAACTAGCTGTAGATAATTTAGCAGTGAATTAAGATTATTTCTAATTTCATAAGAAAGACTACTGTTAGCCTGGTGGGATAGTTTTTTGGAAATTTTCTTAGCTAACAATTGTTGATGGGATTGCTGGCTAGTTTTGAACTGTGCCGAACACATACGTTTATACAAATTACCATTTTCTAGTAATTCCTGATGTGTCCCAGATTCAATGATTCTGCCTTTATTTAAGATAATAATTTGATCGGCTTTTTTAATGGTAGCTAGTCGATTAGTAATTACAATAGTAGTGCGATCGCGACACAATTCATCTAAAGCATTTTGGACTACTCCGCGATCGCTTTTACTGATGTTTTTCATCGATTCATCTAAAACAACTATTGCTGGATTACTTATTAATGCTCTAGTAATCGCAATTAGTTGTCTTTCTAATTCAGAAATTTTTAATTCTCTACTATCTATTTGAGCATCAAACCCATCGGCTAGTTTAAGGATAAAATCATAGGCTTTTGTCTTTTTAGTAGCAGCAATGACTTCAGATTCACTAATATTATCCAATCCATAGGTTAGATTATTAAAAATAGATTCATTAAATAAAAATGGCTCTGGATTAATAACGGCAATTGACTTTCTTAAACTAGAAAGTTCATACTCTTCAATATCTCGATCGTCAATGGTAATCTTTCCTTCAATTGGTTCATAAAGTCTTGATAATAAGCTTACAAGACTCGACTTTCCCGCACCAGGAGAACCAACTAATGCGGTGGTACTTCCCTTAATAATTTTGAGATTAACTTTATCCAAAACTATTTGGGCATGATGAGGATAAGCAAAGGTAATATTGTGCAGCTCAATGTTGTTTTTAAAGCCAGCAAAAACTGTTTTACCTGACTTTATAGTCGATTTATTTACTTCATTTAAGAAGCTAGTAACCATTTCTATACTAGATTTATTATTGGCAAATTGGCGACGAGCATTATTTAGCTGACCAATCAGGGGTAAAAGTTTAAATAGAATCAATAAATATACAAGTAGAATAGGAAGAAAAACCTGTATTTGCTGTTCGTATAAGTAGTAACTAGTAAATGTCAAAACTAGGATAATTACGATCCCAAGAATTTCATTGGCAGGATTAATTAATGCAGAAATAGCTTGAGTATTAAATTCTGCTTTATTTTTAGCTGCGATCGATTTAATTATTCCCTGGTATTCTGCTGCTTCATTAGCCGTGTTTTTAATGTGGGATATTCCTGTTAAAAATTCTATAGTTTTATAATTATATGTATGAGACTTTTGAGACAATAAAAGATTCTTATTTTTAAGGCGATCGCTTATATAACTATTGATACCATAGCTTAAGGTAATTAATACTATTGTTATCAAAGCCAGTCGAGGAGAAACTAAAAATAAAACAATCGAGAAGAATAGAATAATTGTAGAAGTAATTAATATTTTTTGGCTGGTTTTAACTGTTAAAGCTGCCTTATCTATTTCTCGATTTATTTTAAATAGAATATCCCCAGTCTTGTGACGACTGTAGTAACTCACATCTGCTTTTGAAAGCAAATTGAAACTTATCTGCTTTATTTCATAAATCAAATATTTAGTATATTTAATACTGGCAAGAGAACTTAGATAAGCAGTCACAATACTAATAACTAATGCCAAAACTGCCGATACGATCGAGACAGTTAATTTAGAATCCAGATTTAAAGCATCACTCAATGCCAAGCAATATCTAATAAAAGCAGAAAAGTCCGCAGAAATAATAGCGACATCACTATTTAAAATAGTAAACAAAATAGGGAGTAGTAAAATAATGGCGATCGCATTAAAAACAGCACTACTCAAACTTAAAATAGAAGAGGCAATAATATAGCCAGGTTTGCCTTTGACAAGATTCAATAAAAAATTGTTATTAAAACTATTAAACATATAATTTTATCTATTTAAAAATCTCAAGGTTATAAATATAAACTCGACTACATTTAATTAAATATCTCCCAGCCGTCAGACTCTGGAGAAGAAATATAACGGATATTCCCCTAATATGATGGAATACACCCCTATAAACGTCGAGAGTATAATCCTCACAAATTTAGCTCAACATGGAAATTAAGCGTATTCCCGTTTTATCAGACAACTATGTCTTTGTTTTGTCAGATCCCCAAAAAAAAATAGCAGCAGTAATAGATCCCGCAGTTGCTTCGCCTATCCTAGACTATTTAGCTAAAATAGATTGTCAATTAGTGGCTATTTTTAACACTCATCATCACTCGGATCATGTTGGAGGAAATAAAGAATTAGTCCAGCAGTTTCCTGATGTCTGTGTCTATGGTGGTGTAGAAGATAAAGGAAGAATTCCCCACCAACAGGTTTTCCTAAAACAAGACGATACGGTTCAATTCGCCGATAGAATAGGTCAAGTATTCTTTGTCCCTGGACATACTCGCGCCCACATCGCTTACTACTTTCCCCCCCACCACAACAGGGGAGACTGGGGAATTATTTTGTGGCGACACTATCTTTGCAGGAGGATGTGGCAGACTATTTGAAGGTACTCCAGCACAAATGGTTGATTCCATTGGCAAACTGCGTCAACTTCCCGATAATACCCGCGTGTGGTGCGCCCATGAATATACCTTGAGTAATTTGAAGTTTGCTGTAACCGTAGATCGAGATAACGCAGCCTTGCAAGAGCGATACCAATCCGTACAACAAGCCCGCAGTCAAGGTATTCCTACTATCCCTTCTCTTTTAGGTATAGAAAAACAAACCAATCCATTTTTACGTTGGGACACACCCGCTATTCAAACTACCGCCAAAATAACCCAACCTGCTAGAGTTTTTGGACGCATTCGAGGTATGAAAGATAACTTTTAGCTTTACATTTATTGGGGGACATTTATGATTAAACAGTTAATAGCACTTATTTTTTAAGCCTGTTTTAAAATTCCATGACTCATAAACTACTTATTGTTACTACTGTCCCCATCACAATTCGCAGTTTTTTACTCCCTTTTGCCCGTCACTTTAGAAATCTTGGTTGGCAGGTTGATGGAATGGCGCAAGGGGTTTCAGACGATCCAGAATGCGTTGCAGCTTGCGATCGCGTTTGGGATATAGAATGGTCGAGAAATGTATTAGATCCGAGAAATCTTTTATCTGGGGTTAAGCGAGTCAAGGAAGTAGTCACTCAAGGGGATTACGATTTAGTTCATGTTCATACTCCCATTGCAGCCTTTGTAACTCGACTGGCATTAAAAAATTTTGATAAACCTAAGGTGATTTACACTGCCCACGGTTTTCATTTCTATCGTGGTGGTAGTGCGCTTAAAAATGCCATCTTCTTTAATTTGGAAAAACTAGCAGGGAATTGGACTGACTATTTGGTTACTATTAACCATGAAGATGAAACTGCGGCAAAAAAGCACAACTTTCTGACTGCTGAAAGAATTTACTACACTCGTGGAATTGGGGTGGATACTAGCCGTTATGCTGCCAGTCAAGTTGCAGAAGAAGATGTAATGCAAGTGCGCCAAGAATTAAATCTAGAGTCTGACCATACCCTGTTACTCTGCATCGCTGAATTCACTCCCCGCAAAAGACACCAGGATATACTAAACGCTTTAGCTAAACTCAATAACAAGAGTGTGCATATAGCCCTAGCAGGAGAAGGGCCATTAAAAGATAAGATAAAGCAACTTGCTCGAGAATTAAACATCGATAAGCAACTACACTTTTTAGGATTTCGTAAAGACATACCCACCTTAATTCAGGCTGCTAGTGCAGTTATGCTCGTATCTCAACAAGAAGGTTTACCTCGCAGCATTATGGAAGCCATGTGTTTAAACACTCCCGTTATCGGCTCAAATATTCGTGGCACTCAAGACTTATTAGAAAATGGTTGCGGTTTATTGGTGGAGTTGGGGGATACTGATGGTTTAGCCCAAGCAATAGCACAGATAGTTAACGATCCTGAAAATGGAAAAGAGATGGCACAAAAAGCCAAAGACAAGATGGTTGATTATGATATAAAGCAAATCATCGAAGAGTATACCAAGATATTTAATCTTGCTTTAAGTTGTTAGTAGAAAAGTTTCATGGAACTAACAACTTAAAGCAAGAACCGCTATATTAAATTCAAATATTTGGCTGCAACTCATCCAAAATTACAAACCGTATATGATTAATTGCTAACTCTCCTATAGAAACATTTTCCTTATCTATCTTTACTCCCTCACTGGTAATCACCTCAAAACTAATATCTTTTGCCATCTCTGCATGATACCAAGCCAATCCCATAAAAAATCTAGTAGGATATGGACCACCTTCAAACAGATCGTCAGGGTTAGATTCCATTGGTAGCCAGCCATACCCAGGAAGATAAAACTCCATCCAGACATGGTTAAAATCGGGCTGTAGAGGGGTATTACGCTTGAGAGGATCCCCTGGACATTTATATCTACCAACGGTGCGACAGGCAATACCATTGAGACGACATAAGGCTAAAAGCAAACCTAAATATTCGCCACACGAACCCACACCCCGCTTGATAACTATGTCGGGAGTATCTATGTGAGGTTTGATGCCATAAGACAATTTGTCATAAACATAATTGCGAATACTATACACTTGCCGTAGCAAATTGGTTTCCGAACCGATCGCACTTTCTGCTGCTTGACGAATGATCTCCGTGTCCATAGACAAGTTATCATTGTCTGTAAGATACTTTTGTTGATATTCATTTCCTAGTTGGGGAGTTCCATCGCAATCGGGAGGCTGTATTTGATACTTGATACTCCACACTTCTAAAGTGGCTTTCCAGCCAAAGATGTAACGCTGTTCTCCATTGAAATCATCGAAATTAAACACGGCAATGCGTTGACCGTCTTTAACTTCTTCCGTAAAAGGTAATCCGATCGCCTGTACTTCTCTAATTTTTTGTCGATCTGTCTCGGCTGGTAATGCCATGCGCCAAGCGAAATCTTTAATCTCAATATTATCTAAAGGGGCAATCTCTTCGGTATAGGACATCTCAATCAAATAGCCATTAGACAGGGCATATTTTTCGTCTTTGTAATAGTGAAAATAGAGGGGATGAATAAAAGTGAGATCGCGATATTGCAATTCGTAATTTGGTTCTGCGTTGGGATTATCACGGATATAAATCTCTCGATCTGCGTAGGCTACATATAAAGTCTCTTTTCCTTCCTCACTTGTATTGAAAGCTAAACCTGAAGGAGACACAAAAGGAGTTAGCACGCTAAAGATTGTTTCTCCTGTCGCCCGATCCAAACAGTAGACAGTTTGTTCCAAAGTATCTGTCAGCCAGATTTCTTCACCCTTAATCGTAATATTCTCTAAACCAATACCAGGGGCATAAAAGTGAGTGATCTTAGTAGGAGTAGCATTACCTCGATCGCGGGCGTAAACAAGTATTTTGCCTTGTTTTTGACAAGTAATATAAATGGTCGAACCATAAATAGCAATGCCGTTAATATCGTCACGCAAACGCAAATATAACTGCGGTTCAAAATCTTTTGTCACCAGAGAACAACAGTAAACACATTCTCTGTTAGTAAACCAGAGAATATCATCATAAATAGCCAAACCTGTCGCACCAATAAAGTCCGACCAATAATGATTATTAAGGACTGTAGTATTGTTTGTTTCTGGGTCGATCTGTAATAAATAACCGTTGTGAGAATCGATCGCCCAAATCAAGCCTTCATAAAATACGATACCGTGAATCGAACTAGCTGCGATCGGTCTAATGGTTTTGGCGTTAACAACGGAAGGTTGATGGGAAATCATATACTCAGCAAAAAGTTTTCAATCTTTAAATTCTATATTCTATATTTGTTTTGTCCCTCTAAGTGTAGATACTGAACAATATGATATTCACTACCCTCTGTATTTCCCAAATGAGATGCGCCTGAGAATTAAATCTCTTTTTTAATCCCTATTTATTAACGTGAGTCAAGTTTAAAATCCATGACAGTAGCGTAAGATATTTTTGTACTAGTATTATGAGACAGAATTAATAGAATTAAAGATATCTATCGGGTGCGAGATATAATAATTACAACAATTGTTGCCAAATAACTACTCCATGCCCGCAGAACTTCAGACTGAAATCGAACAGGCTGTATCCAGTCGTCGTAATTTTGCCATTATTTCCCACCCTGACGCGGGAAAAACTACCCTAACAGAAAAACTCCTACTTTATGGGGGTGCAATTCATGAAGCAGGGGCAGTAAAAGCCCGTCGAGAACAGCGTAAAGTAACTTCTGACTGGATGGAAATGGAGCAGCAAAGGGGTATTTCGATCACCTCAACGGTGTTGCAGTTTATCTATAATCAGTTTCAAATTAATTTATTAGATACTCCTGGACACCAAGACTTTAGTGAAGATACCTATCGTACTTTGGCTGCTGCGGATAATTCGGTGATGTTAATCGATGCAGCAAAAGGTCTAGAACCCCAAACCCGTAAACTATTTGAAGTTTGTCAGTTGCGATCGCTGCCGATATTTACTTTTGTCAATAAGTTAGATCGCCCAGGAAGGGATGCTTTTGAACTGATCGATGAGATCGAGCAAGAATTAGGCTTGCAGACTTATGCGGTAAACTGGCCAATCGGCATGGGCGATCGCTTTAAGGGGATATTTGACCGTCGCGAACGTAAAATACACCTGTTTGAACGTCGCTCCCACGGTAGTAAAGCAGCCCAGGATACGGTAATCGAACTGGGAGATCCCCGTATTGAGGATTTGTTAGAACAAGAGCTTTATTATCAGCTAAAAGAAGAATTAGAAATCTTGGATGAGGTTGGGGCAGAATTCGATTTAGAACAGGTTCATGCGGGTAAAATGACCCCAATTTTCTTTGGTAGTGCCATGACCAATTTTGGGGTTGAGCTATTCCTCAAAGCCTTTTTGGAGTACGCTCAGATGCCCGAATCTCATAATTCATCTTTGGGGGTAATCGAGCCTACCTATGAAGAATTTACGGGATTTGTATTTAAACTTCAGGCAAATATGGACCCTAAGCATCGCGATCGCGTTGCATTTGTACGAGTCTGTACTGGTAAGTTTGAAAAAGACATGACCGTACAGCACGCCCGTACTGGTAAAACAGTCCGTCTGTCTCGTCCCCAAAAGCTTTTTGCTCAAGGTAGAGAATCCTTAGATGAAGCTTTCCCAGGGGATATTATTGGCTTAAATAATCCAGGGGTATTTGCGATCGGCGATACGATTTATAACGGTCAAAAAATAGAATATGAAGGTATTCCCTGTTTTTCCCCCGAAATCTTTGCTTACCTTAAAAATCCTAATCCTTCCAAATTCAAACAGTTTCAAAAAGGAATTACTGAATTAAGAGAAGAAGGGGCAATTCAGGTCATGTATTCCACCGATGACTTTAAACGCGACCCCATATTAGCAGCCGTCGGACAACTGCAAATCGAAGTGGTGCAGTTTCGTTTGCAAAATGAATATAACGTTGAAACCAGAATTGAGCCGTTACCCTATAGCGTCGCTCGTTGGGTATATGGTGGTTGGGAAGCATTAGAAAAAGCTGGTAGAATCTTTAATTCTATTTCCGTTAAAGATAATTGGGGTAGACCAGTATTGCTGTTTAAAAATGAATGGAATTTGCGTCAGGTAGAACAGGATTTCCCTGAACTTAAGCTAAATTCAATTGCCCCCGTAGGTTCAGGTATACAGCCAGACGAATAATTAGTAATTAGTAATTACTAATTACTAATGATGTTGACTGATTTGTTTAGGTTGATTTAATGTGTTAGGGGTTGGGAAACAATCTTTAGAGAATAAAGTGCTGGCTTATGTTTGACTGTATTATTGTGGGTGCTGGTCCTGCGGGAAGTAGCTCGGCTTATCATTTGGCAAAGAAAGGACACTCGGTTTTATTATTAGATAAAGCGGATTTCCCTCGCAAGAAGTCTTGCGGTGGTGGCGTTTCTCCTGCGATCGCTCAGTGGTTTGATTTTGATTTTTCTTCTGTGGTGCAGAATCATGTTTCTCAGGTGAAATATACTTTTAACATGAAAGATCCAGCCGAGGTGGAGCTAAAAGGCGTTACTCCCATGTGGATGGTACAGCGGGCTGAGTTTGACAACTTACTAATCGAGCAGGCAACAGGTAATGGTGCTGAATTTAAATCTGGTGTAGAAGTACAGGGGGTAAAATTAGCAGGTGATACTTGGCAGGTTACTACCAGTGATGGTCAATTTGAAGGTAAGTATTTGATTGCAGCCGATGGTGCAAATAGTCAGACAGCAAAATTACTAGGATTTGCCGAACCTCAGCTAACCCCAGCAGCTAGTTTACAAATACCAGGAGAAGTAAGCGATCGCCGTAAAGTTACAGGCTTTTTTGATTTTGGTTCGTTGAAAAACGGTTTTATGTGGTGTTTCCCCAAAGCAGACGGTTATTCTTTTAGTGCTGCCTATGTTCGTAATTCCAAGGGAAAAGCAGACGAGCTTAAAAAACAGCTTTATAAATATGCCGAACTATTCGATCTAGATCCTAGCCAGGGAGAATATATCGAGCATCCTTTAAATTTGTGGCAAGAAAATCGCGATTTGCATAGCGATCGCGCTCTACTTGTGGGAGAAGCAGCGGGAATGGTCGATCCTCTAATTGGAGAAGGTATTCGTCCCGCTTTGTACACAGGAGTACAAGCAGCAGCAGCAGTCAGTAATGCGATCGCAGGGGATGCCAATGCGCTAGCTGCCTATAGTGAAACTGTAAATCAGGAGTGGGGCGAAAATCTTGCCAAAGCAGACTTTCTAGCGGGCTTATTCTTCAAAGCTCCTAAAATTGCCTACAAAATGGGTGTTAAACGTCCCACTGCGGGTAAATTAATGGGCAAAATTCTTTGCGGTGAGTTGAGTTATTCACAAGTTGCAGAGAGAGCCACCAAAAAACTAAAATTTATCCCTGGAATTGGCTAATACAAACAAATGAGCAACTGATAGTCAACAATCTATCAATTGCTCATTAAGCCTTTAACTTGTCCTAATTAAGCAAGATAAGTTCCTGTATCGGGAGGAATATCCTGCCAACGTCCTTCCCCTACCGCCCTTACAGCTTCTTTGAGACTAACATCTCCAGTATAAATTGCCTTCCCGACGATCGCTCCAGTTACTCCCGCAGATTCTAGACTCAACAGGCTCAATAAATCTGTTAAAGAACTTACTCCTCCAGAGGCGATAACAGGTATATCGATAGATTCGGCTAATTCTCGTAACGCATCCATATTAGGACCAGAAAGTGTACCGTCGCGATGGATATCTGTATAGATGATGGCTGCTGCACCTTCTTTCGCCATTTGAGCAGCTAAATCTGTGGCTTCAACTTCTGAAGTTTCTAGCCATCCCCTTGTTGCCACTTTGCCATTACGAGCATCAATACCAACTACAATGCGATCGCGAAATTCATGACAAAGTTCAGTGACTAATTCTGGCTTTTCTACGGCTACAGTACCCAAAATAGCTCTTTGTACTCCTGTATCCAGCAGTCTGGCGACTCCAGCGCGATCGCGTAAACCACCCCCCACCTGCACGGGAATATCAATCGCTTTGGCGATCGCCTCAATTACTGCTAAATTAACCGATTTTCCTTCTTTTGCTCCATCAAGATCGACTACGTGAAGTCTAGTTATCCCTTCTGAGGCGAATTGTCGAGCTACTTCGACAGGATTTTCATTAAATATTGAAGCTTGATTATAGTCTCCTTGATATAGACGAACACATTTACCATCCAGTAAATCGATTGCAGGGATGACTTCCATAGTATTTTGTTTAATAAATAATTTTAAGAGTGAGCATGGATTTTTTCCGCCCAAAGTTGCAACGACTCTGAGAAAAGAGAATGATAATTTTGTAGCTCAATATTATTCATCCCCATACGACGCGCTCGATCGAATAACCTTACCACCGATCGCGTTGCTTCTTTTGCTGCACGCTTATTTTTAGGAGACACTTTTAATAGTGCTTCTAATTCTTTTTTAATCGGAATTAGGGAACTATTGTCACCGCAAGAAACATACGATCGCACTGTGTCATCATCGTCTAATAATTGACCTTCAGGGGGAATATAGGTATGGGTGCGGGCATCATAAGCCAAGACTTTTCCCGTTTCTACGTTGTAGATCCAGGCATAAATTTTGAGTCTTCCTTGGTGCAATCTAGATCTGATTATGGGATAGGTTTTAAGATTGTCGATTTGAATCAAGACATTTTCTGCCACCAAAACTTCAATTAAATCGTCCCCTTCGTAATGGGGATAAGTTTCTTGCACCATACGACGAGTTGATTCTGCGTGCTTGAGCCAGTCATATACCAAAGGCATATCTTTCTGTAGCTTATTAAGCTTAAGCAACCCTTTCATTGCGCCACAGTTAGAGTGTCCGCAAATCACGATTTGTTCGATATTTAAAGCATTGATGGCATATTCAATTGTGCCTCCTTCTCCACCGTTGGCTGCACCATAGGGAGGAATAATATTACCTGCATTGCGAATTACAAATAATTCACCAACATCAGTATCAGTGATTAAGTTAGGAGCTACTCTAGAGTCTGAACAGGTAATAAACAATACTCTAGGCGTTTGACCGTGAGAAAGCTGTGCCAAAAGCTCTTGATGAGTATCAACGTAGGTTTCCCTAAACTTATCTAGACCGCGAATTAACTTTTTCACTCTTTTTTACAATCCGAATTTCAAACCACAAGATATATTATCGGACAAAAGCAGTAAATATTAAGCAGATCTTAAAAATAATTTGGTCAATATGACTTTACAAATGGTTATGTCAGCTATTTGGAATACTCATCTCCCTTTGAAGAAAAGTTATGTGCTGCTTTTGCTTAATTGGTAAGACAGCTCAATTGTTCGATTATTACTGCATAAGTTGACTTTAGCTGACATAAAAAAGTCTAGAAAATTATATATCCTATCTCAGTTATTTTTTTTAGTCTTACTATGTTAACCAAACACAATCAAACATTTCTAAGTTTAGGACGCAATACAATGAATAAAATAATACGTTCTTTGTTATTACAATTCCCTTGGACTTATAACTTGATTCATAACTTAAAGAACAAACATTTCATCAATTTCTACTTAAAAAAAGTACATGAACCTGACTTTAACGCCTTTAAATTAATTAGTACAGATCGCCCACAGCTTTTTCTGGATATCGGAGCAAATGTAGGAATGTCTGCTCTTTCATTTTTCACTCTCAAATCCAATGCCAAGGTAATATCTTTTGAACCTAATCCAATCAACTATTCTTATTTGGATAAATTGGCAAATAGGTTTGATGATTTTCAATACAAACCAGTGGGAATCGGTGATAAATCAGGGACAATTGATTTTTACTATCCTATTTACAATGGCAAAACTATGACTGCTTTAGGGTCATGCGATCGCGCTAAAGCTAAGAGCTGGTTAAATAGCGATACCGTATACTTTTTTGATGAAAATAAGTTGAAATAGCCAAAATTAGCATTGAGATTAAAACTCTCGACAGCCTTGAATTAAAGCCAGAATTTATCAAAATAGATGTTGAAGGATTTGAACATCAAGTATTGCAGGGAGGCAGGAATACAATTAACACCCATCGCCCTATTTTATTGATTGAAGGTATTGCCAAAGGCGATCGCATTCATCAATTACTTCAATCATGGGACTATGACGTTTATAAGTTTTATGACAACCAGTTTTACTTGGATGAATTTGATTGCGACAATAACTTTTTAGTGCCTAGAGAAAAAACAAGCTCAATCAAACCTTACCTTGCTGTTAGTCAATCTCAAGCTTTAGAAGCTGCTGGCTAATCAAAATAATGGCATTTTCGCAAAACTTGATAATGAAGAAAAAGCTCTTCTCCAACTTGTTGGACTTCTAGTAATTTGAGTTTTTTGCCTTCAGACTGCAAAAATCCTTGACCACCGACAGGAGTTGGAGAAGTTTTACCGCCAAATATAATTGGACAAACTGTCAACCATAGTTCATCGATCAAATCCATTGCCATTAAAGATGCAACCAATTCTCCCCCCCCCAGAATAGCTAATTTATTAATACTCAATTCTTCCAGCTGCTTAAAGGTAGCTATCCAGTCAATAGAAGAGTCATTTTCCTTTTTACTTGAAGATGTGAGAATACGCTCAAACTCTGGCATATCTCGCCATAATTTTGCAGCATTAGGTACAGTTAATAACCATCGAGGTACTGGTTGTTGAAAAAATCGCCACGCAGGATCTAAATTACCCGATTGGGAAACTACAATTTGAACTGGCTGAGAAGATTGCGATCGCTTGAGTCTTTCTTCTATTAGTTGAGGATTAGATACGGATAGGGTAGTACCATAAGCCCTCAAAGTATTTGCACCAAAGATTACTCCATCTACTAAAGAAACCTGTTTTTCCAAATGCAGCTTATCGTTACTAGAGCCAAAACGAGCCGCAGAGCCTTGATAATCTGCTATTTTGCCATCCGCGCTCATCGCTAAGATAGCAGTAGTTTGTAATTGATTATTCATAATATTTTTTTGTTTTAAGCAACTTTTACGACTATCTCAATGGCAAATATGGTCTAAGTCGATATGATTAAAATAAAGCAATAGAGATATAGTGTAATCGTGCGCTTAGATCTTTTCTTATGACACCAGGTCAATCTTCTTTCCGACGTATATTACTTTCGCGCATCCTTTTAGTAAGTGTGCCGATTTTATTAATTGGAGTTTATGTAACCTATCGAAAAGCTCGTTCGGCTTTCTTGGAGACTGCAAGACAAAATTTAACCGAAAGTGCTGTTAGAAAAGGAGATTTAGTTAAACACTCAATCGAAGCTCTACGCAACAATCTCGCTAGTGCTAGTGATGGAGCAATTTCTAACTCGGATATATTGGAACTAGAACCCGATCTGTTTATATCTCAACTTGAAGAGGTTCTACCCGCAGATATATTATGCGCTCAAATTACAGATCTTAGTAATAATCAGGTGACTACTACTACTTGCAATGAGTCGATTGAATTAGAGAGTAGTAATTGGCAGAAAAAGAAACAAAAAATTTTTACAACTGGTGCAGAGATTAATATTAAGCTGCTATTGCCTTCAACTTCTTTAATGCGTGATTCAGAAGAAGACAAGAGCGAAAATCCTTTCCGTAGACAACTCAAATTGTGGCTGACTGCTCCAGTTTACGATCGCAATGGAGATTTACGTTACGCTTTGAGTGTAAAATCGGCTATCTTAGCCCAGGAAATTATTGAACCAGGCTCGTTAGAAGGTTATCCCGTAGTTATCGATCAAGACGGCACTATTTTAGCCCATCCTTTTATACAAAGGGTTGGACGCAATATTAAACAAATGCCCGATGCTCAAAGGCTCGGTAACTTACTTGATAATGCGATCGCCAATAAACCTGACTTTTTGCACTTGTTTTATTTAGAAACTGATGGAGTTGAGCTGGTAGCTGGATATAGCTCTATTCCCTCTCCTGTTAAGACGGCAGGTGGAGAAAAATGGATTATCCTAGCGGTAAGTCCTCTAGATGCTGCTCTCGAACCCCTCAAAGATATTCGCCAAGCCTTAGTAGGCATGACTTTAGGACTGATTGCTGCCAGTTCTTTAGTGACTCTTTACCTGTCTCGCGAATTAGCCCGTCCTCTCGAACAAATTAGAGATTATTCTTTACGAGAAGAGGGTTTGCGCGGTGACAAAGATAATTCTAACAGTCTTGTTTCGCAACGTCTTCCTGAAAACTTCCAAATTCGAGAATTTAATCAGCTTTCGATAGCTTTAAATGATATGGTTAGCCGACTGAGAGCTTGGGGAGATGAAATTGTTTCAGCATGGAAAGAAGCTCAAGCTGCCAACAAGCTAAAAAGTGAGTTTTTGGCAACTACTTCCCATGAACTTAGAACTCCTCTCAACGGAATTATTAACTGCATTCGCATCGTCAAAGATGGTTATTGTGACGATAAGGAGGAAGAAAACGAGTTTCTACAGCAGGCAGATGACGCTGCGATTCATTTGCTGGGCATTATCAATGATGTTTTAGATATTTCTAAAATTGAAGCGGGTAAACTATCAGTCAATATAGATCGAGTCGATTTGCAAAAAATATTAAATGAAGTAATTGATATACATCTTGTCTCAATTCAGCATAAAAAACTGCACTTAGAAACTCCAGCTTGGCCAGAAAACATTGATGTTTTGGCTGATGGGGCTAAATTAAAGCAGGTACTAATTAATATTATTAGTAATGCAGTTAAATTTACAGATTACGGTACAGTGTCGGTTAGTGTTGCAATAAAGGTTAAGACTTCAAAATTAGAAGCTGAAGAATATCAATACCTGGCTACTCCTGAAGCAGGAATAGATAACGTTAATTTAAATTCAGTATCTAGCGATGATTTCTACCAAAACGAATTTTTAGGAGTTAAAGAAAACACCCCATCTAATGATAATCTTCATGATTTATCTATCAAGGAGCAAAATTCCGATCGTTTAGAAGTAGAAATTATAGTTGAAGATACGGGCATTGGTATTGAAAAAAGCCAGCAAGATAAGTTGTTTAATCCTTTTGTAATGGTAGATGGTTCTAGTACGAGAAAATTTGGTGGTACAGGATTAGGCTTGGCTATTTCTCGTAATTTAGTTGAATTGATGAATGGAACTATTTCTTTATATAGTGCAGGAGAAAATCAAGGAACAACTGTAAAAATATCTCTACCTTTAGCCAAAATCGCTGTCAACAATTAGGTCGTGCGATCGATTAAAAATAATCCACTCTCCAGCAACTTCTGCGGTCGCATTTCCAGGTAAGGTAGAAGTACGGCTTTTATTAGGGGCGGTAATTAGCTCAACTACTGCTTCAATTTGCTCGAAATTGGCTTGTTTAGACATCACAGTTGGTAAAAACAGACGGATGGCACGACGCTGTATCGCTAGGGGTGCATTGCGTAAAGTAAGACGGTTTAATTTATTGCTTTCCTGTGCTTCTTGTATTAGCTGTAGAGCGATCGCTTCTAAACATTCTACGTCACCTTTCAATAATTCTGCTGTTTGAGCTAGCGATTTTTCTACCTGTGGATTGAAGTTAGCTTGCAGGTAAGGAATCAACTCACTACGAATGCGGTTTCGAGCATACTTATCATTTTCGTTTACTGCATCAAACCAGATAGGTAAATCAAATTGATGACAGAATTCTAGCGTTTCGTAACGATATACGTTTAAAATTGGACGAACTAAATCGATTTCTCGTTCTAAGGAACGTTTCCAGCTTAATGCAGCTAATCCATCTGCTCCCGCACCACGGATTAAATTATATAAGAAAGTCTCCGCGCGATCGCTTTTAGTATGTCCTGTAACAATATAATTAAAATCTTTTTCTCGGGCAATTTCAATTAAAGCCTGATAACGCCATTCTCTGGCTGCTGCTTCGGTTTCCTTGAGATCTTTTGCCACCTTTAGATACAGCGGTAGTTGCCAAGAATCGGCTACTTCTGATACTCTCTTGGCAATTCCCCGATCTGTTGACCATTGATGATCGCAATGTGCGATCGCAATATGCCAATTCCATTTAGAACTCAAATCTAACAATAGTTTTCCCAAGCAGAGAGAATCTTGTCCCCCAGACACCGCAATTAAAACTCGCGATCGCACTGGCAAAAGGTTTTTTTTTCGTAATGTCTGGTGTAATCTACTGTGAACTGATGTCCAACAAATTTGAGACATAATTGTTGTTTAATATGAAAAAAGTTTCAATATTAAATAGTTTATTTTAAACGTTTAATTTAAGCCACAAATAGTTACTAAAAAAATAATCTTTGATGGACTTATGTTCAATAAATCGTTGAATATTTATTAATTACTAAGTGATTATACTGAAATTGAGCCAGAATAAGCAATAAACGCTGAATCAATATAAAGAAAGCCTTAATATAGGAATGAAGATTTGGTAAAGGAATTTACAATCAAAAAGCAAGTAAGTAATTATATATAAGTAATAACTAGTGCAATCGAGTGCTGTCAAATTTTCGACACTTAGTTAACTTTTATTATTTATCTTTATTTTTAATAATTTAATTTGTATGATTAATATTTTACTAGTTGACGACCAAAAAATGGTAAGAGAAGCACTAAAAGTTGCTTTAGAACCAGAACAAGATATTAAAGTTATTGGGACTGCCAATAATGGTGTCACAGCGATAAAACAGGTAGAGCAATTACAGCCAGATGTTGTAATTATGAATATGGAAATGCCTGGTTTAGATGGAGCAGGTGCTACAGAGCAGATTATTAAAAAATTTCCCCAAACTAAAGTTTTAATTCTGACTTCTTATGATACTGATGAATACATCACCAAATGTTTAGCAGTAGGAGCAAAAGGTTATTTATTAAAAGATACAAGCACTAAAGATATTGCAGGAGCTGTTCGCAATGTGAACAAAGGATATACGCAAATCGCCCCAGGTTTGCTCGATAAGCTATTAGTTTATACAGATTCGGGCGTAGTCCTAAGCAAATTAAAAGGGACAGCGTACCGCCAAACGCAAAATTCATATCAACCAAAGCAAAGCACTTTTAAACCCCAGCGTACTATATCAAGTTTGCAGCTTATTTCTCGCCAACAGCAAGAAGAAATTGGAAAACTACGCAACAATTTAGATAGCAGTCAACAAGAATTACCTAAGATAAAAAAGAGTATTTCTAACATGACCAGATCTATCTGGTTTATGGGATTAATTTGGCTAATATCCATACCATTAATCACCTTATCTATCTTCAAACTTTATAACAAAACCGACAGTATTCAAGCTAGCGTAATTCCTAGTGAAAGAATTGGTTTGAACGGTGAATTTAGCCTTAGTGGCATTGCCGAAAGAGTAGCAAAAGAATTTAAACGAGATCCCATATTGACAGATGTTGCTACTATTTATGTAGCCCAAGAAGATGATGCAATCATCCTTACAGGAAAAATATCCGATCCTAATCTTTTAAGACGGATGGAAAACCTGGCAATGGAAGTTACGGGAGTCAAGAAAGTATATAGTAGCCAAGTCGCGATCGAGCAAAAAATGCAAAAAGGACTTTTGGGCTCACAAAAATAGGTATTGTTAATTTAATACTTCAATTAAGCATAAGAACAACGATACAACAACGTTGTAGAATCAGTTGTTGCCTTAATCTCTACATTCGGTCTATGTCTGGATATACTCTACCTGTTTTTGCTTGTGCAAGTGCGATTGCAGCATTGCGTCATCTTCATCTCTTATCCATAGCTGAAACAGTATCAGTAGACTTAATCAAACCAGATCGCTTGGTAGATATTGAGATAGAACAAGTAGCAATGATAGATGATAATACAGCGATCGCCATAACTCGCAGCGACCCAGGCGATCATTTAGATATAACTCGTAATACTCCTATTTGGGCAAAAGTAACTTTCAGCAAGGATCGATCGGCTGATGCTATTACCATAAAGGGAGGAGAGGGAATTGGCATCCAAAAGGATCGCCAGAATAAAGCTGCTATCTATAGTTATGCACGACAATTGATTGAAGAAAATCTCACGCCTTTGTTGAAGGACAATGAAAAGATAATTATTACTATTATTTTGCCCGAAGGAAAGAGATTGGCTCAACGTACTTCTAATAGGGCTTTTGGCGTAGTAGAAGGACTATCTTTGCTAGGTACAACAGGAATTGTCCAGCCTTTAGCAGCCCCAGGTCAATTAGAAATATTTCAAAACCAAATTAAAGAAAAGGCAAAAGTGTATGACGAACTAGTATTTTGCATTGGTGAAAATGGCATCGATCTAGCCCAAAAGTCGGGTATCGACCCCAAAAGAATTATTAAAACGGCTAACTGGTTAGGCTCTATGTTAGTTACGGCTGGATTAGCTGATGTTAAATCAATTTTGCTGTATGGCTATCACGGCAAGCTAATCAAACTAGCTGGGGGTATCTTTCATACCCATAATCATTTAGCCGATGGCAGACTAGAAATTCTTTCGGCATACTGCGCCAAACTCGGTCTACCCCACAATGAGATTAAGAGAATTTTCGACTGTCCTACCACTGAAGCAGCCTTAGATATATTGAGAGAGCTAGATTCTGTGGACAATAATCCTGGCTGGGTGGATACAGTGTATGGAGAAATTACCCAGGCGATCGATCGCAAATCAGAAGCCTATATTCGCAAGTATACTGAAAAAAAACTTTGTGTTGGATCGATAGTATTCGATCGCCATCGAGAAACTATCAAACAGAGCAAAAATGCTTTTCTTATACTAACTAGATTGTGTTAATCTATTAAGAATACCTATTTTATCATCTAAATTAAGAGACTAAGAGACGATAACTCTCCAGAATATTAACCTACAAGCCGCGAAGTTAGTCTAAAAAATCAGGTTTCTTCACACTTTGTTACGTATATTACTTACATACTTACACAGACTTTCTAAAGTATAGTGACTATTCAGACAGAATCAATCTCCCCCAGCAACAAGACTTTATCCTCTAAGTCTTTAGTAGACAAAGTAAATCGCCAGACAATCATTATCATTGATTTCGGTTCTCAATATTCCGAATTAATTGCCCGTAGAATCCGAGAAACGCAAGTATATTCAGAAGTCATATCATATCGAACTTCTGCTGAAAAACTGCGAGAAATTAATCCCAAAGGAATAATTCTCTCAGGGGGTCCAAACTCCGTATATGACGAGAATGCACCCAAATGCGATCCTGAAATTTGGAATTTGGGTATTCCGATTTTGGGGGTGTGTTATGGAATGCAGCTCATGGTTAAATACCTTGGCGGAACAGTAGAAAAAGTCAAGCTTGGCGAATATGGTAAAGCGCAACTATTTATTGAAGATCCCACTGACTTACTAACGAATGTTGAAGAAGGATCGACTATGTGGATGAGTCATGGAGACTCCTGCACCAATCTTCCCGAGGGATTTTCCGTTCTAGCCTATACCAAGAACACTCCCTGCGCTGCTATCTCCAATCCTGAGAAAAAGCTGTTTGGCGTACAGTTTCACCCTGAAGTAGTCCATTCAGAAGGGGGAAGCGCTTTAATACGCAATTTTGTCTATCATGTGTGCAAATGTGAACCCACTTGGACAACAGAAGCCTTTGTTGAAGAATCAATTAGAGATATTCGGGCTAAAGTTGGCGATAAAAGAGTCTTACTAGCTCTTTCTGGTGGAGTGGACTCTTCTACCCTCGCATTTTTGTTGCATCGTGCAATTGGAGATCAGCTAACCTGTATGTTTATCGACCAGGGGTTTATGCGTAAAGGTGAACCAGAAAGACTGGTAGAAATATTTAAAAATAAGTTTCATATTCCTGTAGAATATGTCATGGCTCGCGATCGCTTTTTACAACAGGTAGATGGTGTAACCGATCCCGAACTCAAACGTCGCCGTATTGGACATGAGTTTATCCAAGTATTTGAAGAGGAATCTAAAAAATTAGGACCTTTTGATTACTTGGCTCAAGGAACACTATATCCAGATGTAATTGAGTCTGCCGACACCAACGTCGATCCCAAAACAGGAGAAAGGGTAGCAGTCAAAATTAAAAGCCATCATAACGTAGGTGGATTACCTAAAGATCTGCGTTTCAAACTAGTTGAACCCCTGCGAAAATTGTTTAAAGATGAAGTGCGCAATGTCGCCCGCGCCATCGGTTTACCTGAAGAAATAGTCCGTCGCCATCCTTTTCCTGGGCCTGGTTTAGCCATTAGAATTGTGGGAGAAGTAACTGCCGAAAGACTAAATATTTTACGAGATGCTGACTTTATTGTCCGCGATGAAATCAGTAAACAGGGTGTGTATCACGACTACTGGCAAGCCTTTGCTGTATTGCTGCCCATTCGTAGCGTGGGAGTTATGGGAGACAAACGTACCTATGCTCATCCGATAGTACTGCGCTTTATCACTAGTGAAGACGGTATGACGGCTGATTGGGCAAGAGTACCTTACGATTTATTAGAAACTATTTCTAATCGCATTGTCAATGAGGTTAAAGGAGTTAACCGAGTGGTTTATGACATTACCTCCAAACCACCTGGAACTATAGAATGGGAATAGTTTTAAGGAATGTCCTAAAGGAATGGACACCTTCGGATAAAGAGTAAGGAGTAAAGAGGAATAAACAGATACATTTTTTTTCAATCTCAATTGATTCCTATCTTTTACAATTTTTCATGCATAGACTTTTCCATCTATGTTTAATTTAGTCTCTTGTCTATCTTTAACTGATGGATGGGAGATTATAATTTTGTTTATCTACAAGTATCGCAGCGGAATCGTAAATCGCTACATAAATATTAGTCCCAAGGCTAATAGCTAATGGCTAACAGCTAAAACAATATTTAAGGAGAAATTAAATGGCTGATAATAGAAGAAGTCAAGAAGTAACCAAAGGCAACCAGCGATCGCCTAACCGTGCTATGTTACGAGCAGTTGGTTTTGGTGATGATGATTTTAATAAACCAATTGTAGGTTTGGCTAACGGTTATAGCACTATCACCCCCTGCAATATGGGAATCAATACTTTAGCCTTGCGTGCTGAGTCGGCACTAAAAGATGCTGGGGCAATGCCTCAAATGTTTGGCACGATTACTATTAGTGACGGGATATCTATGGGTACAGAGGGGATGAAATATTCCTTGGTATCCCGCGATGTAATTGCCGACTCCATTGAAACTGCCTGTAATGGACAGAGTATGGATGCAGTATTGGCTGTAGGTGGTTGCGATAAAAATATGCCTGGAGCAATGCTGGCGATCGCACGGATGGATATTCCGAGTATATTTGTCTATGGTGGCACGATTAAACCAGGGAAACACAACGGCGAAGATTTAACTGTAGTAAGTGCTTTTGAAGCCGTTGGGAAATTTAGTGCGGGCAAAATCGATGAGGCAGAATTAGATGCGATCGAGCGTAAAGCTTGTCCTGGGGCTGGTTCTTGTGGCGGAATGTTTACGGCTAATACTATGTCTTCAGCCTTTGAAGCAATGGGGATGAGCTTGCCCTATTCTTCCACTATGGCAGCAGAAGATGAAGAAAAGGCAGAGAGTACAGAAAAGTCGGCGTTTGCTTTAGTAGAAGCGATTAAACAGCAAATTTTGCCCAGCCAAATTTTGACCCGTAAAGCATTTGAAAACGCCATTACGGTGATTATGGCAGTGGGTGGATCGACCAACTCTGTCTTGCATTTACTGGCGATCGCCAATACGATGGGAGTTAGCTTAACCATTGACGATTTTGAAACTATTCGTCAAAAAGTCCCTGTCATTTGCGATCTTAAGCCATCAGGAAAATATGTCACTGTAGACCTACACAAAGCAGGTGGAATTCCCCAGGTGATGAAGATTCTTTTAGTTAATGGCTTGCTACACGGCGATGCTTTAACTGTTACTGGTAAAACTGTAGCGGAAACCTTAGCAGATATTCCTGAAAAACCCTCCGCAGACCAAGATGTGATTCGTCAGTGGGATAACCCCCTATACAAAGAAGGACACCTAGCAATTCTCAAGGGAAATCTGGCTAGTGAAGGTTCGGTGGCAAAAATAAGCGGTGTAAAAAATCCTGTAATTACTGGTCCTGCTAGAGTATTTGAATCCGAAGAAGAATGCTTAGATGCAATTTTAGACGGCAAAATTAATGCTGGCGATATAATAGTTGTCCGTTATGAAGGTCCTAAAGGTGGGCCAGGAATGCGCGAAATGCTCGCTCCTACCTCGGCTATCATTGGTGCGGGTTTAGGTGATTCTGTCGGGTTGATTACCGATGGTCGTTTCTCTGGGGGTACTTATGGCATGGTTGTGGGTCATGTTGCCCCTGAAGCTGCCGTAGGCGGTACTATTGCTTTGGTTAACGAAGGAGACAGCATTACTATTGATGCCCGTCAAAAACTATTGCAGCTTAATGTTGATGATGCAGAATTAGATAAACGTCGCAGTCAATGGTCAAAAAGACAGCCTAAATATACCAGAGGTGTTTTAGCCAAGTATGCCAAGCTGGTTTCTTCTAGTAGCTTGGGCGCGGTGACAGATTTAGGCTTGGTTTAGTTTAAAATACCTGTATCAATTGATTAGAAAAACAAGTCTGGTCTTTAAAGATAACAGTGAGGTTGGTGGAGAAACGAAAAGATTTTGTTGTTCCAATTACAAGCCCGCCTCACTACTTTTTAAATTCAATTATCGATCGACAAATAACCTTTTATTGTTCTTTTGGGGATATGTCGGGAAAAATATCACAGGTTATTCTTAAAGAATCAGCAATTGAATTAAAAAATAATTTTCAAGTTTATAGTCATTTGCGGACATTTTCTTCGATAATGTAAACGAAATTATTTTGGATATCAAAATATCCCACGGCTAATTATGAAAATTATTGATTCCAAAGGAAGACTATTTGGCAAGTTGAGTATCCTTGACTTTGCTGCTGCTGCGGTAATTGGATTAGTCGCTATCGGTATTTTCTTTTTTCCTGGTACACCCCTAACTAATAGTATTGTGGCTCAGACTAAACAGAAGCCGATTCAAGTGCAGATTTTAGTTAGAGGGTTGGCTGTTTCTAATTTGGATGGCTTGCTCAAAGAATTCAAAGAAAATGACGAAGCCGATATTGTTGTCCGTAATCAACCCGCAGGTAAAGTTGAAATAATTGACAGTGAACTTTTAGCTAGAACAACTCCCGTACCCCAACCAGACGGTACAGTTAAAGCCTTACCAGATCCTCGTCCTGAAATTGAGATGATTCGAGATATGGTTATTACCCTGGGAGGACAAGCAGAAGCTACTGACAGTGGTTTTGTTTTACCAGGAAGTAAGAAAATAAAAATAGGCTCGTCAATTCAATTACAAGGCAATACTTATGACTTTAGTGGTACTGTCGTTTCTATAGAATTAAAAGATTCGTAGTGATTTTTTTTCAATGATTTCGTAAGATATGCCTATTCGTATTCGCCAGCACGTTAATCCCCTTGCACGTAAATTTCAACAGCCAATAACAACACCCAATTGGCAAGAAGTTTTTAAAATACCTCAACAGAATATACATTTGGATATTGGCTGTGCGCGGGGTGGTTTTTTGCTGGAAATGGCGCAACAACATCCTGAAACTAACTTTTTGGGAATTGAAATTCGTCAGCCGTTGGTGTTGGCAGCCAATCAACTTAGGGATGAATTGGGTTTAACTAACCTTCATTATCTCTTTGGGAATATGAATAGTTCGGCAAAAGTATTGTTACAGTCTTTGCCTAGCAATACTCTCAAGACTATTTCGGTACAATTTCCCGATCCTTGGTTCAAAAAACGTCATAATAAGCGCAGAGTAGTCCAAAACGAGTTAGTAAATGTTCTAGTTGACTATTTGATTGAAGGGGGAGAGGTTTTTTTGCAGTCAGATATTGAGGAAGTGGCAATTGAAATGCGAGATCGCTTTGCTAGTCATCCTTCGTTAATTCAGCAACACCAAACAACTTGGCTCGATCGCAATCCTCTAACAGTAGCTACTGAAAGAGAACTTTATGTGCTAGAACAAAAACTACCTGTTTATAGAGTTATATTCTCTAAATCTTCAAATAGTTGAAGTATACGAGGCATTGCCATCATTCAGTAATTATAGTAATCATTCTATGCTCGATACAATTTCAAAATTGCCAAAATGGCTCACCAGAGGTTTAGTTTTACCTCTATTAGTGCTTAACGGTTGGTTGCTAATTTTAGTATTTGAATATTTTCAATCTTTGATTACTATCTTTGCTACCGCTACCCTGTTATCTTTTATTCTGGATTATCCTGTTCGCTTTTTAGAAAAGAAAGGTGTCAGAAGAGCGATCGCTATTTTAATTGTGCTATTAATAGGCATATTTCTTTTAGGCATCATTGGTGTAACGGTTTTTCCCATTCTTCTCGATCAGTTTAATGGGCTATTAGATCGTTTACCGAGCTATGTGGCATCTGGTAGCGAACAGGCAAAAGTTTTCGAAACCTGGGCAGACGAACGTAACTTTCCTGTCAGTGTCAGTAGTATAGTTGCCGAGGCTCTTGGTCGTATATCTTACCAATTGCAGCAGTTGAGTGGGCAAATTCTGGGTAGCGTCTTCTCTGTCTTAGGTAGTCTCGTAGACTTGCTGTTGACTGTTGTTTTAACTTTTTACCTGCTGCTTCATGGTGGCGAACTATGGGAAGATCTGTTTCAAATCTTTCCAGATGAGACAGCCGACAAAATTCGCGCTTCTTTGAAAAAGACTTTCAACAATTACTTTGGGGGACAACTTACTGTTGCGTCTGTGATGGGAGTAACAATCACTATCACCTTCTTTATCATTCAAGTTCCTTTTGCTTTCTTGTTTGGTTTGATTGTCGGTATTATGGCGTTGTTTCCTTTTGGTGCAGGCTTGAGCATTAGTTTGGTTAGTTTTCTCATGGCATTAAAAAGTATTTGGTTAGGATTACGGGTACTCGCGATCGCTTTTGTGGTAGAACAAATAGTTGAAAGTGTAATTGCTCCTCGTTTATTGGGCGAGTTTACTGGTTTGAATCCTGTTTTGGTGTTGGTTTCTTTGTTGATTGGAGCGCAATTAGGTGGATTTCTGGGCTTAATTTTAGCTGTTCCCGCAGCTAGTTTTATTAGAAGCCTGTGGATTATTTTCAAGTCCAAATCAGAACATAAAGATTTATCCCTTAATGTTCAATAAAATCGATAACTACATTCTCAAAACATGATTGCTATTTATCCAGGCAGCTTCGATCCAATCACTTTAGGACATATAGATATTATTGAGAGAGGAGCAAAGCTATTTGATGAAGTTATTGTTGCTGTTCTTTCTAATCCTAGTAAAAATCCGCTATTCACCGTTGAAAAGAGATTGTCACAAATTGGAGAATGTACCCAACACATTAAAAATGTTAAAGTTGATAGCTTTGCTGGATTGACTGTTGAATATGCCAAATTGCATAATGCAGGGGTTTTATTACGAGGTTTGAGAGTGATGTCAGATTTCGAAAAGGAATTGCAGATGGCACATACCAATAAAACTTTAAACCAAGAAATTGAAACGGTTTTTCTGGCTACTACTAAAGAATATAGTTTTTTAAGCAGTAGTATTGTCAAAGAGATCGCTCAATTTGGAGGAGCGATCAATCATTTAGTTTCAGCTAATATTGCCCAGGATATGTATCAAAAATATCAAAACAAGTAGTTTATTCAAATTAATCAAATAAAAGGAATATTTGAAGATTCAAATCAGAAATTTTCGGCAATAAACGTTGGCAAATGTTAGTTATCTGGGTTACAAATAGACTCAGATAATTTAATTTAATAATGCTTCAAGAAAATTGTTCTCACAATACTAAAGTAGTATATAACACGCCCCAAGCCGTAGAAAATGTCTCTGACGACTCTAATTCCAATTTTGATATTGCAGTAGAATTGGATAACTTAAAAGAATTAATCTTAAGTAGTTCTCGTATTCCTTTGACGGAATTAGCGATCGTAGACGAGAACTTGCTGTTGGATCGACTTCTATATATACAAGAAAATTTGCCAACCGAATTAGCTACAGCAGTTGAGATCGTTAATCGTAGACAAGAAATTATCGCCGATGCTCAAGGCTATGCTTGCTTGGTAGTTAAGTCAGCCGAAGAAAAAGCACACCAAATTGTTCAAGAGTCTGCTATTGTCCGTCAAGCAGAATTAGATGGTGCAAGAATTAGACTCAAAACCGAACAGGAATGCGAACAGTTGCGACAAAATGCGATCGCCCAATCTCAAGCAATTCAAATGGATGCTGACAACTATGCGGATCGGGTTTTAGAAGATCTAGAGAAAAGACTACAGGAAATGGTCGCGATTGTACAAAATGGTCGTTATCAACTAGAACAATAATACACAATATTAAAATTAATCTATTTAATAATCGATGATTTATCTTTTATCTGTTAGTCTTTATGGGCTAATTTTAGTTTATCAATAGAAGATCGGATAATGATAGCTGTATCACCTCCTCCAAAAAAGTTTTTAAATTCAATTAACTATTTTCGAGGGATTGCAATTATTATCATTGTTGCAGCTCATTCCTATGGCATAGCAAATTGGAATGTTTACAAGAATCCTACGCTTTTTGAGCAATTTTTTTATGCCTTAAATTTGAACGGTAGCGTATTTTTTATTTTTATATCTGGTTTTTTATATAATCATATTTTTTATCCCAAATTTAATTATAAGAAATTTATGCTCAAGAAGGCTAAATATGTTTTAGTTCCTTATTTAGTTTGTTCTACTATTCCAATTTTGTATGCGGTATTTGTTGATAGCAAGGGTAGCTTTTTACTAGATAGCCTTAAGGACAAACCTTTATTAGCAATTCTATGGTTCTTATTTACAGGCAGAGCAGTATACGCCTATTGGTATATTCCCATGATTATGATCGTGTTTGCTATCTCACCAATTATTAACAGTCTAATTAGATCTAAATATTTATCGTATACAATTTTGGGTCTTATCCCTATCTCGATGATTATTCATCGACCAATACATAATACGAACCCAATTCATTCTCTAATTTATTTTATTCCAGTATATTTACTCGGTATTTATAGTTCGATTCATCAGAAAAAAGTCTATGCTTTTTTAAAGAGTAATAAAGTCAAAATTGCTATTCTACTATCAGCGATCGCTTTGGGTCTAATTCAAGTGATGGTATATAACGTCAGCGGTAATTTCAATAAGGCTTTTTGGTCTATTACTGTGCCAGATGTTAACTTATTGCAAAAGATATTATTGTGTTTCTTGTTGATGTCTTTATTAGACAATTTTGAAAACAAAGATATCGCAGTAATGAAAAAGACAGCAGAAACTAGCTTTGCAATTTACTTCATTCATCCTTTCCTGTTAAAGCCTTTAACCCGATTTGTCAGAAGTTTAGAATTGGGTATTCAAGGTAATGTTTTTACTTTAGTAATCGCCACCTTTTTTGTAGTTGCGACTGCTATGGCGATCGCTTATATATTAAAGTTCATCTTTAAGGGTAATAGTCGCTACATCATTGGATGGTAAAGTAATTAATTATTCAATTGAATCAACATTAACCTTACTATGGAGCATCTCAGATACCATAGCAGGTATTTCGCTTGGTCGTTTGGCTACTTTGATTCCAGCTTTTTTCAACTTATTAATGATGCGTCGTTCTTGATTTACGGCTGGAATAGATGTTGATAAATGATTGCTAATGATATTTATTGCATCATCAAACATTGTTTCTCTAGGAGTTTTTAATCCTGCGATATAGCTAACGATTGGTTTATCATAACCTTGGTTTTTATAAAAAGTGGCGATCTCTTCTGTATCTTTGATTTTTTGCCCAATAAAAATAATTGCTTCGGTATCAGGATCTTCGTTGAGGATAGATAACCATTGGGGCAAATCAGAACCAGTAATGCGATCGCTTCCTAAACTGACCACGATCGACTGACCAATATTAGCCTGATTTAATTCTGCTGCTACTTCATAGGACAAATATTTACTAGTGACGATCAGACCTACTTTTCCTGACTGATAAAACTGGGGTTGCAATTTCCCTAGCCAGACTTTTTCGGGAATCATAATTCCATCACTACCTGGTCCCAAAAGCAGGGTATTACTAGCTTTAGCGCATTTGATCGATTCTATGGTATCGAGGGGAGGAACACAATCGGTAAAAATAATAACTCTTCTAATTCCTGTGGAGATCGCCTCTTTGACTGCATCTAAAACTTGATAGGGACGAACAAAAATTAAACTAGTGTCTATTTCATCTGTTACGGTAAAAACTTGTTCTACTAAATCGAATGTGGGTATATCTTCTATTACTTTCCCCCCTTGACCTGGGCTAACTCCTGCTACTATATCAGCACCATAAGCTTTCATTTGTGCTGCGTGGAGAGCGACTTTTGGTTCGGTAATGCCTTGAATAATGACTTTGTGAGGAGACGACCAATTCATAAAAGTAGAATAGTTTCCAGGTAAACAATAAGGGCAATAAATTAGTGTAGTTGCAATCGCAAAAAAGAGGTTTTTTTTAATTAGACTTAACTAGAGCGATCGCTTTATCTATGGAGTCTTCCAAATCATTAGATAGATAAATACTTTCGTCTGTTTCAAGATCGACTGGATTTTCTTCTGTTAAGAGTCTCAAGACAAACTTCGGTTTTGATTGAGACAATTCATTTACCTGGGAGTTATCTATTTTGTCATGACTTGAGATATTAATATTTTGGTCTGACTCTTCTGAGGGGACAGACAGATTCAACTCTAATACTGCCTGTATGATTTCATTACTAATAGCTTTAGTATCCAAAATATTGATTAAGATAACTTTTAGTTTTTCCATTGACATTAACTCGGTCAAAATCTGTTGCAATCGAGCGAGATAAAGTGATTTTCCACTTTCTCGCTCGGCAAAATTATCATCAATCACAACACCACAGGCAGGATTTGTCCTATTTTGACTCAACAGATCCCACGTCAGTAACGACAAATCAAAACTATTACAAATAGTGGCAATTTTACCTGCTCGATTATGCCAGTCCAACCAATACCATCCCGCTTGGTTGAGGTTGTCTTGTTTTTGATATTTGGATAGATTGAGAGTTTCGATAATTGGTTGTCTTGATAAAGCATAATTATTGATAGTAATTTTGCCATCTAGTGCCATCAATTCCCCCTGAGTGTTGACTCCCAAAGGATTAATTTCAATTAAATCTAAATCCTTTTCTTGAAATAGACGATACATTTTGGCAACAATTTCGCTGACTGAACAAATTAATTTCCCCGATAATCCCATAGAAGCAGCCAAACGACGAGCATGAAATAAAGAAAATTCTGTATCCACAACCACTTGTTGTAAGTTAGTCAACAAAGCGTTAACATTCATTCCGCCATATGCCGAACCCAACAATACGGGACACTTTAACTCATAGTCCAAAACAATCCCTAAGAAAAATTCTCTTTCTGCGTTGTAATGGGCTTCTGCCAAAATAACTTCGGGGTATTCCCCCAAGATTGAAAGATTGAAAATAGTTCTAGCAGCAGCGATCGCGTCTATTGTATTAGCTACAAATTTTACCCCCCCTGCTTTCCCCCTACCTCCCGATCTCACTTGGGACTTGAGTACCACAGGATAAGGAATTTGTAATTGCTTAATCTTTCTTGAGTCTTTGATAGTCTGAGAAGGTAAAATAGGAATACCTACCATTCTAAATAATTCTTTAGCTTGATATTCAAGTAGTTCCATGATTTAGTATTATAAATAAATTACTATATATATTTACTGAGCTGCAATTAATTACTTCGCTTCTTCGATCGAAGGTAACTGAGTAATCATTATTCAATTAAATTGTTATCTTATGTTTACATTATTAAGTTATTCAGTTATTTCTTGACCAAAATTGAAAATTTAGTCTGTAAGCAACTATGATAAGTACTGCTTAAAACCAAGTTAGACCGCACAAAAACAACTATTAAGAAGTAACAGATATTACAATTGAGCTAATATTTTTGACTGATATCCTATACTTATGTTCTAGTATCCCTCAATGTCAACTCTTTCGGTTACTTTCACTACGAACATCAAACTTTCAACTATATTATGTAGTAGCGATTCAACTATGTCCGACAATCACCGAAGGTGGTCAGTGCAAAACCTCTATTGTACGTTAATGCACTGCGTGCATGAGCTATTTTTTACACTGTGAAAGTAGAGATGTCAGCAACTAATCAACAAAGCATTTAAAGTCTGGAGAAATAAGGTTCGACTCATAACAGCTATGACAAAATCTCATGATTATGGAAGGGGAATGGAAAAAGTTGTAATTATTATCAATGCAGAAGTTAGCGAAACGGGAAAATTAATTTCAGCTTCGCCAGTAACTCAGAAAATGGTTGAAGCATTGCAAGGCAGTATTGCAAGATCTTTAACTCCATCAACAGCTATAGAAATTGTTTCTGCTGCTACTCTGTGGTCTAAGCAATCAAAAAGTATCAAGACAAGTAGAGACGAAGAAACCATCTATTGCCCCCTGACAATTCAGCTACCAGAATACTTTGACTTTCCTCAAAAGAGAATTTACTCCGCTTGCAAAGACGTAAACTCTAGAAGAAGATGGGTAGAAAAGAATTTAGAATTAAAGACTAGTGTGGGAGATTCCTGGCTGGGTCACTTATGGCTCCCGATAATCTTAACAGATAAGCCTGTCTATGGTGAAATTATTGGCGAGGGTTCGATGCCTAATTCTTATGAACAGCCTATAACTATACCAAACCGTCAGCTTAAATCTCTTCACGACTTAGCAGACAAACTGTTAGATTCTTTAAACGCAACTCCTGCTACTTATTTGCTACAGTTTAGTTTGTATAAGGGTGAAATTGTCTTTGATCGCCTGTGGCCATTTCCTGCTGCACCTGCTTTAATCACTCTTAAAACTCAAAAACCTGACTTATTTACCTGTCACTGGAATTGCTTGACTAATCAACCTGTTCCAGAAATTCATATTTCTAATCCAATGGCTATTTAGAGCAGTTAGATCTTTAGTCATATAATTGATTTATTGGTGTGGGGAGTTGTTGCCTAATCTTCTCCCATACACCAGGCTAAAAACAGCAGTGCCATAAAAGCTAATCCCCACCAACCCCAAGAAGTAATAGTAGTGAAAAACTTTACGGGGATGAAGATCAGGGTTTCATTGATAAACCAATTACCAAACAACAGTAGGATTAGAATAACTGCAAGTAAGATCATTTAAGACGAAATTATCTAAGATAAATAGAAGCGATCGCTGCTGATAATAGTAGACCCAAACAAGGGGCGATCGCAATTAACCAGCCACCGCTAAGAAACAAGAGCCAGCTACAGCCAAAAATTATAGCTAAAGCAGTTGGGATACTCCAAAATAGCTTGAGTAATGACCGTTTATTCAAGATGACTATGGCAGCGCCAACACCACACCAAAAGGCAATCCATAAGGTTTCTAGGCGATCGCAAAACCACCATAAAGGCTTTTGCTCTCCCAGCACTGCACTAATTATAGAACTAGTCATTTGGGCATGGATAATCACTCCAGAAAGACGCTTTGCCTGTTGCCCTCGGCTATAGGGAGTGTAGTGTAAATCTTGGTTATATCCTACCACTCCAATCAGAACAACTTTATTTTTAACTAGTTGTTCAAAAGCCGAATCTTCAGTAGAGAAAGCATCTTGTAAACTAATAGTTTGGGGTAAAGCACGGCGATAATTTAATAGCGTCTGATAACCTTGAGCTTCAGGTAAATGATAGCCACCACTGGTTGCTTTGAGCCTGGGGAATTCAGATCGAGCCAATTTGTAATACTCCCTGCTGTTCGTATTTAATCGGCATATCGTCTAGATACTTCAATGCAAGACGAAGACTGAGAGACACACTACTCTGACACACATCATCGGGAGACATTCCTAGAATTTGACGACGAATTGCTCCATCATCATCAATCGCCCAGTTGCTAAAGCCAATTTGCTTTACAGGTAAGGTGGATGGCGCATCAATACTAACTAACTTAAGTTGGTCAATTTTAATTCGGCAGATGGCAAAAAAATTATCTGTTTGGGCTATATCATTGGCTAATTTTGAGTCAAAAGGAAAATCATGAATCACATCGCTAGCGATCGCCTTTGCTCCACCAGACTGCAATTTATTTAGTAATCGATTTAAAGCCGTATCTGACAAAGAGCCACGCATATTCAATCCCATTCCTTGCTCTTGCTGATACTTAATATCGGGATCCTCAATGGTAATTACTAAAACTCGCCGATCGATGGGGGGAGTTATTCGATAAGCCACCAAGCGATCGTAGGTTTTTAATTCCCCTGCTTCAAGCCATCCCCAAGACTGAATCAAACAAACTAAAGCCAGGGCGATCGCGCTAGCTAATAACCAAATCACAAAAGGTTGTTTAGAGTTTGATTTAGGTAAATAAGAAGTTAATCGCCTTTTAGTATGTAAATCCGCCCAATTAGGCGGAATCAACGCAGGATTTTGATAAATTATGGGCAACCAGCTAGCGCAAGGGTACTGTTTTTCTCCCCCTTGTAATTGTTGCCGTGCCATCTTAGTAGCAAGATATAAAGAGTTACCTCCTGCATAGGCTTGTAAAAAATGTTTGATAAATTCCTGTGCCATGATGTCGGGAATTGGCATCCGCATCACGATAGATTGGGGTAAAAACAATTTTCCCAATTCTTCGGCGATACCCAACCCATCGCAAGAGTTAAAAATAGCTAGCTGGAGTCCATTGGCGATCGCTTGTTTAAAACCATGTTTTAATTCTTCAATAGTCAACTTATCTTCGTGATTGAGGTAGATCAATCCTTGCCTGGCGATAGTTCGACTATGTCCTGCAAAAAAGACAATATCCCATGTTTTTGACCACAAATAGGAGTATAGTTCTTGACGAGTGGGTTCTTTAAGAAATGTTACCTCTCCCTCATTCAAAGATTGGATTAAATCGCAGTCTGCATTCAAATTAATCCCCTGACTGTCGCCCAAAATAGCTAAGATCTTAACTTTGCGATGTCTACGCCTTTTGGGTTTAGTTGCCACTCGTTTAAAATCAAAATTGCTAATGGCAATTTCTAAATAGGGATAATTTTCCAATAGATCCCAACAGCACCAAGGTAGCTGATAAATTTCAGGGCGATCGCTACAGATCAAGAGTCGAATTGCTTCTGAGTGGCTTAATTCTTCTCGTAAATGTTTATCAACGGAATAAAAACTAGAAGAATTAAGCCACTGTTGGAATTCATCCTGTAGCCTTTTAGCAGAGGTAACTAGCTGTCTTTGAGGATCGATTGAGCCGTCGTAAATAATTTGCTGCGGTTTTATACGGCTATTGTTATCTAACTTAAAATATTGTTGCTGCCATGTATCTAAGGCTTGACTTAATTCTAAAGTAGGAGGCAAACTTCCTGCAAAACCGCGATCGGCTGACTGTCCTTCTTCCCCGATCTCTAAACTAACTTGAAATCCCGATGGAAAATTACCATTAAACTTAAGAATGACTAGTTTGGTCATTAGGTGAGCAATAAAAAATTGTCTTGATTAGATAATAAAGCTTTCTACTATTATTTCTTCATCTAAAGCTAGCTCAATACTAAAGTATTCTCCCAAATTGCCACTAAAACAAAACTCAATCGTTTCTGTATCATTAGCCTGAGCAACCATTATAGGATAGCTATCTCGATCCATGATAATCATCTCTAAACCTTTGGGTAGAAATTTATTTGTTTCACTATTGCAAACCATTAAAGAAATATCAAACTCTTGCTTATTTTTTGGTTTTATATTCAATATTAATGCCAGGCTTAAATTACAATCATTTCCCAAGGGAATTAGTTTGACTCTTTGAGCCTCTAAAGATAGTTGATCGCCAGTTTTATTAGCCAACTTTTGGGAACTCCGAAAATTCAAAGCAATGTTAGAGCAGAATAATTCATCGAGATGCTGCCAAGTTCGATCTTTTCGATCTTGGTGGTCATAAAACCACCGATTTATATTGGCTGGTTGAATTGCCTCAGCACGCTTTTGTAGGCTCAAATATGCAGGAAACTCTGCCAATGACTCCAACTGGTTTAAAGGTAGTTCCACTTGTAATACCCGACGTAAAAAACCAATAACCGTTGCATAATTGAGAGATTCGTCTAGTTCGACTATGACATAGCCAATTCTTTCTGACCAAACTTCAGGAGGAATAGTTACCGTATTTTTTCCCTTTAATACAAAGCGACACTCCAATTTTCCATAACTAGGAAGATAGAGAATCGGCAACATCCATCATTGTCTGTAAAGCAGGATTCCAACTATCACTATCTTCTAAACTAGTTGACCAGCCAAGAGAATTGAGATATAGGCTTACAGCGGACACAGCTAAAGTATTTAAATATACTTGTTTGGCTTTATTTCCTTGGGACTGGTAACGGCGAAATCTTTCAGCTTCAACACGAGTTTTGAGAGGAATAATAGTTTGAAACACTTGGGATTGGTAGTTAGTCATCATTATTTTAATCCAAGTTAGATATTTTAAATTATTTATCTAAAAATATTTCTTTAATTCTGTTTTTAATAAAGGTGCAAAACGACGGCACCAACGATTATAAAAACTACTTAAGGTAGGAACTGGAATACCTAGTTCTTGTGATACCTGTTCCCAACTCAAGCCTGAAAATTTAGCTAAAGCAATAGTACTAAAATTGGCATCTGGTCTATTCCTAATATGAACAGTAGTAAAAATTTTATTAGGATCTTTAGCCAAATATTCTTGAAGAACTTGAGATAGATCGGGACTTTTTGACGGTTGTCTAATTTGTTCTAGTTCAGAGAAAGAATAGATTTCATGTTTGGTATATTTTTGGAAGTCGATGTAGCATTTTAAAATCAGCTTATCCAACTTAAAATTCACCCAATTCATGAATTTGCGCTTACCCCGTTCGGGATCGTACAGGTCAATGTTTAAACAAACATAGGCAAAAGTTTCGCTTAAGGCTTCTTCATAGAGAGTCGAATACAAACTAGAGGAAAATTTACTAGTATGAGGACGACACAACCTTCCTGACAATTTGATTGCTTTGACTAGTTCGGTTAAAGCATAAGTTCTTAATTCACTATTAACTGCATATCTTTGAGCTGTTAAACCCATTTTTTTAAGTTGGTTATCATCTAGCAACTGTTGGAAAATTTGCTTTTGTAGCTTGTACAAATGAGCGGGGGTAAGTTGCTTCCTACTATTGATTATTTGTTGTGTTCTCTTTATTTTTGGGTCGCATAAGTATTGATGTAAACTATCAATTAAATCCTTTTTAGCTCGGTCATATATTTCTTGATACACTCCTTTTAAGGGTGTGCCATTAAAATGACGACAGAGAGGTCGCGATCGCAAAATTACCCCTGCAATTTGATTGATTAATAAATCTTGTTGCTGATAACTTTGAGCAGCTAGAGCTTTATCCAACAGCTTTTGTAATAGGGAATATTTGGATTGTTCAAACTCATTGCTGGTGGTCATTTACAATAGCCAATCTCAACATCTAAATAAATTAAACACTGTTGTTAGTAACTTCTAAGTAGTCAGTTATCTATACGGCTTTTGTCACAAAAATTCATAAAAACAACTTTCAAGATTTAGTCTTCAATGACCAAAAAGTTACCATCATTCAAAAACCAAGCTCTATTTTTATTAGCCTTAACTCATCGCTCTTACACTAATGAAAATAATTCCCTAAAATCAGACAACGAGCGTCTAGAGTTTTTAGGAGATGCTGTTTTAGGATTTGTAATTGCCGAGATGCTTTATAGTAAATATCCTAGTATTAATGAAGCTCAATTAACTCATTTGCGATCGCGATTGGTAGACGAGAAACAGTTGGGCAAGCTGGGTAAAGAATTGGGTTTGGGAGCATTGATGCACTTGGGTAAAGGAGCAGCAAAAGATGGCGGTAGGGATAATCCATCCTTGCTCAACGATACCTTTGAAGCTACTTTAGGTGCATACTTTTTAGATGCAGGATTTGAACCAGTCAGAGAATATATTCTAGAGATATTTCAACCTTTAGCCGAAACTTTAGTCAATAATTCTGAGACATTAGAACTAGCCGACGGTCAAAATATAACTCAACCCCAGGCAACATTTATTGATAGCAAAAATCGTTTTCAACAATGGGCTTTCGCTAACTGTCAAACCAAACCCCAATATAAAATTATTGCAGAGTCAGGTCCAGACCACGCCAAGCAATTTACTGCTCAAGTATTAGTCTCAGGCAAGGTGTATGGAGAGGGAACAGATAGTCGCAAACAGGAAGCTGAGAAACGAGCAGCAGAAATGGCAATAAAAACAGTACAACAAGGCTCAAAAATAAGTGGGAACTAATTGAGCAATATAACCATGTAAATGCGTTGTATAACTCAATTTATTACATTACTAATGGGCAAAAAAAATGGCTATAAAGGAAATAACATGGTACGATTTCATACATTACAGGAGAAATTCGGACTATCCTGTATGAGTACCAATTTTCTTTGGTACATTACAGTTCGTGGGACTCCAAAGGTGTCAGCAGTAGTTATTGCCTGATGCCTTTTTTCTTGTTAATTACCATGTTGTTTATCATATTAGCTACATAATACTAAAAGTAACTATAAATATCATCAGTAATTTAACCGAATTGTTTTTTGTAACTCAGCCATTTTGCTTACAACCTATATTACTTTATTTATTTACGACAACCAAGACAAAGAATGTAACATTTACTAATCTAGGCTTTTATATAATAATGTCGAAAGCTTTACAGTAATTTCCGAATTAATTATTTTTTGTGTCCAAAAATCACCAAGACAATCATCACAGTAAAGCAAGTCGTGACTTTAAAGCGATCGGCTGGCGCGAAATGATCGCTTTACCCCAGCTAAACATAGATCGCATTAAGGCTAAAATCGATACAGGGGCAAGATCTTCTGCTCTTCATGCTTTTGACATAGAAGAATTGAGCAAAAACGGTAAATCGATCGTTCGTTTTCGGGTTCATCCATTACAGAAGAATAATGATATTACTATTATCGCCGAAGCACCGTTAATCGAATACCGAGAGGTGAAAAACTCTGGAGGAACAGTTGAACTAAGACCTGTGGTCAAAACAGAAATTGCCTTAAGGAAAAAGAAATGGGGGATCGAATTGACCTTGACCAATCGAGAATTAATGGGTTTTCGGATGCTATTGGGCAGAGAAGCCGTTCGCAATAAGTTTCTAGTAGATCCAGGAAAATCTTATTTGCAAAGCGATCGAAAAGATCACAATAATAAATAGTCCAGATTAAATACTCAATACAGCCCGATTCAAAATATGAAAATAGCAATTCTTTCTCAAAATCCTAATCTCTACTCCACCAAACGTTTGAGAGAAGCAGGAGAAGAACAAGGACATGATCTGAGAGTGGTTGACTACCTGCGTTGCTATATGAATATTACCTCTAAAAAACCAACCATTGTTTATCGAGGTAAGCCTCTGGAAAATTTTGATGCGATCATTCCTCGCATTGGCGCATCTAGAACTTTTTATGGTACTGCGGTAGTCAGACAATTTGAAGTTATGGATGTTTTTAGTCCTAATCAATCCCAGGCTATTTCTCGCAGTCGCGATAAATTACGCTCAATGCAAATCTTGGCTAGGGAAGGAGTTGGCTTACCTATTACTGGGTTTGCCCATGATGCCCAAGATATAGATGGCTTAATTGAAACAGTAGGAGGCGCGCCTTTAGTAATTAAACTATTAGAAGGTACACAAGGCATAGGGGTTGTCCTTGCAGAAACCTACCAAGCGGCAAAGTCAGTTATTGAAGCATTTCGCGGTTTGGATGCCAACATTTTGGTTCAAGAATTTATTAAAGAAGCAGGAGGAGCAGATTTACGCTGTTTCGTCATTGGAGATCGAGTAATTGCGGCAATGAAGCGACAGGGTGCAAAAGGTGAATTTCGTTCTAACCTTCATCGTGGAGGTAATGCAGTCAAAATAGATTTATCCCCTGAAGAAACAGATACCGCGATTAGAGCAGCTAGAGCAATGGGATTAAAAGTAGCTGGAGTAGATCTACTTCGCTCCAATCATGGCCCAGTGGTCATGGAAGTCAATTCTTCTCCTGGTTTAGAAGGAATTGAAAAAACGACAAAAATTGATGTAGCAGGCAAAATTATTGAATTTGTGGCTCAAAATGCAGTGGAAGAAAATGGCGATCGCCTTTCGGCTAAACCTTTTTATTAAATTCAATTAGCATTGTGTCAATGCGATCGCTCATTATTAATTTAAAACTCAGTGTCAGACAATACAATTGAAATTGCCAAAGAAATTATCACCCCAGGACAATTACGTCGTTTTGAATTGCCTGTTAGTCGTTTGTCTACCCAGACGCTATTATCTCTTCCCATAACGATAGTTAACGGTGTTGAGCCTGGTCCAAAACTGTGGTTGAGTGCAGCTATTCATGGAGATGAACTAAATGGAGTGGAAATTATTGCTCAAATTTTGGGACGAGTAAATCCTCAAAAATTGCGGGGTACTATTATTGCCGTATCCATTGTCAATGTGTTTGGCTTTATCGAACAATCTCGCTATTTACCCGATCGCCGAGATCTCAATCGTTCTTTTCCAGGCTCAGAAAATGGCTCTTTAGCTTCCCAGTTAGCTAATTTGTTTATGCGGGAAATCGTCGCTCGCAGCACCCACGGTATAGATCTACATACAGCAGCAGTCCATCGCGTTAATTTACCTCAAATTCGCGCCAATTTAGAAAACGAAATAACCTATCGCTGTGCCAAAGCCTTTGGCGCACCATTGATGATTCACTCTAAAACTATACCAGGCTCATTGCGCCACTCAGCGACCAAAAAAGGTCTTCCTGTCTTGCTTTATGAAGCTGGGGAAGCTTTGCGTTTCGATTCCCAGGCGATCAAAATTGGCGTAAAAGGTATCTTGCGGGTAATGAATTGTTTGGAAATGTATCAAGATCCATTGGTATCTACCACCGCTGATTCTTTGGAAAGCAGAAGTAGTAAGTGGATTAGAGCAAACTGTGGAGGTATATTTCACTTAGAAGTTAATTTGGGCGAGAAGGTGAGCAGAAAACAAGAGTTAGGTTTTATTACCAATGCTTTTGGTGAGAAGAGAGTCCCCGTAAAGGCGACAGTTAGCGGTATTGTAATCAGCTACACTCAAAATCCTCTAGTTAATCAAGGTGATGCGATTATCCACTTAGCAATAATTTGAATTATTGATGAGCTTGAGCCATTTGTTTGAGATCTTCTGGGGAAACACAACGACGCTCAGAACAATACGCCATTAGGCTGACACCATTAAGCATCTGCACTGTGCTAACTCTAACTCTAAAGTCATCGGTAAGAAACCAACAGCGTTCCTGACCTTGATTGTTGTCATAATCAGTGTTAATCGTCAAAATTCCGTCTTCACCAAACCAGTAGCGACTAATTACAGGTAAACCATCAACATAGCCTTTATTGCGAATCAATTTACCGCTACGCCCTGTTTCATCATCAGGAACATCAATCAAAATAGCTGCATAATTCTCATTAGGCTCTTTTTCTTCCAAATTATCTTGCCAACTAAAGCTACCCCCACCTTTAGCTTTAGTTGGATCTATTCCCTGCACGTCACAAACCTGTTTGACTTTAGGATCGTTTGGTTCGACAACTTTGACAATTAGGTTAGATTCTCCCGATTCATCACTAACAATATCAAAATGGTGTACGCTGCGCTCGGTATACCATTTACCTTCGCTTTTGCGAAAAAATTCCATCATAGTCATGGGTACATTTAAGCGCATGAAAAATTAACTCCTAAAATCTTTTTTATCTTTAGGATATTATCTCAATCAAAGGCAGTGATTACTTATGGGACAATGCAAAATTAAATTAAGTTAATGAAAGAATAAAATAAATGATTTTAAAAAAAAATCAAGAATTTGCCCAATCTCTAGCCCACTCTAAAACCTGGCGAACTTCTGGCATAGTAGTAGCCTGACAATAAAGACGTAACACTGGCTCTGTACCGCTAAAGCGAATTAACAACCAGGTATTATCATCCATTCTAAACTTGTAACCATCCACATCCAGACAGTCTATTACAGGCATTCCTGCTACTTCGGTAGGAGTTTCATTTTGTAAACGCTCTAGTAGTTTGGCTCTGACTTCCATGTTGGCAAGAGGTAAGTCAATGCGATCGTAGTGAGCCGTAAAATTAGTTTTCTGCTGTAGTCGGGCGTAAATAGTACCCAAATCCTCTCCAGATTCTACTACCGCTTCCAAAACGTATAGGGCAGATAAGAGAGCATCTCGTTCGGGAATATGAGTACCGTAACCAATCCCTCCCGACTCTTCTCCACCAATCATTACTTCTGCTTGCAACATTCGATCGCCAATATACTTGTAGCCTATGGGAGTTTGATAAATCGATCGCCCGTAAGATTTTGCTAGACGGGGTATGAGATCCGAACCACTGACGGTTTTAACAATTTCCCCTGTAAAGCCTTTTCTTTCGGCTAAGTGTTCGATCAAAATCGGAATTAATACTTGCGAACTAAGAAAATTGCCTTCTGCATCCGCCCCAGCAATGCGATCGCTATCTCCATCAAATACTAAGCCAACTCGAAGACTATCAGGATATTTTTTTGCCCCTTCTTTAATCGCTCGAAAGAAATCAGGGAGATATTTTGGTAAAGGTTCGGGTGCGCCACCACCAAACAAAGGATCGCGATCGCCATTTATTTCTTCTACAGGGCAGCCCAAAAGACGTTCCAAGCCTGTAGCTGCTGCACCGTGCATTACATCCACATATACTTTTAATTTCTCTGAAGCGATCGCATTTTTAATTGCAGCAATATTTACCTTTTTTTTCAATCCCTCACAATAACTTGCCCAAGGATCGAATTTCTCTAATTTACCTGGTTTTTCGGCTTTAGGTAAGGGCTGTCCAATTTTAGCTTCAATTTTCTCGGTAATCTCAGGAGGAACAGAACCCCCAAAAGCACTTTTTACTTTCAATCCTAAATAAGCAGCAGGGTTATGAGATGCAGTCATGACAATTGCACCCAAAGCACTCCTAGCTTTAGCTGCCCAGCTAAAAGCAGGAGTTGGAGCATAGCACTCGGATAGCAACACATCAAATCCCGCTTCCACTAAAGATTCTGCGGTCAACTGCGCAAAATTCTCCGCCATAAAACGGCGATCGTAACCCACAATTACGGTACGATTAGTGGCAACATCACCATAACTCTCGGCTAAAACTTGAGCAGCGATGGGAGCTAACATAGCAACTCGTTCAAAGGTAAAGTCAGCAGCAATTACTCCACGCCAGCCGTCTGTACCAAACTTAATTGGATTAACAGTAAAAGCCATAAAATTAACAACTCAAATGATTTGATTTAATGATACCTTCCAGATTAACTGTTTCTAGGTAGTTTGAAAACTAAACAATCCTAATTAAAGCCCTAAGATTGAGCATCTTCTGATTCTGCTTTTTTCTCTAGATTTATATTCCGTAATAAATCTTTTAGTCTCATTCTTTCAATGTAGGGCCAGCCACCTTTTTCTTCTATCTCCCTGACAAATTGATACAAATCATTGCGAGTCTGGGGTAAAGCTGCTTCAAAAAACTCAACTCTAATTTGACGATGAATTTTTTCTAAATCCCTTAGCAAAGAAAGTAAAAATAGACTATCACCCCTATTGTTTTCGGCTAAGGCACAAATATCTTTGGCTGTGTCTTTCAATATGCCATCCGAATCAATGTTACTTGTGTCCCGATCTTCAGTCATTTGTTTGCAGAAAGTAAAAGTAGACAAAGTTTAGTTTATACAATGTTTGTAATCAGTGGTGGTTGAATATTGGATTTATTTCTGCTTTTTATTAAAAGCGTATAGCCATAAGTAAGAAATCTGTACAAAGCAAATTCACACTTCAACGTATTATTAGTAGTCCTTATTTGGTAGAGTATATACCATCTATAAAAATGGCTGAATTCTTAAAAAGAGCCTATTTCTGACATCTTTCGCGCTCGATGTCATTGTTACTTTGCCCTTAAAAAGCGAAGCCTACCATGAATATCCCCCGCAGTGAACAGTACCTCGCCTTTAAAAGACGTGATTTGCGTTCACTCTGTTAAATCTAAAAATTGACAAAATGAAGTTGACTATGAGATACCGTACAATTATTGCTAGCTTTCTTGCACTATGCCTGGGCGTATTAACCGCCTGTAGTGATTCCTCGGAATTAAGTAGAAATGAATTGACTTATGACGATATTCTGAATACTGGAATAGCGAATACTTGCTTAGAATTACCTGACAGTAGTCGTGGAACTATCCCCATTGTATCTGGTGAATCCTATGCTATTCGAGATTTGTGTTTAGAACCTAGAGAGTATTTCGTAAAAGAAGAACCAGTTAGTAAGCGTCAAAAAGCTGAGTTTATTCAAGGCAAATTATTAACCAGATATACTTCTAGTCTCGATCAAATCCAAGGAACTATTGATACCAATGATGATGGTACTTTGACCTTTACTGAAATTGATGGGCTTGATTTCCAGCCTGCTACGGTATTACTACCTGGTGGGAAAGAAGTCCCCTTCCTGTTCACGATGAAACAGTTCCAAGGTACTACTGTAGCAAGTGCTGATAGTATCAACACTTCTACTGACTTTGAAGGAGAATTTAACGTTCCCTCTTACCGAGGACAGGTATTCTTAGATCCTAAAGGACGTAGTTTGGCTAGTGGTTATGATAATGCAGTAGCTTTACCTGGATTAGCTGACGATTCGAGATTTTCTAATGCTAACGTCAAAGAATTTGTCTCCCGCAAAGGAAAAATGTCTTTAAACGTCACCAAAATAGATAGTGAAACTGGAGAAATTGCTGGCGTGTTTGAAAGTGAACAACCTTCGGCTACCGATTTGGGCGCAGAAGAACCAGAAGAAGTTAAAATTCGTGGAATTTTTTATGGCAGAGTTGAATCAAATGCCTAACTATTTAATAAGCATAAATTAAACTATCTAATTTGCTAGTTTAAATCAAACTAATGTAAAAACTTTGGGGCTAATTGCCCCTTTTTTTTATGACGATTTTATTAGTGCAAATACCGAAAATGGAGAGTATTTACGGAAAATATTAAGTGTAATCCTCGTCTTGATTTGAAATTTACAAAATAAGAATAGTGGAAATGCTGTTGTCTGAAATAGCGAGTAAACAATAAGCTAAAAAAGTCTCGGAAATAAATTTATTTACATCAGAGAAATTATTAGCTTTTAAATTTTATATTACTCTCTATCTAGGATAAAATTGATGACAACTTGCATTAATAAAAATATTAAATTAGACAGTCTACACTTATTTCATCAGTACCAAAATAACAAAACTACCAGTATTCGAAATGAAATTATGGAGTTGAATTTTGGATTGGTTAAAAAAGAAGCTTATCATTGGGTAAACCAATGCAATGAAAGCTATGAAGACTTACTTCAGGTTGGTTCAATTGGATTAATTAGAGCGATCGAACGGTTCAGTATCGAAAAAGGTAATGCCTTTAGTTCTTTTGCTATTCCCTACATTAGAGGGGAGATTCAACATTATTTGAGAGATAAAAGCTGTACATTGAGAATTCCTAGACGTTGGCTGGAGTTAAGACAGCAATCAATTTCTTTTGTACATAGTTTTCGTGAAGAAAATCATCGTCAACCAACTAATTCTGAAATTGCCGAATATCTAAAAGTATCGATTAAAGAATGGCAAGATATTAAGCTTGCCTACCAAAATCGTAAACCTTTAAGCTTAGATATTTCTGTTAATAACGATGTAGAAAGTCAAATGAGTTTGGGAGATTTAGTTGCAGATCCTAAATATCGCAGTTTTCATTTAGTTTACGAAGATAAGGTACGACTACAGCAAGCTTTAGGAGAATTAGAAGATCGCACTAGAGACGTTCTAGAATTTGTTTTTTTACATGACTTGACTCAAAAAGAAACAGCAAAAGTATTAGGAATAAGTGTCGTCACTGTTTCTCGTCAGTTAAAGAAAGGATTGAATTTACTCAAAAAATCAATGGCGCAAGAAAATCAATAGTCTTGTTAACTATGGCTGATTTGAGAATCAATTGCTATGTTGGAGCTTAAATGTTGAACTAAGCCGAATTTAGTTCGACAAAGGAAGTCTATTTATTGAATTGTTAGGTTAGATCTTAATGAGGGTTAATCAATCAATCCTTGAATTATTATTATGAATAAAACAGTATTATTGATATTAACGATAATTGTTGCTTCGATGACTGGAGGTTGTAACTTCTTAGGTAATGCCAAGAAAGATTTTGATGAAAGTACAAGTAAGCCTATTCCCAGGGTAAAACCTGCCCCAGTTGCAACAGAAATTCCCAAACTAGAAGATGAAGAATTTGCCGATTTAGAAGAAGATGACGATGCCGAAGCGACTCAAACGATCGCGGGTTTGATTCCGACAACTGATGCTGATTTAAGAGTTAGAAACATTGTTCGCGGTAGACAAGATCCTTTTTCGGTTGTGTCTCTCGTGCCTAAAATCGAAATTGAAGAAGAGGAGATAGAATTACCTCGACCAGTCAATAATCGTAACAATCGTACAAATCGGGAAGAGAATCGTGTAAGTCAGCGACCAAATAACACTAACACCAGCAACTTACCTAGTCCTTTAGACAAATTTAGAGCAGAACTAGCTAAAAGAGTTGTTATCTCTGGTTTATATGAATCTGGCGGTTCGACTAAATTAATTGTTCAAGCACCAGAAGAAAATAACAGTCGTTATGTTGAAGTCGGTCAATACTTATCTAATGGTCAGATATTAGTCAAAAGTATCGATCGCACTCACTTCCCTACTCCTTTGGTAATTTTAGAACAGGGGGGAATAGAAATTTCTAAAGCAATTGGTGAAACTCCTGAAGATTCTAAAGATAGAGTGAGCATCTTGCCAACCAAAAATTCTGATAACCAAGCCTTAGTCTCTAATGTCTCTTTGAGCTTAAAAGATGTTCAATAGTCATTAACTATTAAAAATTATTTAATAGAGCGATCGCCGTAATGTTTCCTCGGCGATCGCTTCTTGATGCAGTCGCTCAACGGAGGGAACCTCCGCAACGCGCTGCATCGCTTCTTGATGCAGTCACTCTAACAAATAGTAGATTATGTCGATAAAATATTAATAGGTTTAGGATTGTTGACTTAAATAATAAAGATTCATGAGTAAAAAAGCAGAATTATTAGAAGCGATCGCTGGAAAAAATCGCGGTTTGCTAGCTAACGAAATTGATAACGTTCGAGTTCTTTCGGCGATTCAACAGCTAGAAGATATTAATCCTACTCCCAAGCCTTTGGAAGCGAAAAATTTACTCCAGGGAGACTGGCGTTTACTGTACACCACTAGTAAAGGTCTTTTAGGTTTGGATCGTTTTCCTTTGTTTAAATTAGGACAAATCTATCAGTGTATTCGGGTATCTGAAGCGAAGGTATATAATATCGCAGAGATAGTCGGCTTACCTATGTTAGAAGGTTTAGTTAGCGTTGCTGCTACTTTTGAACCCGTATCAGAAAGTCGAGTCAATGTGATTTTTGAACGTTCTATAATTGGTTTACAGAGATTTTTTAGCTACAATACTCCCAAGAAATTTATTCAACAAATTGAGTCGGGTAAAAAGTTTCTTCCTCTAGACTTTAAGATTGACCGAGGAGATCAAAAAGGTTGGCTGGAAATCACCTATCTAGATGAAGATATGAGAATTGGCAGGGGAAACGAAGGAAATGTTTTTGTTTTGACTAAAGAAACTTCCATAGCGTAAGCTCATTTGTCTTCCTAGAGTGTTATCCGTAAATCTTGTGGGTCAGGAAAGTTTTACAATCACTTATGAGACAAAAATATTTAAGAAATATTTCTTATTATGTTGCGAAAAATTGTAATTCTATTTATGTCATTGTCGTTGTGCTGGACTACTATTGGTTGTTCTGGCTCATCAACTTCGATGCAATCTCAACCCTCTTTTAATAACAATGTTAGAACCGCACCTAGTTCTATCAGTGATGGCAAATACCCTATTCAGCAAGCTACTTATGATGATGTCAGTGGCGAATATAGTTTGATGCTACTCAACACTCCTCCTGGCACACCTCCTACCTTGCAAACAGCACAGATCCAGATGGCTCGTATTGATGAATCAGCAGCCTCTAATGGAGAAAAGGCGTATCTCCAAGTTGATGATGGTCAACCTGTAATGTATCTAACAGAAGACTTCAAAATTGAATACGTCCACAACGTTACCGAAACTCAAAACAATCCTCAGACTGGTCAACCTCAGACAGTAGTAGTCAGAAGAGAATCTAATTTTTGGAGTCCTTTTGCGGGTGCTATAGCAGGACAAGCTATTGGCAGTATGTTGTTCCGTCCTCAATATTATGTTCCCCCGATGTATCGATCGGGTGGGATGTTAACTGGCTATGGCGGTTATGGCGGTAACTATTCTCAGGCAGTTAATCGTTACCAAGAACGTTATAATGCGCCTCCAGCAGCGGTTAAGAATAGTAAGACTGTTAGAACGACTGGTAGTGTCCGTAATGCTTCTAATAAACCCAGCAAGTCTTTGAAGAATAATAGTCGAGCTACAGGTTCGGGAGTAGGTTCTAGTACTCTACGCTCTTCAGGTAAATCAAAACAGTTTAAACGCGGTGGCGGTAGTTTTGGTAGTAGTTCGGGTATGAGAAGACCTAGCCGTAGCTTTGGTGGTGGCAGAAGAAGAAGATAATTTAATTACTCAATAATAAAAATAAAAAGGCGATCGCTTTAACTATAGGTTGATCGCTTTTTTGATTCTCTTTATTTGCTTGGGTGCAGAGATTTGGGTGTAGAGGTTGATTGCCGTCTCAAAATGGTTTTTGGCATCGGTTATTTGTTTGTTGGCTTTTAGAGTAATACCCCACTGAAAATAAGCTTCTGCAAGGTCGCATTTTGCCCCAATTTTATCTAGTAATTCGGTTGCTTGTTGATGATATTCTTTTGCCTGTTCTAAAGCACCTATATGGCGTTTAATATTACCCAAACCGATTAATGACTTGGCTTCTATTTGAGTATAGTGGCTCGATTGGGAAAAGGCGATCGCTTTTGACCAGATAATCTTGGCTGGTTCAATTTGCTGATGGTTAAAGAATATTTGCCCTAAAATCTGCATGAAATAAGCAAAACGTCCCGTATTGTAATTTGTATCCTCTAGATCGACTATGAGACGATATAGACGAGTCACAGTAATGTCGATTGACTCTGATGTTTTGTAAGAGTCGATCAAAGCCAAACCTAAAGCAGCTTTTTCTGACCAGGAATGGTGTTTAGTATTATGAGCCTGGTTAACCACCTGTTGAAATAAATCTTTTGCTGCATCTAATTCCCAAAGGTCAAGATTGTATAGTCCCAAGCTAAGCACAGAATCAATTTCCAACATACGCCAATAATATAGGTCGTGTCTGTTTTCTTGATTGGGAGGAATTAACTCCAGACAATTTCGACTAGTAACGATAGTTTTTTGCTGACAGGCGATCGCCTGATGAACTTTACCTGTAGTCCAGTATAAATCCCCTAAAATATTATTTAATTCGCTACGATGGCGATCGTGTTTGACGTTTTCAATAATCCGATCGATCGCCGTTGATAAAGGCTGAATGATTCCCAGACGATATAGAGTCGTCCCTAATGTCAGAAATTGTCCCCACTGATTTTCGCGACTATGTAGAATCACCTTTGCTGCTGCTGCATAGTCGGATATGGCGGTGTAGTGATGGTAGGCTTCTAAAGCCGTTAAACCAGCCTGAATGCGATCAATTTTGTCAACGCTATGGGTGAAGAAGCTGGCTATCTGACGATGAGCCTGTTGCCATTCATTAGGCGATCGCTGTAATCTTAATTTAGCTTCTTCTCGGACGACTGGATGTAGCCAATATTCACCTTGGGCAAATTCTAATAAAGAACGATTTCGTAGAGATTTAATAACTCGTCTTTGCTTTTTGGCGGGGACATCCCACAGCAAACAAAATAATCCTGATTGAGATACTTTGGGTACGTCTTGGTAGCGATAACAACCCAAACGACACAACAAAATATGAGCCTCTGGATCTAATTCTTGCAAACGATCAAACTGACTGACGACTAAATTTTTGAGATCTGTTTCAACGAGAGGATCGTGACAATTTTCTTGCCAATACTGTTCAATGTCTCCTTCATAATCTTCCCGAATGATACCGCAGAGAATACCCATCGCCTTGGCATTACCACCGTAGGTTTGATTAATTTTAGAGATCGCATTATTCTCAATTTTAATTTGATGAGCTGCAAAATATTGTTTCCAAGCAGCTAAATCCAAACCAGATAAGCGGTAATGTTCCAAATCGATTTCTGCTTCACAAAGGCGATCGCGACTAGTGATAATAGTAGTAGACTGAACTTTAGGATCGCCCAAAATTCTCAACAGTTCAATATAGTTACGGTGAGAGCGAACAAACCTACCGTCTTTGTCCAACGCTGGTTCTAGGTTATCAATTAAAATACCAACGCAATGATGTTCGAGATATCTTTTAAATCTTGCTAGGGTGACACCAAATTCTTTTCCCGAATCTTCATTCAAGTCTCGTTGCAACCATTCTTCAACCACACTAGCTACAGAAATAATATTTTCTGTTTCTTTTGCCATTAATACTTCCAGAACTAAATCAAAACCCTGACTACTCAAAAACTTTTGCGCGAGGGTGGTTTTGCCTACTCCGCCTTCTCCTTGAATCACAATAATTTTATGGTTTTGGTTAACCAAATCTTGGAGAATTGCGATCGCTTTTTGCCTACCGAGAAAGTTGCTTTCTTCAACGGCTACATTATCTGTAAGATTGAGTCTCAAATTATCTGAAGACTGTAATTTAATTAAACTCCGAAAATTGCTTTTAGTTACCTTTTTACCCCAAGCTTTTGATAACAACTTCCACAACAAAAATCCCGTATCTTTGGCGTGTCCTTCGGTGCAGCCATATTCATCAGCAATTTCAAGATATTTTTTACCTTGCCAAACTTTGGTAATTACAGCTTGTTGAAGATCGCTAAGATGTTTTTTAGTTTGAGTGTAAACTTCTTGATTTACTAAGGCTACTACTGCTTCAACGTCCATAATTTTAAAATTTATAACTGAATATAGTCCTTAATAAATAGAAACTATTGTAATTTTAATATTTCTCTCAGCTTACCTGGAGGAAAACCTCGAACAGCGACAGAAGCAATAAAAGCTTTCCCTAAATTGATACTTTTATATTCTCAACAAACACGATGATTAAGTAGTCTCTCTCAACTGATTTTCAAATTTTTAGGATATGCTGGTGGAGAAAAAGCTGAAACCCAGTTATTTAGAACTAAAGCTTCAGCTATCAAAGAAGTAAACACTTCTAAAAACAAACTTGTCAGACAGAGCTTCATAGGTATTTTGAATGAGCTATTGCCTAAATCCATCCTGTCCTAAACCAGTCAATCACCCCAAGTCAAAATTGTGTAGGGCTTGTGGTAGTAAACTGCTATTACATGGTCGCTATCACTTAGTAAAAGGTCTTGGTAAAGGCGGTTTTGGAGCTACTTTCTTGGCAGCCGATCTTGCTCTGCCTGGAAAGCCTTTATGCGTAATCAAACAATTACGCCCTAATACAGATAATCCTAACTTCTTGTCGATGGCGAGAGAATTATTTGAACGAGAAGCAAAAACTTTGGGTAGGGTGGGGAATCATCCTCAAATACCTAGATTGTTGGATTATTTTGAAGATAGTGAACAGTTTTATTTAATTCAAGAATTTGTTAAAGGTAATAATCTTCAACAGGAAGTCAAAAAACAGGGAGTTCTAAACGAAGCTAAAGCGAGGCAGGTACTCAAAGAAGTTTTAGTAATTTTGAAGGATATTCACGCCCAAAAAGTCATTCATCGTGACATTAAACCTGCCAATATCATTCGTCGTGAGATAGACAACAGACTAGTTTTGATTGACTTTGGCGTAGTTAAAAACCAAGTTAATTCCATTGGTGCAGGAGGTTCTAATCAAACAGCATTTACAGCATTTGCGGTGGGTACTCCAGGGTTTGCTCCTCCCGAACAACTAGCCATGCGTCCTGTATATGCCAGTGATGTTTATGCTCTTGGCGTTACCTGTATGTATTTGATGACGGGTAAAGCTCCTAAAAATATGGATTGCGATCCCATTACGGGGGATATTGACTGGTTTAAATATGCCAAGGTGAGCGATAGCTTTGCAGAAATATTGACGACTATGCTAGAAGTAGCAGTTAAAAGCCGTTACAAAACTGCTGAGGAAGCACTGCAAGCGTTGGATATTGAAAATCATGTTGATAGTTTATCGGAAAGTATGTTCAGTTTTCCTAGTGTGGGGGAAAATCCAAATAGTTCGATCTCTAGTCGAAGCGGTGTAGGTTCATCTCGTCGCAATGCTTCATCTAGTTCTAGAATGTCCCGCAATGCTAGTCGTACCAATGCTACTTCGAGATATGCTCGAAATAGTTCTAGAGGTAGAGGAACTAATGTTAGTCACGGTGTTTCAACTTCGGTGAGCAAGGTATCTCAAGCTCCTGCCAAACCAGTTAAAATTTCTGCTGAAGAAATCTTAAAGTCTTATGCTTCGGGAAGAAAAGATTTTGGCATGAAGGATATCAGTATGCAAGATCTTCAAAAAGCTGAACTATCTGAATCAAAATTCCACAATTCCAAATTGGTTAGAGCCAATTTGCAAGGCGCAAACTTGAGTAGAAATAATTTTGTCAACTGCGATATGCGTCAGGCTATGTTACGTAACGCCGATTTGAATAAATCTATTTTCAAATCCTGCAACATGGAAGGAATTGATTTACGGGGTGCAAATCTAAAAGAATCTAGTTTTAAGAATGTCAAGCTTAAAGGTGCAAATTTGTGTGGTGCAAATTTAAAAGACTCTAACTTGACCAAAGAGCAAGTAGAAGAAATAAAAACTAACTGGATGACTGTTATGCCCAGTGGTAAGCGAGGATTCTGGTAATTAGCGCAAGTTATGGTTCAATAGTTGAATTAATTAGCCGTAAATTCATAGTTAATCAATTGTCAACCAAGTTAGCCCACATCAAACGTATTTAATTACCAAGCATCTGTAATTTATACAAACTGGCATACAAACCATCTGTAGCAAGCAATTCATCGTGACTACCCTCTTCTACCAACTCACCACGCTTTAACACTAAAATCTTATCTACATTACGAATAGTAGATAGACGGTGAGCAATAATGATTGCCGAACGGTTAATTAGCAGTCTATCTAAAGCCGATTGAATCAAAGCTTCTGTTGATACATCAAGACTAGAAGTAGCCTCATCCAAGATTAGAACATGAGGATTACGAATAGCTACCCGTGCAAAAGCCAAAAGCTGTTTTTGTCCCCCTGAAAGATTTGTGCCTCTTTCTCGCAACACCGTATCGTAACCATTGGGCAAATCTTCAATAAAGCCATCTATATTAACTAACTTAGCTGCTTCTTGGACTTCTTCTAAGGAATAATTATCTCCCAAGGTGATATTGCGCTTTACGTCTCCTGCAAACAAAAAGCTTTCTTGTAGAATTACTCCAATATAACGGCGTAAATCTGCTTGGGGAATGTCTCTGATATCAATTCCGTCTACTAAGATTTTGCCTTTTGTTGGTTCGTAAAGACGGCACAACAAGCGAATGATAGAGCTTTTTCCTGCACCAGTTGGTCCAACTAAAGCAACCTTCTCCCCAGGCTTAATAGTGAAGTTGAGGTTTTTAATTACATATTCGTCGCTTTTATAGCCAAACCAGACGTTTTTAAAGCAAATTTCACCAGTTTTGGCATTATTAGGATCGTCTACTACTAAAGTACGATGTCCTTCAGCAACAGAAATAACTTTATCTTTAATCTCTATGGGTTCGTTTAGTAACTCAGTAATCCTTTCAATAGCGGTGAATCCTGACTGAAACATGGTAAATTTATCTGCAAACTGACGTAAAGGGTTAAATAACCTTTGGGCATAAAGAATAAATGCCGATAATGCTCCATAGGTCATAGTATCTTGAAGTACAAACACTCCACCCGCCCAGAGTACAGCTGCGATCGCAACTAAGGCAATCCATTCTAAAGTAGCCGATACCGCCGAATCATGAAAGATGGTTTTATCAACTTCTGTGCGATAGCGATCGTTAATCGAGCGATACATCTCGCCGTTGTACACTTCCCGTTGGAATAGCTGCACGATATTAATTCCTGTAATATTTTCTTGCAGCATGGAATTAAGCTTAGAAAGTTCTTCTCTAGCTTTATAATTAGCCTTACGATACTGCTGTTGAAAATAAACGATCAGTGCAGTAACAGGAATCAGCATAAACACCAAAATCGATGCCAGTTTCCAGTTAGTGATGTAAATCATCACTACAATTGCCACAATAGAAACAAAATCGCTAACTACCCCTACCGCGCCACTAGCAAAGACATTTCCCAACGCTTCTACATCGCTAGCAATACGGGTAATTAGTTTTCCGACAGGAGTGCGATCGAAAAAGCTTGAAGCTAAAGAAGTTACGTGGGTAAACAAGTCTTGACGAACTTCAGCGGTAATTTCCTGTCCAATTTTCTGTACCAGATAGCCTTGTACTGAAGCAAACATTAGTCTGATCAATACCGTCAGTAACAACAACCCCGATAACAAGTTAATTCCCTGGGATACTGATACCCCGCTAATAAAACCCCATACAGGTTCATCTTTTAATAAAGATATGGCTTGACCGACAATCAACGGCTGAATCGAACCAGCGATCGCCAAAGGTACTAGTAATATTAAACAAATAACTAGCGTACCCCTGCTTTTACTAGCGTAGGGGATTAGTTTGAGAAATAACCGCCAATCATTATCTGGTTTTTTTGCTTTGGTTTTTAATTTCGGGGAAGCGGTAGTCATAATTTTATTTGTGGCGGTCAACAGAAGAAAACTCCCGTATCAGCGATTAACTTTAAATTGATAATTTATATTTAGTCTGTCATTTAGATTATGACAAGGTTTAAATCAATAATCTATGGCAAAGAAAAATAGCAGGGAATTCAAATGGCAACGAAGCAAAAGCTATAGTCACTACTTTAGTTATTTAACTGGTTTTTATTAGGAATGACTATAAACCTCAAGAAGCAATAGATGACGCTTGATGTGGATTACCAACTGCCACCACCACCATCGCCCCCGCTAGATCCACCTCCAAAGCCACCTCCATCTGAACCTCCACTGTGATAATTAGAGGAATTTTTGCTGGTTTTATCAAACACTTTGCTAAATACAATTTGCACGAAAATAGCCAAAATAGAGATTAACCACCAGTCTTGAGCCAGATTCAAAAACCTATCTTCAACTCGGTCAACAGCAGAAGAATCCATAGCTATTATTAATGCTTTTGTGCCATCAAGAGTACCGCGATTAAATTCATTTTGTTTGTATTGAGGAATAATTTGGTTATCTATAATTGAAACTACCTCGGCATTAGATAGCTTTTTTTGAATACCGTATCCAGTCTCAATTTCAACGCGATTTTCATCAACAGAAATCAAAAACAAAACGCCATTGTCTAATTTTGCTTTCCCAATTCCCCAATAGTTAAACAATTCCGTAGCAAAAGCTTTGGGAGAATCAGCAGGGGTAGTATTCGGAAGGGTAACAACGGCAATTTCAGTGCCATCATCTTGTTCTAAATCGCCAATTAAACGATTTAATTCTTTTTCTGTCTTGCGATCTAGAACATCTGCCATGTCAGTTACCCAACCGTCGTTTGACTCACGCGGGTTAAGCACTTCTTCAACCGTTAACGCTTCGCTGATGTTAGAAGTAAATACAACAGCTGTACCTATAGAAGCGATCGCAATTGCTGGTTGAAATAGATTCAAGATTTTCATCTTTTTTACCTTTCACGAATTTTGTCTGGACAAATATTTCAATACGTTTGCATCACCTCAAATATGCCCTAGAACAAAACTCGCTACAGTTAAACTAATATCAAATAGAAAAAAGATGCAATAGATCGCTCACTATTTAAAATTGAATATATTTTGCTCGATTGTCAGTGAGTAATAATATATTGATATTTGTTATTGTCAAATAAATGGCAATTTCACTACAAAGAGATCGAAGAAAATAATTCTGTTGTAGTTACTCAGTTATTTTAGTTTTGGACAATTTTTGCGTAACGCCCTAAAGGATACCGTTCGCCCCAAAGGATACACCTTCGGATAAGACCGCAGGGAATCCTTTAGGGCATAAAGTCATGGTTCAGGCTTATCGCTCTCAGGCTCGGTTACACCCTCGCCAGTCGCTTTATGTCGGTGAAACCGCAAGTCGAGCATTCCCTTGCGCCTTAAGGCGACGCGGGGTCTCGACCCACCGCGCTGGCTCGCAATTGAGAATAATTCCTATTTGTAACCGAGCCTATAGTCGTATTGAGTTATTGGGTGTATTTTCGATTTAAAGACTTTTCAATCTTGCTACCAAGTCGCTAATATTGTCCCGATTTAGACGATAGCTTAGGGGATGGGCAATTAATCTGGCACTGCTTTCGTAGAGAATATCGGTTTCAATTAAGCCATTCTCTTTTAAAGTTTTTCCTGTAGAAACTAAATCTCCGATCGCTTCAGACATTCCCGTAATTGGTCCTAATTCCACTGAACCAGATAGGGGAACAATCTCCACAGGCAGGTCAATGCTATCAAAATGTTCTTTGGCACTATTAACGAATTTAGATGCTACTCTACCGTGGGGTGGTAATTCAACCGAGCGTTTGTAAGGACTGCTGGCTGGCACTGCTACAGACAAACGACAGTAACCAAACTTTAGATCGACTAAGTTAGCAACTTCGGGTTTTTTCTCCCGTAGAACATCATAACCAACTACTCCTAGCTGCGCTTGACCATATTCTACATATACAGGCACATCTTGCGCCCGAACTAACAAAGCCCTAGCGGTATTTGTCGGATCGCTAATCTGTAGTTGACGATTGGATTTATCTAAAAAGGCACTAAAGTCTAAACCCAGATTGCCAAATAATTCGATAGTGTCTTTTAATAATGCTCCTTTGGGTAAGGCAATAGTAATCATAAAAATTATTAGTTAAGTAAAAATAATGTTGCAGAGATTAAATCACCTTACTTTATCAGTTTCCTGTTTGGAAACATCATCTAACTTTTACGCCTGGCGATTAATCAAAGAAATACCCGAATAAAGTGCTAGAGCAATCCAAATAAAGCCAAAAACGATCGCGTTACTTCTAGTAAAGGGTTCGTGATATAACCAGACTCCGACAATTAGTTGCAGACTGGGGGCAATATATTGAAAGAAACCCATCGTCGAAAGGCGTAGCTGCTGTACGGCACTGTTGAAGCAGAGTAAGGGAATAGACGTTACCACCCCACAGCCAATCAAAAGCATTGTAATCGATCCACTCTGTCCAAAGTGGTTGTCATTATGTAATGCGAGATAAGCAATCGCCACGGGAGCTAATAAACAAGTTTCTACGGTCAATCCTAGTAAGGGTTTAACAATAATTACTTTCCTCAAAAGTCCATAAGTGCCAAAGGAAAAGGCTAAACCTAAAGCAATCCAAGGTACTTGTCCCACTGCAAAAATAGAGTAGCTGACACCGACAGTGGCTAAAAAAAATGCAGTCCACTCTGCCCATTTAAGTCGCTCGCGCAAAATAATTACGCCCAACAGCACACTAACTAAAGGATTAATAAAATATCCTAAGCTGGTTTCAATAATGCGATCGCTATTGACTCCATAAATATATAATCCCCAGTTCAAAGCCAAAATGCTAGCTGATGCTAATAAAGGTAGCGATCGCTTTGGATTTAAGAGTAGCTTAACTAACTCTTGCCAACTACCGTAGCTAAACGAAACTCCTAACAATAATATGCTAGACCAGATAACGCGATGACTCAAAATTTCGAGAGCAGGAATTGACCCTAAGAGTTTCCAATATACTGGAAACAATCCCCAAATGGCATAAGCTGAAACTGCATATAATATTCCTTGACGATGAGAATTCATGAATAATCTCTATGGTTCATTGATATTCTTGCTTAATCTAAACTATGATTAGTTCTTTTCAAATGTCAGGAAATAAACACAAAAATCGTGGATAATTAGCCAGAATTTAGCAAATTTAGCTGTAGGATAAAAAAATATTTATTAGCAACAGATTGGTGTTTTCGATCGCACCATTCAAGGTCAAGTCAAACTAATTTTAAGCTGATGAATAATTTAAGTTTCATTTAGATAATACAAGAGGTTATGCCGATGGATTGTAGTCATATTCAGTTCTGTGCTGACAAGTCAAAAGTAGATTTTGTCCAGTTACAACATCTATTTCTCAAAACTGCTTTTTGGGCGCAAGAACGAAATATAGAAGATCTGAAAATTGCGATCGCCAATAGCAATCCCGTAGTTACAGTTTGGGACAAGAAATGTCTCATCGGCTTTGCTAGGGCAACTTCTGATGGTATATATCGTGCGGGTATATGGGATGTAATCGTCGATCCAAATTACCAAGGAGTAGGTTTAGGACGCAAGCTAGTGCAAACTGTCCTATCTCATCCCTTAGTGAGCAGAACAGAAAGAGTTTACCTAACTACTACCCATCAACAAAGCTTCTACGAACGCATTGGTTTCGAGCGGAATGAAACCACCACGATGGTGTTATATAACAACCCAGAATCTTCTCAAGACTTAGCCCGACGAATCCAAGAATTACCATTGAGCATTGAGCATTGAGCATTGAGCATTAAACATTTATCAAATTAATAAATGTTTAGTGATTTAAGCCATCACCATTCCACCATCGACGTTAAATACTTGACCTGTAATATAGGCTGCTGCGGGATCTGCTGCTAAAAAGCGGATTGTTCCTGCAACTTCTTCTGGTGTGCCATAACGATTGAGGGGAATGAAATCAATAATCTTATCTGACTTAAGATCCTCGGTCATATCTGTAGCAATAAAACCTGGGGAGACGGCATTAACCGTAACGCCACGGTTGGCTAATTCTTTAGCTACTGTTTTAGTAAAGCCAATTACTCCAGCCTTAGCTGCACTGTAGTTGGCTTGTCCTGGGTTGCCCATCTGCCCAGCAACCGAAGCAATGTTAATAATTCTGCCACTACGCTGTTTGAGCATAGTTTTGCTTACAGCTTTGGTACACAAAAATACCCCAGTTAGGTTGAGATCGATTACTGCTTGCCATTGTTCGGGCTTCATCCGCAGCAATAAAGTGTCTTTCGTAATACCTGCATTGTTAACTAAAACATCAATGCGCCCAAACTTATCCAGGGTAGCTTTAATTAGGTTGTCCACCTGTTCCCCCTGAGAAACATCAGCCTGGACTGCGATCGCTTCTCCTCCTGCTGTTACAATTTCTTTGACGGTAGCTTCTGCTGCCTCACTCGAACGGGCATAGTTTACTACAACCTTTGCCCCGTAGCTGGCTAATTCCAATGCTGTTGCTTTACCAATACCCCTAGAAGCACCCGTGACTACCGCCACTTTCTCTTTTAAATGCTGTAAACTTTCTGGTAATAACTCCATAACCTACCCCCCTGTTCTAAGCTTAAGAAACTAAATATAATTACCATGATTTCTGGTTAACTTAGCTATCATATAAGCTAACTAGTCCCCAGGACTAATTTTTCTTTGCGACCCATCTATACGGAAAAAGCGATTGCCATGGCAGTTAAAAAACAATTCTCCAGTTTTGAAGATTTATTAGAAAGCTCTAGTCTCCCTGTATTGGTAGATTTTTATGCTACTTGGTGTGGTCCTTGTCAGATGATGACCCCTATTCTGGAACAGGTTGGAGCTAATTTACGCGATCGCCTTCAAGTAGTTAAAATTGATACAGATAAGTATCCCAATCTTGCCTCTAAATATCAAATTGAAGCTTTACCTACTTTAGTTTTATTCAAAAACGGTCAGCCAGCCGAAAAAATAGAGGGAGTTCACCAAGCACCCCAATTAATTCAGCATTTAAGCACCTTGGTTTAACTCTTTTCGAGAGTATTAGCTTATAAAATATGTCCTCTTTTATCGGTCACAGTTTAGCAGCAGCGACGCTCCTACTACCTCCGTATATTGTTTTGCTAGCAATTGGAATCAGCAAGAAAAAAAAGTTTCATTATCATTTTTTGCATTAGAGGCAAGATCGACACGAACAAAATCTTCTAGTTAAGATGCGCTGTAATCTAATTTTTTTTAGATTACAGCGCAAATATATTAAGAAACCTTACCAAATCATAAAGATATTGTTGCTACACAGTCTTAGTGGTGGTGCGACAACACCAGATCGAGATACTCTGATTGAAGCAGTTTTTGTATCTAACTTTTAATATTCTGATGACCGCTATAAATACTAACCCAGCTAAAAAATCCCAACCAAGTACTCCTCCTGCTGATTCTAAAGAAAGAGTAAGTAAATTGATGCAGCAGATCCAAGATAAGATCTGCGCTGGCTTGGAAGAAGTCGATGGAGGTGGCAAATTTCAAGAAGACAGTTGGGAAAGAGAAGAAGGGGGAGGCGGGCGATCACGCGTTTTATCCGATGGCGGTATTCTAGAACAGGGTGGAGTAAACTTTTCAGAAGTCTGGGGTAGTCAGCTACCTCCCTCAATCCTCAAGCAACGTCCTGAAGCAGAGGGACATGGATTTTACGCTACGGGAGTTTCCATGGTTTTACACCCTAGAAGCCCTTATATTCCTACAGTTCACCTCAACTATCGTTATTTTGAAGCTGGTCCAGTCTGGTGGTTTGGGGGTGGTGCAGATTTAACCCCCTATTATCCTTTTGCTGAAGATGCCAAGCATTTTCATACTACCTTTAAAGAGACTTGCGATCGCCATCATGCTGAATATCATCCAGTATTTAAGAAATGGTGTGATGAATATTTTTATCTTAAACATCGCGACGAAACAAGAGGTGTAGGGGGATTATTTTTCGATTATCAGGATGGTACGGGCGAAATCTATAAAGGACCACATCCAGACAAAGCAGCAGCAGAATATAGCAAGGAAGTAGGGGAAATAGAACATCGTAGTTGGGAAGATCTATTTAACTTTGTTCAAGACTGCGGAAACACTTTTTTACCTGCTTATCTGCCTATTATTGAAAGACGAAAAAACACAGAATATGGAGAAAAGCAGCGTAATTTTCAGCTATATCGTCGTGGGCGTTATGTAGAGTTTAACTTGGTTTACGATCGCGGAACTATTTTTGGTTTGCAAACCAATGGACGTACAGAGTCAATCTTGATGTCTTTGCCTCCTTTAGTTCGTTGGCAATATAACTACAAGCCAGAACCAAATACCCCTGAAGCGGAACTATACGAAACTTTCCTCAAGCCTCAAGATTGGGTTAATTGGCAGAGTTAATTGAGTCTCTCCCCCAGCCCCTCTCCTAACAGAAGAGGGGAGCAAGATAAATACAAGGCTACATTGAAATTTTAATTGGAGTCCTGTTTTTTTTAGCTTCGTAAGATGCTGACTCAATCAAAGACTGACCACTCATTTCTTCTGGTTGAGGAATTCGTAATATTTCTAAGATAGTTGGTGCAACATCTGCCAAGCAACCGTTTTCTCTTAAAGGCGCATCTGTGCCGTGTCCAACTATTTTTCTGTCTTCCCCCTCAATGATAATGAATGGTACGGGATTAGTAGTGTGGGCTGTCCAAGGATTACCGTCTGGGTCTTTCATATATTCGGCATTACCATGGTCGGCGGTAATCAACAATGTCCCACCGACTTTGTTTACAGTTTCAACTACTTTTCCCAGACAACTATCTACGGTTTCAACTGCCTGAATTGCTGCTTCTAAGTTGCCAGTGTGTCCAACCATATCAGGGTTGGCATAGTTAACTACGATTAAAGAATAAACCCTTTGATTAACTGCTTTACAAACAGCTTCCGTTACTGCTTTAGCTGACATTTCAGGAGCGCGATCGTAGGTAGCCACCATTGGACTTTGGATTAATTCTCGGTCTTCTCCAGGAAAAGGTTGTTCTAAACCACCATTAAAAAAGTAGGTAACATGGGGATATTTTTCGGTTTCTGCGGTACGAAACTGACGCAAACCTTCGTTGGCAATTACTTCACCAAGAATATTGGTCAAGTTTTGTGGTTTGAATGCTACTTCAACCGCTAAACTAGAATCATATTGAGTAAAGGTAACAAAGTTCAGAGGACTAATTCTTTCTCTAGCAAACCCATCAAATTTATCGTTGACAAAGGCGTAGGTTAGCTGTCTTGCCCTATCTGGACGGAAGTTGAAGAAAATAATCGAATCTCCAGATTCAACTGCTCCAGAGGCAATTCTTGTAGGAATAACGAACTCGTCAGTTATTTCTTGAGCATAGAAGCTTTCTAAGACTTCTGTTGCCGATCGCCTGTCGCTAACCGTATTTTTAGTCATGATATCGTAGGCTTTTTGGACTCGATCCCAACGGCGATCGCGATCCATTGCATAGTAACGCCCGCTGATAGTGACAATTCGACCCACTCCAATCTTATCGATCGAGTCTTGAATTTTACTTAATGCTTTAATTCCTTCTGTAGTGTAGGTGTCTCTACCGTCAGTAATAGCATGAATACATACATCTTCGATTCCGTTTGATTTGGCTAACTGCAAAAGTCCAACCAAATGTTTTAAATGGGAATGAACACCACCTTCGGAACAAAGACCGATTAAATGTAACTTACCGCCAGCATTCTTTGCTTTGGTACAAGCATCTATCAATGATTGGTTTTTAAGTATCGAGCCATCTTCAACTGCATCAGATATTCTCACTAACTCTTGAGGCACTACTCTTCCTGCACCCAAATTGAGATGTCCTACTTCTGAGTTACCCATTTGACCATCAGGTAATCCTACACTTTTACCCGATGTATGAATCAGCGTGTTAGGGTAAGCAGCTTGCAAGCTATGAAAAACTGGTGTCTTGGCAGTGGCAATAGCGTTAGCCTCTGTTGACTCGCGATGACCCCAGCCATCCAAGATAGCTAGTACCACTGGAGATACAGGTGCTTGAACCATAATTGTTACCTTTTAATAATCGCGCTTCACATTGATAATAGCATCGCGAACCGCTTTAGTTCGACAGTATTTACTAGGATTTTCTGACTGCTGTTGTTTTACAGTCATTAATTTATCCGACATCTGCCTGAATTAAAATTGACTTTTTTTTGTCTTGCAACAATTACAGCTTCCAAATCTGGTCTACCTGTCAGCTTTAACCGCCAGTCTGCCCAAATACCATAGATCCAATCAGCGATCGCTCCTATTATCGGTATCTTAGTAATAGCATATACCCATCCCATACCTAACTCTTCGTAAACTCGGCGAAATACTTCGACATTTTTGATTACACTTCCATCAGGTAAGACTGCATGGATTCTTCCCATCGCGGTAGCAAAATCTACATAGCCGTGGTCTTGAGGGTTGTAATTAATATCAGCGATATCGACAAAGTTAACTATTCCCCTTCCTCGATCTTTTTTGGTCAAAAAGTTGACTTCTCTCACGCACAAAGGACATTCACCGTCATACAAAAGCTCAATCTTCCAGGAAGGTTTTCTCTAACTGATTATCTGGTGATTTGACTGTCATAAGACTGGGTTACTTGAATGATTAAGATAGGGTCTATAGATGATTTATGAAATCTTGGTAATTAGGTTGCGCTCAAATACGAATTCACTGTAGTCAGCGATGGTATCTAACCCTACGCGGTCAAAAAACAGCTCTAAGGTTAGCCAGACACCCATTCTAAAAATCAGCTTTTGCCACTTGACGTTCATTTGCACCAAACCCAATTATTGAGCTTTATTTTTGCTTCTGTTACTAAAGTTAACAACAAATGTAAAGAATAGCAACAAAATTTATTAGCCTAGTTAGAGGGAAAATAGCTCTGTTGTGTATAAATCTTGAGTTTATGGTTGATTGGGGAAAAATAATTAAAGATAAAATTCCAATGAATCAACGAATTGGTTATCAGCAAGAAGTTCGGGAATTGGTCGCCAAAAGAATTTTGCAACCGCCTATAGAGGAGGGAATTGTGTTTGTTGGTAGCAGTATTTTCCGACTTTGGAAAACCTTGGAATTGGATATGAAACCGCTACCTACAATTAATCAAGCATTTGGCGGTTCTAAAACCTGGGAAGTGCTAAATTATGCAGATGAGCTAGTGCTTCGGTATAAACCAAAGATAGTGGTTTATTACTGCGGTAGCAATGATATAAATATGGGTATAAATGCCCAAAAGGTTAAGCAAAACTTTCAGCTATTTGTTGAATATATTCAAACTAATTTGCCAAAAACACGAATTTATTTTGTTTCAATTAATCGCGCACCTCAAAAACAAAATAAATGGCATATTGTTGATGCTGCTAATGATTTAATTGAACAATACTGTGAGCAAAGTTCTCATCTTCAATACATAGACGTAAATCATATTTGGGCAGACTCCAAAGGCAAATCTCGCCAAGACTTTTTTGAAAGCGATCGTGTACATTTAAAGCCGATAGCATATCAAGAATTTACTAAGGTTATTAAGCCTATTCTTGAAAATGCTTGGAACGAAAATATCTTAGATTAAAGTTTGATGTTTGGTTACTGGTGTTACCAAACTTATCTTCAAAACATTTTTTCTAGAAAGAAAACATAAAAACCCTGAGTAATTATCCAAGAGCAAAGATACAATTGCAAATAGAGAAAGCATAGCTGCTTGGTACTAATGACATACACCACCAACGAATTGATCAAGATACTCGATCGCGAATTAAAAGAAAACTGGAAAGGGAAGCGTGTTGTTCTATCTTCAGCACAGCGTATCAACGATCCTGTTGTAGCAAAAGCTTTGAATATGGATCGGGTGAATAAGGTATTTGCCTATCGAGACTTTCGGAGTCAAATTCATGAATATCAGCAAAATCACCAAGTCTCAGGTATCGTATGGCGCACCTGTACTTTTGAACAGCAAAGCGTTACCTATCCTGAAATTCATAACCAATTAGTGCCTATTCGGGGGGATAAAAAAATTTTGGTGGCTGCAAAGCCAGAGATTTTAGATTTTTGGTATCAAACTACAGCGAAAATGAAATTTTGGTTAGTTAATAGTAATACTGCCAACAATAAAAGCTATCACCAGCTCATAAGATCGGAATATCTTCAGAAATTAATCCAGCAGACAGAGTGGGCAGAAATTGACGCAGCCCGCACCGAAATCTATCTTGGTTTATGTTGGGGAGATCCTCAAGACCATCAATATCAGTGGGCTAAACCAAAATCAGGTTGCGATCGCATTATTGCTACTGTCTCCAAACCAAGCGCAATCAAAATATAAAAACTTATCCACATATAGTACTGTAGAAGATTATGGTTTCTCTAATTTAATTTTTAAGTCTTAAAATATATGGATCAACAACACGCAGTAGGAGTAATTCAAACTCTAGGCTTTCCTGCTGTTTTGGCTGCATCTGATGCGATGCTGAAAGCTGGTCGTGTCACCCTAGTTTATTTTGATAAAGGAGAAAGTGGCACGTTTGTAATTGCTATTCGAGGTCCAATTTCAGAAGTTCGCCCTTCTATGGAAGCGGGATTAAAAGCAGCAGAAAATACTTTTGGTGGTGAAGTGACAACCCACTACACTGTACCCAACCCACCAGATAATGTGGTTGCAGTCTTACCCATTGCTTACACCGAAGAAGTAGAACAATTTCGCTTCTAGGTTATTTTTGGGGCTGTATTGAAGTATGTTCAAAAAACACCGCGCTTTCGGCTAAAATTAGAACTCGTAAATGTAATTTAGAATTACTTTTATTTGTATTTATAATTAATAACTCGAAGGAGCAAAAGTCTATGCCGTCTCAATCTGCGGTAGGATCTATCGAAACAAAAGGATTTCCAGGCATTTTAGCAGCAGCCGATGCGATGGTCAAAGCAGGGCGTGTTACCCTGGTTGGCTACATTCGTGTGGGTAGTGCGCGTTTTAACGTCAATATTCGTGGTGATGTCTCAGAAGTCAAAACAGCTATGGCTGCGGGAATAGATGCAGTGAAAAAAGCTGAGGGAGCAACCTTAGAATCTTGGGTAATTATTCCTCGTCCTCACGAAAACGTATGCACCGTACTTCCTATTGACTATACAGAAGAAGTAATGCCTTATTTTGACCGCGTAGAAGGAAGAACTTTGCCTGTCGCACCAAATTCGTAATTTATCTTTCTATCTACAGCGATCGGCTATTTTTAAGAATAGGTATAAATCAACAAGTTAGATTGTTTTGATTAACGTACATTTGGGATGAGTTGAATTTAAATTTTGCATTCTGAGATAGCAATAAAAACATTGTCCGATCGAGATGTGTTTTAGGGATTTTGAATCTGCTCAACCCGAATATAGCGTTATACCGTTTCTCAAAATCACAAGGTACAACCAAAATAATGAGCAACTGACTACCGACTACTGACTGCTGAGACATCCTCGAAGATGCGTAGCGACAAAGGTGTCAAACACGGCTAAACCGTGCAATGGCAAGGATACCGCTACAACTGTCTATTCTCCAGCTAGCGACAATTTTCTTTTCAAAGCTCTGACATAAAGAAAAATGGGAAACTGATAATACTCAACGATCAACCAAATTACGCAGAATAGGTGAGCGCAAAAAGTTAAACCAGTCCAGGCTAAAGGTAGCCAAGAAAGCAGGCTGTCGGGTGATGCAGGAAACAGGTACATTCCAGAACCGACGATAGTAGTAGGAAGCAAGACAAACGCCAAAGCTACAGTGACATAAGACCAACCAATTTCCACCCCTTCTCGGTGAATACCTTTCCAGGTTTTGCCGTTCCAATACCAAGTCAGAGGTAATTGGCTGTCTGCCATTTTAAGCAATTGCTTTTCAAAATTTGTAGTAAAAATATGCTGACAAAAATTACAGGAAAAAGCCTCCATTAAGGGCATCTCGGATACCTTTCCATGACGACATACAGGGCAAGTATATTCTCCTTTGGTATGGAAGCGATTGAATTCAGTCCACTCTTTTTGTAGGCGATCGACTCCAGATTGCTGTTGGGGATGATGAAAATGACTAGCTTTAGACATATATTTTAAACGTTGCTGATTTAGCGGAAAGCGCAGTCTTCTTAGAAACTATTGAGACAAGGATTACGTGAGTATTACTATTGGTAGATATTATGCTTGCGGTATTCTTGCCATTGCACGGTTTAGCCGTGTTTGACAGCTTTTTAAAGATCGATCAAGATATAAATTAAACTGCTTGTGTCTTTATTTAGCCTAACTATTTATAGCTCAGTCTACCCATATTGCTCAATCCTTAACTAGAAAATCTTAAGCTAAAAAGTAATTATAACGATCTACTATGATTTGCTCCTCCTTCTTCCCGCATTTGATATAAATATCAATAATAGTTAAATTCTCAACAAACTTTCTTTGCAGATAGTTAACAATTAACCTATATTTTCATTTTGTTTATACTCCTGGCTATTGCTATTGAGCCAAATTTGTTGCTGTGGCAAGGGCAAAGGGATATCAGCTTCTTCAAAAGCATTTTTAATTCGCCGACGAAATTCACGAGACACTTCCCATTGCTTTAAAGGTTCAGTTTTAAACCAAAGTCTGACAACAAAACCACGTTCGGCAAAATCTTCGACTCCTAATACTTGAGGTGCTTCGAGCATTTTTTCACGACAGTCACAATCTTGATACATTAAAGTTGCAACTTCTTCTACTATTTTAATCGCTTCATCGGCGTTGGTTTGATAAGCAAAAGGAATTCTCAAATCCGATCGCGACCAACCATTAGAATGATTGGCAACTAAAGTTATGGCACTATTAGGAACTGTAATCAGTCTTCCTTCGCCATCTCTTAGTTGAGTAATGCGCAAATTTAAATTTTCTACCAATCCTCCCACTTCACCAATTGTTACCACATCTCCCACTGCATATTGATCTTCCAGCACAATCAGTAAACCGTTAATGGTGTCTTTAATTAGGTTTTGGGAAGCAAAGGAAAATGCCAAACCCAAAACTCCAGCACCTGCTAGAAAAGGGGCAACGTTTAAACCTAAGACAGATAAAGCGACAAAAATACCGATGCCAACCCACAAAAAAGTTACCACACCGCGAAACAAGCGGGAGAAAGTGTTCACTCTTACCTGTAGTCTACGGCTGGTATCAGGCAAAAATACGTAGCTGTTAGCAAAAGTATTATCAGTAATAACCGAATTTATTTTGGCGATCGCAGCATAGCTTAGGCGAATCAAAATATAGCAACCAGCAATTACTAATAGCAGACGCAAAGGGATTCTCAGCAGGGTAATAATCCACAGTTGAAGTAAACGAGTTTGGGGAAACAAACCCAAAATAAGTAGGCTTCCCCCCAGCCAAACCGTAATTTGAGCTAACTGTAATAGTCGATACTGTACTTCTTTGAGATTAAATTTTTTGCCTTTTTCTAAATTAATATCCAACGATTCAACACTAATTTTGGGGTTAAGATTAGCTTTTGCTTGACGAGATCGTTTGAGCCAACGAAATAGCAGTCCACTCATTAAAATCATTGCGAACAGAAGACTTCCCGCTATTTTGCTTTGCTTGACTAAAAACGGTATTTCCCTTTCTTGCTTAGCTTGCTCAAAACTACTTTCTATTTTGCTTGCTATTTGTCCTGCATGGAATTCTAATTTGACACCATGAACAATAGCATCACTGTTGTTAAGAGTCAGAATGGGAAATTCTTTATCTCCTAAAGCTACATAAATGTTTT